>CAWJIM010000022.1:0-35564 GCA_963842945.1 uncultured Gemmatimonadales bacterium
GCAAGCGGCTCTGTGGGCCGAAGCCGGACTGGCAGCGTTCCACGCGGGAGGCTTCGGCCCGGCCCAAGCGTACAGCGCATTCAAGTCGACCACCCTCGCGGTGCTCGGCCTGATACTCGATGATCTTGCCGGCCTGCGGACTCCCGATCTGGAATCCGACCTGAGTCTGCTGCCGCCCGAGCACTTTCCCCGCATCCACGAAGCCAGTGCGGTGGCCGAGAAGGCGGATGTTTGGAGCTACCTGATTGAGAGTCTTATTCGGGGTTTCGCGGGCACATCACCGCCGAGGACGGTTCGTACGCGCGAGTAGCGCGGCGGCGAAGAAAGGGGCAAGGACGGGCTAGAAAACGGTGAAACACGGTAAGCGGTAAGCGGTAAGCGGTAAGCGGGGTTTACAACCTGCGTCGCGATTTGAGGAGGCCAAGGAGGAGACGCTGGCTCCGCTGATTGCTTGCAAGCAGTTGCGTCACGACCTTCGCCGCCACGACCTCTGCATCCAGGGCGATCTCCAGCAGTTCTCCGGTTTCCACGGCCGATCCATATGCAATCGCCAAGTGACGAGTGAACGAAGGCGAGTCTGCGTAGGCGTATCCTTCTGCAATGTTGAGTTGAACCGATAAGGATGCTCTCTGGAGCTGTGAGAACAGCGCCGCCGCATAGGGCTTCCAGCTATCCCTGGCCAGGTGAATGGTTCCCAGGACGACCGCCCGAGCCTCCTGCCAGGCCTCGAGGGAACGATGGTCTCGCATGACTCATGATAAGGGAGTGGATACTGGTCTCGGCTAACCCATTTCATGCAATCATCATCTCCCGCTCACCGCTTACCGCTCACCGCTCACCGCTTACCGCTCACCGCTCACCGCTCACCGCTCACCGCTCACGCTTTTGGTTCAGAAGCTTGACCCGATCGAGAAATGCAGGTGCCACCGCCGCCCATTCTCGGTCGGCACCGTGCTGAGGGGGCGGCCCTCCTCCAGCGCGGCGAACACGCCCGCCGGAGAACGAAGGTCCAACGGGGAAGGGTTGAGCTTGTAGCCCACGGCGACCGCGACCGCGCCCACAACGGTTTCGTAGCCGATGCCGGCTCCCACCGAGGTGTAGAGCTTGTCCTGATCCAGCTCGCCGGCCTGGAGCTGGAACCGGGTGTCCGGAGTCCAGATCCGGCCGCTATCGAAAAAGGCGAAGCTCTGCCATGCCTTCCCCATCCCAGGAACCGGAAGCTGGAGCTCGGCGCTGCCGATGAACCGGGCCAGTCCGCCGACCGGGGCGTACCGGTCGGCGATGGTGTCGGTCACTTCGTTCTGGGTCTGTATGCTCACCTGCGGCAGTTTCGGTCCCACCAGCTCGCTCCCCCAGCCTCGCACATCCCGAGTACCGCCGGCCGTGAAGTCCACGTCGTCCAGCCGAAGGAGCGAAACGAAGGGAGACTCCTCCCCGACCCCGCTGAGGCTCTTGCCGAAGGCGAAGATCCGTCCGGCACTGAGCCGGACGGTAAATCCCACCCTCGATGAGACTGGCAGGAACGCAGTGCCGCCGGCCTCGAGCAGCAGATACTCCGCGGTATTGAATCCCGGCGTGGTCACCTCGATCCGCGGGCGGAGGACGTAGCCCTTGCGCGGATTGGCCAGCTTGTCCAGCCCGCCATAGGTCCCCTGCAGGCTGACCGTGCTTCGGTTTCGCACCGCCCCGAGCTGGCCCGCGACATTCGAGTCGGCCAGGCCCAGTAGAGGGAGGTACTGCACCGGATCCAGGTTCTCACCGTACCCGTACGCCAGGATCTCCCGATGTGAGATGGTGTAACCCAGTGCGATCGAGCGGAGTGGTCCCACCGCGTATGCCAGCGAGGCCTCGAGTCCGCCGGCCCGAGAGCGGTCGCGCAGATCGTTCCGGTACTCGACGTACGGTCCCAGCGCGAGCGAGAGCCGGCGGTGGCCGATGTAGGGCAGGAACAGCGTGGCCGAGGCGCGGTAGAGCTGCTGGGCCGGATCCTCGAATGAGAGCGCGCCGGTCTGTGCGGTACCGGTCACGGTGAACGTGCGAACTCCCCGCAGGAAGCTTCGGTGAGTCCAGTCGACCTCGCCGGTGATCCCTCCGGCCGAGACGAGACCAGCCTCCCCGCGAACCAGATGCGGCTGGCTCATGGTGACGTCGAGGTGCACCACCACGGTGGAATCGTCGGCGCTGTCCCGCGGCACGTCGAAGAGGGCCAGCCGGACCAGGTCGAGCTGCACCAGCTGCTGCCGGCCCTTCTCCAATTCGTCCAGGTTGTACCAGTCGCCCGGCTTCACCGTGAGTTGCCGGGTGATCTGGTGCGCCGGAATATTCCCGTTGCCGCTTACGACGATCTCCCGGATGCGGGCGCGGATCCCGGGGCGCACCAGCACGGTGACTTCCGCTCGGTTGGCTGCACTGTCGGTCACGGCCCGAGCGGCGGCCACCGCGAAGGGGTAGCCCCGATCGCGAAACCAGCGCGTGGTGCTGTCGGCCAGGCCCCGCTGTTCATCCTGGCCGAAGCGGCCGGCCGTCCGCTGTGCCCGTTTCACGAACTGGTCCCAATGGGGGGCGAGGTCCGGCGGAAATTTGAGAGTGCCGCTGTCCCCCACGAATCGGACCGAGTGCAGCAGCAGGGGCGGCCCCTCGGTGATCACGTACGTCACCCGAATCAGATCCGATTTGGCGTCGTAGCGTGCCTCGTGACCGACCTCGGCCTTGGGGAACCCGGACTGCTTGTAGTGGTTGCGAAGCCGCACCTGGTCGCGCTGCATTTCGAGGGGATCGAAGAGATGAGAACCGACCGGTGGCACGAACGGCAGAAATCCGAGGGTCCGCCGAAGTCCCACCATGCCGCCCTGGCCACTGAGCGCGACTTTCTTGCGGAGCTCCTCCTCAGGAAGAGTGTGCATCCCCTTGAACCGGAACTCGACCGACTTCACCTGAGTTTTCGGACCGACCCGGCTGAGCGGGTCCTGGGCCCGAAGCGGGCTCGCCGCCGTGGCCAGCAGGCTCAGCGCGATTGCCCACCGGTCAATACGCATAGCGGCTCCGCAGACTGAAACTGGGCGGCACGTTGCCGGCCTCGACCTTGGCCCGGAGCCAGCGCTGCAGCGCGTACTCCACCTCGAAGCTCGGGCCGAGGTTGTATCCCGTCCTGTTGCGCCCGCGTATCCAGCTGGATCGGGAGATTCATGCTGAGAAACAGGCTGGAGCCCACGTATCGCCCGGCGGTCAGCGTCAGCCCGCGGACTCCCTCGGGCTTGATCTGGAAGACGTCGAGTCCCAGTCGCTTCTCCGCCGAAGTGGACAGGCTCCCGGTGAGAGTGCCCAACGCTACGGCGGCCCCCATCTCTCCCGTGCTCTGTCCGCCCGAGCCCTGGGCCAGCGGATTATCCGACGAGGGGCGGCCGGTCACGAGGTAGGAGAGGATGTCGTCCTGGCTCATATCGGGCTGGCTGGTAAACTCGAGCGCCAGACTGTCCAGGTGACCTTTGGCCGCAACGTCGACGACGACTCCCTCGTCATCCGGTCCACCCTGAGTCGGCACCTGATATTCGGCGGTGACGTCCAGCGTGGTGGAATCGACTGGTCCATTGAGCCGGATGTCACCGCCGGTGAGCCGGAACTCGCGTCCGTACACGTCCAGGGTTCCCCGGCCCGGTACCGGCTCGACCTTTCCGAAGAACTGCATTGGCTGCCCGGGGTCCTGCCGCAGCCGGATCCGGCCGCTCAGCTCGATCTCCGCCTTGGGACTGGTGGTTCGGCGGAACCACACCCGGTTGGGGAGCCGCAGATTGAGATCGAGATGGAAGCGGTCCACCAATCCCGGGCTCTCGTGGACCTGGGCCAACACCGCCGGCCCAAACTCCCGTGCCAGCTGCCGCAGATCCTCCGGCGTGAGCTCGACCTTCTCCACCGTCACCGCCGTTTGCGCGCCGCCCATGATGATGTCCGTCCGGCCCATGGTGAGGTTGCCGGTGAGCGACGGCTTCGCGGCGGTGCCCTGGAGCCGGAGATCGCCCGAGGCCACCGCCTGCAGAGAAGAGGAATTGGAGATCCGGAAGTTGCTCAGCTTGGCGGTGAGATCGAGTGCCGGATCGTTGAACGGCCGGAGCCGGACGACGCCCTGCGCGGTGAGCGACTGCTTCTTGTCGGTGAGGAGCTGGAACTGCTCGATCCGAAGCTCATCGCCCGAGAGCCGTCCGACCATGCCGCCGTCCCGATAGCTCAGCCCCAGTGGCGGCAGTGCCACGGCGACACCAGTCACCTCCAGGGTGCCATCGGCGCGCGGTGCCTTGACCGGTCCGCTCACTCGCGCTTTAGCGATCAACCTTCCGCGAAGGTCTCGGGCCGCATCCGCCGGCAGGAGTGGGTTGAATACGGCGAGATCGAAGCTGTCGGCCTGCACCGCGAGGGCGAGCGTGTCGGCTGCTGGCGTCACCCCTACGTTGTTTCCACTGTCGGTGGGAGTGAGTGTGAGGCGCCAGGGCAAGGTGCCGTTCACCGTCAGCCGCCCGCCTCTCACCGGCACCGTCGCGGCGTTGATCGCAAGCCCCTCTCGAGTCCAGTTGATCTCGGTCTGCACCCGGCCGGTCTCTCGGCCGTCGCTCTGACGGATCCCGAGCCCCAGCTTTCCCTGCAGCGTCGGCTCCGCCGCGGTCCCCTGCAGGCGAAGCCATCCATCGAGTCGGCCGCCGATGGGCGCGAGCCCGAGAGAGCGGAGTGCCTCGAGATTCAGATCGGTGATATGGACGCCGATGTCGCTCGAGTGCTGCGGGTCGTAGACGCCGTCGACGATGATTCGGTGCCTGCCGGACCGGAGGGCGAATCCATCTACCGCTACGCGAGGCCGGAGCTCGAGCTGGGCGGGCTGTTCCAGGGTCCAGGAGCTGTCGCCCTGCGTCAGGTCGAGCCGCTGGAGCGTGGCGCGCATGGTGTCGGACTGCACCGTTCCTCGCAATGCAGTGACGATTCGGGCGCTGTCTCCCAGAGCCACGTCCCCATCCAGGGTGACCAGCGAATCGTAGCGCGCGGCCAATCGCGCCTCTGGAATTCTCATCTTACCGGAGGCCGCGTCCTTCACCCGGAGCTCTCCCCGCATTCCGGAGAGATGGGTGCTGTCGATGGCTGCGGTAGCACGGAGCGTCACCCGATCGGCGAGGTTTCCGCCTGCCAGGATGCGATTGATCTGGCCCGCTCCATCGAGCCGCCAGCGCCAGGCCGGCCCCGCCAGGGTGAGCGCCATGCTCGCCGAATCGAGCGAGATCGAGTCGCCGATGAATGGGGCAAGCGGTGCCAGGTTGTAGGTGGTCCCGGTGATCCGTAGCGTGCCCGGCCCGGCCTCTCTCCGGAGCGCGATCCGCCCGTGGCCGCCCAGCGCCAGCACGTTCGATCGGACGAGGAGGGTGTCTACCCGGATGGCTCCGGAATCGGGTCCCAGCGCCAGGTGCGCCGAGTTGATGCGTATGTCTCCGATCCCTCCGATCGCGTTCACCTTGCCGTCGAGGGAGAGGAGACCCGCGCTGTCTCCGGCGGCGTTCAGAGTAAAGCTGGACTCGAGACGTCCGTCCGCATCCGCCCGCCCGGTCCAGCGCGCGAGACGCTCGAGCCGGAGCGTGCCGGTGGTGTGCACCTGCGTCGCCTTGCCGGTCTGTCCATTCAGCTCGGCCTCGAGCTCACCGTCTCGGCCCGTCAGCCGCAGCTCACCCTGAACCGCGTCGCCATTCAGGTTCAGCCTGACACGGCCTCCCTGCAGCTGGGCCTGGTTGATTCGGGATGAGAGCAGCTCCAGCGACAGGTCGGCTTGCCTGGTTGCGGCGGAGTCTCCCGAGAGCTGAGCGGTGAAGCTGGCGTTGATGCTGGTGTGCAGATCGGCACGACCCATCAAGGTGCCGAGATCGATCGAGTCGGCCTGGCCCCGCCGGATCGCGAGCGAGCGCCCGCCCGCGAGCTGCTGACCATCTCCGGCCAGGGCCACCCTTCCGCCGTTGGTGCGAACGAAGCCGTCATAGGTAAGCCGGTCTGCCGTTCAGCGTCAGGTCGACCGAACCGGAGGTGACCTCGAGCCTTCCCAGCCGCGACGGTTCAACCGTGACCCTGCCCTCCACCGAACGGCGGTTGCCCCGCACTCGGCCACTCCCGGTGGCACGCAGGGTGACCGGTCCCGCGAGATCTGAGCGACCGAGGAAGCTCCCGAGGTCTACTCCCTCGAGCGAGGCGGTGCGAAGAAGAAAGGTCTTGGTCTGAGCGAAGGGACGGGCATCGGCCTCCAGCCTGATGCGTCCGCCCTCGAGCGGCCCACCGAAAGCAAGGCGCGCCGCACCGCGAACCAGCCGAGCTTGTCCCGAAAGTTTCTCGATCCGGTGGGAGCCGTAACGCAGCTCATCGAGATCGAGACGGAGAGAGGCGACGGCGTGATCCGGTGCCGTGCCGCGTCCCCTGAGGGAGAACCGGCCCGAGAGCGGGCCCATGGCCGTGTCCGCGCCGAGCCGGGCGAGATCCACCCGGTCGATCTTGCCATCCCGCACTTCATAGGTCAGAGTGTCGCCCAGCTGCGCGACCGCGTGCGCCGTGATGGTGCCGCCGCCGACGAGGAGCTCGGGGTTCAGCTGGAGCCGTCCCCGTGCGAGCGAGAGCGTCGCTTGGCCCAGGGGAATCGGGTCGTCTTCCTGAGTCGCCGTGATGGTCACCTTGCCGGTGACCCTGGCCGTGGTGGGAGAGACTCCGGCACCAGCTAGCTGGAAACCAACGTCGAGTCCTGACGCCAGGGAGTCGCCGGTCAGGCGGCGAGCAGCGGCGACACTACCGGGGAGATCCGTCGCAGTTCCGCGCAGCCGATACTCAGGAACCGAATCGAAGGGACGGATCCGCCCGGTTCCGGCGAGCGTCCCTTGCTCGATCGGTGCCGCGCCAGCTGACCGCGGCGCTGCCGTTCCGGATATCGGCCCGAAGCCCGAGCCGGTGAACCGAGTTTCCCGCCAGTCGGGAAGGCGCGAGCCGGAGCTCGACCCGTCCGCCGCTCCGTTTGAGCGTGGCTCCTCTGAGGTCGGCTGCGACGGTGCCATTGAGGCTCCCCGAGGGCGCGGTCTTGTAGAGGCGAGCGGGGTCGAGCCGGCGCATGCTGCCGCGCAGCCGGTAGTCGGCTTTGCCTTTGGTCAGAGGTGCGACGCCGTCGAGGGTGAAAGTCGCCTCGTCGAGACGCGCGCCGAGGTGGGCAGTGACCAGCCCGTCGGCCGCGCCCCTCGCGCTCGCGTCCAGATGAAGATCTCCCTCTGATGCCACCGAGGGGACCACGGCGGCCAGATCGGCCAGGGCGAGCGGCGTTGCCTGGAGCCGGACATCGAGCAGCTCCGCCAGGCGTGGATCCTCGAGATTTCTCGGCAGCACCACCCGGCCGGCGATCCGGGTCTCCTCGGTCTGGATCCGGAGCGGATCGAAGCGGAATTCGGCGGCGGTGATCGCGCCTCGAGTCGCCAGCGCGAACCAGCGGCTACTCCCCGGCGGCGAGAGGCCGAAGTTGAGCTGGTCGAGCGCCAGGAGCACCGTGTCGCCCACCACGAGATCGCGCCCGGCCAGGTTGAGTCCTCGCACCCGCACGACGGAGTCGGGGCTCAGCTCGGCCATCAGCTGCACATCGCGCAGCTTCAAGTTCTCGATTCGGATTCCACCGCCGTGCTTGGTCGTGTCCGCCGAGCTCTTGAGGGCGGAGGTCAGGTCCCAGGTTTTTCCCTCCCGATGGGCCTCCGCTCGGGCGCCGTTCACTGTGAGTTCCCGCAGCCGGGTCACCGAGCCCCGCAGCTCTCGCAGGTCGTAGCCCAGCTCGAGCCGGTTCAGCCGCGCCAGCTCGCGGCTCTTCCAGATCAGCCGCACGTCCTCGAGCGCGAGACGATGGAGCCAGTCGCCGCTCACCCGTCCGACTTTGAGCTGGTAGCCGGGGTTGAATGGAAGGACGGTGATGAGCCGGCGCACCGCCCAGGTCGCGACCGGCGGGAGTTGTAACAGGGCGAGGAGAGTGACCACCAGAGTGAGGACGCTGGTGCCGATTATGGCAAGCAGACGGGTCCAGCGACGGTAAGCCATGCACTCCGCATCGGAGAGGGGACTCACGCATTGTGCATGGTGAAGTTACGTCCTAGCCATGACGGGGGTCACCGCTGATGTCGATCTGGGCCCTCCTCGTGCGTCTAGTTGATAGACACCATCACCGGGCAGGAGGGGCCTTTTTATCCTACTTTCCAGTATGCTCCGTCGAAACAAGGGAGCCGTCCTCGAGTCGATCGCCGCAGGCGATCGGTACACCCTCGACCGCGAGCTGGGTCGGGGCGGGATGGCCGTGGTATATCTGGCCCGCGACCGGAAGCACGATCGCCCCGTCGCGATCAAGATCCTGCGCCCGGAAATCGTCACCGGCGAAGCCGCCCAGCGCTTCCTCCGGGAGATCGGGATCCAGGCGCGGCTCCAGCATCCGCACATCCTCCCCCTGCTCGATTCCGGCACCACCGACGAGGCGTCGCCCCGCCCGTTCTACGTCATGCCCTACGTGGAGGGCGAGACCCTCCGCCAGCGCCTCACCCGCGAGGGGCCGCTCCCCCAGGCGGAAGCGATCCGTCTGGTGCGGGAGACCGGCGAAGCGCTCGACTACGCCCACAGGGAAGGGCTGATTCATCGCGACGTGAAGCCCGAGAACATCCTGCTCTCGCAAGACCACGCCCTGGTGGCGGACTTCGGCATCGCCCGGGCCGCGGGTGTCGCGGCCGCCGACCGGCTGACTCGGCCGGGGCTTAGCATGGGGACCCCGGCCTACATGAGTCCCGAGCAGGCCGAAGGCGAACGCAACGTTGACGCACGGGCCGATCAGTACAGCCTCGCCTGTGTCCTCTATGAGCTGCTGGCCGGTCAGCCGCCCTTCACCGGACCTAGCGTGGCCGCGGTGTTGTCGCGCCAGGTCCTCGACCCGGTGCCGCCACTCACCACGCTCCGCCCCGGTATTCCTGGGTCGGTGCGCCGAGCCATCGAGCGGGCACTATCGAAGCTCCCAGCCGACCGGTTTGGGACGGTGCTGGAATTCCTCGCAGCGCTGGAAGCTCCGGACGCTCCCACGGCTGCGCCCAAGAAGGCCATCGTCGTACTGCCGTTCGCCAACCTGAGTCCCGATCCCGACAACGCGTACTTCGGCGACGGCCTGATGGAAGAAGTGATCGCGGACCTCTCCCGGGTCCAGGCGCTCACCGTGATTTCGCGGACCTCTTCGGTCAAACTCAAGAACACCGAGTGGGACCTCCGGCGAATCGGACGCGAGCTCAACGTCCGCTACGTACTCGAGGGCAGCGTGCGCCGAGCCGGCTCGACGCTCCGGATCACGGCCCAGCTGATCGACGTCGAGACCGATGCCCACCTCTGGGGCGAGAAGTATTCCGGCACGGTGGACGACGTGTTCGACCTGCAGGAGCGGCTCTCTCGCCAGATCGTCGAGGCGCTGGAGATCACGCTGTCTCCGCCGGAAGATCGCGAGATCGCAGCGCGCCCGATCGCGGATCTCCGCGCGTTCGAGTACTACCAGCGCGCCCGGCAGGAGTACTACCGGTACACCGCGGAAGGGATGGCGGCGGCCCGAGCGCTGGCGGAGCACGGGCTCGCCGTAGTAGGTCCACATGAGGCGCTCTACGGGATGCTGGGGACGGTGTACGCCTGGTCGCCCGTCGTTCTGCTCGGCGGCGACGAGGAGACCACACTCCGGGAGGCGGAGGGCTGTGCCCGCAAGGCGTTCGAGCTGAACCCCAACTCGGCCCAGGGCCTCTCGATCATGGGCCAGGTGGCTTACCGTCGAGGCCAGGCGGGAGAAGCCGTTCGGCTGCTGACGCAGGCCTGCGCCGCCGACCCCAACAATCCCGATGCGATGCATCAGTTGGCCGGAGCGTATCTGCTGGGTGGGCGGACCGGCCCGATGCGGCAGGTGCTGACCCGCTTGGCCGAGCTCGATCCGCTGACGGCCAGTAATCTCTGCCTGCTGGGGATGAGTTACATGCTGGGTGGCGATGCGACTGGGGCGCTGCCCTCGCACCAGCGGGCGGTCGAGCTGGATCCGAAGAGCACCATCTGCCGAGTGTGCGACGCGGTGGCCCTGGTGGCCGCGGAGCGCGACGACCAGGCGGCGAGCCAGTTCGAGTGGCTGGAGGGCCGGCCGTCGGACGATCACCTGGCGGCGGTCGCGGTGCGCTTCCGGCGCGGTCTAACCGGCGACCGGGAGGCGGTGCTGTCGCCTCCGAGTGCGGCGGAGCGCGCGATGGCGGAATCGGACGAGTACTGGTCGTACCTGATGGCAGCGGCCTACGCACTGGTCGGCGAGGCGGACGAGGCGCTGAGCTGGCTGGAGCATGCGGTCAGGGTCCGCGGCTGGGTGGACTACGTGTACTTCACCCGGCACGATCGTTTTCTGGAGAGCCTGCGGCCGACCCGGCGCTTCCAGGAGCTGATGGCCTCGGCCCAGCAGCGGTACGCCCGGTTCACCGACGACGGCGCTCCCACCCGCATCAGCAGTCCTCCTCATCCCACGACGGATCCGCCTTCCGCTCCTGGCTGAGCGACCGACTGAACACCCGCTCCGCCGCCCGCTGCTCCGCAGTGCACTGGCCGACGAAGTTGATGTCGCGCCTCCGGACGCGCAACCGGATCCTGTTCAGGTGATGCTCACCTTGCTCATGTTGCTGCCCCGGTTCTCGAGTGGGCCTAGGTATCGCCCCGCGACTCGGGGGATGCGGCGAGACGGATCAGCTCCACCCCGCAGTCCTCGATGTGGGCTCATCCTTTTCCAGAGCTCGTCGCGCCCGGAATATCCGGCTTGCGACTGCCGCAGGCAGGCCCATATCGTATGAGCATGCCCTTCCACCATCCCGTCTCGCAGACCGGCGCGGAGCCAATCTTGGCCGTGGCCGCCATGCATACCAGCACCGGGCGTGGGCCGAGGCGTACACCGCGCTTGCGGCCGCGGATAGAGAGACGCCGCTCTCACGCGACGACCTCGAGCGGCTCGCGACGGCCGCCCACCTGATCGGCAAAGAGGCGCAGGCCGCGGACCTCCTGGCCCGTGCGCACCGCGAGTTTCTCGAGCACCAGGAGCTGGAACGGGCCGTGCGCTGCGCGTTTTGGCTGGGCTTTGGGTTGCTGGACAAGGGCGAGATGGCCCAGGCCTGTGGGTGGCTCGCGCGCGCCCGGCGGATTCTTGACGAGCAGGAGGGCGAGTGCCTGGAGCACGGGTATCTACTGTTGCCGGACGGACTGCGGTGCATCATGGAGGGCGACTGCGACGCCGCGGCCGTCGCCTTCGCCCGGGCCGTCGCGATCGGACGACGATTCGCCGACCGGGACCTGGTGGCGCTCGGCACTCATGGGCAGGGTCGCGCGCTGATCCGCTTGGGCCGATCGGTCGAAGGCGTAGCGCTGCTGGATGAAGCCATGGTCGCGGTGACGATGGGCGAGGTGTCCCCGATCGTGGCCGGCGATGTCTACTGCAGCGTGCTGTCGGGCTGCCAGGAGATCTTCGACTGGCGGCGGGCCCAGGAGTGGACCGCGGCCTTGACCCGGTGGTGCGCCGCGCAGCCCGAGCTGGTGCTCTACCGCGGTCAGTGTCTCTTGCACCACTCGGAGATCCTGCAGCTTCGGGGCGATTGGGTGGACGCGTTGGGTGAAGCCCAGCGTGCCTGCGAGCGGTTGTCCGACCCCGTGCACCAGCCCGGGCTTGGCGCCGCGTACTATCGGCTAGCCGAGCTGCACCGCGTGCGGGGCGAGCTGGCGGAGGCCGAGGAAGGATTTCGCCAGGCCAGCCTGCAGGGGAAAAAGCCGCAGCCCGGTCTCGCGTTATTGCAGTTGGCGCGGGGCGAGGCGGGGACCGCTCTCGCCTCGATCCGACTAGCTCTGGACGCGGCCAAGGAGCGGCGGAACCGACCGCGACTGCTCGCAGCGCAGGTCGAGATCGCGCTCGCCGCGGGCGATCTCGACGTGGCGCGGGCCGCGGTGGAGGAGCTAAGCGGGATCGCCGGAGATCTCGGTGCGCACTATCTCAGCGCCGTGGCGGAGCAGGCGAACGGAGCGCTACGGCTGGCCGTGGGCGACGCCCGAGAGGCGTTGACCGCCCTCAGGCAGGCTGAGACGATCTGGGAGAGCATGGGCGCGCCGTACGATACCGCTCACACCCGAACCTTAATCGCGCAAGCCTCGTGGGCGCTGGGCGACGAGCGCGGGGCAGAGCTGGAGCTGGAAGCTGCGGCCTAAACGTTCCGCCGACTCGGTGCCGCGCCGGATCTCGCCCGGGCGTGGACGGCTCCGCGCCCGCCAGCGACACAGGCGCCGGGGCGAGGGCTCAGCGCACGCGAGATCCAGATCCTTCGCCTGATCGCGGCAGGCAAGACCAATCGCATGATCGCCGAGCAGCTTCGGATCAGCGAGAAGACCGTGGCGCGTCACGTGAGCAACATCTTCGTAAAGCTGGGCCTCTCGAGCCGCTCGGCGGCCACAGCTTACGCCTACCAGCACGCCCTGGTCCACCCGCCTACAGTAGAAATACCCATCGCGCAGACGGCCGGCGGCTGCGCATTTCTCCCGAAGCGGGAAACCCTCTGCCTCGTCAGGTTGAATCCACAATTCACCGGAGACAGCCATGACGACTGCGACGGCCGGCACATGCGACAGCTTCTCGCGGGGATTCCCGCGAGGGAGCGGAGACTGGAGCTGGCCGGCATTGCGACTCCTGTGCTCGACGGCGGGACCGGGAGCCCCTATCGTGCTGCTGCATGGCCCTGGCGAGCACGCCACGAAGTGGATAGAGGTGATTCCGAGGCTCGTGGAGAATCACCGCGTGATCGCGCCGGACCTTCCCGGGCACGGCGCATCGGTGGTGACCGGAGGACCGCTGTCTACGTCCGAGCGCGTGCTCCAGTGGCTCGAGGAGCTGATCGATCGGACCTGCTCGTCCCCGCCCGTGCTGGTGGGCCAAGTTGTGAGCGGCGCCATCGCCCTGCGGCACGTCATTCGCCGTGGCCAGTCCGTGAGCCGGCTCGGCGCCGGATACGCTCGGCTTGCGCGGCTTCCAGCCGGCGCCGGAGTTTGCCAGCGCGCTGCACGCGTTCCTCGCCGATCAGAACGACCGGACCTTCACTGCCCTCTGGCGCCGGTGCGCGTTCGATCTCGATGCCTTGCGTGAGCGAATGGGTGGGCTGTGGGCGGCGTTCGCGAGCTACACGCTCGAGCGGTCTCGCCCGCCCGCGGTGCAGGCCGCTCAGCAGGCGTTGCTGGAGCAGTTCGGGTTCGCGCCGATTCCGCCGGACGAGCTGGCCCGCATCGCGGTGCCGACGTCGCTCATCTGGGGCCGGCACGATCTCGCGACCAGCGTGGCGGTGGCCGAGGCGGCGAGCGCGCGGTACGGGTGGCCGCTGCAGGTGATCGAGGAGGCGGGGGATGATCCGGCGTTCGAGCAACCTGAGCGGTTCGTGGAGGCGGTCCTGCGCGGCGGGCGGGCTGCTTGACGGGGCTGATCTCGTGCGCGGAGGAGAGTACGATGCTAAACGACGCAGCCATCGCAAGATTCCAGGCAAATCTGCAGGGAGAACTCATTCAACCAAGTGACCCCCGCTACGAGGAGGCCCGCAAGGTCTTCAACGGAATGATCGACAAGCGACCTGCCTAATCGTGCGGTGTGCGGCCGTTGCGGACGTGATCGCGGCCGTCGAGACTTGCTCGTGAGACCAACAGTGGTGGCCGTTCGCGGCGGCGGCCACGGCGTTGCGGGCAACGCCCTATGCGATGACGGCCTTGTGATCGATCTATCTGCGATGAAGCGCGTTCGCGTCGATCCGGGCAATCGGACAGCCCGTGCCGAAGGCGGAACCACATGGGGCGACTTCGATCACGAAACTCAAGCGTTTGGCCTCGCCACCACCGGGGGGATCGTCCCATCCACCGGAATCGCGGGCCTTACCCTGGGCGGCGGCATCGGTTACCTCAATCGAAAACATGGCCTCGCCTGCGACAACCTGCTGAGCTGCCGAGGTAGTGACCGCAGACGGACGATTGCTGAGGGCGAGCACCGAGGAAAACGCGGACCTGTTCTGGGCTCTCCGAGGCGGGGGCGGAAACTTCGGGTGGTAACGTCTTTGGAGTATCAGACTCACCCTGTGGGGCCGGTGCTCGCGGGTGAAGTGATCTATCCACTGGACCAGGCAAAGGAGGTGCTGCGCTTCTACCGAGATTGGTCTGCCGCAGCCCCGGACGAGGTCAGGGCGGATGCGACGCTGCTCTCGGGACCGGAGGGCCCGGCGCTGGACGTCATTCTCTGCTATTGCGGGGCGATAGAAGAGGGCGAGAAGGTGCTGCGGCCCATGCGGTCGTGCGGCTCCCCACTCGCGGATTCCGTTGCGCCCGCCCGTACGCGAGAGTCCAGAACCTGCTCACGGAGATATTCCAGCCGGGCCGGCTACACTATTGGAAAGCCGGCTTCGTCCAAGCATTGAGCGATGAAGCGATCGAGGCGCTCGTGGACTTCTTTGCGGCCGATACGCCCGGATTCTTCGCTGCGGTCGCGATCGAGCATTTGGGCGGGGCCGTTAGCCGCGTCGGTCCCCAAGACACCGCCTTCGGGCATAGGGACGCGCAGCATAGCCTTCTGGTGCTGCGGATGTGGCAGGATCCTGCGGAGTCGGAAAAGAACATCGATTGGGCTCGCCGATGTTACAGAACTGCGGAGCCTTTCCTCAAACCTGGTGTGTACGTCAACTATCTAGGCGACGAGGGCGAGGCCAGGGTCAGGGCCGCCTATGGCGTCAATTACGAGCGACTCAGAGCGATCAAGAGCAAGTACGATCCGACGAATTTCTTTCGGCTGAACCAGAATGTCAAAACGGGTTGAAAGGAGGAAGCGGCCCGATCCACCGAGGCCAGTGTTCCGCAAGAATAGCCCAATAAGGAGCCAGAGACGACGCGGTGAACCGCGCGCCCCAGCTCCACAATAGCGGTTAGACTCTAGTACCGTGCAGTCTTGATGACTCGAACCGAGTCATCGGCCGATGGCGAGAGAAGCATCGTTTTCTCGAGAGTCTGCGGCCGACCCGGCGCTTCCAGGAGCTGATGGCCTCGGCCCAGCAGCGGTACGCCCGGTTCACCGACGAAGGCGTCCCTGCTCCAACCGTCCCCCTCGGCGCGCGATCAACCTGATCGAGCAGGCGGTACATCCTTTAAAGGAGACGACGATGAGGATCGAGATGAGCATGTCGATATCGGGATTGCTCGTCACGCTCATCCTGGCGTGCCACTCGGGTACAGCCCCAGAACCCCCCTCGCCGGGCTCAACTCCCCTCTCGCTTCAGCACGCCACTCTCATAAGTCCCGGTGCGACACCGATTCCGAATGCCAATGTCACGGTGGAGCAGGGGCGCATCGTCTGCGCCGGCACTGCTACTTCCTGTCCTCGTCCAAGCGGCTCCAGAATCGTCGACCTCACCGGCACCTATCTCGGCCCCGGGCTGATCGATGCCCATGTGCACTACTCTCAGACCGGCTGGGTGGATGGCCGACCTGATGGCTTCGATGTCGGGGCGGAGTACCCCTATGACTCCGTCAGCCGGGCGCTCGAGGCACACCCCGAGCTGTTCCACCGCGCCGACCTCTGCAGCGGAGTCACCTCTGTCTTCGATGTTGGCGGATACCCCTGGACCTATCACCTCGCCCGAAGCACCCATAACGCGGGCGACGCTCCCCGGGTGGTTGCGGCCGGCCCGTTGCTCGCCACGATCAAAGTCGATTCCCAGATGATGGGACAATTCGACTTCATGCAAGATGAGCCGACCGTGCGAGCGGCGGTGCGTGCTCACCATGCAGCCGGCGCGGAAGCGATCAAAGTGTGGTATATCGACGTGCCCGACAGCCTGCATGCATGGGCAAAGGCGATGCTGTTCGCGACGGCGGATGAGGCCCGCAAGGCAGGCCTGCCGCTCATCGTCCACGCCACCGAGCTCCCCAATGCCAAGGAGGCGGTCCTGGCCGGAGCGAAGGTGCTGGTGCACGACGTGGAGACGGGCACGGTAGACGCCGAGTTCCTGCAGGCGGTCAAGCGAACCGGGACCATCGTCATTCCCACCCTCACCGTGCTCGAGGGCTACGCGGACGTGGCGATGGGACGATCGCCCGGGCTCCGCTATCCACTCGACTGTGTGGACCCGGCAACGCGCCGCAAGCTGGAGACCGTGCTGCCCGACAGTCTCACCCGGCCTGGACGAGAGTTCTGGAACGGACCCGTCGCGCGGAGTCTCATGACTACCTCCATGGATAACCTCGGGCGCATGTATCGGGCCGGCGTCCCCATCGCCATGGGAACCGACGCCGGCAATCCCGGTACCGCACACGGTCCCAGCGTGTATCGTGAGATGGAGCTGATGCAGCGGGCCGGCATGCCCGCGGCTGCCGTGTTCGCGTCGGCCACCATCGTTGCGGCCAGGGCGATGGGACTGGAGGGCGAGGCGGGTTCGGTCGAGAGAGGCAAGCGGGCCGATCTCGCTGTCTTCGATGCTGATCCGACTCGAGATATCACGAACGCTCGCCGGGTCCGGTTCGTGGTCCGCAACGGCGTCCTATACTCTCGGGAGGAACTTCTGCCGAAGTAGCGTGGGTTCCTCCGGCCTCGTCCGAATGTTCTCATTTCTGCGCGTGCGCGACTCTCTGCTCGATTCGCCGATCCGGGATCAGCCACATGAGCGCGCCCGCCCCATACACCGCTCCGGCCATCCACGGACGCAGAAAGGCGAGCGCAATCCCCAGGGCATAGAGCAGCAGAGAAACTTTGCCCTTCTGATCCTTGCCCACCGCCTTCGCCAGTATCGAGTGCGGCCCCTCTTGAACGAGGATGGCCCGTTGGAGCAGCAAATACGCGCAGGCGGCGAGCAGCAGAATCACTCCATACAATGCCGTCGGGAGGGCAGCAAATCGATTTTCGCCCATCCAGCCGCTGGCGAAGGGGATCAACGACAGCCAGAACAGCAGGTGCAGGTTGGCCCAGAGGATGCCGCCGCTCACTTCGTGGGCGACACTAGCAGGTGATGGTGACCGTTCCAGTAGATGCCGAGATAGACGAAGCTCAGCACGTAGCTCAGGAAGGCCGGAAGCAAGGTGCTCAGAGCCGCGAGGTCGACCCCATGGGAAACCTTCAGCTCCAGCACCATGATGGTCATGATGATCGCGAATACCGCATCGCTGAATGTTTCCATCCGGGCCTTGCTCATCACGCTACCCGGGCGACTGTTGTCATTGAGCCGGCACCAGCACCGGAGCGCCTTTGTCCTTCACCAGCAGGACCACAAAGCTCGCCGGCTTGGTAGTGCTGGCGTTCCGGCCGACGACGTGGATGTCGTCCGGCCCCTCGTAGAACGTCTGCCCCGCTGTGAGCGTCACCGGCTTTCCTCCCTTCAGCTGCATCACGATCGACCCCTCCAGCACATAGACGAAGGCGTCCGCATTGTGCCTGTGGGCGGCATCTTTGCTGCCGGGCGGGTACTCGACTTTGAGCATCAGAGCCTCCTTCCCCGGCAGGTCCGGCAGCTCCTTCGTCATCAACGGCGTGACCACGGCCTCCTGGGCGATCAGCCGGCCGCCCAGGCCACACAGCAGGACGGCCACCATCCCTGCCAGGCGGAACCGGCCCGACTTCGTGCTGTCATCCTTCATGGGACGAGCCCCTTCCTTTGAGGATTGTTGTCAGGCGTGCACCGTTTGGGGCACCGAAGTGGCGAGCCAGTTCTCGAACGTGATCTCACCCAGCCTGGCGTCGTCGTCCGGCACCAGCATCCGCTCGGACAGCTCCGCGCCGAAGTAGCGGGCGTGCGGGTCGGCGACTACTTCACGGGTGTCGTGGCGGGCACTGAGTCCCAGTCTGATGAACTCGTCGAAGCGAAACTGCTTCGGCCCCCCGATTTCGACGACGCCGTTGAGCGGCGCTCCCACCGCGACCCTGCATACCGCACGCGCGACATCCTCAGCCGCTATCGGCTGGAACAGCACGGGAGGGATGCGCACCCTGTTCCCGTCGGTCGCCTCGTCCGCGATGCGCTTGACGAACTCGAAGAACTGCGTCGACCGGATGATCGAGTACGGGATCGGTGAGTTTCTGATCAGCTTCTCCTGGGCGACCTTGGCGCGGAGATAGCCGCTCTCCGGCACTCGGTCCGAGCCCACCACCGACAACGCGACGTGATGTCCCACACCCGCCGCGGCTTCGGCGGCAAGGAGATTGCCGGTCGAGGTCTCGAAGAACTTGAGCACCGCCGCGTCTTCGAACGACGGCGAGTCGACACGTCGACGACGACGGCCGCACCGCTGAGGACGTCGGCCAGTCCCTCGCCCGTGAGCGTGTTGACGCCGGTATCCGGCGACGCCGGCACCGCCTCGTGGCCCTGCTCGCCGAAGGCGGGCGACGAGCTTCGATCCGATGAGCCCGCTTCCGCCGATGATCACGACCTTCATGGTAAGTCCCTTTCAGCGAGTGGTTGAGCCTGCGGCCATCATGCGGTCGCCGGGCCGGGGTAGTAGATCTCTTCGATTTACTCCTCGAACGGAGCGTTCATCAGGAAATCCACGGTCGACGGCCGCTGGTACCCCGGCACGAAACGCTGCCCGAAGTCTCCCGCGAAATTGTCGTAGGTGGTCTCCGGCTTGGATGCTCTTCATCTCGTTCGGCGGGATCCGATCGAACTGGAATCCGAATTCGACGCCGATCCCAGCAGTGCAGAGCGCCACTTCAACCTCCTTATTCAGGCCGATCGAAGGTGTTGAGTTCAAGGCGACACGGTCCCAGATCAAGGAACTTCTGCCCAAGTAGCGTGTGCCTGGTAGGGCGCCTGCGTTCTCACCCCGCCGGCTCGAAGAGCTCGATGGGGTTCCCATCGGGATCGAGCACCTGGATCTGTTTGCCTCCCGGCCCCACCTCCAGGTCGTTGCGAAACTCGAGTCCAGCGCGCCCTAACACGGCAACCAGGGCCGGCAGGTCGCGCACCCTGAGCGTGATCCGGTTGGAGCCGCCGGGCTCCTGGCGCTGCCCTCTCACCAGGCGGGAACCCGATGCGGCGGGACCACTGAGGTGGAGCTTCAAGGGCCCCAGCGCCACGGTGGCAAAGGCCGGCAGCTGTTGATACTCGAGGGTGAAGCCCAAATGCGTCGTGTAGAAGGTGACGGCCCGCTGTACGTCGGTGACGAGGTATCGCACCCCGTGAAAGCTGAAGGTCGCTGTGGTCGTCGCCGGCATCGGGGAACTTGGTTGCGCGGAGGTCATCGGGCACGCTCCTGTGAATAGTTCAATGCAGAAAGTACCGCCGGTGCCGCAACCAGGTAACGGCTGAAACCTGCGTGCGATCGGCTCCGTTACTCCTGAATGACACCCACCCCTTTCAGTTTCACGGTCCGCGCCCAGCCCGACTAGCCACCATGAGACTACTCGACTTCGCCACCGTCCAACCCCGTGAGGTCGCGCCCGGCTATCTCGGCCGCTACCTCCACTCGGACCAGATCACCCAGGGTCGGGTGGACATCGCTCCCGGCGCCGTCATCCCCGACCACTCCCACCCGCACGAGCAGTGGACCCTGCTCTTGAGCGGCTCCTTCGAGCTCACCGTCTCCGGCACCGCCCACGTCCTCCAACCGGGCCAGGTTTTGTATATCGCGCCCCACGAGCGCCATTCTGCCCGCGCCCTCACCGCCTGCGTGGTCCTCGACGTGTTCCATCCGCCTCGCGACGATTACCGCTAGACTACCTGCTCAACCGGGCAAGTCGATTCGGGGCCTTCCCGTTCGTCGCTCTAGTGAAGCCAGGGATGGGACACTCCCAAGAACGGCCGTCGGCTCGCGACGAATCCATAGGCGACTGGGGACTGGAGACTGGGAACTGGCGACTAACAACAAGGAGTCCGTATGCGCCAACTGATCGTTCACGAGTTCATCAGCCTCGATGGCGTAGTCCAGGCCCCCGGAGGCAAGGATGAGGATCGCGACGGAGGATTTGCCCACGGCGGCTGGACCATCCCCTATTGGCACGACGACATCGGCGTCGCCTTCTTCCAGGCGATGCAGAACGTGGATGCCTTCCTCCTCGGCCGGCGCACCTATGTGACCCACGCCGAAGCCTTCGAGCCGATGAAGCCGGGCGATCCCTTCGGCGACCTGATGAACGCGCCCAAGAAGTACGTGGTGTCCCGCACGCTGAAGACGCCGATCTGGCGCGACACCACCATCATTCGTGATAACCCGATCGACGCGGTTCGTTCGCTCAAAGCCCAACCGGGCAAAGACATCATGATTGACGGCAGCACCAAGCTCGTGCCGGTGCTGCTGGAGCACGATCTCATCGACCAGCTCTACCTGACGCTCTATCCCCTCACCCTCGGCGGTGGGAAGCGGATTCTGCCCCCGGGACTCGCACCGGAAGTTCCGCCTGCTCTCCGCCAAGCCATACCCCACCGGCGTCATCGGACTGCACTACGCCCGTGAGGAGAGCTGACGCTGCGGGGATCCTGCCGGCGTGCGACCACTGCGCCCACTCGGGCATCGTACCCGCAGCTATCCCACCCTGACCCATATGAATGAAAGGAATTCCGACCCGTGAGTACTGCTACACAGCACCGCGAGCCTGCCACCGATTGGGAGCAGGAGATCCGCACCCTGGAGGAGCAGGGCCGAGTCGCCTTTCTGGCCGGCGACATCTCCACGCTCGACGCGGTTGATGGACGATCGTCTCCTGGTCAACTCACCCCTCAACCTCGTCAACGACAAGGCGAAGGTCCTGGACCTGCTGGGCAAAGGCTTGATCCGCCACACCCGGGACGATGTCGAGATCGAGCACATTGCCCGCTACGGAGATGTCGTCGCGGTGATGGGCCGCGATACCGTGGACGGTCCGCCCAGCAACACCCTCACCCACCGCCGTTTCACCAACATCTGGCAGCTGCAGAACGGAGCCTGGCGGATGATCGCCCGCCACGCCCAGGTGATCGCCCCCCGCTAGGATCCGGTACTATGGTCTAATAGAAAGTGGTGGTACCTACCCCTAGCGTAGGCCCATCCCAGGGCTCCACGAGCGCCCCGGGTACCACCATCCTGTGTAGGAGGGTACCGCTATGTCACTCGATGAGAACAAGGCAATCGTCCAGCGCATTCTGAGTGAGTTCTGGCAGAACGGTAACGTAGCGGTGCTCGACGAGCTCCTCGCCTCTGACTGCATCAACCACGACAGTCAGCCCGGAGCTGCGAGGCAAGGAGGCCTGTAAGCAGTGGGCCAATGACGTACGGATGGCCAATCGGAAGGGCTTTCCCGACTTCGATATCACGGTCGAGGACATCGTGGCCGAGGATGATAAGGTCGTCAAACGTTGGGTGTTCCAGGGGACCCATTCGGGCGAGTTCGCTGGGATTCCACCCACCGGTAAGCGGGTCACCATGCGCGGCATCACTCTCTACCGCCTCACGCAGGGCAGGGTCAGCGAGATCTACTGGAACTACGATGTGTTCGGGCTCCTGCAGCAGCTCGGTGCTATCCCCGCACCCGGCCAGCAGCCGGCAGGGGTTTCAGCGTGAAGCTCACTTCCCTTTGAGGCGGGGCTTCCTTCTTCGTTCGGCCGGTACTGAGTCCGCTGACCCGCGAGCGGCCAGCGCCTCCTTGATCTTCGCCAGCGCCTCGTCCCGGGTGTAGGGCTTGGCCAGGAAGGGGACGTCGAGGGTCTCGAGTCCGTGCTCCGCCAGGATCTGCGCCGCGTATCCTGAGGTGAAGAGAATACGCTGGTCGGGCCAGCTCTCCCGGATTTGATTGGCCAGCTCGACCCCGTCCATCCCGGGCAAGACCACGTCGATCATCACGAGATCCACGCCCATCCGGGCCGAGTGCAGGGCGTCCAGGGCCTCGTCCCCGTCCTCCGCCTCCAGAACGCGATAGCCCGCCTCGGAAAGGATCCGGTACGCGACTCGGCGGGCATACCGTTGGTCGTCGACCACCAGAACAGTCGTAGCGGGGCGGGGGAACGGAAAAGACAAGCGGTGTCCTTGCTCAGGATATTGGCAAGTATAGCGGCCGACAAGCTCTTCGCCGCAAACCCTCAACCACCGGAATCAGGGTTCTGCTCTAGTTCGCGACGATCTGCCCCCGAATCTCACCACCGGGGTTGCAACCTGGTTGCCCCTGGGTGCAGCCGGGATGTTGGTGTGAACGTTCACGTAGGCACCGCCGCTCCGCATGGCGGCGAGCACATCATCGAACGTGATCGGCGGATCGCCGACCGTCGTGCCATTGGTTCCGGTGGCCACCACACCCGTCCCGCTGGGCTGGCTGGTGCAGGCCGGCTGCGGGTCACCCGTTCCACACAGGTTCAACCTTACCGGCCCATTTACGCCGACTGCCGCAAGGTGAATGTGACCCAGGATCGCATTCTGCAGATTGGTCGCGTTGATGGTATACGTGATCTGGCCGCCGCTGACGGTAAACGTGGCGGTGCCGGTCGCGGGCGTGGTTACCGCTGGAACCTCGTTGGCCCCGGTCAGGGTGGCCGAAAAACTGGTTGCGTCACCCGAGGTCCCATTGTCGTCGCCACAGGACAGGACGAGTGGAAACAGGGCCGCAAGGACGACTCCTTGATATCGTCAAACCGTTCATACCGCCTCCCTTTTCGGCTGGTCGCAAGGCGCTTCGATTGACACGCTAGGCGGCCAGGTGCAGCCGGTCTTGTACCGTGATAGCTTGCTTGAAGCGGTCTAGCTCCCGAATCGGCTAACGACCTTCAAGTCGGCTCCAGATGTTCAAGACCCCTGCGCCGTCCCCGGCTAAGTAGTTTCGCATGCTGCGCTTCTGCAGGCTGTTCCCCGCTGGCCCGCGCTCCCTCGTCACGACCGGGCGGGCCCTGGCGATGCTTGGGTTGGTCATCGTTCTGGCTGGCGCAGCCCTGGCCGGCTGCTTCTCCGAGCACGCGGCCACGACGGCGGTGGCTGAGGGCACCTGCAGCTTCCCGCTGGGGCCGGACGTCCCGGGCTCCACCATCGTGGTGATTCAGGATTTCACCTTCCAAACGGCCGACGTGCAGGTGCAAGCCGGCGGCCGGGTCACCTGGGTCAACTGCGATACCGACTCGCACACCAGCACCGCCGATGGCGGTGAGTGGTCGTCACCCCTGCTCGCCCCCGGCGACCGCTTCACCCAGACATTCCCCACTGCAGGAGAATTCCCCTACCACTGTCAGCCCCACCCCTTCATGACCGGGCGGGTAATCGTCACGTAGGCATCGGGAAGGCTCGGCACTCCTACACCCTCTGCACTTGCGACTCCTGCACCGCAGATGAATCCAGCACCTCTCGCACCTTGCGGGCCAGCTCCCTGGGCGCGAATGGCTTCTGAAGGAAGGGACGCCCGGCATCGAGCAGGCCCCGGCGGACCATATCGTTGTCCGCAAAGCCCGAGGTGTAGAGCACCGGCAGGGCAGGGTAGCGGTCGGACAGGAGCAACCCGAGATCACCGCCGCTGGTCCCGGGCATCACGACATCGGTAATGACCAGGTCGATGTGCTTCTGCTGCTGCAGTGCCAGCAGCGCCTCCTCCACATTGCCTGCCTCCACACATTGGTAGCCGAGGCCGGTCAGGCTGCGTACCATCAGCGCTCGCACCACCCGCTCGTCCTCCACTACCAGTAGCGTCTCGCTGCCCCGCTCGGCCGGTTTTGGCGTGGGAGCCCGAGCCGGCTGCTCGCTCTCCGGGGCCATCAGTGGCCAGTAGACCCGCACAACGGTCCCCCGGCCCACCTCGGAGTTGACCCAGACGAAGCCGCCACTCTGTTTGACCGACCCGTACACCACCGAGAGACCGAGACCGGTACCCTTGCCGGCCGGCTTCGTCGTAAAGAAGGGTTCCCAGATGTGCTGCAGAGTGTCTGGATCCATACCATGGCCGGTGTCGGTCACAGCCAGCATGGCGTAATGACCGGAGGGCGGGGCCTCCGACTGCTGCTGCCACGGCGAGCCGTCCGGCTCCAGGGTTACCCCGGCTGTTTCCACCGTGACCTGGCCGCCGCGCGGCATGGCATCTCGGGAGTTGAGCACCAGGTTCATGAGGATCTGCTCGACCCGGCTGCGATCGGCGTGGATCGGTCCGACCTCCGATGAGAGTTGCAGGGCCAGGCTGATATTCTCCCCCAGGACCGGGCGCAGCATTCCTGCCGCATAGCGGACGATCACATTGAGGTCGAGCTTGCGCGGCTGGATCAGCTCGCGGCGGGCAAAGGCGAGGAGCTGGCGCGTGAGCTCGGCGGATCGTTCGGCTGCGTCGTTGATCTGCCGCACGTCCTCCAGTCGGGGGTCGGTGGGCACCATGCTTTGCGCCAGCAGATCGCTGAAGCCCAGGATTGCCACCAGCATGTTGTTCAGGTCGTGGGCGATACCGCCTGCCAGCCGGCCGATCGCCTCCAGGCGCATGAACTCCTGCAGCCGCTCCTCGGTGCGCTTTCGTTCGGTCATGTCCAGCAGGATGCCTCTCATCCGCATCGCTCCGCGGGCAGTGGGGCTGTAGCTGCCCCGGCCGATGACCGCGAGCCAATGCACGCTGCCATCCGGCCACACGACCCGGTATTCAGTCGAGAAGGGCTGATGCTCGCGGAGCGCTCGGTCCAGTACCTCTTCTGCAGCCGGTTGGTCGTCCGGGTGGATGGCCGCGGTCCAGGCATGGTATGAGGTCGGAGCCTCCGGCGGGAAGCCCAACAGGGCCTTGGCTCGAGCGTCCAGGTGCAATTCGCCGGTCAGGAGATTGTGATCCCAGGTGCCGAGGCCGGCAGCCTCGTTGGTGAGATCGAGTGCCTCCCTGCTCCGGCCCAGCTCCTCCTCGACCTGTTTGTTTTCGGTCAGATCATGCACTTTCATGGAAAATCCGCGAAGTTCGCCCTGGCGGCTGAGCACGCTGGCCAGTGAAACCAGGGCGGGGAATCGCGACCCATCCTGTCGAACGATCCAGCGCTCGCCGCTGAACCTTCCGCGCTCTTCTACAGCCCTGAGCTCGCGATCCAGTACCCCATCAACCCGGTCCTCGGGCAAGTGAAGGTCGGCCACCGGAAGCCCGATGAACTCCTCCTTCTTGTAGCCGAGCAATCGCTCGACCCCCGCATTCCAGGTCCGGCACCGTCCCCCGGTGTCCAGCCGGAAGGTCGCAGAGTTGATGGCCAGTTCCTCGGGCGTGCTGCGGTAGGGCTCGTTCCAACGGCCGGCATCTTCCGAATCCTTTCCTGCATCCCAATCTCGGTGCCCCCGGTTCGACTTGGCGTCCCCAGCGCGCCGATCCCGCCAACGGACCGCCACCAGGATGCCGATGCAGACAGCCGTCACGAAGGAGAGGGCGACCTCGGAGCCAACGCCGAGCTCAGGCATGGTCAGATACCCGCCGCGGATAGACTGGCGGCCCGGCCACGTGTCGAGGGAGTGAGGAGGGGAGACGAAAAACCTGCGGGTATGCGATCACGGGCACACATGACGGGCGTTCTGAGTGGCGACCCGGAACGACGATCAGGATTCGGGATGTCGATTCCTCTGTTGCATAGTAACGTGTTTCCCGGCGGCGGAAAGACGCCGCGCTGACAATTTCTTCGCCGTCAACCCTCAACGCGGGCCTGTATTAGGTGGGGACCAGTCGGTGACCATCAGCAGCCGCCCGCCGCCCAGCGGCTCGACGATGACCATGCGGCCATCCGGCGTCAGGTCCCAGTTGGCGTGGTTGGCAATCGGGTCGTAGCGGAACGGATCCACTTCGCTCTCGCGCGACAGCACTCGCGGAGCCGGACCCGGCGCGATGCGCGCCGCCATCAGTCGCCAGCCTGCGTCCCCCTCCTCCACATAGTACAGGAGGCCATCGCGGCTCCAGACCGGCTCGCCAGCGGTTCCCTCCGACACCAGCACCCGGCCGCCGCCACTCAGCGGCCGAAGATACACCTGCCGGCGGCCGGTCTCGTCGCTCACGTACGCCAGCCACCGCTGGTCGGGCGATAGCGCCGGCGAGTTCTCGTTGTAGCTGGTGGCGACCAGCTTGGCCGGCGCGCTGCCGTCCTCCTTCAGCAGAACGATGTCGCTCGGATCCTCCTCTGTTGCGGAGATCCCGGCGATATAGCCACTACCGTTGGCCAGCCACTGCCCCGGATGGACGACGAGCCCAGGGAGCGACAGCGGGCGCGTTGCGCCGGAGCCGTCCGCCCCGTGGTGAACAGCGGCCCACCTGGCGTGCTCAGCGAGATGTAAGTGATACCCCGTCCGTCGGCGGTCCAGACCGCATCGTGCGCGTCGCCGGTCGAGGTCACCCGGGTCAGCGCTCCGTCGGCCAGATCGATCACCCAGATGTCGCGCACGCTTCGCCCCCGGATCTCACGATCCACCAGCACCCGACCTCCATCGGGAGACACCCGGGGATTGTGATACACCCCGACCTCCGGCGTCAGCACCTGCCGTTGACCGTCTTCGGTCAGCGTCACCACCCGGTTCACCGGCCGCTCGCCATAGACCAGAATCCCTTTACCGGCGCCGAACCCGGCGTTCCCAGTGCGCTGAATCGCAGCAACGTCGCCAGTGGGCACGATGTCAGCAGCGACGTGGCCGCTTTCGAGGTCGTAGCCGACCGCCTGGATCGCGCCGTCCGGACGGACGAAGTAGAGCCGCCCATTCGCTATCTGGGGCCGGAGCGCTCCGCCCTTGATCAACGTGTCCACCGCCTTCGACCGGAGCTCGACCGAGAGGATGCTGGAGGTCGCGAGCGAGCCGTTCTTCACCGCCGCGACGAGGGCGTGCCGGCCGCCCGGCGGGATGTAGGGGCTCAGCAGTTTGGTGCCCGCCGAAGGCCGGAGCAGCGGCTCCCGGCGGGCCGAGGCGAGGTCGAGCAACACCAGTCCGCCGCTGTCCACCGCTACGACTTTTCCGTTGCCCGCATCGCTTGCCTGCAGCCCGGCCGCGAACGGAATGGTGACGGGCTCCGTCCCATCCAGGCGCTGAACGGTCAGCTCTCGCTCGCGCCGGAACCCGACTCGACTCCCATCGGCCGAGAGGAAGGGACTGTCGGCGCCCTGGCTGCCGGGCACCTGGATCGCGTCCACTCGACCCACCTGTCGCACGACGATGTGCCCGCCATCGAGCGCCACGATCGTGCTCCCATCGGCCGAGACGCCGAGGTCCGTGTCCCGGAAATCACCGCCATGTGACGCCGCGACCACCGCGCGACGCGTCGGCGGGACGGATGTGGGTCCCCGGCGTACCCCCGCCCAGAGGGCGAGCGCCGCGGTGATGAGCCAGAGCGCAGCTAACCCGAGGGCGGCCAGGCGCCACCGGGAGCGATCCGCTCCCGCCTGAGCGGTCCTTCCGGCCTGTCTCGGTCGGGTGACCCGTCGGGTGACCGTCGCACCACCGGAGAGCGCAGCGGCGAACTCCGCCGCGGTGGCGAACCGATCCGCCGGCAGCTTTTCCAGCGCGGTGAGCACCGCCGCCTCGACGTGCTCGGGCACGCTGCGGCGTTGCGCCACCAATCCGCGTGGCTCCTCGGTGAGCACCTTGGCCACGATTGCTTGCGGGGTGGGACCGGTGAACGGCGGCTCGCCGCTGAGCATCTCGTAGACCACCGCGCCCAGCGCGTACACGTCGGAGCGGGCGGTCAGCTCCCGCTCACCCATCGCCTGCTCCGGGCTCATGTAGTGCGGCGTGCCGAGGCTGAGTCCGGTCTCGGTGAGCCGGGCGCCGCCCGCCGGCGTTCGACGCGGCGAGCGCAATGCCGAAGTCGGCGACGAGCGCCTGGCCGTCGTGCAGCAGGATGTTCTCCGGCTTGATGTCCCGGTGGATGATTCCGTGGCGGTGCGCGTAGTCGAGCGCGCTGGCCACCTCGGCGGCGGCCCGGACCGCATCGGCCACCGGTAGCTGCTTCTCCCGCCGGAGCCGGTCGCGCAGGCTCTCGCCCTGGACGAACGGCATGACGTAGAAGACCGTACCGTCCACCCGGCCGGAATCGAAGAGCGGCAGGATATGGGGATGCTGCAGGTGCGCGGTGAGCTCGATTTCTTTAAGGAAGCGTTCGGAGCCCAGCAGCGCGGCCAGCTCGGGGTGAAGCACCTTCAGCGCTACCCGGCGCTGGTGCTTCACATCCTTGGCCAGGTAGACCGTTGCCATGCCGCCCCGGCCCAGCTCGCGCTCGAGCAGGTAGCGGTCACGCAGTGCTTCGGTCAACGATGAATCGACTGAGGTCACGATAGTCAGGGGTAGGGACGGTTCAATGTCGCTCGTGCGGCGGCCGGATGCCAGTTGCGGTTCAGGCCATGACCGGCCGGCATCGGGACCCCGGCGGCTCCGCAACAGCTTTAACACGGAGGACACGGAGAGAAGCACGAAGGCACACGGAGGAGTTCGTATTGAATGATCCGCACACAGAGATGCTTTGTGTTCAACATGCACACCGACCAAGGTCCTCGTGAAAGACGCGAACTCCGTGATTGGTGTGCAGTTGAGTCAGACAATGCTTCGCTGCACGTCAGGATAAGAGTCTTGCGCGATCCTCAACGTCCTCCGTGCCCTTCGTGTTTTTCCTCCGTGCCCTCCGTGTTAAAGCTCTTGCCAGAGCTAGAGGTGCTGACAATCTCTTCTCCGCCCACCCCCGAGGTAACTCCTCTCGTGGTGCCGGCAACAACTTGACCCCGGCCTGATCGGGGCGTAAAACTGGTGAGCAACATTACCCGGTGCCGGTAGGACATAGGGGCTAGATACGACCCGAGCCATTTCGCGGCGCGACTTTGTCGGAGACAGTCTCGCTGCAGCCGCAATCAGCCTGCTGCCCCGCTGGGCGACGCCGCCGGCGGCACCTCCCAACATCCTTTTCATTCTCGCCGACGACCTGGGCTATGGCGACCTCAGCTGCTATGGCCGGCCCGACTATCGCACGCCCTCCATCGACCGCCTGGCCCGGGACGGACTTCGCTTCACCAGCAACTACACCGCCGCCGCGGTATGCTACGCCGACCCGGGTAGCTCTGATGACCGGGCGCTACCCCGCGCGCCTCCCCGTCGGCCTGGCGGAGCCGCTCGCCTACGGCGACACGAGCGTCGGCCTGCCGCCCGAGCATCCCACGGTGGCATCCCGCCTCAAGCAGGTTGGGTATGACACTGCATTGATCGGCAAGTGGCACCTCGGCTACCTCCCGGAGCACGGCCCGCTGCGCCACGGCTTCGACGAATTTTATGGCATTCTCAGCGGTGGAGTGGATTACTTCAGTCACCGCGTCCCCTCCGGGAAACTCGATCTTCACGAGGGAAACGTCACCGTGGATCAGGCCGGCTACATGACCGACCTGCTGACCGAACGCGCCCTGCAGTACATCCGCCGGCGCCACGCCGCCCCGTTCTATCTCGCCCTGCATTACACCGCGCCCCACTGGCCCTGGGAAGGTCCCACGGACACGGCGACCAGCCGCGCGCTCCGGGAGGTTGCCGACACCGCTGCTCACAAATTCGTCAGGGGATATGCCGACCTGGGCTCCCTCGGCGTCTTCAGCGCCATGATGCAGCGACTGGACGAGGGCGTCGGACGTCTCCTCGGCGCGCTGCACGACGCCGGGCTTGAGCGGGACACTTTCGTGGTGTTCACCAGCGACAACGGTGGGGAGCGGTTCTCCTACAACTGGCCCATGAGCGCTGGAAAAACCACTCTGCGTGAGGGCGGGATCCGGGTGCCCGCGATCGTCCGCTGGCCCGGAAGTGTTCCAGCTGGCCGTACAACCGACCAGAGCATCATCACTATGGACTGGACGGCCACTCTGCTCGCCGTCGGCGGAGCCACGCCGGATTCAGCCTACCCCCTCGACGGCCTCGATCTGTCGCCTCTGTGCCGAGGCCGGCCGGTGAGCTTCGATCGCACCCTTTTCTGGCGCACCAGTCGGGAGGACGCGGCACGCGCCAGCCGCTGGAAGTACCTGCGGACCGAGGGGCAGGATTCACTGTTCGACATTCCGCGCGATCCCGGCGAGAGTGCCGATCTCAGCGCCTATGAGCCGGAGAGGCTGAACGGACTGCGTGACGCATTCAAGAAATGGAATGCGGGGATGCTGCCCCGGCCAGCCGGTTAGGCAGCCGGGCATCGAGAACGCCCGGCGCTCCGCAACAGCCTTAACACGGAGAGCACGGAGGAAAACACGAAGGGCACGGAGGATTCCGCGCCCACACCAGCTTCATCTTCCCAGAACATTTTTTGTTCAACTGCACACCGGAAGAGTTCGTTTGAATGAACCGAAACTGGTTGGTGTGCCGTTGACCAAAAAAATTCTTGCGCGATCTTCAACGTCCTCCGTGGCCTCGTTTTTTTCTTCGTGCTCTCCGTGTTAAAGCTTTTGCCAGTGTGAGTAGTGCTGACAAACTCTTCGCCCGTGGTCCGATGCCAGCGCTCGCCAGTCGCCGCTAATACGCCAGGCTGGCGAGACCGACGCCAGCCCCCGTCCCCAGCACATATCCCAGCGCCGACACCAGCCATGCGTGGCCTCCAACGTGCGGCGCCTTCCCGCCGCCGGGGAACACGTAGCTGTGCAGCAGAGGGATCGACACTCCGCTCGCCGTGCCGATGAGGCCGCCTACCAGTACGTCCGAGGGGAAATGCTGGTCTGCCTTGACCCGGAGTTCGGCCGTGAAGCCCGGCCAACAGCCCTCCGGCCGCGGCGACCGCCACGTGCTCCGTGGATCCTGCCTCGGGACGGGACACCAGGTTATCCGTCGCCGCGTATGAGGCCGCGGCGAATGTGGTGGCGGCGTGGCCGGAAGGCATCGAGAGAAAGGCGTGCTCGCTGGTGACGTCATAGCCCGAGCTGGCCGGGCGCTCCGCCGCCGGCAGATAGGTGAACGGCCTCGGCCGGGAGATAGCGGGCTTCAGGACCTGGGTGATCGCCTGCGCCAGGAGCACCGATTCGCCATAGAGCACGAACGGACGGCGGACCACGTTGCCGAAGCCGTGGACGCCGGGTTGCGTCAGCAGTGCCAGCACCGGGACGCCGGCGAGTGTCGCCATGGCGGCCACATCACTCATCGTCTTGGCGCTCGTGCTCGGATTCCCGATCGCGTCCCGGTCGATTCCCCAGTTGATGCCCGACGGATCCAACCCTTCCGCTGGGACCGTCTGCAAAGTGGCCGACGCGGTGAGGCCGATCGCATTTCCCCCCAGACCGATCGCGCCCAGGATGCCGTCGGACCACCAGTTCAGCTGGGGCAGAGCGACCGAGCCTGATTGCGCTCTCGCTCGGGTGAGTCCTGAGTGAGGGAGCTCTACCCGATATTCACCCGTCACGTCCCCCGAAAACCAGGACGGGAATAGGGGCGACACAATTGCCGCCGCCGGCGCGAAGGAAACGGGCGCCTGCGCACAGGCCTGCTCCGCGCGTCCCAGCAGCGTCGCGCCGGCTACAAGAGTCGCCGAGACCAGTCTCGGGAATGGGTGATGCATCAGAGGTGGATCATCCTGTTGGAGACCCTACCGGCATTCCCGCCGGCGTCAAGCTGACCTTTGGGATGGTTTGACCCGCGTGACCCCTGTCACTCCGCGATTGCCGCGGGTAGGCGATGCTTGTACCCATCCGGCGGTCCTCTCGTCACCCTGCGTCTGGGGGATAACGATGATCGACGTTGAGTTCCCGGCCACAGATGGACAGTGCCCGGACGGCACGACCCTGCTGGTGGTTGAGGACGAGCTTCGATTCAGCCGCTTGTTACAGCGGTTCCTGAAACTCTGTGGCGTTTCGCCGATCGAGGCGGCCGACGGGGAGCAGGCGATCCGGATTCTCGAGGAAGACGAAGGGAATCTGATCGACGCTGTGGTCACCGATCTGAAGATGCCGGTGGTCTCCGGGTGGGAGCTGATCGCAGTGCTGCGGGAATGCCGTCCTCACCTGCCCGTCATCGCGATGTCTGCAACCGATCCCCCTCTGGCTTTGCTCGGCGGCGTGCCGCTGCTCAGCAAGCCCTTTTTGCCGGAGCAGCTTCTGGAGACGCTGGCCCCGCTGGTCCTTCGGTCGCGGCAGGTCCGCCGGCAAGCGCGTCAGCAACGCGCCGAGGCCGCCGAGATGCGATCTCTGGCCGTGTACCAGACGTCTGTTGCGGAGCAGGAGAGGGCCGGGAGTGGCGATCTCAGGGCGGCGCTGCTGAGCCACCGCGCCTCACAGCGAACGCGCCCCTAGTTAGATCTGGTCCTCGTGGTGCGGCAGGCCCAGCTGGCGGCGAAGCTGCTTCAGCAGATCATACTTCAGCGCGACGAACGGATTGTCCATCAGCCAGAGCCCCATCGGCGACACGGTCAGACTCACCTGGACCTCGCGTCCCGGCTCCGGGCAGGCCACGGCGATCACCTCGCGGGTCTCCTCCCGGTAGCTCACCTCGACCGGGCAGCCCAGTGTCAGCGCCAAATCTTCGGCCAGCCGGCTCACCGGGCCTATCCCGCCCGACCATGACGTTGAAGGATTGAGTTCTGTGTGATGGCTAATTTCTCCCCAATGGTACATCTGTACGACCTTTGAATGGTCCCGCTGCGGGCTCCGTAGGCTTCGGGCCCGATACGGGTAAACCGGAGCGCAAATCGGCTCCGGTTTAGTGGCCAAGCTCATTGTGCCCCAACAATTTAGCATGCCTGTCAAGACTCGTGAGTTGCTTCGGTTTTGAGTGGAGTTACCGCGTTTTGCGAACGGTCCAGGCTGCTCGCACCATGTCCACCAGAGATATGATGTACTGCTCGTGAGTCGCCTCGTCAGACTCTATGACCCATACCCGAAAACCTTCCTGGCCCTGGTGAGTAAGGGCCAGCATGTAGCCGGTCACGTGCACCACGACATACGGCGGGACCACCAGGCCTTTGAGGCGCGCCTGGCGAATCACGTCCGTGGCATCGGTCGAGCTGTAGACCGCCACCAGGTCCCCGGCCAGATAGCAGTCATCGTCATTGGGATCGGGAACCAGCCGGCGCACGACGAAGAGGTGCCTCCGCTGGCCGGCCTTGTAGACGAGTTGCGCCATGTCGCCACCTCTTCCGGATAATACCTGTCACCCTGAGCGGAGCGAAGGGGCCGGAGACTTGTGAAGGGCGAGCTCTACTCCGTTCCCCAGGGGTTGTCGATCACGAAGCGCCAGGACCCATCTGCCTGACGCCGGAGAACATCCGCATTCTCGGCCGCGAGCTTCACCGGCTCACCGTCAGGCCCGGTGCCGTCAAAGGACCACTCCCCGACGACGAGGGCCAGATCGCTCACCTCGAGGACCCGTTTCACCTCGAGATCGAGCTTCCCGTTCAGGGCAATGAACCCGTCCAGCGCTTCGCAGATATCTCCTAATCCGCGCGCGAGGCTGCCGGGCCGGCTCGCAAAAGCGGCGCCGGGCTCGTAGAGCGACAGGAGCAGCTCGTGGTTCCCGGTGTTGATCCCCTCGACTACAGCCTCCAGCACCTGCTTCGGTGTTTCCGTCGATACCCGCGTCTCTGTAAGCATAGGATTCTCGATCCTCTCGACTGGCTCAGGTGGATGCCACATTTACTGTCCGTTCACCGCTTCCACCCGTTCACCTTTCACCGTTCACCCGGGATACACCAACCCGTGCTGCTCGCACAGCCGCGCGATGCTCTCCGGCTGGAAGTGAATCGCGTAGCGGGCGCCGAGCTCCGGGAGATTCGGCACCTCGGCCACGCTCACCGCCTTTGTCTCCGCCATCCGCTCGCCCAGCTCGTTGAAGAAGTGCTCGAACCCGGACGGCGAGATGATCTCCAGGATACGGCAGGTCGTGTCTCCGGCATTCCAGAAGGTGTGCCACTGGTTCCGCGGCTTGAACACCAGGTCGCCCGGCTCGGCGTACACCACGTCGTCGCCCAGCTGCGCGCCCATCCGCCCCTCGAGCACGTAGCTGTACTCGTCCTCCCGCTCGTGCAGGTGCAGCGGAGCGACCAGGGTGCGCGGCGGAATCGGGTGCTCTACCAGGGAGAAAGTCCCGCCGGTTTCGGCGCCCCAGATCATGAACCGAACGCCGACTGACTGCAGGTCCACGAACTTGCCGTCGCGGGGACCGATGATCCTGGGTCCACCGGAGCCGTCGAAGCGGGAGGTGGGGAGCTGGAAGCTCTGCGCCGGCCGGGTCTGACTGGGTTCGGGGATCTGCGTGATAGTCATAGAGTTGCTCTCCTGATCCAGGCAAGGGATTGGTCATGTCACCCATTCAGTGAACATCTACGTTCACCGAAGTGCGGATACGATACGTATTGCCGGTGCGCTTGTCAAGAGTTCAGTAAACAGATATGTTCACTGACATGGTAACCCGGAGATACCAGCAGAAGCGCCGCGCCGAGCAGCAGGCGGAGACCCGCCAGCGGATCGTGGAGGCGATGGTCGAGCTGCACCGCGAGGTGGGGCCGGCGCGGACGACCATCAGCGCCATTGCCGAGCGGGCGGGAGTCGAGCGACTGACTGTGTACCGCCACTTTCCCGACGAGCGGTCGATGTTCGAGGCCTGCACCTCGCACTACGCGACCCAGGTGCCGGGCCCGGACCCTTCGGCGTGGGAGAGTATCGAGGAGCCGGCCGAACGGCTCCGGGCCGCGCTGCTCGGTTTCTACGATTACTACCGCCGGGCGGAGGACGTTCTGACTCATGCGGTCCGGGACGTGCCGCAGCTCCCGGTGCTCGCAGCGGTGCTGAGTCCGTGGGACGCGTTCATGCGGAGGACGCGGCAGGAGTTGGTGCAGGGGTGGGAGGCTCTGGACCGGCGAAAGCGCGCCTGGCCGCGGCTATCGCGCATTCACTCCGGTTCGAGACCTGGCGATCGCTTGCGCGGGCGGAGGATCTGGAGAATGGGGAGGCCGCGGACCTCATGGTTGATCTTGCGCGTGCGGCGGCGGCCTCCAGTAAGCCTACCCGCATCAGGCCGCGTGGCGAGCGCCGAGGTCGGTGACCGCTGTCGTGCTTTCGGCTCGGAGCATCAGGACGGCGAGTGCTACGGCGACGAGCAGCAACACGGGCACGTCACCCACCAGGTGACCCGCCTCGGCCGGGTCCTCGACCGCCATGCCGGCCATGATCACTGCATGCACGACGCTCGACCAGATGGTGAACCAGATGAGGCTCCGATTCCTCATCGGGTCGCGTGACGCCAGGATCAGAAAGACGCCCAGGGTCGCGTAGACCCCCAGAATCATGGGCCAGTAATGGGAGTGTCCCACCCCCCAGCTCCATCCGCTGGGCCACACAATCGATAGCGTCTCGAGCCCGACGATGAAGGTCACGCCGACTGCGAGCAAGGCGTAACGCAGAGCAGCAATACGGTCAGGCCTGTTCATTTCATCCCCCTCAGCTGTGAGTTCTAGCGGACTGGTGCCCGGCTCTCCTGCGTGGACTACCGCATGGGCCGCCGCCACCGAGCTACCGCGACGGAAAGGAGTTTGAGGACCCCCGTGGACACTTGGATCCAGCGTGGAGGCTGGGTTCGACTGCAGCGAAGGGAATAGGCGCGGTGAAGCGTCGTGCTCACCGCGCCGGCTTCCCACCTACGGTGTCCTATAA
>CAWJIM010000023.1:0-520031 GCA_963842945.1 uncultured Gemmatimonadales bacterium
GCTGTCGACGAAGATACCGAGCGGTAAACGGCGCCGGCGGAGAGGGAGTCCGAGCTCGCTCAAGCAGGGCTCCAGGGCAGCGGCCAATCGCAGTACCCCGAGCATCGTGGCTCACCAGAAAAAGGCTTCCCTCCTGGTCGATGGTGTCCAGGTTCACGAACTCGGTGCCCTCCAGCCGGCCGCCGGCGCGGGCAAAGACCCTGGCCCCAACCAGGCCAAACTCCTCGGCTCCGGTAATGAGGATGCCGATACGAGGGTCGGTGGTGGACTCTGCTGCCGTCAGTGCCGCGGCAATTCCGCTGCCGTTGTCCCGGGCGCCGTGCGAGCGCCCACGGAGCCTGCCGCGACCTGCCAGCGCCCCCGCCACGATCGCCAGAGCGAGCCCTAGGCAGCATGGCGGTCCAGGGCAACGGCGCTCGCAACCGGAGGAGCGTGAGCAGCGTGAGGACAACCACGGTGAGAGCGGTGATCCACACGGCCACCAGTCGGCCTGCCATCGAGTGCCCCTGGGCCTTGGTATCCAGGTGGGCGACGATCCAGCGGCGGCGGTTGGCTATCCCCCCGGGTTGCAATCAGGTTGGCGTCTTCGCGTGAGGGCTTCTCCGAGCGGCACCCAGCCCAGGCCTACTCCCGCGGCAACGATGCTGAGACCGACGGCACCGGCAGCCCAAACCGCGAGGGCGACCCAGCAGGGGCCCGGTTGACGCCAGAAACGGCAGGAGCACCACCCCCAACCCACCCAGCCCGGCGCCAAACAGCGGGAAAGCGCTGAGGCTTGCAGGGGTAAAGCTGAATTTTTGAAGGGTTACCGTATAGCCGAGCTGACTGAGGTACGAGGAGACGATTGCGCGGGCTTCGCCGGCTTCCGCCGTGCCTGCTTCCCGAGGAGTAGACAGGACCCGGCGGGTTAGTTTCGGCAAGCGGTGTCTCTCCGGCAGACAACGTGCTATCAGGAGGAGGCGGCGCGCTTCGTCCGCCTCGGGCTGGCGAACGCATTTCCCGCCGTGGCCAACGCCGCCTTTTGGGTGTCGGCGGTGATCAGACCGGCCTCGATCAGCTCCTCGAGGTGCTGCTCGAAGGTTTGGCTGCCGAGATCTTTCCGCCCATCGGCCATGTGCCGTTTGAGATGGCTCAGTCGTTCGGGATCTTTGAGGCACTCCCTGACCGCGGGGGTCCCCAGCAGGATCTCCACTGCCACAACCCTGGCGTCGCTCGTCCTTCTTGGGCAGCAGCTGCTGGGAGATGATGGAACCGACCGCCTCAGCGAAGCGCATCCGGCCCACGTCTCGCTCGGCAGGGGGAAGTGTTCCAAGTACCCGCTCGACCGTGGCGACGACGTCCGGAGTGGCAATGGTCCCGATGACAAGACGGCCGGTTTCGGCCGCCTTGAGCGCCGTATCGATGGTGGGGGCGTCTCCCATATCTCCCAGCACCACGACGTCGGGGTCCTGGCGGAGCGCGGCGCGCAGACCTACCACGAGGCCATCGGTATCCACCCCTACCTCGCGCTGGGTGATCGAACAGCTGAGGTCTCGGTGCAGGAACTCGATCGGGTTCTCGATCGTCACCACATGCTTGTGCAGTGTCCTATTGATGTGGTGCACCATAGCCGCGACCGTCGAGCTCTTTCCGCTCCCGCTGACGCCACTCACCAGCACCATGCCGCGCTCCGACTCGGCGATCTGCTTCAAGACTTCCGGCAACCCCAGGGATTCGATGGTTGGCACCGCAAAGGGAATGACCCGCATGACGATCATGAACGACGAGCGCTGGCGCAGCACGTTGACCCGAAACCGTCCGACTCCTGGCATGCCCCAGGAGCAGTCGAAGTCCCGGATCCGGTCGATTCGCGCCCGATCCTCCTCGCTGCTTATCAGCTTCAGGGCGATGGACTTGGTTTGGTCCGGCGTCAGCCGCTGCTTGGTGAGGGGGACCAGTTTGCCATTGATTCGGGCACGAAAGACGTCGCCGGCCTTGATGTGCAGGTCCGAGGCCCCACGCTCTACCGCAGCCTTGATGATCTTTTCCAACGGGTCCGCCGGGGTAAGGGTCGCGCCAAATTATGAGCCGGGTTCACGCCGGGCCGACAGGGCCTGTGGCGTGGGACTCAGAAGCCCCATGCGATCTCGCACCTCTCGCATGGTTTCCGCGGCCATGCGGTGGGCGGTGGCCGCCCCATCCGCCAGGATCTCGTCCACCCGCTCCGACTGTTCCCGGAGCTCCAGGGCACGCTCCCGAATTGGGGCGAGGGCCGCGATCATATTATCGGCCAATACCCGTTTGCAGTCGAGGCACCCCCACTTGGCTCCCCGGCAGTTTTCGGCCACCAGGGCAACGGTCTCTGGTGGGGAGAAGTACTGGTGCAGGTGATAAATATTGCAGACCTCAGGGGTCCCGGGATCACGCTTGGTTACGCGAGCCGGATCCGTTTTCGCCGGTCTGAGCTTCTGCCAGATCTCCTCCGGGCTGTCCAGCAACCCGATGGTGTTGCCCATGCTCTTGGACATCTTGGCCTGCCCATCCAGCCCGGTAATGCGCTTGGCCTCGGACAGGATCGGCTCGGGCTCGGGGAAAAAGTGCTCACCTCGGCCAAACTCCGCGTTCCATTTCCGGGCGATTTCCCGACTGAGCTCGAGGTGCTGGATCTGATCCTCTCCCACTGGAACCAGGTCTGCCCGGTAGAGCAGGATGTCTGCCGCCATGAGGATGGGATAATTGAGCAGTCCGGCCGGCACACTCTCGAAACGTTGCGCCTTATCTTTGAACTGCGTCATGCGCTCGAGCTCCCCGAGCGGCGTTACTGTGTTCAGGAGCCACTGCAGCTCTGCGTGCTCGGGGACGTGCGATTGCACGAACAGAATGGCGCGTTCCGGATCGATGCCCGCGGACAGCAATCCGATTGCCATCTCGCGGGTCCGCTGGCTCAGCGATTCGTGATCGTATTTCCCGGTAATCGCGTGCAAGTCCACCACGCAGAACAGGGTCTCGTAACTGTGCTGGAGATTGACCCAATTCCTGACCGCCCCCAGCCAGTTGCCAATATGCAGCTCACCGGAGGGCTGAATTCCTGAGAATATGCGGGGCATCGAGGCAAGTTACCTTCCCCATCCTGAGCACACAAGCCAGTGTCTCACTTAGACTTACTGAACCAGGCAAGATCAGCGGCCGAGCAAGCCGCGCACTACCTCCGCACGGTGGAGCGACCCGACAGTCCCGCCGGATGGACCCTGAAGGGGCGGCGCGACTTCGTCACCGAGGTCGATCGCACCGCTGAGGGTATAATCCGAAACGTGCTCCAGAACGGGGCCCGAGACACTCGCATCATTGGTGAGGAGCTCAGCCCAGACATCGTCACCGAAGGTCTGGTCTGGGTGGTAGACCCGCTGGACGGCACCACGAACTTTTTGCACGGGTATCCCAGCTATGCCGTATCCATTGCGGCTGCAATGGACGGGGTCCTCGAGGCAGCGGTCGTGCACCATGTACCGCGTAATGAGACCTACTATGCCACTCGGAACGGAGGCGCCTGGATGGGAAACCGCCGGCTTCAGGTTTCCCAGATCCACGATCCCGGAGTTTGCGCTCATCGCCACGGGATTTCCCTTTCGCGACCTCACCGGGCTGGACGAGTACCAGAAGCAGTTCGGCCGAATCGCCGCGGCCACCAGCGGCATTCGCCGCCCGGGTGCGGCCGCCCTCGACCTGGCCGACGTGGCTGCTGGCCGGTTTGATGGCTTCTGGGAACAGCATCTCTCGGCCTGGGACATCGCCGCGGGTAGTCTGCTGATCAGGGAAGCCGGCGGTGTGGTCACCGACTTTGGCGGGCGCGATATCGGGATCGAGCACTCGGGGGTGGTAGCCGGGAACCCCAGGATGCAGCAGTGGCTCCTCGCCATTTTGAGCGCGGGAGAGTAGTTCATAGCAGTGCTCCAGCTTGGTCCACCACCCGAGGTCGTGCGAGGATGAGGTTCCAGCCTGACATGGACGACATAGACATCCTGAGCAGCGAAAGCACGATTCAGCAGTGGTCCGATGCCGTGGCCGCTGCCAGCGCCACGCCTGCGGGTGGTGCCGTGGCTGCGCTCACTTCCGCCCTGGCCGCTGCGCTGGTGGCCATGGTGGCCGGCCTCACCACTCGGCGCGAGAAGTACGCGGCCGTGCACAGCTACGCTCAGGAGATACTGGAGCGAGCCGAGCTGCTCCGGATGGATCTGGTGGAGCTCGCCCGCCACGACGCCGTCGTTGTTGCCGAGTATATGGACGCGCTCACGCTGCCCCAGGGAACGGAATTCGAGCGGACCGCACGCGATGCCGCCCGCCGTGCCGCCTTGCTGGAGGCGGCCCGGGTTCAGCTGGAGCTGTTGGATCAGGCGGCCGAGGTTTCAGCGCTGGCCGAGGCGATGGTTGGCTCCGGAGTCGCCACAGCCATCGGCGACGCCGCCACCGCCAGCTTCCTTGCTGCCGCGGCAAGCCGCAGCGCGTACTGGAGCATTCGGGGAAATCTCAAGCTGATCGGGCGGCCGGAAGAGACCAGGGCTCTGGTGGAATCTGCGGTGGTAACCTTGGAGCGGGTGGAGGCCGCCGAGATCAGAGTACGGCAGCTGCTCGACGAGCGGGTGGGCTGACGTTCCTTCTCAGTTGGTGGTCAGGATTCGCGGGCCATTCGCGGTGATAACCACGGTGTGCTCGAAGTGGGCCGACAGACTCCCATCGGCCGTTACCACGGTCCACTTGTCCGAAAGCGTCTTGGTAACCGGACTTCCCACCGTGATCATCGGCTCGATCGCCAGGGTCATTCCCTCCAGCAGACGAGGTCCGCGCTTGGGCGCGCCGTAGTTGGGCACCTGCGGCTCTTCGTGAAAGCGCGTCCCGATGCCGTGTCCGACCAGCTCCCGGACCACTCCATAGCCCGCCTCTTCCGCTACCCGCTGAACGGCATACCCGATATCCCCCACGTGATTGCCGACTCGCGCCTGGGCGATACCGGCGGCCAGACTCTCCTGGGTCACCCGCAGGAGCCGCTCGGCGTCTGAACGGACTTTCCCCACCGGGAGGGTGGTGGCAGAATCGGCGTGGAGACCCTCCAGCTGCACCCCGACGTCGACACTCACAATGCTGCCTTCGTTCAGCACCCGCCGGGGAGACGGAATGCCGTGGACGATCTCCTCATCGATCGAGGTGCACAGCGTCTTGGGAAAGCCGTACAACCCCTTGAACGATGGCGTGGCTCCGGGGTGACTCCGAATGAACCGCTCGGCTTCGGCATCCAGATCCTCCGTGCTGACTCCCGGGCGCAGGATCTCGCGGATGCGAGCCAGGGTGGCCGCCACAATCCGCCCCGCGCGACTCATGATGTCGATCTCGCGGGGGGACTTGAGCGTGATCATGCTATCAGCCGAGGACCTGGCGAACACGTTGGGCAATCTCTTCGACGGTGCCGACAGCGGGAATTCGCCGCAACTGATTCCGCCGCTCATACCATTGCAGCACCGGCGCAGTCTGCTGTCGGTAGGCGGCCAGCCGGGTGGCCACGGCCTTGGGATCGTCGTCGGCCCGTTGCTCCAGACTGCGACGCTTGGCCAGGCGGGCCAGGATCTCCTCATCGGAGACATCGAAGAACAACACCGCGTCCATCCGGCGGCTCCGCTCCGAAAGCAACCGCTCGACACCCTCCGCCTGCGGAATGGTGCGGACCACGCCATCGAAGATGACGCCTTTGGCGGCTTCGGGCTTGGCCAGCTCCTCCCGCACGATTCCCATGATGATGTCGTCGCTCACGAGATGTCCCGCCTCCATCACCGACTTGGCGCGCAGGCCGAGCGGAGTGCCTCGCTTCACTGCATCCCGGAGCAGATCGCCGGTGGCGAATTTGGGTAGACCCCGCGTCTCCGCCAACAACGCACCCTGCGTTCCCTTGCCGGCGCCCGGCGGGCCCATCAGTAGTATGTCCATGATGACTCCTAGAAAGCGTAAGCGGTGAACAGCTGAACGGTGAAGTAGGGGGCTCCCGAGATCCTCCGAAGCCCCCTCCCGTTCACCGGTTACCGTTCACCGTTTACGCAGTTCTACATATACCGCTGCTGCCGCCCCCGGAACTTCACCCGCCCGGTCTTCATGAAGCCGTCGTACTTTCGCAGGGTCCGATGCTGCTCGACCTGGGCGATGGTATCGAGGAGCACGCCGACCACGATCAGCACGGAGGTGCCGCCGAACCGAGCCTGCACGCCGACCCAGTTGGAGACCAGCACCGGGATCAGTGCGACGACTGCCAGGAAGAGACCGCCGGGCAGCGTCACCCGCGCCAGCACCGAGTCGATGTAATCAGCGGTGCTCGCGCCCGGTTTTACCCCGGGAATGAACGCTCCCTGCTTCTTCAGGTTCTCCGCCAGGTCCACCGAATTGAAGATGATGGACGTGTAGAAGTAGCTGAAGACCAGGATCAGGACGGCGAACGTGAGGTCGTAGGGTAAATCGCCCGGATTGAAGAAGCTCGCGATCTCGGTGAGAATCGGGTTCTTGGTGAAGCTGGCCAGCGTGCCGGGAACGATGATGATGGTCTGGGCGAAGATGATCGGCATGACGCCGGCAGTGATCAGCCGGATCGGGATAAAGGTCTTCTGGCCTTCGCGGATCCGCCCTCGGCCCATGACTTTGCGCGGAATCTGGATGGGGATTCGCCGAGCCGCGATGGTCATGCCCACCACAGCCCCAACCACGGCCACCAGGATGGCGAGAAAAGCCACGGCCCCGATCGGCGTCACCACCCCACCCCGGATGAACTGGAGCAGCTGTAGCGTACCGGGCCAGAGTCGCTCCAGAATGGAGAAGGTGATGAGCAGGCTCATGCCGTTGCCGATGCCCCGCTCGGTGATCTGCTCGCCCAGCCACATCACGAAAATGGCGCCGGTGGTGAGCGTCACCACCATGATCAGTCGCGAGCCAAGGCCGGGGCTCGGCACCGCTCCGGGAATCGATTCGGTGAAGAGCGCGAAGGTGTAGGCCTGCGACAGTGAGATGAAGACCGTCAGATACCGGGTCCACTGGGTGATCTTCTTCTTGCCCTCTTCGTCCTTCTGCATCTTGCCGATGGACGGGGCTACTCCGCCGGCCAGCTGGAAGATGATGGAGGCCGAGATGTAGGGCATGATGCCCAGCGCGAACACCGTCGCGCGGGAGAGTCCGCCACCCAGGGCGTCGTACAAGCCGAAGAATCCCGCCGCCGCCGAATTCCGGATGAAGTCGGCCAGGGCGGTGACGTTCACCCCGGGCGCCGCGATGTGGGCGCCGACGCGGTAAATGACCAGCGCAAGCAGGGTGAAGAGGAGCTTGCGCTTCAGCTCCTCGTCCATGGCGAGGTTGGGAACACGCGGTGCTGACACTTACGCCTCGATCGTACCGCCGGCTGCCTCGATCTTTGCGCGCGCCGGCGCGGAAAGGGCCACGCCTTTGACTGTGTAGGCCCGGTCGGCGTCCCCGGTGCCCAGCAGCTTGACGGGCGAGTCCGGCTTGCCGATGAGACCGGCCGAATACAGCGTTTCGGGGCTCACCTCCGCCGCGCTCACCTTCTTCAGGTCCACCAGGTTCACCACCTGGGCCTCCACTCGGAATGGATTGGTGAAGCCCCGCTTGGGTAGCCGGCGATACATCGGCATCTGCCCACCCTCGAACCCGGGATTGGTGGCACCGCCGGTGCGAGCCTTATGGCCCTTGTTGCCCTTGCCGGAGGTCTTGCCCAGGCCCGAGCCCGGTCCCCGCCCGACGCGCTTACGGGACTGGGTAGATCCTTCGGCCGGCGACAAGGTCGAGAGGGTCAACCGCCGCTCCTGAGGCGCGGCAGCCCGGGCTGAGCGCGAAGCAGTCGCTCTGCGCTTGCCCGCCGCGCTGCCCCGCTTCCCCGCTGCCCCGCCTTTCACGCTCTTCTTATCTGCCATCAGCTCTCCTGCGCCGGCGACACCTCAATGAGGTGACGCACCTTGACCAACATGCCCCTGATCGACGACGTGTTCGGGACCCGCACCGTCTGCTGGTGATGGTTGAGGCCGAGCGAGCGCAACGTGCGCCGCATGGTTTCCGGGTGCCCGATCTCAGAGCGGATTTGCTTTACCGCCAGGGTGCTTGCCGCATCCTCGGTGGGGATTACCGCCGCGTGATGGGCCGGACCCTGACGGCCGACTGCCGGGTTGCGTCCCATGGCTCAGCCCTCCTGCCGGGGCTTGTACGCGATCTGGTCCAGCTCGACTCCCCGCTCGCGGGCCACCTGGCGGGCAGAAACCAGCGTTCCCAGGCCATGCATCGTCGCACGCACCATGTTATGCGGATTGGTCGAGCCCAAGCTCTTGGTGAGGATGTCGGTGATGCCGGCACACTCCAGCACCGCCCGGACCGGGCCGCCGGCAATTACACCGGTTCCGGTGGCGGCAGGCTTGAGCAGTACTCGGCCGGCTCCGTGTTGTCCCACCACCTCGTGCGGGATAGTAGACCCGGTGCGGGGCAGCTCGATCATCGAGCGCTTGGCCGCATCCACGGCCTTGCGCACCGCCTCGGACACCTCGTTGGCCTTGCCGGTGGCAATGCCGACTTTGCCCTTGCCGTCACCCACGGCCACCAGCGCGTTGAAGGAGAAACGACGGCCTCCCTTCACCACCTTGGCGACTCGATTGATGGCGATCACGTTCTCGACATGGTCGCTGGGCCGGTCACGGTCGCCCCGGTCGCGTCGCGGACCACCGCGTCCGCCCCGTTCGCCGCCCCGTCCGCCGCGTCGCGGACGCTCCGATCCGGCCGGCCGCTCGGCGGTGGTTTGACCTTCGACGGTGGCCCCGCCTTCCAGGCTGGTGCCCTCGAGGTTGGAAGCGCCTACTGTTTCCTCAGCCATCTAGAACTCCAATCCGCCCTCGCGCGCGCCGTCGGCGACGGCTTGCACGCGACCATGGTAACGATAACCCGCTCGATCGAACACTACCCTGCCGATCCCGGCCTCCTTGGCCTTCTGCGCCAGCAGCTTGCCCGTTCCTTTGGCCCGGCCGACCTTGCCACCGCCGTCGGCCTCCAGACCCTCGCTGTTATCGCTCACGCCCAGAAGGGTCACTCCCAGCTCGTCATTCACCAGCTGGGCGTAGATATGCTTGAGCGAGCGGTACACTACCAGGCGGGGACGCTCCGCCGTGCCGCTCACCTTGCGGCGGACCCGCAGATGGCGCCGGTAGCGAAGCTGAGCCCGGGTCTTCGGTGCGTGAATAGTACGCATGTTACTTGGCTCCCGTCTTGCCGGCCTTGCGGCGCACGTGCTCGCCTACGTAGCGAATGCCCTTCCCCTTGTAGGGCTCGGGCGGACGGACCGAGCGAAGCTCGGCCGCAACCTGGCCCACCAGCTCCTTATCGGCTCCTTCGATCTTGACCATGGTGTTGTTGTCCACCGTGATCTTGATGCCCTTGGGCGCCTCGTACTTCACCGGATGCGAGTAACCCACGATCAGGTTAACGCCATACGGTTTTGCCTCGGCCTTGTATCCGACACCCTGGATCTCCAGGCTCTTGCTGAAGCCCTTGGACACCCCTTCCACCATGTTCTGCACCAGAGTGCGGGTCAGGCCGTGCAGCGCCTTGTGCCGCTTTTCCTCGCTGGGCCGGGTAACGGTGAACTGGTCGGCGCTGAAGGCCAGCTGCATCTCAGGATGGAGCTGACGGCGTAGCTCGCCGCGCGGCCCCTTGACCGCCACACTGTTTCCCTGCAGCTGGAGAGTGACGCCCTTGGGTACCGTGACCGGCTTTCTGCCAATACGCGACATGGCTCCTCCTACCACACCACGGCGAGCAGCTCGCCGCCGAGGTTGGCGCTGCGGGCCTCGCGATCGGTCATGAGCCCGCGCGGGGTCGAGACGATGGCCATGCCGAGTCCGTTCTTGACCCGGGGCAGCTCGCGGCACTTCACGTAGCGGCGAAGTCCCGGGGTGGAGACTCGGCGAAGCTCGCGGATGACCGGCGCCTCGTTGTGATATTTCAGATACAGGCGCAGCACACCGTGCCCGCCGTCATCGAGGATCTTGAAGTCCGCGATGTAGTGATTATCACGCAGCAGCCGGGCGACCTCGCTCTTCAGCTTGGACACCGGCATGTCGACTCGCCGGTGGCCCGCGGAGCAGGCGTTCCGGATCCGGGTCAGCATATCCGCGACGGGATCAGTCAGATTCATACTCCTCTTTCCTCTTACCAGCTGGCCTTGCGCACGCCCGGGATTTCCCCCTTCAGGGCGAGCTCACGGAAACAGATACGGCAGAGACCGAACTTCCTCAGTACAGCCCGGGACCGGCCGCACCGCTGGCAGCGGCGCACCGTGCGCACCTTGAACTTCGGCGTGCGTTTGGCTCTTTCAATCCAGGCAGTTTTCGCCATCGTCTCCTCAACTACGTGAACGGTGAACAGTCGAACGGTCGACTCACGTTCACGACTTTCTACTTCTCGACTCACGCCACCCGCTGCGGTGTCTCGCCCCGGAACGGCCACCCGAGCTCCCGCAGGAGTCCCATCGCCAGGTCGTCCCGGTCGGCCGAGGTCACCAGGGTGATGTCCATCCCGTGAATCTTCTCGACCCGGTCGAAATCGATCTCCGGGAAGATCATCTGCTCCTTGATCCCGAAGGTGTAGTTCCCCCGCCCATCGAAGCTCCGGTTGGGCAGACCGCGGAAGTCGCGAATCCGGGGTACCGCGAGGTTGATGAAGCGATCGAGGAACTCGTACATCCGCGCTCCCCGGAGCGTGACCGTGGCGCCGACCGGAATCCCGGCTCGCAGACCGAAGTTGGCGATGGCCTTCTTGGCCCGGGTGACCACCGCCCTCTGCCCGGTGATCAGTCCCAGCTCCTCGACCGCAGCCTCGAGCTGCTTGGGGTTCTTGCCCGCGTCGCCCATTCCCACGTTGAGCACGATCTTGACCAGCCGCGGCACCTGGTTCGGGTTGGCCAGGCCGAACTCCTTGGCCAGCCGAGGACGGATCGTCTTCTCGTAGTACTCCTGCAGCCGAGGCGTTCCCTCAGCCGCCTTGGGCGCATGGTCAACCGCGTCGGCCGGCGCCTTGTCCTTCCCCTTGCCCTTGCCGCCCTGAGATCCGCCTGCGGCGGGCGCGGTGGCTGTGCCGCCTTTGCCGCCCTTTCCGCCTTCTTTGGTCTCCGCCATGACTAACGACTCCTCGGGATCGGCTGATCGGACTTCAGGGCGATCCGCTCGACGGTTCCATCGGCATCCCGGCGGCGGCGAACCCGGGTTGGCTCACCGCTCTTGGGATCGATCAGCATTGCCTTCGAGTGATGGATCGGCGCGGCGAACTCGACGATCCCGCCCTCCGCCGTCTGGGTGGCGCGGCGGTGCCGCTTGACCACGTTCACGCCCTCGATCGTCACCCGGCCGGTCTTGGGATGCACCCGGAGCACCCGGCCCCGCTTCCCCTTGTCCTCGCCCGAGATCACCTGAACGGTGTCACCCTTGGTGATGTGGAGACGCATCCTGGTCGGCGCCTGGTGGCGAACCCGCTTGGCCTTCTTGAATACCAGCGGCTTCATGCTAGAGCACCTCCGGCGCCAGTGAAACGATCTTCATGTAGCGCTTCTCACGGAGCTCCCGGGCTACCGGCCCGAAGATGCGGGTGGCCCGCGGCTCGCCGGCATCGTTGATCAGCACCGCCGCGTTTTCGTCGAAGCGGATATAGGAGCCATCCTTCCGCCGGGTCTCCTTGGCGGTTCGCACGATGACCGCCTTGGCGACGTCGCCCTTCTTCACCTGGCCGGTGGGAATCGCGTCCTTGATGGCGACGACCACGGTGTCGCCCAGGCCGGCATACCGGCGCTTGCTGCCGCCCAGTACCCGGATGACCAGCGCACGGCGGGCGCCGGAATTGTCCGCGATGCGGAGAATGCTCTCTTGCTGGACCATGTTACTTCGCCCTCTCCACGATCTCCGTAACCCGCCAACTCACCGTCTTGGCCAGCGGCCGCGTCTCCATGATCCGCACCGTATCACCCGCCTTGGCGTCCATGTTCGTTCCGCGCCTTCACCTTCTTGGTGCGGGTCACCTGCTTGCCGTACACCGGGTGGGCGTACCGGCGGACCAGGGACACGGTCACCGTCTTCTCCATCTTGTCGCTGGTGACCACGCCCTGACGAACCTTGCGGCGGGTGCGAGTGGGAGTCTTCGTCTCTTCGGCCATGTTTGTTCCTGTAGCTCAGGAGCTATGAGTCTAGGAGCTTGGAGCTAGGCATTCGGAGCGGGAGCTTCCAGCTCCTGGCTCCCGGCTCCCACTTCTCCTTCAAAATCGTCTGGATCCGGGCGATGTCTCGCCGGATTGCCCGGAAGCGCATCGGGTTCTCGATCGACTCGGTGGCCGAGCGGAACCGCAGACGAAACCGCTCCTCCGTCAGCTCGGCCAGGCGAGTCTGCAGATTCTCCACCGACATGTCGCGCAGCTCGTTCGGCTTCACCTCAGACCTCCTCACGCTTCACGAAGCGGGTCTGCACCGGCAGCTTGGCCGAGGCCAGCGCTAGCGCCTTCTTGGCCAGGTCCTCGCTGATCCCCTCGATCTCGAAGAGCACCCGGCCCGGCTTGACCACCGCGACCCATCCCTCCGGGTTGCCCTTGCCCTTGCCCATGCGGGTCTCGGCCGGCTTCTTGGTGATCGGCTTGTCCGGGAAGATCCGGATCCAGACCTTGCCGCCGCGCTTCATCTCGCGGGTCATGGCGACGCGCGACGCCTCGATCTGCCGGTTGGTGATCCAGCCCGGCTCCAGGCTCATCAGCCCGAACTCGCCGAAAGCCACCGTGTTGCCCCGGGTGGCGATCCCCTTGGTCCGGCCCTTGAACGTCTTGCGGAACTTGATCCGCTTTGGCGCCAGCATCGCCTTAGGCCCCCGTGCTGTAGGTGCGGCCGGACACGTCTTCGATCACCTCGCCCTTGAAGATCCACACCTTGATCCCGATGGTGCCGTAGGTGGTCTTGGCGGTGCTGGTCGCGTAGTCGATCTCCGCCCGCAGCGTGTGCAGCGGCACCCGTCCCTCGTGATACCCCTCGGTCCGCGCGATCTCGGCTCCGCCCAGCCGGCCCGCCGCCCGCACCTTGATCCCCTGGGCGCCCATCCGCATGGCGCTCTGCACCGCCCGCTTCATGGCCCGGCGGAACGAGATGCGCTGGGTCAGCTGATGGGCGATGTTGTCGCCGACCAGCTGGGCCGAGAGCTCGGGCCGCTTGATCTCCTCGACGTTGATCGCCGCTTCCTTGCCGGTGAGCTGGGCCAGCTCGTCCCGCAGCTTGTCCACTTCGGCGCCCCGCTTGCCGATCACCACGCCGGGCCGGCCGGTGTGCACCGTGATGGTCACCTTGCCGGGTCGGCGCTCGATGTGGATCTCCGAGATGGCCGCGTGCCCCAGCCGGGTCTTGAGGTACTTCCGGATCAGCTCGTCTTCCTTGAGCAGCGCCGGCATCTCCTTGGTGGCGAACCACCGGGAGGAGGACTGCCTGACGATGCCGAGCCGGAGCCCGATCGGATGCGTCTTCTGACCCATTACTCGCTCTCCTTGTTCTCCACGTGAATCTCCACGTGGCTGGTGCGCTTCTTGATCGGGGTGGCCCGGCCCTGGGCCGCCGCGGTGAACCGCTTGAGCGGCTGCCCGCCGTTGACGATCGCCTTCTTCACGAACAGCGCGTCGGCATCGAAGCTCGCGTTCTCCTTCAGCGCCTTCTGCTCCGCGTTCGCCACCGCCGATTTCAGCGTCTTGGCGATCTGCTTGGCCGCCAGCTTCTTGTTGAACTTGAGGATGGCGTACGCCTCGTTCACATCCTTGCCCCGGATGAGATCGATGACGAGCCGCATCTTTCTGGGCGACTGGCGCACCAGCCGCTGGATCGCATGGCCGCTCATGATTACTCCGGCTTGGCTTTCTTGTCGGCCACGATCTTGCCGCTGTGGCCCCGGAAGAGCCGCGTGGGCGCGAACTCGCCGAGCTTGTGGCCCACCATGTTCTCGGTGACATACACCGGGACGAACTTGTTCCCGTTGTGCACCGCGAAGGTGTGTCCCACGAACTCGGGCAGAATCGTGCTCGCCCGGCTCCAGGTCTTCACCACCCGCTTCTCGTTCTTGCTGTTGAGGACCTGGACCTTGGTCATCAACGCTTCCTGAACGAAGGGGCCCTTCTTTACGCTGCGTGCCATTTACGTCGTCGCCCTCCCCCGCTTGCGTCCACGCACAATCATCTTGTTGGAGCCCTTCTTCCGATGCCGGGTCTTCTTGCCCTCGACCTTGCCCCACGGCGATGTCGGCGGACGTCCGCCGGAGCTCTTGCCTTCGCCGCCGCCGAGCGGGTGATCGACCGGGTTCATGGCCACACCGCGAACCTTGGGCCGCTTGCCCAGCCAGCGGCTCTTGCCCGCCTTGCCGACCGAGAGCAGCTCGTGCTCCGCGTTACCGACCTCGCCTACGGTGGCGAGACAGCGGCCGTGGATCAGCCGCATCTCGGAGGAGCGGAGCCGGAGGGTCACGTAGTCGCCTTCCTTGGCCACCACCTGAGCGCTCGATCCGGCGGTCCGGGCCAGCTGGCCGCCCTTCCCGATCTTGAGCTCCACGTTGTGCACCTTGGTGCCCAGCGGAATCTCGCCCAGCGGAACCGCGTTGCCGGTGCGGGTGTCCGAGCCCGGACCCGAGACCACGGTATCGCCCTGCATCAGACCCTTGGGGTGGAGGATGTACCGCTTCTCTCCATCGGCGTACACGATCAGGGCGATCCGGGCGCTCCGGTTCGGATCGTATTCGATCTCGGCGACCTTTCCCGGAATGCCGAACTTGTTGCGCTTGAAGTCGATCTTCCGGTACTGCCGCTTGTGACCGCCGCCCCGGTGGCGCGAGGTCAGATGGCCCTGATTATTGCGGCCTCCGGTCCCCCGCTTCGGCTCCAGCAGCGACTTCTCCGGCGTGGACCGGGTGACTTCGTCGAACCCGGAGACGGAGCGGAACCGGGTGCCCGCCGTCATGGGACGAAATTGTTTGATGCTCATCTCAGCCCTCGAACACGGCGATCGAGTCGCCTTCCTTGAGCGTGACGATCGCCTTCTTCCACCGCGCCGTGGTGCCGCGGGTGCGACCCCGGGTGACCTCGTGCCGCCGCATCTGCATGGTGCGGACGTCGGTGACGGTCACTCCGAACAGCTTCTGCAGGGCATCCCGGATCTGATACTTGTTCGCCTCCGGGTGCACCTCGAAGGTGTATTCCTTCCGCGTCTGGTACGCCGCCGAGCTCTTCTCGGTGACCACCGGCCGGACGACGACCTGATGCAGCGTCGGCATTTACTTGGACCCCTTCTTCTTCGGCGCCGATTTCTTGGCCGGCTTGGCCGCGCTCTTTTTGGCGGTCGTCTTCTTCGTGGCCTTGGCCTTGGCCTTGGCGGCCGGCTTAGCCTTGGTGGCTCGCTTCTTGCTTCGGAGCCGCGGCTTCAGCCCGTTCCGCCCGCTTCTCCTCTTCCCCGCCTGGCCGCCAGCCGTTCCGCCTTCTCGGCTTCGGTCTCTTCCGGCAGCGGCTCCGGCATGACTCCGGTGAGCGCGCCTTCTTCGACGACCACCACATCCGACCAGAGGATGTCGTAGGCCGAGGCCTCGGGATACGCCATGACTTCAACGCTCGGCAGGTTCCGCCCGCTGAGGTAGGCGTTGGCGTTGTGCCCGGCCGTCAGAACCAGTGCCTTCCGTCCAGCCAGACCGAGGCTGCCCAGCAGATCGACGAGCTGCGCCGTCTTGGGAGCCCGGAACGCCAGACGCTCCACCACGTGGAGGGCGCCCTCACGGGCCCGGGCATTGAGCGCGCTCTTCCGCGCCAGCTGCTTCACCTTCCGCGGGATGTCGGTCCGGTAGTCCCGTGGAGTCGGGCCGAAGACGATGCCACCGCCGCGCCAGTGCGGGGCGCGGATGGAGCCCTGCCGGGCGCGGCCGGTGCCCTTCTGCTTCCAGGGCTTCTGATTGCCGCCGGAGACGAAGCTCCGGCTCTTGGTCATGTGGGTGCCCTGACGCTGGTTGTTCAGGTACACCTTCACCGCCTGGTGCAGGACCGGCTCGTTCACCGTGCCGTCGAAATACTCCGCGGGCAGCGCGAAGTTCGCGTCGCGCTTGGCGCCATCGGCCGCTGTAGTGTGGGGCCTCAATCATGGCGGCTCGGCCCTCCCTGTTTCGCCACCGTCACGATGCCGTTCTTCGAGCCCGGGATGGCGCCCCGGACGAAGAGCAGGTTCCGCTCGGCGTCCACCCGGACCACCCGAAGACCCAGCTCGGTGTGCCGCTCCGCGCCCATGTGACCCGGCATCCGCTTGCCCTTGATGACGCGGGACGGGTCGGTGCCCGGGCTGATGGAGCCGGGCTTCCGATGCCGGGTATTGCCGTGCGTTGCCGGGCCGCCGCCAAAGCCGTAGCGGTGCACCACGCCCTGGAACCCACGACCCTTGGTGGTGCCGGTGACCTTCACCAGCTCGCCGGGGGCGAAGATGTCCACCTTGACTTCGGCGCCCGGAGCCGGAGCCTCGCCGTTCACCGCGAAGCTCCGCAGCACCTGCGGGGCGGCTTCGAGCCCGGCCTTCTTGGCGTGACCCAGCTGCGCCTTGCTGGTGCGCTGCGCGCGGCGGGCGCCGAAGCCCAGCTGCACGCCTCCGTCGCGGACCTGCACCACGCGGCAGGGACCCGCCTCGATGACGGTCACCGGGACCGCGGTTCCGTCCTCGTCGAACACCCGGGTCATGCCGAGCTTGCGGCCAATCAGTCCGATGGTCATCGCTACTCGACCTTGATCTCGACGTCCACGCCGGCCGGCAGATCGAGCTTGGTCAGCGCGTCCATCGTCTGCGGGCGGGAGTCATTGATGTCCATGAGCCGCTTGTGGGTGCGCAGCTCGAACTGCTCCCGGCTCTTCTTGTCCACGTGCGGGCTCCGCAGCACCGTCCAGCGCTCGGTCTTGACCGGCAAGGGGATCGGGCCCGAGACCTGCGCGCCGGTCTTCTCGGCGGTGCGCACGATATCCGCGGCGGCCTGGTCGAGGACGACGTGGTCGAAGGCCTTTAGTCGGATCCGGATTTTCTGGGCCATTGGTTGTCTCGCTCTCGCTCGCTACTTCAGAATCTTGGTGACGACGCCGGCGCCCACGGTGCGGCCGCCTTCGCGGATCGCAAAGCGCAGCCCCTCGTCCATCGCGATCGGCGTGATCAGCTCGATCGTCATCTGCACGTTGTCCCCCGGCATCACCATCTCCACCCCCCCCGGCAGCTCCACAGCTCCCCGTCACGTCCGTCGTCCGGAAGAAGAACTGCGGCCGGTACCCCTTGAAGAACGGCGTGTGCCGACCCCCCTCTTCCTTCGTCAGCACGTACACCTCCGCCTCGAACTGGCGTGTGCGGCGTGATGCTCCCCGGCTTCGCCAGCACCATCCCCCGCTCGATCTCGTTCTTCTCGATCCCCCGCAGCAGCAGCCCCACGTTGTCCCCCGCCTCCCCCTGGTCCAGCAGCTTGCGGAACATCTCCACCCCCGTCACCACCGTCTTCTTGGTCGCCCCGAACCCCACCAGCGCCACCTCCTCCCCCACCTTCACCACCCCCCGCTCGATCCGCCCCGTCGCCACCGTCCCCCGGCCCGTAATCGAGAACACATCCTCCACCGGCATCAGGAACGGCTTGTCCACCTCCCGCTTCGGCTGCGGGATGTAGCTGTCCAGCGCATCCAGCAGCTCCTGGATCACCTTCCCCTGCTCGCTGTTGGGATCCTTGCTCTCCAAGCGCCTGCAGCGCACTCCCCTTGATGATCGGCGTGTCGTCCCCCGGGAAGTCGTAGCTCGACAACAGCTCCCGCACCTCCAGCTCCACCAGCTCCAGCAGCTCCGGGTCGTCCACCATGTCCACCTTGTTCATGAACACCACGATGTACGGCACGTTCACCTGCTTGGCCAACAGGATGTGCTCCCGGGTCTGCGGCATCGGCCCGTCCGCCGCACTCACCACCAGGATCGCCCCGTCCATCTGCGCCGCCCCCGTGATCATGTTCTTCACATAGTCGGCGTGCCCCGGACAGTCCACGTGCGCGTAGTGCCGCTTGGCCGACTCGTACTCCACGTGCGCCGTCGCGATCGTGATCCCCCGCTCCCGCTCCTCCGGCGCCTTGTCGATCTGGTCGTACGGCCGTAAACTGCGCCAGCCCCTTCTTCGCCTGGATCGCCGTGATCGCCGCCGTCAACGTCGTCTTCCCGTGGTCCACGTGCCCGATCGTCCCCACGTTCACATGCGGCTTCGTCCGCTCGAATTTGGCTTTGGCCATGGTCGCTCTCGTTCCCGTGTCCGGTTGTGTGTGCTGGTCGCGAGTCGCGAGTCGTGAGTCTCGCGTGCGGCTGACTCGCTGACTCGTCGACTAGCTCTTAGCTTTCGAGATGATCTGTTCCGCGATGTTCTTCGGCACTTCCTCGTAGTGATCGAACTGCATCGTGTACACCGCCCGTCCCTGCGTCATGCTCCGAAGCGTGGTCGAGTAGCCGAACATCTCGGCCAGCGGCACGTCGGCCGCCACCACCTGCGCATCCCCCCGCTGGGTCATGCCACCGATCTTGCCGCGCCGGCTGGAGAGGTCGCCGATCACGTCGCCCAGGAAGTCGGAGGGGCTCACCACTTCGACTTCCATGACCGGCTCGAGCAGGATGGGGTTGGCCATCCGCGCCGCTTCCTTCACCGCCATCGAGCCCGCGATCTTGAACGCCATTTCCGAGCTGTCCACGTCGTGGTAGCTGCCGAACACCAGCGTGGCCTTCACGTCCACCATCGGGTAGCCGGCCAGCACGCCGTTCTCCAGCGCCTCGCGGATTCCGGCCTCGACCGGCTTGATGAACTCGCGCGGAATGACGCCGCCGACGATCTTGTCCTCGAACACGAAGCCGCCGCCCGGCTCGCTCGGCTCGAAGTTGATCACGACGTGGCCGTACTGGCCCTTACCGCCGGACTGGCGAATGAACTTGCCCTCGACGTTGGTGACCGCCTTCTTGACCGTCTCGCGGAACGCCACCTGCGGCTTGCCGACGTTGGCCTCGACCTTGAACTCCCGCTTCATCCGGTCGACCAGAATCTCCAGGTGCAGCTCGCCCATGCCGGCGATGATCGTCTGGCCGGTCTCCTGCGTCGGAGCGAACCCGGAAGGTCGGGTCCTCTTCCTGCAGCTTCTGCAGCGCGGTGGCCAGCTTGTCCTGGTCGGCCTTGGTCTTGGGCTCGATGGCGACGTCGATGACCGGATTGGGGAACTTCATCGCCTCGAGGATGATCGGCTTGCCCTCGTCGGACAGCGTGTCGCCGGTGCGGGTGTCCTTGAGACCGATGGCCGCGGCGATGTCGCCCGCGAGCACCTCCTCGATCTCGTCCCGCTTGTTGGCGTGCATCTGCAGCAGCCGGCCGATGCGCTCGCGCTTGTCCTTGGTGCTGTTGTACACGTAGCTGCCGGACTTGAGCGACGCCGGAGTACACCCGGAAGAAGGTCAGCCGGCCGACGTAGGGATCGGTGGCCACCTTGAACGCCAGCGCGGAGAACGGCTCCGCATCCGAGGCGCAGCGCTCGATGTGGGTCTCGTCATGCAGCGGCAGGTGCCCCATGATCGGCGGCACGTCCATCCGGGCTCGGCAGGTAGTCGATCACCGCATCGAGCAGCGCCTGCACGCCCTTGTTCTTGAACGAGGCGCCGCAGAGCACCGGGACGATCGACCCGGAGGTGGTCGCCTTCCGGATGGCCCGCTGGATCTCCTCGTAGCTCAGCTCGGCGCCGCCCAGGTACTTCTCCAGCAGCTCCTCGTCGTGCTCGACCGCGGCCTCGATCACCTCGTGGCGGGCGGCCTCGACCCGCTCCCGATACGCCTCGGGCACCGGCATCTCGGTAAAGGTCTTGCCCAGGGTCTCGTCGTCGAAGATGATCTCGACCCGCCGGATCACGTCGATATGGCCGGTGAACATCTCGCCTGAGCCGACCGGGAGCTGGATGGGATAGGCCTTCTTGGTGAGCCGGTCGCGGATCATCGCGAGGCAGCGGTCGAAGTCCGCTCCGACCCGGTCCATCTTGTTGGCGAAGATGAGCCGGGGGACGCCGTAGCGGTCGGCCTGGCGCCAGACGGTCTCGGTCTGGGGCTCGACGCCGGCCACCGAGTCGAGCAGGGTCACGGCCCCGTCGAGCACGCGGAGCGAGCGCTCCACCTCGACGGTGAAGTCCACGTGGCCCGGGGTATCGATGATGTTGATCCGGTAGGGAGTGCCGTTCCGGGTCCAGAAGCAGGTGGTGGCGGCCGAGGTGATGGTGATCCCCCGCTCCTGCTCCTGCTCCATCCAGTCCATGGTGGCGGCGCCCTCGTGGACCTCACCGATCTTGTAGTTCTTGCCGGTGTAGTAGAGGATCCGCTCGGTCGTAGTCGTCTTCCCGGCATCGATGTGGGCCATGATGCCGATGTTACGGTAGCGATCGAGGGTCGTCTGTCGGGCCATGTCGTTCGTCTCTACGTCTAACGAAAAAGCGGGGCGACCGACCGGGACGATCCCGTGGTATCGCTCCGCGCACATCCGGGCTTTCGCCCTGGATGAGGATCCCAGCAGGATCCCACGCGTTGTCATTGGAAGATCAGAGGTGGCCGCGGGTCCTGGCGCGGGTCACGTAATCCGATGTTGCCGGCGTCAAAAAAGCGCCAAGCCCGAGGAAAATAGTGGGTTAGGAGCAGGGTGTCAACCCAGCGATGGGAGCGATCCGGACGAGGACATCGAGAGGGGCGCCTCTCCTGAAGCGCCCCGCTCCTGCTGCGTCTTCCCCGCCTCTCCCTCGCCGCTTTACCAGCGGTAGTGCGCAAACGCCCGGTTCGCTTCCGCCATCCGGTGGGTGTCTTCCTTCTTCTTGATGGTGTTCCCCTCGCCCTTGGAGGCCAGGATCAGCTCCGCCGCCAGCCGCTCCGCCATGGTCTTCTCGGTGCGGGCACGAGAGAACGAGATGATCCAGCGCATGGCCAGCGCGGTCCGGCGGTCGGGCCGAACCTCGACCGGCACCTGGAGCGAGGCGCCGCCGACCCGGCGGCTCTTCACCTCGAGCGTCGGCTTGGCGTTGTTGACCGCCTGCTTGAAGACCGAGACGCCCGGCTGGCTGGTGCGCTCCTCGATGAGATCCATGGCCGAGTAGAAGATCCCTTCGGCCACGCTCTTCTTGCCCTCGAACATCAGGTTGTTGACGAACTTGGAGACCGTCTGGCTGTCGTAGCGCGGATCGGGCGGGACCGGCCGCTTGACCGACTTGTTCCGCCGACTCACTTACTTGCCTCCCTTGGCTGCCGGCGCGCTCCCCGCGGCCTTGGGCCGCTTGGCGCCGTACTTGGACCGGCTCTTCCGCCGGTCGTTCACGCCGGCCGAGTCCAGGGTGCCGCGCACGATGTGGTAGCGAACTCCTGGAAGATCCTTCACCCGGCCGCCGCGGATCAGAACGATCGAGTGCTCCTGAAGGTTGTGCCCTTCACCCGGGATGTACGCCGTGACCTCGAAGCCGTTGGTCAGCCGCACGCGAGCAACCTTCCGAAGCGCCGAGTTCGGCTTCTTCGGAGTGGTGGTATAGACCCGGGTGCAGACCCCCCGCTTCTGGGGATTGGCCTTGAGGGCCGGCGCCTTGTCTTTGGCCGCGACGTCTTTCCGGCCGCGCCGGATGAGCTGATTGATAGTCGGCATAACCTTGGAGCTTGAGAACTCGAAAGTCCCGTTCCGGGACAGACCGCAAATGTAGTGGTGCGAACAGCTTAGGTCAACGTAGGCGCGAAGCGGGTAAGAACGTCCACTGACGCAGCGAAGGACTAGCTCGCTACAACGGCTAGCTGTTAGCCTCTTCGTTCTCCGCTTCCCCCTTCCGCTCCCGCCTCCCCTCTTCCCGCCGTTTTTTGCCCTCGCGCTGGCTTTTTGAAAGGCTGGACCCCCCACAACCCCGCTGAAAGTCCGCGTTTACACTCACTTCGCGGTACGGCCCCCAACTTGCCCCCTCCACGTGAAAGAGCCACCGGCGATGCCGTTGGCGATGGTCAACCACGATAAGCCCAAGTTCGCCCGCCGCTAGCAATTAATAGCCAGCAGCGAATAGCCCATAGCCAGCGCACGGAGTTGCCGTGTCCCAATCAGCTCGATGGTTCCTCGGCGAGTTCTCGCCGGGTGCGGCGCCATCAGCGCCCACGCGCAGAGCGCCCGAGTGCTCCCAGCCCCGCGCGCGCAGCGATCGTAGGGCGACACCATGACTTCGCTAGCTAGCCCCACAGGATGCCGTCGCTCTTTCACCGAGACGCACTCGCAAGGACGGTCCCTGGAAATCGTTCTCCGAGGTGACCAAGGGCGCCGAGGTCCGGAACGGCATCTTCACGCTCTACCTCAAGCGCGACAAGGCCTACCTCTCGCTCTGACGCCCGGCCCAGCTCGATCGCGATTACCTGCTGGTCACCCAGCTCTCCCGGGGCATCGGCGAGCTCGGTCTCGACGGTGGCACCTCGATCAGGTCTGACCTGGTCCGCTTCCATCGCGCCGGCGATCGGATCGAGCTCAGGGTGGTGAACCCCCGCTTTGCCGCGCACCCCGGGCACGCCGATGGCGCGCGCGGTGGACTACTCCTTCGGCCATTCGGTCGCGCAGTCGTTTCGCCATCGCCACCATGCGCGACAACGGCGAGATCCTGGTCGACGTCGCACCCTTTCTCCTGTCGGATTGGGCCGACCTCGGCGCCTTCTTCCAGGGCGTCGCCACTCAGCGCAAGCTGACCGGCACCATCATGCTGGACCGGGAGCGGTCCAGCCTGGAGCGGACTCCAGCTATTCCCGGGAAATCTCGAGGCCGAGGTGCGGCTCACCTACCAGTCCAATCGAAATCTCGGACTCGAAGCGTTGGCGGACTACCGCTGGATTCCGGTAGGCGTTCACTATTCGCTGCTCGAGCTGCCAACTACTCCAATGCGCCCCCGCTATGCCGACGAGCGGGTGGGCTACTTCGTGTCGGCGATCAAGGATTTCTCGCGCGATACCGCCGAGAGCTTCTTCGTTCGCTATCGTGAACCGCTGGCGCCTGGAGAAGCGCGATCCCAGCGCGGCCGTCAGCGAGCCGGTACAGCCGATCGTGTACTACATCGATCGCACCGTTCCGACCGAGTGGAGGCCGTGGGTCAGGGCCGGGATCCTGGAGTGGAACCGCGCCTTCGAGGAGGCCGGCTTCCGCAACGCGATCCAGGTGCTCGATGCGCCCGACGACACCCTCTGGAGCGCCGAGGACGCCCGCTACTCCACCGTCCGCTGGACCGCCACCAACCGCAGCGTCTACGCGGTGGGACCGTCCAACGTCGATCCCCGCACCGGCGAGATCCTGAATGCCGACGTGCTGGTGTCGGCGGCCTGGATCCAGACCTGGCGTGGTGAATCGGGCGAGTACGTCGCCCCGAAGCCGGCGATCCGATCGGTGTTTCTCGAGGACTCCGCCGGCAGCCGGACTCAACGGCGAGACCCGGCTGTGCAGTCTCGCCGAAGGGATGCGGCGCGAGGGTACCCTGACCCGTGCCCTGCTGGCCCACGGGACGATGGCCTCGAACGGCGCACGTCACGCGGCGCTACATCGGCCAGGCGCTCAAGGCGCTGATCATGCATGAGGTGGGGCACACGCTCGGGCTTGCGCCACAACTTCCGCGGCTCCGCCGGCGTCACCAAGGCCCAGCTCGCCGATCGGACGTACACCCAGGCCCATGGGCTGGGCGTGTCGGTGATGGACTACAGCCCCGCCGCGCTCTCCCTCGATCCGCGACAAGCAGGGCGATTACTACGCGCGCTACAATCGGCACCTACGACCGCTGGGCGATCCGCTATGGCTACACCGCCGCTGGGTCGCTGCGAGCTGGCCGCGACCAACGGCAAAGGGCTCCGGGGCACTCGCTCCGGACTTGGACGCCCGACGCGGAGATCAAGCTCTGCGGGCCGATTGCGGCCGAAGCGGCAGACCCCGCTCACCTCTACGGCACCGACGAGGACGCCGGGTTTGGGGGGCTGGGGCTCGACCCCACCGTTTCCCGCTACGATCAGACCAACGATCCGCTGGAGTTGGGCCCGCGAGCGTGTCGCCCTGATCAACGGTCTGTTCGACTCACTGCCACCCGCATGGTGGCGCCGGGCCAGGGCTACGCCCGGCTGCGGTCGGCATTCAGCGATCTGCTGAACGACCGCTGGTACGCGACCCTCGTCACCACCAAGTATCTGGGCGGAGCCACCACGGCGCGGGATCACCGGGGTGACCCCGCAGCCCGCCCGGCGTTCGTCACCGTGCCGGCCGCGCGTCAGCGTCGGGCACTGGCATTCATTGCGGAGGCCGGGTTCGGCGAGCGGGCCTATCGCTTCAGTCCCGACCTGCTCAGCCACCTCGGCCCCGACCGCTGGCGGCACTGGGGATCGACTCCTGGCGCCGATGGACGCATCGATTTCCCGCTTCACAACTGGGCGATGGCGCAGCAGAGTGCGCTGCTGGGCCAGCTGCTCGACCCCGCGGTCCTGTCCCGGATTCGTGACGCGGAGCTGCGGGCCACGGAAACTGATCCGACCGTCACGATTCCCGAGCTGTTTGCCACCCTGACAGCCGCTATCTGGGCCGAGGTCGGCTATCCGGCGTCCCGACGGCAAGCCGGTGGTGGCGCGTAACATCACGTCGGTGCGGCGTGATCTGCAGCGGCTGTACCTGAACAGCCTGATCCGGATGATCGTGAACCCCCTGCCCGAGACCCCGGAAGACGCTCGAACACTGGCCCGCGTGACCCTGACCGATCTCGGCCATTCATCTGGATCGGGCTGGGCGTGCCGAGCTGGACCCTTACACCCGGGCACACCTGGTGGATTCGCGCGAGCGGATCACTCAGGCCCTCCACGCGCAAATGTTTCAGAACGCCGGAATGGCAAGGTAACCATCATGCTGATGCCCTCTTCCGATCCATCCCCGCTGGTACAAACCGCCGTCTACATGGCGGGCATATTCCTGGGATACGTCCTGCTCGTGCGCCCCGACGAGTGGCAGCGCGCCTGGGAGACCATCCGCAGTGCCTGGAGTCGACCCTCCGAGGACTGACGCTCGTCTCACCATCGGGCTGTTGCTCTCGGGTTTGATGTCCGCGTTATGTTCCCCCCATGAGAACACAGCAGCAGGGCCCGGCACTCCAGGTTCGCGGTCTCCGCAAGGCCTATCAGGATGTGGTGGCGGTGGACGGTCTCGACCTGGAGATCCACGCGGGCGAGTGCTTCGGCCTTCTCGGTCCCAACGGCGCCGGCAAGACCACCACGATCGAGATCTGCGAAGGGCTCAACACCCCGGATAGCGGCGAGGTTCTGGTGCTTGGGCCGCCACTGGGGAAAGGACGACCGCGACCTTACGCGAGCTGCTCGGCATCTCCCTGCAGGAAACCCAATTCTCCGAAAAGCTCACAGTCGAAGAGACCGTGCGGCTCTTCCGCAGCTTCTATCGCGGTGGTCCCTCCCCGGCAAACGTGATCGGCATGGTGCAGCTGCAGGAGAAGACCCATTCCCGCGTGGGTCAGCTCTCCGGCGGCCAGAAGCAACGGCTGGCCCTCGCCTGCGCCTTGGTAGGAGATCCCGAACTGCTCTTCCTGGACGAGCCGACCACCGGGCTCGACCCCCAATCCCGTCGGCAGCTCTGGGAGCTGATCGAGGTCTTCAAATCGGATGGCCGGTCGATTCTGCTGACCACCCATTACATGGACGAAGCCGAGCGCCTCTGCGACCGAGTGGCGATCGTGGACCATGGACGCACCATAGCCCTGGGCACGCCCGGTGAGCTGATCGCCGGGCTCCGGGCGGAGCATGTGCTCGAGTTTGCCCTTGCCGGAGCGCCAGCCATGGACGATGGGGCACTGCGGAGTTTGGAAGGAGTCTGCGCGGTCCGACCGACGGGACGGGACTTACCGGCTCCAGGTGGAGGAACTGCACCGGGCCATGCCCGCGCTGCTGCAGGAGCTTCGACGGCAGGGTGCTCAGCTGTCCGAGCTGAGAACCCATTCGGCCACGCTGGAAGATGTTTTCGTATCGCTCACCGGAAGGAACCTCCGCGATGAGTGAGGCGCGCCGCTGGTCCGACCACCCTCTCGTGCAGCTGACCCGGGTTCGGTATCGCGAGTTCTTCCGGGAGCCCGAGGCGGTGTTCTGGGTATTTGTTTTCCCAATTCTCCTTGCCGCCGGGCTAGGCATAGCCTTCCGCAACCGGGCACCGGAACGGACGATCATAGGCGTGGTCGCCACGCCGGGCGACACCACGCCTCCTGGCTGCTTTGCGCTCCGGCCCGGAGCTGCAGGCGTTGTCGATGACCGACTCCGCGGCCGCCCAGGCGCTCCGAACCGGCGACGCTGGCCTTGTGGTGGCCCGGACTCCAGCGGGGGGAATCGAGTACCGCTACGACGAGACCCGCCCGGAAAGCCGGACCGCCAAGCTGCTGGCCGATGACGCACTGCAACGGGCCGAAGGGCGACAAGACCCTGTTCCCGTACGCGAACGCCTGGTTGCAGGAGCGGGGAGCCCGCTACATCGACTTCCTCATCCCGGGGCTGCTCGGCATGAACCTGATGGGGAGCGGAATCTGGGGCCTGGGCTTTGCCATCGTGGACGCCCGGAAGAAACGGCTGCTCAAGCGGCTGATCGCGACCCCGATGTCGCGCTGGCAGTATCTCGCTTCGTTTGCGCTATCGCGGCTTACCCTGCTTTTTCTCGAGGTCGGGCTGCTCCTCGGTTTTGCCGTGCTGGTGTTCGGTGTCCCGGTGCGCGGCTCTCTCCCGCTGCTGCTCCTGATTTGCCTGCTGTCCTCGCTCTGCTTTCGCGTCGCTCGGGCTGCTGATTGCGTCGCGGGCCCAGACCATCGAGGGCGCGTCGGGTCTCATGAACCTGGTGATGCTTCCGATGTGGATCTTCTCCGGCGTCTTCTTCTCCTCCTCCCGCTTTCCGGAGGCAATCCAGCCATTGATCCAGGCGCTGCCGCTCACCGCGGTCATTGACGCGCTTCGGGGGAATGTGCTTCGCGGCGCCGGGCTGAGGACGATTGCGCCGGAGCTCGCGATTATACTCGGGTGGATGGTGGTGAGCTTCGTGCTGGCGGTGAAGCTGTTTCGCTGGCGGTAGAACCGATTCTAGGCCGTGTGCATCTTGACGCCGCCCCGACCCGCACTGCATCTTCCTCGCTCTACAACCTGCCAACCGAAGGAGGATGCCATGAAAACAGCGCTCCGTTGCTCGCCGCCTCTGCTGTCATCGCGGTGGCCGGCGTTCAGCTTGCAGCTGCCCAGGGCCAGGCAGCCCCCCAGCCGGGACCGGAGCACCAGCGACTCGCCTATTTCGTCGGGAAGTGGAAGGCCGAGGGAGAGATGAAGCCAGGTCCGATGGGACCCGGCGGCAAGATGACCTCGACCGACAACTGCGAGTGGTTCGAGGGTCACTACAGCGTGGTCTGCCGCTCTGAGGGCAAGACGCCGATGGGGGCCAACAAGAGCATCGGCATTCTGGGCTACAACACCGAGGAAAAGGTCTACACCTACTACGCGGTGGACAACACCAACATGAACATGGCCAGCGTTCCCAAGGGCACGGTGCAGGGCGACACCTGGACCTACCATGACGAAGGAATGATGGGTGGCCAGAAGATGAAGTCGCGGGTAGTCATCAAGGAGCTCTCCCCCAAGTCATACAGCTTCAGGATGGATATGCAGGGGCCCGACGGGAAATGGGTCACGGCCATGGAGAGCAAGAACACGAAGCAATAGGCGGGGCAGCTGGGCAGCGAGCATGAAAAACGGCGCTCGGGATACTTTCCCGGGCGCCGTCTTCTTCTATCGACTGCTTTGCTGCGGTTACTGCCCCGCGGTCATTCCTCGTCGGCCAACAACCCGGCCGCGGTGAGCTGCGGTGCTGCGACGGCCGGCACCTCCTCGATCCGCGGCGGCGGCGGTTCGTAGCCCGCCGGCGGCTCGATGTCGATCTCGGCATAGCGGTAGATACCACTGCCCGCCGGGATCAGGTGACCGATGATGATGTTCTCCTTGAGGCCCAGGAGATCGTCCTTGGCCCCGCGGATGGCGGCATCGGTCAGCACCCGCGTGGTCTCCTGGAACGACGCCGCCGAGATGAACGACTGGGTCGTGAGACTCGCCTTGGTGATGCCCAACAGCACCGGCTCGGCCTGCGCCGCGCCGCCCTTCCGCTTCACGACGCGCTCGTTCTCGTCGCGGAAGGTGAGACGATCCACCGTCTCGCCCTCCAGGAAGTCGGTGTCGCCCGGCTCGGTCACCCGCACCTTCTGCAACATTTGCCGCACGATCACGCCGATGTGCTTGTCGCTGATGCGGACGCCCTGCAGCCGGTAGACCTCCTGCACCTCGTTGAGCAGGTACTCCTGCACCGCGCGGGGTCCCTTGATCAACAGGATGTCGTGCGGGTTGACCGGACCCTCGGTCAGCCGGTCACCGGCCCGGACCCGGTCGCCCTCGTGCACCCTGAGGTGCTTCCCGGCCGGGACCTCGTACAGCTGAGGCTCGACCTCGACCGCTTCTCCGGCCGGCGTTTCGGGGAACACGAAGATCTCGCGCTTGCCCCGCTTGATCTCGCCGAACTTCACCACGCCGTCGACCTCGGAGATCGTGGCGGGATCCTTCGGCCGCCGGGCCTCGAACAGCTCCGCGATTCTCGGCAGACCACCCGTGATGTCGCGGGTCTTGTACGCCTGCCGCGGGATCTTGGTGACCGTGATACCCTTGGTCACCTTGACCGGCGCGCTGAGGAAGACCGTCTTGTCCTTGCTTTCCTTCTTGGTCTTGCTCGGCCAGGCCTCGTTGATCGGCCGCTCCTCCACGTGGAACTTGGTGCTCCACGGGTTAGCGGCATCGGGGATGTCCATCCCCCGGGTAACCGGATCGGTGGGCGAGCCCAGAATGACGCGGCTGCCTTCCGCCAGGGTGTACTCCTGCGGATCCTTCCGGTTCGGCATGTAGACCAGCACGCTCGGGTGGAGCTCGCGGTCCGGATCGGCCATGACCACCAGACTCCGGAGACCGGTGCCTTCGTCCAGCTCCTCGCGGAGCGTGACGCCGGGAACCAGGTCCTTCCACCGGAGCTCGCCGTCGGCCTTGATGATGCTGGGATCGTTGTACGGGTCCCAGGTATAGAGAATGGTGGCGCGACGCTCGTTGTCGCCCTTGGACACCATCTCGCCTTCCTTGACGGCGAGCAGCGCTCCCTCCGGAACCGGATAGCGGTTGAGTACCCGCTTCGGGTCCTTGGGATCGACCACCAGAATGCCTTCCTTGCTCTCGTCCGAGGCGGACTCGTCTTCCCGGGTGAGCACCACCCGGATCGAGCCCTTGGTGCCGTCCTCGTACTCGACCGGCACGTCGGCCCACTCCAGCCCGTCGGTGTAGTTCACCTTGCCGTCCGAACGGGCCCGGCGCTCCGCCTCTTCCGCGATGCGGCTGGAAGTACCACCGATGTGGAAGGTCCGCAGCGTGAGCTGGGTGCCCGGTTCGCCGATGGACTGCGCGGCCAGAATGCCGACCGCCTCACCCATGTCCACCATGTCCATGGTGGCCAGGTTGCGGCCGTAGCACATCCGGCAGATGCCGCGCCGGGCCTCACAGGTGAGGACCGAGCGAATCCGGACCTTCTCGATTCCGGCATCGTCGATCGCGTTGGAGATGTCCTCGTCGATCAGCTTGCCGGCCTCGACCAGCAGCTTGGGATCGCCGTCCTCGTCCAGCTCGTGCGGATCGAACACGTCCTCACTCGCCACGCTGCCGAGAATGCGCTCGCGGAGCGGCTCGATGATGTCTTCGCCCTCCTTGAGTGCCGCGATCTCCAGACCCAGAATCGTTCCGCAGTCCTCTTCGGTGACGGTCACGTCCTGGGCGACGTCAACCAGCCGGCGGGTCAGGTAGCCCGCGTCGGCCGTCTTGAGCGCCGTGTCGGCCAGACCCTTTCGGGCGCCGTGGGTCGAGATGAAGTACTCGAGCACGGTGAGCCCTTCGCGGAAGTTCGACTTGATCGGGCTCTCGATGATCTCGCCGATGCCTCCGGTGAGCTTCTTCTGCGGCTTGGCCATCAGGCCGCGCATACCGGCGAGCTGCCGGATCTGGTCCCGGCTGCCGCGTGAGCCGGAGTCGAACATCATGAACACGGGATTGAACCCGCCGCGGCTTACCCGCATCGAGTTGATCATGGCCTCGGCCACGTCATTGTTGGCGTGGGTCCAGGCGTCGATCACCTTATTGTACCGTTCACCGAAGGTGATCTGACCGGTGTTGTACGCCCGCTGGAACCGCTTGACCCGGGCATCGGCCTCGGTCAGCAGGTCCGCCTTCTCGGACGGAATCTCAAGGTCCTCAATGCCGATCGAGACGCCTCCCATGGTGGCGAAGCGGAACCCGAAGTCCTTGAGCCGGTCGAGGAAGGTGACCGTATCGGCCAGTCCCGCCCGGCGATAACTCTGAAGCACCAGCTCCGAGAGGATCTTCTTTTTCATCAGCTCGTCCCGGAAGCCCAGCTCGGCCACGACCGTCCGCGGCAGGATGCTGTTGAACAGCACCCGGCCCACCGTGGTCCGGAGCCACCGCGGCGTTGCCTCGGCCGACTCGCGGGGCGGGATGTACCAGAAGCAGATGGCGGTGTGGTAGCTGACGCTCCCATTGAGCAGCGCCATCTCCAGCTCGGCCAGGCTGCCGAAGTGCTTGCAGCCGCTGCCAGAGCCGCGCCCTTGCCTCTTCGCTCTTGCCGACACCCGCCTTGCGCAGTTCCTCCTCGAAGCCGGCCGGCAGCTTGGTCAGGAAGTAGCTGCCCAGCACCATGTCCTGCGACGGCTCGGCCACCGGACGTCCGTCTGACGGCTTGAGCACGTTGTTGGACGAGATCATGAGCAGACGCGCTTCCAGCTGCGCCTCGAACGACAGCGGCACGTGCACCGCCATCTGGTCGCCGTCGAAGTCGGCGTTAAAGGCGGCGCAGACCAGCGGGTGAATCCGGATGGCCTTGCCCTCGACCAGAACCGGCTCGAACGCCTGAATGCCCAAACGATGGAGCGTGGGTGCGCGGTTGAGCAGCACCGGATGATCCTGAATGATCTCCTCCAGGATCTCGTACACCTCGGGGCTTTCCCGCTCCACGATCTTCTTGGCCCGCTTGACCGTCTCGGCGATGCCCTTCTCCACCAGCTTGTGGATGATGAACGGCTTGAACAGCTCGACCGCCATTGCCTTGGGGAGACCGCACTGGTGCAGCCGCAGCTCCGGGCCTACCACGATGACCGAGCGGCCGGAGTAGTCCACCCGCTTGCCCAGCAGGTTCTGCCGAAAGCGGCCCTGCTTGCCCTTGAGCATGTCCGAAAGGCTCTTGAGCGGACGCTTGCCCCGGCCCCGGATGGCCTTGGAGCGGCGGCCGTTATCGAACAGGGCGTCCACCGCCTCCTGGAGCATCCGCTTCTCATTGCGCAGGATGACCTCCGGCGCCTTGTGCTGGATCAGCTTGGTGAGCCGGTTGTTCCGGTTGATCACCCGGCGGTACAGGTCATTGAGGTCGGAGGTGGCAAAGCGTCCCCCGTCCAGCGGCACCAGCGGCCGCAGGTCGGGCGGAATGACCGGGATCACGTCCAGGATCATCCAGGCGGGATCGTTGGCCAGGTCGCCCGATTCTCCGGAAGAGAGGAAGGCGTCCACGATCTTCAGCCGCTTGAGCATCTGCTTCTTGCGGTGCTGGCTGGTCTCGTTGGCCACGCCCGAGCGCAGCTCGTCTGCCAGCCGGCGAATGTCGAGCCGGCCCAGCAGCTCGCGCACGGCGGGCGCGCCGATGTCGGCCCGAAACCCGCTGTCCCCTTCCTCCCGGGCCTTGGACCGGAGGGTCAGGTACTCGTCTTCATCGAGCAGCTGGTTCTCCTCCACGTCCTGCTTGCCCGGATCGATCACGATGTAGCTGGAGTAGTAGATCACCCGCTCCAGGTCGCGCAGCGTGATGTTGATCAGGTTCCCCATGGGGCTGGGGAGAGTCTTGAAGAACCAGATGTGCGCCACCGGCACGCTGAGCTCGATGTGGCCCATGCGCTCCCGGCGAACCTTGCTCAGCGTCACCTCCACGCCGCAGCGGTCGCAGATCACGCCGCGATAGCGGATCCGCTTGTACTTCCCGCAGTGGCACTCCCAGTCCTTGACCGGGCCGAAGATCCGCTCGCAGAAGAGACCGTCCTTCTCCGGCTTGAACGACCGATAGTTGATCGTCTCCGGCTTGGTGACCTCACCCCAGGACCACCAGGTGCGCTGCCCCTGGAGCTCCAGGCGCTCGCGCTCCTTGGGATCGCGGGGCCCCCGGATTTCCTCGGGTGCGGCGATGCGAATGCTGATGTAGTCGAAACTCGAGCTCTTGGGCTCGCGACCGCTACGAAAGTCAATCATGACTCTATTCATCTCCCGCTTCAGTGGTCCCGAGGGTAACCTTGAGACCGAGCGCCTGCAGTTCCTTCACCAGTACGTTGAACGATTCGGGGATGCCGGGCTCCGGCAGGTTCTGCCCCTTCACGATCGCTTCGTAGACCTTGCTCCGGCCGTTGACGTCGTCCGACTTCACCGTGAGCATTTCCTGCAGCACGTGGGCCGCGCCATACGCTTCCAGCGCCCATACTTCCATTTCACCGAACCGCTGGCCGCCGAACTGCGCCTTGCCCGCGAGCGGCTGCTGGGTGACCAGCGAGTACGGACCGATCGACCGGGCGTGGATCTTGTCGTCCACCAGGTGGCTCAGCTTGAGCATGTAGATCGAGCCCACGGTGACCTCGCCCTCGAACTGATGGCCGGTCCGGCCGTCCCGCAGCTGTGCCTTGCCCGCCGGGGTCAAACCGGCCGCGCGAAGCAGCTCGTCGGCGGCTGCATCGACATCGGCTTCGCCCTTGGGCCCGAGCAGTCCGGCCAGGGCCGGCATTCCAGCCGACTCCAGCACCTCGGCGGGAGACTGCCCCGCCGCCTTCTCTGCATCGCGGAGGGCTTTGCCAAACGCCTTCTCGTCTCGACCGGCGCCGTTCCCCTCGGCCTGCGACCGGTGGAACTCCACCTCCTGGCGACGCTGAGCCATTTCCCGTTCCGCCAGCTCCTTGGCGGCATTCGACCAGGAAGTCCCGAAGCCCCTGGAAGAGGTCCCGGGTTTCCTGCCGACGCGCTCCGCGAGCCGAGCATGCCCACGCCCGCTTCCAGCAGCGTGGTGCGCTCGCCGTTCGGGCGCCACCTTCTTGAGATCCTGCACCATCCGGGTGATCGCCTGGGGCGCCAGCTCGGGTGGACGGCTCCGGAGACGGAGCCCTTCCGCCGCCCAGCGGAACCCGGCCAGACGGAGCAGCGCTCCGATCTCGGCCTCGTCGGCACCCCGGAAGACCGGCGTCTTGGCCTCGAAGCCCAGGATCCGGGCGGCCCAGCCGAGGTGGGTCTCCAGGATCTGACCCACGTTCATTCGGCTGGGGACGCCGAGCGGGTTGAGCACGATGTCCACCGGAGTGCCGTCCGGCAGGAACGGCATGTCTTCCTCGGGCACGATCCGGGCAACGATGCCCTTGTTGCCATGCCGTCCCGCCATCTTGTCGCCCACCGAGATCTTTCGCTTCTCTGCGATATACACCTTCACCAGCTGGATCACGCCCGGGGGCAGCTCATCCGGCTGGAGGATCTTGTCGATCTGATCTTCGGCCTTCTCCTCGACCTTGGCCCGCTCCCGCGCTGCCATGTCGATGGCGGCCCGGATCCGCTCGTTGGCGGCCTTGTTGGTCACCCGAAGGGTCTTCAGATCGACATCGGCCAGCTCGAGGTCCTGCAGCTGGGCCTTGCTGAGCTTGGTGCCGGCCGGGAGGTACTCCTCCACGGTGCCGGCCTTCAGCATCAGCGCCACTTCCTGTCCGTCGAGCAGGTGGGTGAGCTCGTCCAGCATGACCGCGCTGATCCGGGCCTTTTCGTCGTTCTCGATCCGGCGGACCTCGCCGATCCGCTCGCCCCGGTCCTTCTCGACTACCTGATCCTCGATCCGGCTGAAGATCTTCACGTCGATCACCACGCCGGCCATGCCGGGCGGGACCTTGAGCGAGCTGTCCTTCACGTCCTTGGCCTTTTCGCCGAAGATCGCGGTGAGCAGCTTCTCTTCGGGCGACAGCTCGGTCTCGCCCTTGGGCGTGATCTTGCCGACCAGGATGTCGCCCGGCTTGACGTGCGCGCCGATGCGCACGATGCCCCGCTCGTCCAGGTCTACGACGCTCTCGTCGGAGACGTTGGGGATTTCCCGGGTGATCTCTTCCTGGCCCCGCTTGGTGTCGCGGACATGCAGCTCGAGCTCCTGGATGTGGATCGACGAATAGACGTCGTCCTTCACCAGCCGCTCGCTCAGCACGATAGCGTCTTCGAAGTTGTGGCCGTACCAGGGCATGAACGCCACCAGCACGTTGCTGCCCAGCGCCAGCTCGCCGCCCTCGGTGGCCGCGCCGTCGGCGATGATCTCACCCGCGCCGACCTGCTGGCCCAGCTGAACCAGGGGCCGCTGGTTGATGGCGGTGTCCTGGTTGGTGCGCCAGAACTTCTTCACCCGATAGCGGTCGTGCTGATGCAGCCGCGCCAGCGGGGTGTCACCCACCGTACCGTGCCGTTGGTGCCCGCGTCGACGATGATCTCGTCGGCGGTTACCCGGGTAACCGTACCGGCCCGGCGGGCGACGATGACCGCGCCGGAGTCCCGGGCCACTTTCTCCTCCAGTCCGGTGCCGACCAGTGGCGCCTGAGGGAAGAGCAACGGCACGCTCTGCCGCTGCATGTTGGAGCCCATGAGCGCGCGGTTCGCGTCGTCGTGCTCCAGGAACGGAATCAGTGCCGCGGCGATGGACACCAGCTGCTCCGGCGCCACGTCCATGAAGTCGATCCGGTCCGGCGGAAGCAACGGGTAGTCGTCACCTTTGCGGCACAGCACCAGCTGCTCGGCGAGAGTGCCGTCCTGGTTGAGCACCGCGTTGGCCTGGGCGACGGCGTAATCCTCCTCGTCGCTCGCCGACAACCAGCGGATCTCGTTGGTGACCTTGCCGCCTTTCACCACCCGGTAGGGCGTCTCGATGAAGCCCAGGTCGTTGATCCGGGCGTAGGTCGAGAGGCTGGTGATCAGGCCGATGTTCGGACCTTCCGGCGTCTCGATCGGACACATCCGGCCGTACTGCGAGTAGTGCACGTCGCGCACCTCGAAGCCGGCCCGCTCCCGGGTGAGGCCGCCCGGACCCAGCGCCGACAGCCGGCGCTTGTTGGTCAGCTCGGCCAGCGGGTTGGTCTGGTCCATGAACTGCGACAGCTGGGACGAGCCGAAGAACGCCTGAATCACGGCGCTCACCGTCCGGGCGTTGACCAGGTCGTCGAGCGAGATCTTCTCCGGGTCGGAGTTGATGCTCATCCGCTCCTTCACCAGCCGCGCCATCCGGGAGAGTCCGACGGAGAACTGGTTGGCGATCAGCTCGCCCACCGACCGGATCCGCCGGTTGCCCAGATGGTCGATGTCGTCGGTAAAGCCACGGCCATCGTGCAGATCGATCAGATAACGGATGATCGCGACGAAATCGTCCTCGGTCAGCACCGTGTGGTTCGGATCGGTCTTCAGCTTGAGCCGCTGGTTGATCTTGTAGCGGCCTACCCGGCCCAGGTCGTAGCGCTTGGGGTTGAAGAAGAGCTTCTGCAGCTGTTGCCGCGCTGTCTCGAGGTTGGGCGCGTCGCCCGGCCGCAGCAGGGCGTAGATCTGCTCCAGGGCCTCGGCCTCGCTGTGGGTCGGGTCCTTGGCCAGCGTGTTCTTGATCAGGGGCGACTCGGAGCGCCCGGCGGGCAGCAGTACTTCAATTTTGTGCACCCCCGCCTTGATCAGCTTCTTCCGGAGGGTGTCGGTCAGCTCGGCGCCGCCTTCGGCGACGACTTCACCGGTTTCGGGATCGGCGGCGTCGAAGGCCAGCACGTGGTTCTGCCGGTCGCGGGTGGAGGTCGGCTGCTCCTCCTCCCGGACATCGAGGGTGGTGTAGCCGGCGAACACCGTCACCGTCTTCACGCCCTTGTGCCGCATCTCGTTGAGCCGCTCCTGGGTGAGCTCATCGCCCACCACACCCAGCGGCTCGCCGGACCGATCCTCCGGATTCGCGACATCGGTCGCGAGCAGGGAGCCGATGACTTCGCGCTTCTCCTGCCGGCCCTCCAGCTTGCCCGCGATGTTCAGCTCCTTGGTCGCGAAGAAGAGCTTCAGGATGTCCGCGTTGTTCCCGTGGCCGAAGGCCCGCAGCAGCGCCGTGGCCGGGAACTTCTTCTTCTTGTCGATGTGGACGTAGATCACGTCGTGGATGTCGATGGTGAACTCGACCCACGAGCCCCGGAACGGGATGATCCGCGCCGAGAAGAGCCGCTGGCCGTTGGGGTGGGTGTCCTCCTCGAACACCACGCCCGGCGAGCGGTGCAGCTGGCTCACCACGACGCGCTCCGCGCCGTTGATCACGAACGTGCCGAGCGGGGTCATGATGGGCAGCTCGCCCAGGTAGACCTCCTTCTCGATCGCGTTCTTGAGCCGCTTCTGGCCCTCCACCTCCTCGTACACGTCGAGGCGGAGCTTGGCCTTGAGGGGAGCGGCGTAGGTCATGTCGCGCTCGACGCACTCCTCGACCGAGTACTTGGCCTCGCCCAGGGCGTAGCCCAGGAACTCCAGCTTGTACTTCTCGTTGACGTCCGTGATCGGGAACAGATCCCGGAACACCCGCTCCAGGGACACGTCCTGGCGCGCGCCATGGACGTCGTCCGGCACGAGCAGCGTCTGGAACGCGGCCGTCTGGATGTCGAGGAGGTGCGGCATCGGCATGCCGCCCTCGCGCTTACTGAACGTGATTACCGATCGGGTCTCGGGCATTGTCACTCGCTCTCACGCAACACAAATGGCCCCAGCGCGGAATCCCCCGGCGAAGCGGGGTGGCTACGGGGCTCGGCAAATTCAGGAACGTACGGAGCTTCGTGTTGCATTCGTCTCACTGAAATAGGGTGAAAGCCCGAGAGATCCTTCGCGTCCGAGCCCCGCGGGCTCGGATCCGCTCAGGATAGGGCCGCGCCCTACTTCAGTTCGACGACCGCGCCCTGCTCCTCCAGCTTCTTCTTGATTTCCTCGGCCTCCGCTTTGGACACGCCTTCCTTGATGTTGCTGGGGACGTTGTCCACCGCATCCTTGGCTTCCTTCAGACCCAGGCTGGTGATCTCGCGGACCACCTTGATGACCTTGATCTTGTTGGGCCCGCCCTCCTTGAGGGCGACGGTCCACTCGGTCTTCTCTTCGGCCGGCGCCGCCGGTGCAGCGCCGCCGCCGCCGCCGCCGCCTGCCGGAGCCGCCGCGGCCGCTGCGATCGTGACGTTGAACTTGGTCTTGAACGCCTCGATCAGGTCCGCCAGCTCGACAACGGTCTTGTTGCCGATCGCCTCGAGAATCTCTTCGTTACTCAGCGTGGTGGTGGGCATCGATGTTTGTCTCTCTCAATCCGGATGATTGTTACGAACGCTGTGCGCGAAGCGCCTCGAGGGCGCCGACCATCTGATACAGACATTCCATTCATGACGCCGGCAAACTGGGCCAACGGGGCCTGCATGGCGCCGGCCAGCTGCGACAGCAGCACGTCCCTCGGACGGCAAGGCTCGCCAGCCGCTTGACCTGGTCCGACGTGACCGGCCGGCCGTCGACCAGGCCGATCTTGATCGTGGGCTTCTCGAACTCCTTGGCGAAATCGGTCAGCACCTTGGCCGCGGCCACCGGGTCCTTCCCCGCCAGCACCAGCCCGGTCGGTCCTGCCAGGTGGTCGTCCAGCCCCGTGACCGAGTTGGCGGCCAGGGCCCGCTGAGCCAGCGTGTTCTTGACCACCACGTAGGAGACGCCCGCCGCCCGGAGCCGGCGGCGGAACTCCGTCATCCGGAGCACGTTGAGACCGCTGAAGTCGGTCACGTAGATGTTGGGCGAGGCCCTGAACTGCTCGGTCAGGCTCTGCACCGTCTCCTGCCGCTCGGTCTTGTTCATCGGTACACCGCCGTCTCGAGCCGAACGCCCGGGCCCATGGTGCTGGAGACCGTGGCCGAGCGAATGTAGGTGCCCTTGGCCGCGGCGGGCTTGGCCCGCGCGATGGTGTCCATGAACGCCTGGACGTTGTCCGCCAGCTGGGGCAGCCGAAAGGAAACCTTGCCCACCGGAGCATGCACGTTGCCGGTCTTGTCCACCCGGAACTCGATCTTGCCGGCCTTGATCTCCCGGACCGCCTCGGCTCACGTCCATGGTGACCGTGCCGGCCTTGGGATTGGGCATCAGGCCGCGGGGGCCGAGCACCTTGTCCCAGCGCGCCCAGCTGACCCATGACGTCAGGAGTGGCGACGATGACGTCAGCACTCGAGCCAGCCTTCCTTGATCTTCTGGATGTACTCGATCCCCACGAAATCGGCGCCCGCCGCTTCCGCCTCCCGTACCCGGTCGCCCTGGGTTATCACTAACACCCGAACCGACTTTCCGGTTCCATGAGGCAGCACCACGGTGCCCCGGACCACCTGGTCGGCATGCCGCGGGTCTACTCCCAGGTTGACCGCCACATCCACGGTCTCGTCGAACTTGGCAAAGGAGGAGTCCTTCACCAGCGCGACGGCGTCCGGGATGGGGTACTCCCGCATCCGGTCGACCTTGGCGACCGCCGCGCGAACTTCTTGCCCCGGGCCGCCATCAGTCGACCACCTCCAGCCCCATCGACCGGGCGGTGCCCGCGATCATGCGCATGGCGCTGTCCAGGTCGGCCGCATTGAGATCGGCCATCTTGATCTCGGCGATCTTCCTGACCTGAGCGCGGGTGACCCGGCCGACCTTGGTCCGGTTGGGCTGGCCGCTCCCCTTCTCGATCCCGGCTTCCTTAAGAAGGAGGTTCGGCGCCGGCGGGGTCTTGGTAATGAAGGTGAATGTCCGATCGGCGAAGATCGTGACCACGCACCGGGATGACCATCCCGCTCTGACTTTGGGTCCTCGCGTTGAACTGCTTCACGAACTCCATGATGTTGACGCCGTGGGGGCCCAGCGCGGTTCCCACCGGCGGGGCCGGCGTGGCCGCACCCGCGGGGCACTGCAGCTTGACCATGGCGTTGATCTTCTTGGCCATCTGATCTCCTTAGCGTCTGCCCTCTCGGGCGACTCCCACAATGACCCGCGTGGTAGCGGGGCCTCTAATGTCCCCTCAACTGCAAATAATCCAACTCGACTGCCGTCGGCCGTCCAAACAGGCTCACCGAAACCCGGACCTTCCCCTTGTCGCGAGCACCTCTTCGACCGTGCCGCTGAAGTCGGAGAACGGGCCCTCGGTGATCTCGACCACCTGACCGATCAGGAATGGGATTTCTTCCTTCGGCTCTGCCTCCGCCACTGCCTCGGCGATGCCGAGCAGACGGTTTACCTCGTCCTGCCGGAGCGGCTGGGGCATCTTGCCGGTGCCCACGAACTTGATCACGCCCTGAATGCTGTTCACCACGTGCAGCGCTTCCTGGCTCATTCCCATCTCGACCAGGACGTAGCCCGGATAGAGCTTCCGCTCGACCATTGACCTTCTTGCCGTTCTTGATCTCGATCACTTCCTGGACCGGGACCAGCGCCTGGCGGATCAGCTTGGCCTCGGCCGGACGAGGGTCCTCCTCGATCCGCCTCTGGAGCAGCCCGCGCACCTTGTTCTCGTGGCCGGCGGTCGTCTGGATCGCGTACCAGCGGTATTCCATATGGCTCAGTCGCGAGCCGCGAGTTTCGAGTCGCGAGTCTGTAGCGACCCGTAACCCCTCACTCGTGACTCGTGATTCCTCTCCCAAACTCGTGATCGGGACTCGCGACTCGCGACTCATTACCGCGCGAGCCGCGCGACTCCCTCAACGAGGATCAGCTGGAGCACCCAGTCCATCAGCCCGATCGTGAGTCCCAACACGATCGAGAGCACGATGATCATCCGGGTGGCCTTGACCAGCTCGGGCCGAGTTGGCCAGGTGACCTTCCTCAGCTCCTCGCGCACCGCCCGAGGAAAGCCGCTGTCCGGTGGCACCCACCCGATCAGCCTGTTGGACCGCGTGCTGACTGCCGCTGTCCACGTTTACTTGGACTCTTTATGCAGCTTGTGCGAGTCGCAGCTGGGGGCAATACTTCCGCCGCTCCACCCGCTCCGGGTGCTTCCGCTTGTTCTTATCGGTAAAGAAGTTGCGGTTTTTGCACTCGGTGCATTCGAGAATGATTTTGTCTCTGGCATCTCGTTCAGTCGGGAAGTCGGGTCGGAGTCTGATTCCGCTCCGACCCGCTCCGCTATTTCAGGATCTTGGTGACGACGCCGGCGCCCACGGTGCGGCCGCCTTCGCGGATCGCAAAGCGCAGCCCCTCGTCCATCGCGATCGGCGTGATCAGCTCGATCGTCATCTGCACGTTGTCCCCCGGCATCACCATCTCCACCCCCCCCGGCAGCTCCACACTCCCCGTCACGTCCGTCGTCCGGAAGAAGAACTGCGGCCGGTACCCCTTGAAGAACGGCGTGTGCCGACCCCCCTCCTCCTTCGTCAGCACATACACCTCCGCCTCGAACTGGGGGTGCGGCGTGATGCTCCCCGGCTTCGCCAGCACCATCCCCCGCTCGATCTCGTTCTTCTCGATCCCCCGCAGCAAGAGCCCCACGTTGTCCCCCGCCTCCCCCTGGTCCAGCAGCTTGCGGAACATCTCCACCCCGGTCACCACCGTCTTCTTGGTCGCCCCAAACCCCACCAGCGCCACTTCCTCCCCCACCTTCACCACCCCCCGCTCGATCCGCCCCGTCGCCACCGTCCCCCGGCCGGTAATCGAGAACACATCCTCCACCGGCATCAGGAACGGCTTGTCCACTTCCCGCTTCGGCTGGGGGATGTAGCTGTCCAACGCATCCAGCAGCTCCTGGATCACCTTCCCCTGCTCGCTAGTTGGGGTCCTTGCTCTCCAGCGCCTGCAGCGCACTCCCCTTGATGATCGGCGTGTCGTCCCCCGGGAAGTCGTAGCTCGAGAGCAGCTCCCGGACCTCCAGCTCCACCAGCTCCAGCAGCTCCGGGTCGTCCACCATGTCCACCTTGTTCATGAACACCACGATGTACGGCACGTTCACCTGCTTGGCCAACAGGATGTGCTCCCGGGTCTGCGGCATCGGCCCATCCGCCGCACTCACCACCAGGATCGCCCCATCCATCTGCGCCGCCCCCGTGATCATGTTCTTCACATAGTCGGCGTGCCCCGGGCAGTCCACGTGCGCATAGTGCCGCTTGGCCGACTCGTACTCCACGTGCGCCGTCGCGATCGTGATCCCCCGCTCCCGCTCCTCCGGCGCCTTGTCGATCTGGTCGTAGGCCGTAAACTGCGCCAGCCCCTTCTTCGCCTGGATCGCCGTGATCGCCGCCGTCAACGTCGTCTTCCCGTGGTCCACGTGCCCGATCGTCCCCACGTTCACATGCGGCTTCGTGCGCTCGAATTTGGCTTTGGCCATGGTCGCTCTGTCCTGGTCTCTAGTGTGTGACGTCTGCTGGGAGTCGGGAGCTCTCGCAGCCTCGTCTCCTGACTCCTAGCTCTCGACTCCTCTACCACCAAGCTCGCGCGCGGGATTGAACCGCGGACCTCATCCTTACCAAGGATGCGCTCTACCAACTGAGCTACGCGAGCGACGAAGCGGGCGACGGGACTCGAACCCGCGACCCTCAGCTTGGAAGGCTGATGCTCTACCAACTGAGCTACACCCGCGACTTCAGCGGGGCAGTTATCAGCGGGGCCGCGGGGCGGTCTGCTCCGCAGTAGCTCCGGCTCCGTCCCCACTCGCTCGATCACTGCCCCGCCACCCTGCTGCCCTCCTGCCCCGCTGCCATGGTGGGGGTAGGATTCGAACCTACGTAGGGCGTTAGCCCGGCAGATTTACAGTCTGCTACCATTAGCCACTCGGTCACCCCACCGCGCCGTCACTCCCACCCTATCTGATACAGAACCCCGCCGGCATGAAGCGGGGTCCGATCGTCGTTGGGAATGGGCCCGAATTTTGACAGACCCTTAGAGTAACGGGGGGTGCTAACTAGTGCAAGGGGTTGCTGTTATTCAGAGGGCGGGAGACCGCTCAGCCGGGTACAAATTGGCGGCACCCCAGGGGAACCCGGTTGAGACTTGGCGGGTTTCGCTTCAATTCGAGCCCAGGAATTCCCGTGAGCACGCTGGAAGAGAACAAGCGAACCGTGACTCAGTTCTACGACCTCATGTTCAACCAATGTCGGCCAGCCGAAGCGGTCCGGCGCTACGTGGGCAACAACTACACCCAGCACAACCCAATGGTCGCGGACGGGAAGGACGCCTTCATCGAGTACTTCGAGCGCATGGCTCGGGAGTACCCCGGCAAGCGGGTCCACTTTCAGCGGGTGATCGCCGAAGGGGATTACGTGGTGCTGCACTGCCGTCAGGAATGGCCGGGCGGGCCGGATTGGGCAGGGATCGACATCTTCCGGCTGGACCGTGATGGCAAGATTGTCGAGCACTGGGACGTGCTGCAGACGGTGCCGGAAACCTCGGCCAATCAGAACACGATGTTCTGAGCGGAGAACTAACCGTCACACAAAAGCCCCGAGACTCTAGGGCTGATCCAGGATGAGCTGACGAGGGGAATCGAACCCCTAACCTGCTGATTACAAATCAGCTGCTCTGCCAATTGAGCTACGTCAGCGGACTGCCGGAAAGTTAGCTCGCTCGCTTGATCCGGACCACCTCGACCGATCCATCCTGCTTGTCTCGCACCTCCCAGCCGGCTGCCCGCAGCAGCTCGCGGATCCGATCCGCTTCGGCGAAGTTGCGCGCCGTCTTCTGCTCTTTGCGCCTCTTGGCCCAGCCCAGAGCCCACCGCTCGGCCGCCCCAGCATCGGCCGGGGGCGTTTCCGACAACTCCCGGGTTTCGTCCGACGACTCGTCGCCTTCCACTTTCATGATGGTGACCTGACTGGCGACGCCGAGCACGCCCTCCACTTTCCGCCAGGCGCCGAGAGCTGACGGACCGGGCCGATCGCCCGCGTCCATGGCTGCGTGCCCTTCATTCATATAGGCGAACACCGCGGCCACCGCCCGGGGTGCGTTGAGGTCATCGTCCAGTGCCGCAGCGACATCCTGACTCAACCGCTCCGCCGCCGCCTGGAACCGGGGCGAATCCCGTTCGGCCCCGCTTTCCAGCAGCCGGTTCTGAAACTCGCCCAGCCGGCGCGAGGCCTCCTGCGCCGCCGCCAGCCCCTCGTCCGTCAGATCCAGCTTCTGTCGGTAGTGGGTCTGGAACATGAGCAATCGGATGGCGCCGGCATCGACGCCGTCCTGCCGGAGGTCGCGCGGGGTGGTAATGTTGCCGAACCGCTTCGACATCTTGCTGCCGCGGATGTTGAGAAACTCGCCGTGGAGCCAATACCGGGCGAAGAGACTCTGGCCGGTGTACGCACAGCTTTGCGCGATCTCGTCCTCGTGATGCGGGAAGATCAGGTCCACGCCGCCGGCGTGGATGTCGAGCACGTCGGTGCCCCAATGTCCGCCCAGGAGTGCAAGCGCCATTGCCGAGCACTCGAGATGCCATCCGGGCCGCCCTCGGCCGAATGGCGCCTCCCAGGCGGCGCCCACCTCCTCATCCTCTGCCCTGGCCGCCTTCCAGAGAGCGAAGTCGCGAGCATCTTCCTTGGCGTATTCGTCACTGCTGACCCGCTCGCTGGCGCCGGTCTTGAGCTCGCGCAGTGTCGATCCGCGACAGCTTCCCGTATTGAGGGAACCGGGCAATGGAGAAGTAGACCGAGCCGTCATCCCCCTGATACGCGATCGCCCTTCTTCAGCAACGCCTCGACCAGCGCGATCATCTGCGGGATATAGTCGGTGGCCCGGGGATAGGCCGACGCCTCCTTGATCCGGAGGTACTGCCGATCCTCGTGAAAGGCGTCGATGTAATGCCGGACGTAATCCCGGAGCGGCTTCCCTGCCTGTTTGGCGCCGTTGATCGTCTTGTCGTCCACGTCGGTGATGTTCATGACGTGAAAGACGTCGTATCCGCTCGCCTCCAGCCAGCGCCGCAGCAGGTCCTCGAACAGGAAGGTCCGGAAGTTTCCGATGTGGGCGTAGTTATAGACGGTGGGACCACAGGTGTAGAGCGACACCCGGCCAGCCTGCAGCGGCTCGAATGGCTCGACCTGGCGGCTCAGGGTGTTGTAGAGGCGGAGCGCCATCAGCCCGCAGCTCCGCTTGCGGCCGCCGCAATTGCCTCGCCGTCGGTGCCTCCCTTGATGGTGACGTGCACTCGGCGCTGCTGGAAGGGACTCTCGACCGTCTCTCGGGAGAAGCGATTGATCAGCCGGCGGCGGAACTCGCGCTCCACGGTCCACTGCGAGCCCGGCTGGGTCTTGAGCAGGGTTCGGATCACCACGGAGTTGTCGGTCATGGACTCTACGCCGAGCACCTCGACCGGCCCGTCGAGCTGCAGGCCCCATTTGGGGTCGGTGGAGAACTGGGCCGTCTCGTCCCGCACCACACCGATGATCCGATCCACGTCCTCACTGTAGGGTATGGAGACGTCCACCACCGCTCGGGACCAGTCCCGGGTCTTGTTGCTGACCACGTTGAGTTCGCCGTTAGGGATGACGTGCATGGTCCCCTCGAGGTCGCGGAGCACTACCACGCGGAGGGTCATCTTCTCGACCACGCCGTTTTTCCCCGCCGCCTCGATGACGTCGCCCACCGCGAACTGGTTCTCCACCAGGAATGAAGAACCCGGAGATGATGTCGCGGACCAGGCTCTGAGCGCCGAACGAGATGGCCAGTCCCAGGATGCCGGCACCGGCCAGGATCGGCGCGATGTTGATGAAGACATTGAAGGTGAGCAGAACCGCCACGGTGACGATGACCACCCGGCCTACGCTCCGGAGCAGCTGGGAGATCGTACGACCCCGCTTTTCCCGGATGGTAGTGACGGAATCGTCGCCGTCGTCCACCGACTTCTCGATCCGCTCGAGCGGCGAGCTTGACCGCGCGAAGCGCCAACCAGGCGAGCAGCCAGATGCCGAGTACCCGGCCGCCAGTCCGAATGACGAACTCGCCGTCGATCTGAGGAGCGGCGGCGATGCGGTCGATGATGTCGTTGAACGAGGCCAGCAGATCCACCTTAACTCCCGGCGACAGCGCAGGTTGACTCGCTGCGGAATGCAGCGGCTCGCCTCAACGTAGAGGCGGCAGCAGCACGGCGTCAACCGGAGCGTCAGGGTTGCTGGCGATACACCACCCGGCTCTCTGTCACCCGAATTCCGCGCCGCACGCATTCCGACAAGACCTCCTCAGGGGACCGTATGGTGATGGGCACGCTGAACCCCGTGGGCTCGAGCCGGGCCCCGGGAAGATGTGGTCCAGAAGCGCTGGACCGGGCAAATATGGGGTGGCGATAACAACCTGGAGGGCGCGCCACCGAATCAGCTCTTCCGCGGCCAGTACAACCGCGCCGGTCGTGCGAGCGCAGCACCACGTGAGTGCAACAACAAAGCAGCTGGCCCAGGTCTTCACCGATGACTACCGTGGCGCACCGACCATTTGCCATGATGGTAAGACGGTGGCCCGCGCCGGCTCCGCGAACCCAGGCACCGACTTGCGGTCTTTGAGGTATCAGAGGGATCAGCTGTAGCAGCGGGAATTCGGAGGGGAGCGGAAGAGGCGGACCGGAGAACATGCTCCACGATGCGGCCTGAGTTCCGGCCGCCATAACCAAGGCACCGCCGACCGAGTTGTTTTAGCGCAAGTAGGCCTTCAGGTCCGGCCGGCCTTCTCCATCCTCGCGGGCTCTTCCTTCTTTCTCCTTCCCAGATACCCGTCCCTGCCCCGTCTGCACCGCATCGACCAGAGGACTCGGATCGAACCGCACCGGGTCGGTAGCCGGCAGGCCGGTCTCCCGGCGTCGCCGCCTCGCAGGCCCGGCGGGCGGCATCGTCCTCATGATCGTAGGTGTTGAGCGAGATGCCGATGACCCGGGTCGGGTGAACCGCCGACCCGATCGTCTCGTAGAGGCGGATGTACTCACTCAGCGGCGGAATCCGCAGCCAGGCCGCCTCGCGGTAGTCGCCGATGTACTCCCGGCTGGACTGATGGCACAGGATCAAGCCCGTCGGGACAGGAGCCGTGCAGCAGACCCAGGGTGACCGCCGAGTAGCCGGGATGATTGATGCTTCCCTGCCCTTCGACCAGAACCACGTCCGCGTCCTCGGCTCCCTGCAGTACCAGCCGCTCGGCCGCGCCGGCGACGAAGTCGGAGATCACGGCATCCACCGCGATGCCCCAGCCCTCGATCATGATGCCGGTCTGGCCGGTGGGCACAAACCGGGTGCGAAGGCCCGCCGGCGTTGAGCTCTCGGGCGAGCTGGAGCTGGGCCGTCATCTTGCCGACGTTGCAGTCGGTTCCCACCGTGAGCACGACATACGGCTCAACCGCTTTGGCTGCGCCCGAGGCCACCGGCAGATCGGCCGGAGGCCGCCGCAGGTCGAATATCCTTCGGCCCCCCGCCTTGGCCTTGGCCGCGAGCACCGGGTCGTCCGCCCAGGAAGGTGTGCAGCCCGCTCCAGAGGTCGCAGCCCGCGTCGAGCGCCTCCGCCAGCCAGGCGCGCCACTCCTCCGGCAGCCGGCCGCCCTGAGGCGCGATCCCGACCAGCACCGCGTGGGTCTTGAGCGCCAGTCCCTCCCGCATCGAGCCGACAACCGGGATCGCGCCGCCGAAACCCGAGGACGTCCTGGGCGGTCTTGCCGGCCTGCCGCGCGGTCGAGCACCCCGACAGTGCGTTCGGGCAGGTAGCGGATGACGGAGTTGGCGGTCTTCGAGGTCATCGGGCCGAAGTCGCCGTCGGCCAGGATCAGAAATCGTGGAGCGGTCATGAGCTCAGGGGGTGACGGGCTGAGGTAGTGATGGTGGGTTCGGCGTCGGACAGGGACGGTGCCGCTCGGCTTCACCTCGCTGATAGGGTCGCCGTACACCTCGCCCAGGAGTATATGCCGGATCAGCACCATGACGAAGGCGAGGATGGGCACGGCCACGATCAGGCCGGCGAGCCCGAACAGCTTGCCGATCAGCAGCACGCCCGCGATGGTGATCACCGGCGGGAGGTTCACCTGCCGCTCCATGACCACCGGCGCGACGAAGTTGGCCTCGATCAGGTGGACCCCGACGCCGAGCAGCGTCACCGCCACCGCCTTGGGCAGGCCGAAGACCCCAAGGGCAAAGAGCGCCGGCACCAGGGTGGAGAGCAGGGTTCCGAAGAACGGCACGATGGCGGCGACCCCGGCGAACACGCCAAACGCCAGAAAGTAGGGAATCCCGAGCAACCAGAGTCCGAGGGTGGTGAGCGCCGCCAGCAGAACCATCGCGATGATCTGCCCGACTACCCAGGCCCTGAAGCGTCACTCTGAGGTCGTCGAGAATCGACCCGAGCCAGCGGCCGGTGTGACGGCGGGACCAGCGCCATCAGCCCATCGAGATAGATCGAGGGTTCCGCGCCAGGTAGAGCGCCATCACGAAGACGCTCACCACCTCGATGATCAGCTCGACGCCTCCCTTGAGGTAGGGCACCAGCGCGCCCCGCAGAACTCCGAAGATCTCGTTGAGCGAGGTGGCGAGCAGGCCCGGGCGACCTCCTTCGGTGACGCCGCGCCGGAGGACCGGAATGCTCCGGAACAGCCGGTCGATGCTCTGATCGAGATCGCTCAGGAACTTCGGAAGGTTGGCGATGCGAAGTCCTGCACCTGGCTGGCGACCGCGGGAGCGATGAGGAAGACCACGCCCGACAAGGGCGCCGAGGGTGAGTACCACGGCCGCGGCCAGAGCCACAGCGAGCGCGGAACCTCGAGCCGGCGCTGCAGGAAACCCGAGACGGCATCCAGGTAGACCGCGAGAATGACGGCCAGGAAAACGCACCAGCAGGACATCGATGGTGCGGATCAGCCAGAGCCACAACGATGACGGCGAGGAGAACCCACCCGAGTGGGAACCCTCGCCGTCGTTCTGCCTCAGTCGGCTGGGTCAACGCGCCTTCCCTTCGTCCCCCTCCTCGATCAGCTCGGCGTCACGCACGTCCTCCCGGCCGGCGCCCAGCTGCCTCGAGTCCGCGCTCCCGGCCCGGGCCCAGTATGCCCATCTTGGTCTTCAGCTCGATGAAGCTGCTGGTCGGAGCTGCCCTTGTATTCCAGCGACTCGAACTGGCGGGCCAGCAAGTCGCCCGAGACCTCTTCGTTCAGCTCGGCCGCGGCCAGCGCCTTGCGCTCGGTGGCCTCGATCTTCTCCGCCATCCGCTCGAACGACTCGAAGGCGCTCTTGTCGGAGAGCCCCGACATCGTTTCCTGAATCCGCTGCTGGGCCTCGGCCCGCTTGGAGCGCGCGACCAGGATGTTCTTCTTGCGCTTGGCCTCTTCGATCTTGTCGTTGAGCTGGCGGAGCGAAAGCTTGAGCTGCGTCGGTCTCGGCCTTGTGACGCAGCCAGGTCTCCTGCAGCTGCTGAGCGCGACTGGAGCTGCTCGTTGTAGCGGCCCAGCGCCTGCTTGGCCAGATCGTCGCGGCCCTCCTGCACCGCCATCATGGCCCGCCGCTCCCAGTCTTCCGCCTGCTTCTTCAGGGCCTCGGCGTCGCTCTGCAGCTTCCGCTCATCGGCGATGGCGGAGGCAACCTGCTGCTTGGCCTTGGCCAGCTGGGTCTTCATGTCGAGGATGAGCTGGTTCAGCATCTTCTCGGGGTTTTCCGCCCGGGAGATGAGGTCGTTGATGTTCGACCGCAGCATGGTGGAGAGACGATCAAAGAGTCCCATGACGCTTCACCTTTCCCGGTAGGGCGCGAGCGCGCTCGAGATGCGAGGCCAACGCCAGCGTGACCGAGTCGAAGCTGGCCTCGAACTCGTTGTAGTCGAGGTTCTCCAGCTCGAGGGTATCGGTGAGCACCACGTGGTCGCCCTCCAGGCCGTAGGACCCGTGGACCAGCTCGCGGGCATTGTACTCCAGCAGCTGGCGGAACAGCTCGCCCCGGCGCGGCTCGCTGGCGGGCAGCTCCATCACCCGAACCCGCAGGATGACCACCGGCGGAGCGTAGTGGACCACGACTTCGGCATCGTCCGGGGTTCGAGCGAGCCACAGGTTGGGCTCGACCTCCTTGACGGCCAGGCTGCCCCCGTCGAGACGGTCGAGCAACGATTGGATGTCTTCTCGGGTGATCATCGCTGCGCTCTCCGCAACTGGTTCACTGCGCCTCACCCCGGAGGCCCGGGCCTCGTGGATCTTGGGCTTCGTGCGCCAGCAGCCGCTCGGCGAAGTCGACCCGCTCCTCCAGCTCGAGCACACGTGCCTGCAAGGTATCCAATTCGCCGAGTTGAGCCTGCAGCTGCTCGACGTCCGCCTTCAGGGCCGGATCGGTGTTGCCTTTGCCTTCCAGCCGCCGGGCAAACGCTCGCATCAGCGGCCAGAGGATGATCACTGTCGCTGCCAGGGCGGCGATCACGATGAGCAGCGACGACCGGCGGGCCACCCTCGTTCAGGAAGATGAAGTTGGGGTCAAACGGCGGAGGCGGCGGTGTGGGCGGAACGGGCGGCAGCCTGGAGGATCATCGGGCCTCTCTCCCTTTCCCAGTCTCCTGCCGGTCCTGGGTCTGGACAGGAGCCGCTCGGCGAAATCCACCCGCTCGTGCAGCTCGGCGACTTCCTGCCGCAGAGCGTCCACTTCGGCCAGCAGTTCGGGGTCCTGGGTGGGCGTTACCCTCCCCCGGATCCGCTCGGCCAAGGCTCTGCCGACTGGACTGATCGAAAGGAGGAACAGGGTTCCGCCGCCGAACAGAAAAGTGATCGCGAACAGGCCTTCCACTAAGCAAATCCTCCGCTTGACTCGAGATTGAGGCTCTTCCCGTCCTTCATACGGGGCGGCACCCCTCGTTGTTTCACAACGAAACGAGCATCTTTAGCGGGTGAGCGCCGAGAGGCTTAAACCAGTTCGACTGCCTGGATCGCGGCTAGCGAGACCGCGATCTCCGTCTCGTCATCTCCGGCGGGCTTTAGGTAGACTTCATGGGCGGTGACATGGGTATCCACGCTCAATGGGATCCCCACCAGTTCCGTCTGCGACCGGGTGATGATGCGCACGAGCTGCTCGTGCCCCCCGGCATAACCCAGCAGGGCGACGATATCCTCGTAAGTCATCTGGACTCCCTTTTCGCTGGAACTCATAATCTAGACTTCGTGGCGGTGCCTCGCCATGAGGATCTTTGATTCCGGAACCCCGCGTAGTTCTCCACTTTTAGGAGCGTTCATGATCCGCGCCACGTTGATCTGTACCCTGGGCTTGGCAGCCGGCACAGCTCGAGATGCACAGGCCCAGAACCAAACGCTGGCGCCGGAGAACCAAAAGCTGGAGACGGAGTCCGCACTTTCTCTTTCGGGCATGGTTGGCGGTAAGCCGATCCAGGTCAACGGGGCCGGCACCTGCCGTCACGCTGCGGACGCGTCGATCGAAGGAAGGTCCGTCTCACTCTGGACCGTGGAGTACCGCGGATCGGATGAGGGAACGGTAAAGCAGCTGGATTTGACTCTCCGCCGGCCGAAGGACGGTGGACCCGACCAGCTGTCTTTCAAGCTGAAGGGCAAGGCCGGCGATCACCGAATCGAGACCGGGCCCCAGGGGAAGCCTAAGGGCCAGGGAACGGTGACTATCCTCCCCAGCGGTCCCGGCGGAAGGCTCGAGCTCAGCGGCAAGGATGCCAAAGGGAAACCGATCCAGATCTCTATAGATTGTCCCGCCTTCAGTGAGGCAGGAGCGGGGGATAGCTGAGGAATGTACCCGGGGTGAGAAGAACCTCGGTTCGGCTGCGTCCTACTCTTAGCGTCCGAGTACCCAGATAACCAGTCAATAATCAGGAGAGACCATGCTCCGCATTACCGCACTGGCTGCCCTGCTGGCATTGGCGAGCGGCACCCGGGAGGCGGCGGCCCAGCGCCGTGCGCCCGGTCAGCCCGGCACCGAAACCAGCAAAGTGAGTGTCATCGCCCGCCTGGGCACCAAGTCCTATACCTCCAATATCGCCGGCACCTGTAAGCACGAGCCGTCAGCCTCGATCTACGACATCCCGGCAGCGCTCTATCTGGTGGAGGCTTCAGGGGGCGACGCCAGCGAGATCAAACAGCTGAACCTCACCCTGTGGCGGCCCAAGAATGGCAGCCCCGACCAGATCTCTCTCTCGCTCGGGGCCGGGACCAATACCTACAGCATCGACGTCAACCCGAGAGCTCCGGCAGCGGGCGCGGCCACTGCTGAGCTTCGTAAGGAGGGGGCGGGTGGGACCCTGGAACTCAAAGGGAAAGACGCCAAGGGTACCCCGTTGAATCTGACGATCGGCTGCCCCACCTTCGCCGGTGTAGTAGCAGAGGGGGGCTGAGCCGGGAGTCAGCGCGTACCACTGGCAGCCCGTTCTGTGGCTTGGGCCGGAGCCGAACCCTCTGCCTTGAGATTCTGGTCCAGGTAGCGGGTGATCAGCTCGAACAGATGGAGCTGGGTGTTCCTTCCCTGGCAGACGCAGTGGGTCCGGTTGGGGTACTCCATCATGGTGAACGGCTTGTTGGCGGCGACCAGCGCGTTGATCAGCACCTCACTGTTCTGAAAGTGCACATTGTCGTCGCCGCTGCCGTGGACCAGCAGCAGGTTTCCCTTGAGCCCATTCACGTAGCGTCAGCGGCGACCCGCGGTCGTAGCCGGCCTTGTTCTCGGTCGGCAGCCCGTTGAACCGCTCGGTATACACGTTGTCGTACAGCGACCAGTGGGTCACCGGAGAGACCGCAACCGCCGTGCGGAACAGGTCGGGGTGTTGAAAGAGCGTGTTGAGGCTCATGAAGCCGCCGTAGCTCCAGCCCCAGATCCCGATCCGTCCGGTGTCCACATACGATCGCTGCGCCAGCGTGCGGGCCGCGGCTGGCCTGGTCCCGCGTCTCCACCACGCCCAAGCTGGCCATAGATCGACTTGCGCCAGGCTCGGCCCAGCGGCGCCGGGGTTCCGTGGTTGTCGACGCTGGCCACGAGGTAGCCCTTCTGGGTGAGCATCAGGTGCCAGAGGTAGTATGAGCCCCAGGCGTCGTTCACCGTGGAGTAGCCGGGCCCGCCATACACATGGAGGAGCAGCGGATACTTCCGGGTGGAGTCGAAGTCGGCCGGCTTCATCATATACGGCCGGCATCCGGGCGCCGTCCTCGGCCGGGAATGCTGAAGAACTCGACCTGTCCCTTGCGGAGCGTGGCCAGCCGGCTCGCGCAGTCCAGCATTGTCGATCAGGGTCCGGATTACCTCATGCCCGGGCAGGCGGACCAGCCGGATTACCGGCGGCTTGCCGAAGCTGGAGTACGTCTCCAGCGCATAGCGGAAGTTGGGCGCGACGTCATAGCCGTGGGTGCCCGATTCGTCCCGGGGGAAAGCCGCTCCGCGCGCGCCTTTGCCGTCGAGCCGGGTGCGGTAGAGATAGCGCTGGGCAGGGCTGGTCCGGCGAGGCCAGGTAGTAGAGCCAGCCGCCCTTTTCGTCGGTGCCCAGCACCTCGGACACATCGAACGCGCCCCGGGTCACCAGCCGGACCGACTTCCCATCGCGCGAGACCAGATAGACGTGGTTCCAGCCGTCGCGCTCGCTGACCCAGAGTGAAGTTCTTCCCGCCCTTAAGCCAGGTGAGTCTCGTCCGCCACGTCCACCCAGGTGCTGTCCCGCTCGGTCAGCACCGTGCGCACCTTCCGGTCCGGGCGTCGCCCAGCATGACTTCGTTGGTGTTCTGCAGCCGGTTGAGCCGCTGGAGCACCACCTCGTTCGAGCTGGCCGCCCAGTCCATTCGGGCGATGTAGTGGTTCCGCGGATCGCCCTGGAATCTCCAGCCACCGGGTCGGCTCCGCCGGCCGCGCTGACGATGCCTACTCGCGCCGCGGAGTTGGCCTCTCCCGCCTTGGGATACTGGACCGGGATGACCCGCGAGTACAGCGAGTCGGTGTTGTTGATCAGGTTGAAGTCTTTGACCTGGTCGGCATTCAGCTGCCAGTAGGCGATGCTCCGGCCGTCCGGGCTCCAGCGCCAGCCATCGGCGTAGTAGTTCATCAACTCCTCTTCGTACACCCAATCGAAGGTCCCGTTGATGACCGTCCGCGAGCCGTCCGTGGTGAGCGGAGTGATGGCGCCGGCTCGCCAGATCCTCCACGTAGAGATTGTTCTCCCGGACATACCCCACCCGCGTCCGTCGGGAGAGAATTTGGCAAACATCAGCGTGGACGGCTTGGCACTCGCTTCCCCCCAAGCTGGCTGCAGCCGGCCGCTGGAGCGATCCAGCACCCAGTAGTCGCCCCGCGTGTTGAGCCGCCACACCGGCTGGGTGTTGGTGAAGATCAGGAGCATCTTGTTGTCGGGCGACCAGGCGTACTCCTCGACCCGCAGCGGAACGCTGTCTCCCTGGGGGATGAACTGCCGGGCCGCGACCAGTACCTCGCGGCCGCCGCGCTCGGTGTCGTAGCGCACCAGGTTCTGCCCGCCGTGCTTCGATCTCCTCCAGCGTGGTGTAGGAGGAGCCGTCGCCCAGCCATCGGGCGGGTCCGAAGGTCTGGCTCCGGAACTCGCGGCGTGCCGTAGATCCGCTGCACCGAAAGCAGGCTGGAATCGGATTGCTGGGCGCGGAGCGGAGCGGCAACCGAGAGCAGCGAGCAGGAAGGATCGGGTGACACGTGTCACAGAAGATTCCACGGGTGAAGGTGGACCATGCGATCGAACTGAATCGCAACGACGCATTATACCACAGGGAAGTGAGAGGCCATGAGCGCATCAATTGGTAATCACCGCGACTTGCGTCGCTGATCGGGGTCGCGAGCGTCGTGCTGGTGGCCTGTTCCTCCGCCGCGGACCGGCCAGCCAGCCGCGACACCACGGCGATGACGACCGCGGCGGCTCCCGATACCGCTACGTCGGCCAGCCAGCGGGGCCGCCGAGACCTCGGGCATGGCCACAGACACTACGGCAATCCGGACTCAAAGTGCCGGCGAGACCCAGACCCCACCGGCCAAGCCGCGGGTGCGGCCCTCGATCGATCCCGGGCGTAAGTCCACCCCGGCATCATCCGGCAAGGCTGCCCCTCGCGACACGGCTACCTCAGCTCCCAGCGAAACGACCACGCAACCGGCGTCGGCGATACCGGCGGCTCGGCTCAGGCATCCACCGCGGCATCGGGCCAGGACAAGTATCTGAAGTGGGATGCTGGAAGCAAGACAGCGACCTTCGAGCTGCATGCCGGCCCCTTCACCTTCAACGGCTTCTCCAATGGAGGAGGAACTCTGACCCTGCCTCCTAAGTGCGAACGTAGTGATCAACTTCATCAACAAGGACGGAACGCCTCATAGCGCTGAGGTCATTCCGGGCGAAGGCGCCATTCCCAACCGGCGGCCGACCAGCAATTCCGCGAGCCTACACCACCAAGGTCCTGGAAGGTCTGCCGCAGGAGGGATCCGACAACATGCAAGTTCACGGTACCCGGATCGGGCACTTACCGCATCTTCTGCGGGGTGCCCGGACACGGCCTGTCAGGTATGTGGATCTGGATGAAGATCGATCCCGCGGCCAAGACGCCGAGTTTCGGGGCGACCAAGAAATAGTCGAGAGTCACGGGTCACGAGTCACGAGCATAGGCGGTCGCAACTCGCCCGCGTGACTCGCGACTCGTGTCTCGTGACTGTCTTCAGTAACCCCTACGCCTTCTTGCAGAAACTGCCCGGTGTAGCTCCGCTCCACCTCCGCCACATCCTCGGGCGTGCCGGCGGCCACCACTTCCCCGCCCCGCTCGCCACCCTCGGGACCCAGGTCGATGATCCAGTCGGCCGTCTTGATCACATCGAGATTGTGCTCGATCACGACGACGCTGTTGCCCTTGTCAACCAGGCGGTGCAGCACATCCAGCAGCAGTCGTACATCCTCGAAGTGCAGGCCGGTGGTGGGCTCATCCAGGATGTACAGGGTCCGGCCGGTGTCTCGCTTTGCCAGCTCGGTGGCGAGCTTCACCCGCTGCGCCTCGCCGCCGGACAGTGTGGTCGCCGCCTGGCCCAAATGGATGTATCCCAGCCCAACGTCATTCAGCAGCTCCAGCTTCTCGGCGATGCGCCGCTGGTTGCTGAAGAACTCGAGCGCGTCTTCCACCGTGAGATCGAGCACGTCGGCAATGCTCCGGCCCTTGTAACGCACCTCCAGGGTTTCCCGATTGTACCGCCGTCCCTTGCACACCTCGCAGGGGACGTAGACGTCGGGCAGGAAGTGCATCTCGATCTTGACCAGGCCATCGCCCTGACAGGCCTCGCAGCGCCCGCCCTTCACGTTGAAGGAGAAGCGGCCCGGTCCGTACCCCCGCATCTTGGCATCGGGCAGCTGAGTGAACAGCTCCCGGATGGGGGTGAAGAGTCCGGTATACGTGGCCGGATTGGATCGCGGCGTGCGCCCGATGGGACTCTGATCGATGTCGATCACCTTATCGATCAGATCCAGCCCCTCGATCCTGGAATGGGATGCCGGGGACGACCTTGGCCCGATAAAAGTGACGCGCCAGGGCCTGGTACAGAATGTCGGTGACCAGGGTGGACTTCCCCGAGCCCGACACCCCGGTGACGGCGACGAACAGACCGAGAGGGATCTCGACCGTGAGGTTCTTCAGATTGTTCGCCCGGGCGCCCGACGATGCGGAGCCGATGCTGGGCTGGCGCCTCTCGCCGGCCAGGCGGGACCGGAATCCGCAGTTCGTCGCGGAGGTACCTGCCGGTCAGCGAGTCAGGATGGCTGCGGATGTCTTCGACCGTGCCCTCGGCCACCACCTCGCCGCCGAAGCGGCCGGCCCGGGGGCCCAGATCGATCACGTGGTCCGCCGACTGGATGGTGTCCTGGTCGTGCTCCACCACGATCACCGTATTCCCCAGATCTCTCAGGCCTCTCAGCGTGTCCAGCAGCCGTTCGTTATCCCGCTGGTGCAGGCCGATGCTCGGCTCATCGAGGATGTAGAGCACGCCCACCAGCCGAGAGCCGATCTGGGTGGCCAGCCTGATCCGCTGGGTCTCGCCGCCCGAGAGCGAGGTGGCGCCTCGGCCGAGGGTCAGGTAATCGAGACCCACGTCGCGAAGAAAGCGGAGGCGATCGATCACTTCCTTGAGAATCGGTCCCGCGATGTCAGGATCGAGCCCTCCCCTGCCATTGCCGGATGACCCCCCAGCGCCGCGCAGCGGGATGCTCTCGAAGAATTCGATGGCCCGCTGGATCGGCAGGTCCACCACGTCGCCGATGCTGGTGCCGTTGCACCAGTACCGCAAGGCTCTCCGGGTCGCAGCCGCTTTCCCTTGCAGGTCTGGCAGGGCTGCTCGATCATGAACTCCTCGAGGGTGGCCCGAACGCTGTCGCTGGTGGACTCGCGATAGCGCCGCTCGATGTTTCGGAGCACGCCCTCCCATTCGCTCTCGTACTCGCCCCGGCCCCGACGCACCGTCGGTCTGGAACTTGAATCGGCCTGGTGCCCCGTGAAGCAGAGCATGCGGGCCGCCTCGCTGTGCTCGCCCCAGGGTGCGTTCAGTTCGAACTTGAACGCCTTGGCCAGGGTGGGCAGCACGATCTTCCGCAGGTAGCCGCTGGGCTCGCCCCATGGCAGGATGACCCCTTCCAGAATGGAAATGCTGGGATCGCCGAGCACCAGCTCGGCATTCACCTCGCGCCGGGTGCCGACGCCGTGGCAGTCGGGGCACGCGCCAAACGGAGAATTGAAGGAGAACTGCCGGGGCTCGAGCTCCGGAAGCGAGAGCCCGCAGACCGGACAGGCAAAGCGCTCCGAGAAGACGACGGAACGTGGGGACGTTGGAACCCGCTCCGCCGTGCGTTACCACCTCCACGATCCATCCGCCGTCTTCAACGCGGTCTCGATCGAATCGTTCAGCCGGGACCGATCGCTGGGGCGCACCACCAGGCGGTCCACCACGATGGCGATGTCGTGGTTCTGCCGCCGGTTCAGCGCCGGCACCGACCCCAGGTCGTAGGTCTGTCCGTCGACCCGAACCCGCACGAAGCCCCGCTTGCGGACGTCTTCCAGCATGTCACGGAACTCGCCTTTGCGGCCTCGCACCAGCGGCGCCAGGACCTCGATCCGGCTCTCCTCCGGCCAGCTCAACACCGTGTCGGTGATCTGGGCCGCGCTCTGCCGGGTGACCGGGGTACCGTCATTGGGACAGTGGGGAATTCCGACTCGGGCCCAGAGCAGTCGCAGGTAGTCGTAGATCTCGGTCACGGTGCCTACGGTCGACCGCGGATTCTGCCCGGTGGTCTTCTGCTCGATGGAGATGGCCGGGGAAAGCCCTTCGATCGCGTCTACATCGGGCTTTTCCATGAGCCCCAGGAACTGCCGCGCGTACGCCGACAGCGACTCGACGTACCGCCGCTGTCCTTCGGCATAGATTGTGTCGAAGGCGAGCGACGATTTCCCCGAGCCTGAGAGGCCGGTGATGACGGTGAGACTGGTTCCGGGGAATCGCGACAGAGATGTTCTTGAGGTTGTGTTCGCGGGCGCCGCGCACCACCAGAAATTCCTGAGCCATAGCCCCGAAAGCTATCCGAAGGCGAAGCGCGGGGTCAATGGAAGGGAGTAGCAGTCGGCAGTCAAGATCTGACTGAGGAGCTGGCTGCAGACTGGCGACTGGTAACCTCAGGCACTTACCCATCTACCATTGAGCATCCAAAGCTCTGAACGGTGGCAAATAACCGACATGCACTCCCGCCAGCGTGGAAAACGGGACCGCCGCCTCCGCTCCTTCGCGGGACTGAGCTGTGGCGGAGCAGCGCCTCCAGCGGGCCGATGAGTTGGCCTCAAGCTCCTTTCCCGGGCAGGCCATCCGGCCCTACCGCGAGCTGCTCGAGCTGGAGCCCGAGCCACATCGAGGCTCGGCTGCATCTCGCCCGACTTCTGGACCGGCTGGAGGAGGCCAACGACGCGGTGGACGTGCTCTCGGAGGGGCTGCGGCGGGCCCCGGATCAGACCGAGTTTCTGGTTCTACGGGGCTCCATTCTCGGCCGCCTGCAGCGGTATCGGGAGGCCGATGCGGATCTCCGCCGGGTCCTCCGGCTTCACCCCTCTCATGCTCCGGCCCAATTCGAGCTGGGGCTTCTGCTGTGGCGGCGCGGACTGGTGCAAGAGGCTGCAGTCTGCTTTCATCGAGCACTCGAGTTCCAACCCGACAACGCCAAGACCTACTACTACCTTGGCGATTCGCTCAATCAGCTGGGGGACCTGGCCGGGGCGCGCGCGCCGCTGTAGAACGGGCCCTTCAGGTAAGCCCCGACGATGCCAAGGCCTATCACCTCATGGGCCGGGTGCTTGACCGGCATGAGCCTGCCGGACCAGGCCCAGGAGATGTACCGCCGAGGGCGAGAGCTTGCCGGCCTGTGATCCGGGTCAGCGTCGAGGATCTCGCCCGGGTCAAGGCCGACGCCGTTCTTCGTCCTGCCGACGAGAGCCTCGGCCGCCCTCACCGATGCCATCGCCCGACTGGATGAGCAGGCGGGCCCGCGTTTTGCCGAGCAGCGGCGGTCTCAGCTCTCCGCTCAAGGCCGGGGCCGCCGTAGTGACCGGGAGTGGCGACCTGGCGGCCCCCTTCGTGCTCCACGTCGTGATCCAGGATCCGGAATCCGGACCGGCCGTGAGGTGGTGCGCCGCGGATTGCTGTCCGCCTGGCAGCGCGCAACCGACTGGGAGCTCGGCATTATCGCGGCCCCGCTGGTGGGAGCCGGTGCGGGTCAGCTGAGCGTGGAGGAAGCGGCCACCCTGCTGGCCGAGACGTTTCCTCCGGAGGCCGAAGGATGTCCCATCGAGCTGCACATCGTCAGTGGAGCGCGACGCCGACCGCGAGCTGGTCGAAGCCATCGTCCGGAGGATCGCGTGATCCGACTGATCCAGCTCACCAAGCGTTACGGCCGGTTCACCGCAGTCGACGATATCGATCTGGAGGTCCCCAGCGGCGAGCTGTTCGGATTTCTCGGCCCCAACGGCGCCGGGCAAGACCACCACCTTCCGCATGATCGCGGGCATCCTCCGCCCGACCAGCGGCACGGTCGAGATCGGCGGCATCGACATCGACCGCACGGCCGCTCGAGGCCAAGGCCCGGCTGGGCTTCATTCCCGATCGTCCCTTCGTCTACGACAAGCTGACCGGCGGCGAGTTTCTCCGCTTCGCGGCCGCGCTGTACGGCCAGCAGGGGCCCGCGGTCGAGCGCCGGATCGACGAGCTGCTCGAGCTGTTCGAGCTGGCCCGCTGGAAGAACGAGCTCACCGAATCGTATAGCCACGGCATGCGGCAGAAGCTGATCATCTCCGGCGCGCTGGTGCATCGTCCCGAGGTGATCGTGGTGGACGAGCCGATGGTGGGTCTGGACCCGAAGAGCGCCCGCCTGCTGAAGGATCTGTTTCGTCAGTTCGTCGACCGAGGCGGCACGGTGCTGATGAGCACCCACACGCTGGAGGTGGCCGAGACGATGTGCGACCGTATCGCCATCGTTCACGGCGGCAAGATCGTCGCCCACGGGAACCATGGCCGAGCTGCAGGAGCAGACCTCCTCGGAGGATCTCGGGCTGGAGGAACTCTTCCTCAAGCTCACCGGCGGCATGCGGGAGCACCAGCTCGACACCATCCTCGATCGCCTGATCCCGTGACAGCCCAGTGTTCAGCCCGAGCGTCTGGACTCTGCTCACGCCCAAGTGGCGGAGCGCTTTGGCGCGGCTACGCCAGGAGGAGAGTGGGTCGGGGGCCAGAGCCGTTCTGCTGGGATTGGTCGCCCTGGTGTTCTGGGTCGGCGTGTTCGGGATTGCCTACCGGGTGCTTCGCTACTTCCGCGGCGTGGAGGACATCGGCAATCTCATCGCCGCCAAGGTGCTCGGAATCATCCTGCTGGCGTTTCTGTCCATCCTGCTGCTCTCGAACATCATTACCGCCCTCTCGACCTTCTTTCTGGCCAAGGATCTCGATCTGCTGGTGGCAGCGCCGATCGGCCAGTCACGGCTCTACGCCGCCAAGCTGGTGGAGACGGTGGTCCACTCCTCCTGGATGGTGGCGCTGTTGGCGCTGCCGATCTTTACGGCCTACGGGATCGTGTTCGGCGGCGGGTTTCTCTTTCCGGTCGTGGCGCTCGCGGCCTTCATTCCCTACCTGGTCCTTCCGGCGGTGGTGGGTACGGCCTTCACCCTGATCCTGGTCAACATCTTCCCTGCCCGGCGGACCCGGGAGCTTCTGGGCCTGGTGGCCACCGGCGCGGTGGTGGTCGTGCTGATGACCCTGCGCCTTCTCCGGCCCGAGCGGCTGGCCCAGCCGGAAGGCTTCAAAAACCTGGTGGACTATCTCGCGGTGCTCCGCACCCCGACCAGCCCATGGCTGCCCAGCGAGTGGACCGCATCCATCATCATGAACTGGCTGCTCCGGGTGGCGGATCCGTGGCCCATCGCCAAGCTGTGGCTGGCGGCATCTCTCGCGGTTTTTCTGGGAGCGCTGTTGCACCGGCGCCTGTATCATCTTGGCTTCTCCAAGGCGCAGGAGGGCGCCGAACGGAAGCTTCGCCGGGTGATCCGGGGGCCGGTGTCCGGGCATCCTGAGCGCGGTCTCGCCGTCGAAGCGGGAGTTTATCCTCAAGGACCTGCGTCTCTTCTTCCGGGACAACACCCAGTGGAGCCAGCTGATTCTGCTGGCGGTGCTGCTCCTGGTGTATCTCTTCAATATCAAGTCGCTGCCGCTCCACTCCGGAGAGCAGGTGCCGTTCCGGCTGATCACCATGATCTCGTTTCTGAACCTGGGTCTGGCCGGCTTCGTGCTGGCCGCGGTGGCGGCGCGCTTCGTGTTTCCCGGGATTTCGCTGGAAGGCCGGCAGATGTGGCTGCTCCGCTCCAGTCCGCTGGACCCCAGCGCCATGCTGTGGAGCAAGTACTGGATCGGCACCTTACCCCTCCTCGTTCTGGCGCTGACGATCACGGTGTTCACCAACTGGCTCCTCCACGCCAGCACGTTCATGATGGCGGTCGCCGTCGGAACCATCGTCCTCTATACCCTGGCGGCCAGTGCCTTGGCGCTTTCCTTTGGTGCGATCTATCCCCAGTTCGGCTCGGAGAATGCGGCACAGATTCCCACCAGCTTCGGCGGGCTGGTGTACATGATGAGTACCCTCAGCCTGCTTACCGCGATCATCATGATCGAGGCCACCCCAGTGATGGCCTACCTGCGATGGATCGCTACGGCGAGTCAGCTCCGGGCCATTCTGCCTGAGCTTGCGGCGTCCGCGCTGCTGATCATCGGCATCTGCCTCACGGCTACCTTCGTTCCGCTCAGGATGGCCCTGCAGCGCATAGAGATGATGGAGTGGTAAGGGTCGACCTCTACAGCGATACCGTCACCCGTCCCACTCCCGCCATGCGCCGGGCCATGGCGGAAGCAGAAGTGGGCGACGAGCAGCAGCGCGAAGATCCCACCGTCAATCTCCTGCAGGACATGGTCGCCGACCTGCTGGGCAAGGAGGCGGCGCTTTTCCTTCCCTCGGGCACGATGTGCAATCAGGTGGCCTTTGCGGTGCATTGCCGGGCAGGTGACGAGATCCTGCTGCAGGAGCAGGCCCATCCACTGTTGTTCGAGGTCGGCGGCCCGCCGCCGATGATCGGCGCGGTACTCCGTCCCCTGGTCGGGCCCGCGCGGACTGTTTACCGCGGACCAGGTGCGCCGGGCCGTTCGGCCGCCGGCGTACTACATGCCCCGGACTCGGGCCGTGTCGATCGAGCAGACCAGCAACGTCATTGGTGGGATCTGCTGGCCGCTCGAGCAGATCGAGGCGGTCTGTGGCGCCGCGCACGACGGCCGGGCTGGTGGCCCATATGGACGGCGCGCGATTAATGAACGCGGTTGTAGCCAGCGGAACGCCGGCCCGACCGATTTGCGGCGCGGTTCGATTCCATCTGGATCGATCTCAGCAAGGGACTGGGAGCCCCGGTGGGGGCGGTGCTGGCGGGCTCGCGGGAGTTCATCGAGGAGGCCTGGCGCTACAAGCAGCGCTTCGGCGGCGCCATGCGGCAGGCCGGCATCATTGCCGCGGCCGGAGTCTATGCCCTGAAGCATCACGTCGACCGACTGGCCCAGGATCACGAGCGGGCCCGGCAGTTGGCGCTGGAGCTCGCGGGCATTCCCGCCATTCAGCTCGATCCCGCCACGGTGGAGACCAACATCGTGATCTTCGACATCACCCGGACCGGGCTGACCGGTGATGAGTTCAGTGCGCGCACCACCAGCAGCCACGGCGTCCGGTTCAGCGTACTGGGGCCGCATACCGTCCGGGCGGTGACTCACCTCGATATTCCCGCGGACGGGATCGACCAGGCCATTGCGGCAGCGCGGGCGGTGGTGGGACGATAGTGCAAGACGAACGGCGCCAGCCGTCCTATTACGTTGCCATGCGCGACAACCACCGTCCCAAGCAGGAGCTCATTCACGAGATCACCGGCTTGCGCAAGCAGGTGAGCGATCTCAAGGAAGCGATGGCTGCCCGCCGCCGGGTGGAAGACGCCCTTCGCGACGCGTCCGGTCTACTCCGCACACTTTCCGATAGCGCCCCGGTCGGGTTAGGCCTGTTCCGCACCGATGGCACTCTACTCACCGCCAACCAGCGGTTTGCCCGCATGCTGGGGTATCAGTCCCCGGCCGAGCTGCAGTCGCTGAGCTCGGTGCTGGGAGTATTCGCCACTCCCGAGGATCGGATCCGGGCGCTGGGATCCCCTCAGCCGGGTGGGCCTCCTCGAGCGACGCGGTTTCGTTGCAAGGACGGCTGCCGACTCCTGCAGGGCGTTCTCGCGGGCGAGCGGCTGGACGGCGAGGCGGTGGTGCTCGTCGTTTTCAACGGCATACCCGGGCTGTCCGACTCACCTTTTCCGGTCCCTGCCGCGTAACTCAGGTCCGTACTTCACATAGGCCGGTTCCTACCTTGGCGTTGCCGTCGAGCTCGCGCTTGCCGTCAGCGCACCATCACCATCCAAGGAGGAGCCATGTCCATCCGGTTTACCTTCGGGGCGCTTGCCCTGGCCGCGGCGCTGGCGGCGTGCGATCGAAGTGCCCCTACAGCGGGAAATGAGGAATCCGCACCATCCACGCCCCGGTACTCGGTCGAGCGAAGTGCCATGGACCGCCTGGCCCGGAAGTTGGCCCGTGCCTTGGCCGACTCGGCATTCCGCTCGTATCTCAAGAGCCAGCTGGACCACTCCCCCTTTCCCGAGCACAAGCTGCAGCTACAAAAGCTGCTGCTGCAGTCCGATCGCCAGGTCCTGAAGGAGGTCGCCCGCATCGGAGGCAGCTCCGAAATCGAGGTGGGTACCGACCTGGAGGAGGCCATCCCGCTGGAGATCTACTTTCCCGTCCCGCAGCACCGGGACGAGTGGGACGGGGGGCCCAACCTGCTGGTCGCCAGCGCCCGGGAAGATCGAGAGGAGCCGGTGGCGTACGACATTGGGGGGCAACGGCAGGTGTTGAACGCGGAGGTACCCCCCGCCACTCCGGTCTTGGCTGTGGTCCCGGTAGAGACCGATTTTGCTCACCCTACCGGTCCCGGAGCGGAGGCCACCTGCACCGACTGCGGAGGGGGAGGCGGTGGCGCCCCGGGCCCCCCGCCGGGTCTTTATATGGCCTACTCTCACTTCGTGAACGATTTTGAAGGTTGGTTGAAGGGTAGTCCCGAGTTTGAGTACCACATCCTGGGCCAGTCAGGAGCCAGCGACTCGCTGCGGGATTATCAGTGTGCCGGTGGAGCGGCAGGCGCATACTATAACTTCGACCAGAACAGTTTGAACTGGACCGGCAGCGTTCTGCTCTTCAGCCGGGCGCAGCTCAACAATTACAAATCCGCTCACCCGAACCAGAACTTTCGGATCATCGCGCTGGAAGACGATGACACTGGGTGCGTCATCAAGTTCGACGCCAACCGTTTCAAGAACGTCATCAGCACCATTCAGGCACAGTACCCCAACCTTACCGGGGCCAAGGACACCAGCAGCTCCACGCTTGCAGGGATCGTGAAGCGAGCCAATGCGCTCCAGAAGATCCTGTCCGCGGTGTACTCGTTCCTAACCACCCAGGACGATTTCATCGGAAATGCAGTCGAAGACGTCGTGGTCGGTCAGTCCTTCCCCGGCGCCAACTGGATTATCAAGGGAGAAAACAACGTCACCAATGGTTGGGCCAAACTGGAGATGCGCTGATATGAAATCCACCGTCCCAAACGGTCTGCTCTGCGTTCTAGCGCTTTCGATGGGTGCGCCCACCGAAGTGTTGAGTCAGTGGTCCCTATCACTGGGCGTGGAGTCGGACCGCTTTTGGGGCGGATCACTCGAGAATGCCCCCGAGCCGAGGTCTTTTCGCCCGTATCGTCCCACTGTGTTTGCATTGGGAGTGGAGCATCGCTTTGGAAGCATCGGGCTGGGACTTCACGCCACGTATACGGAGGCGGCTCTGGGCCTCGAAGGCAACGCGGGCGTGGTGGCGGTTAACGACGCGTTTACGGTGGTGGGGCTTGCGCCCGAGGTCAGCTACCCGATCGCGGCGCTCGGGGCCAACCGGCTCATCCTCCATGCCGGGCCGCTCATCGAGTTCTGGCACCCGATCGACTCGGAGTCGCGCACCCGGGCGGGGGCACGCGGAGCCGCGTCCCTGCTGGTTCCCCTCGGCGGCCGGTTCGGCCTCTCCCTCGCCGGCAGCCTCGCGGTCATCTCCTCACCTTTCCACACCGATGAGCTACTCCAGGAATACGAACGTCAGGCGCTCTGGCGGAGAGGGTTTGCCGGATCGCTGCAATACCAGTTCTAGTGGGAAAAGGTCCGGTGATGTCGCGTCAGGGCGGAGCGAAGCGCCTATAACAAGTAGTGCCGCCGTACCATCATCGGGCCTTCCCACCCTCGAAGAATTCAACGACCCCGGTCTCCAGAGAGTACTCCGCACCAACCACCCGCAGGCCACCTTCCTGGATCAGCTGTTCCAGCACCTCGGATCCGTGTCGCAGATGGTTCACCGACGCCCTGATGTTGGCGCGCACCGCCTGCTGAATGAGCGCCTCCCGGTCATGCCTCAACGGGGTGGCCAGAAGGCTCTCCACCGACGGCCGCACCCGGTCTACGATCGCGCGAAGATTGCGCGACTGATTCTCGCTGGGCCGTTGCAGCTCCTCCAGCGTGGCGAGAATGGCGCCGCACTGCGAGTGGCCGAGAACCACCACCAGCCGGGTCTCGTAGCGCGCCGCGGCAAACTCGACGCTGCCCACCTGCGAGGGCGCCACAATGTTCCCGGCCACCCGGATGACAAAGAGGTCACCCAACCCCTGATCGAACACAATCTCCGCCGGCACACGCGAATCGGAGCAGCCGAGAATGATGGCGAAGGGTTGTTGTCCCGCGGCAACCTCAGACCGCCGGGTTCCCGTGAGACCATCGCTCGAGCGGCTTCGTTCCGAGACAAACCGGAGGTTTCCGGCCCGCAGTCGCTCGAGAGCCTCCGCCGCTGGAACCATTACTGAGTCCGCCGAGCCCAGGCCAGAGCCGCCCCTACGGCTCGGCGCCAACCCGCCAGCAGCGTCTCGCGCTGTGTCGCAGTCATTCGGGGCTCGAATCGAGTAAATCGGCGGCCCGCAAGGAACTCGTCGCTGGTCTTCCACACGCCCAGCGCCAATCCGGCCAGGCCAGCGGCGCCCAGTGCCGTGGTCTCGAACATATCGGGTCGCTCCACCGGAATCCCCAGAATGTCGGCCTGGAACTGCATCAGCCAGTCGTTGGCGGCGGCGCCCCCATCCACCCGGAGCGCCGGAACCTCGAGATGCTCCCCTTCCGTCATCGTGGCCAGCAGCTCCGCACTGTTGAATGCCATAGCCTCCAATGCCGCCCGCACCAGATGGGCTCGGGTTGTGCCCCGGGTTATCCCGGTGATCGTACCTCGCGCCTCGGGCTCCCAGTACGGCGTTCCCATGCCCACAAAAGCCGGCACGAGATAAACGCCACCGGTGTCGGCCACGCTGCGCGCATGCTTCTCGCTCTCGGCCGCGTTGCTTAGGATACCCAGGCCATCCCGGAGCCACTGGATGGCGGCGCCGGCAATGAACACGCTCCCTTCCAGCGCGTACCACGGCTCTCCGCCGGGTCCGCAGGCAACGGTAGCCAGAAGCCCGCGCGGCGGGACCGGTGGTCGTGGGCCGGCAAGCACAAGCAGAAAGGCCCCGGTTCCATAGGTATTCTTGGCCAGGCCAGGGGTAACGCAGCCCTGCCCGAACAACGCGGCCTGCTGGTCACCTGCCAGACCACCGATGGGAATCGAGAAGCCCAGGTGAGTCGAATCCAACTCGCCTACAACTTGTGATGAGCTGGCCAGCGAGGGCAGCACCTCGCGGGGTACGCCGAAGAGCGCGAGCAGATCGGGGTCCCAGTCCCGTGAGCGAATGTTGTACAGCAGGGTGCGCGAGGCGTTGGTGTGATCGCTCACGTGAATCCGGCCGCCGGTGAGCTTCGCCACCAGCCAGCTCTCGACCGTACCGGCCGCCAACTCGCCCCGAGCGGCGCGCGTCCGGAGTTCGGGATCCCGCAGCAGCCACTCCAGCTTGGTGGCGGAAAAGTAGGGATCCGCGACAAGACCGGTGTGCTCCCGCAGCATCTCCTCGAGGCCGGCGTGGCGCAGTTCCTGACATCGCTCGCTGGTCCGCCGATCCTGCCACACGATGGCCGGAGCAACCGGCGCGAGGGTTCGCCGGTTCCACAGCACCACCGTTTCCCGTTGATTCGTGATACCCAGCGCGACGGGCTTTTCCCGCGACCCGGAGAGCGCCTCCCGCATGGCCTCGAGGGAAACCCGGAAGATCTCATCCGGGTCATGCTCCACCCATCCAGGTTGGGGGAAATGCTGAGTGAATTCCCGGTATCCTCGACCGAGCACCCGCCCGTCCTGATGGATCACCAGTGAGGTTGATCCGGTGGTCCCTTGATCGAGCGCCAGAATCGAGGGCACTAGTCGATGATCCGGGCGACGTCCTTGGGCGCGACAACGCCGCGGTCCGTGACGATCGCGGTCACCAGCTCGGCGGGGGTGACATCAAAGGCGGGATTCCACACTCCAACTCCACTCGGTGCGGAACGCTGGCCGCGCCAAGCCATGATCTCTTCGGGCGAGCGCTCTTCAATCGGGATTGCCGCCCCGTTGGGAGTGGCCAGATCGATGGTCGACGACGGCGCGGCCACGTAAAAGGGGATGTCATGGGCCCGAGCGGCAAGGGCCAGCCCATAAGTGCCGATTTTGTTGGCGACGTCGCCGTTGCGCGCAATGCGGTCGGCTCCGACAAAGACGGCCCGCACATCGCCCAGACGAAGACGGCTGGCCACCATACTGTCGGCAATGAGGGTGACCGGCACGCCGGCGCGCTGCAGCTCCCAGGCGGTAAGCCGGCTGCCCTGGAGCAGCGGCCGAGTCTCGGGCACGATCACGTGCGGCTCGCCTCCCGCCCCGTGTTGCACATAGACCGGCGCGAGCGCGGTACCGATCCCTCCGGTTGCCAGAGCACCGGCGTTGCACACGGTGCACACCGTGGCTCCGCGCGGAATCAGGGCGGCACCCAGTTCCCCGATCCGGTCGCACATCCTGCGGTCCTCATCCCAAATGGCGGTCGCCTCCTCGAGCAACGCGGCCTGCAAATCGTCCCCTTTCCCAACCGCGGCCTCAGCCCGGCGCGCCATGCGATTCAGCGCCCACCGGAGATTGACCGCAGTCGGCCGTGTCGCTCCGAGCCGCGAGCACGCCTCCCGTATAGTTGACATTGCGTCCTGCACCGCTGCCTCGCTGCCCCGCTGCCCCGCTGCCATTACCACTCCCATTGCCGCCGCTATGCCAATGAGGGGGGCACCTCGAACCCGGAGCGAGCGAATCGCCTCCGCCAGCTCCTCCAATGTCCGAAGCTCCACGTAGCGCTCTTCTTCCGGAAGCAGCGTCTGGTCGAGAATCCGGATCGTCTGATCCGCGCTCCAGCCGATTGGCGAGGGAATGGTGCTGAGCATGAGGAGAAGATAGTCGCGAGCCGCGAGTCGCGAGCCGTGGAAGCGGGTACCAGGGTGCCTGCATCAATGTAGGTTTGGTACCGACCGAAAACCCTCAACTCGTGACTCTTGACTCGCGACTGACTATGGCATCTTCCCTCACATTCGATCTCACCGACGGAATCGCTCGAGTCACCATCAACCGTCCCGACAAGCTCAACGCGCTCAACGCGATTGTCATCGCCGAGCTGGCCGACGCGGTCACCCGGATCGAAAGCGATTCGGCGATCCGGGGCGTCATCATCACCGGCGCCGGCAGCAAGGCATTTGTGGCCGGCGCCGACATCAACGAGCTGACCGAGCAGGGCGTGACCGGAGGCCGGAAACGGGCGCTCGCCGGGCAGGCCGTGTTTCGCTGTCTGGAGCGCTGCGGAAAGCCGGTCATCGCTGCGGTGAACGGATTCGCTCTGGGTGGAGGCTGTGAGCTTGCGATGGCCTGTCATCTTCGGATTGCAAGCGAGAACGCGAAGTTTGGGCAGCCCGAGGTCAAGCTCGGAATAGCCCCGGGATACGGAGGCACGGTTCGACTGCCCCGCCTCATCGGCAAAGCGCGGGCCCTCGAGCTCCTGCTCACGGGTGACATGATCGATGCCGAAGAGGCGCGGCGAATCGGACTGGTCAACCGGGTGGTGCCCGCGGACCGGCTTCTGGCAGAGGCAGAGTCTCTGCTACGAGCCATTCTGGCCAACGGCCCCCTCGCCATTCGCGCCTGCCTGGAAGCGGTCGACATCGGCTCGGACATGACGCTGGATCAGGCATTGTTGCTGGAGGCCGGATCTTTTGGCCTTCTCTCTGCCACCGAGGACATGCGCGAGGGCACCAAAGCGTTTGTCGAGAAGCGGAAGCCCGGCTTCAAAGGGAAATAGTCGCCCTGCAATTCCACTCCTCAACCGACTATTTTTTGGGGATGCAGAACAGGGGAAAACCCCCGAAAAAGATTCGGCTTCGGGGTGGCATCACCAGCGTGGTGAGCCTCTGCGCTGCGGTGCTCGCGGTGGGTTGCGACGAGCGTGAACGACTGACCTTTCCCACCCCGAGCGATGGTGTTGGGCCGATCACCGTCATCGATCGACCCAACGCCCCCGACACGATGGTCACCGCCGGGCCAGACTACTTCGTCAACGGGCGGACGATCGATCCGGACGGCGTGGATACCGTCTATTTCTTGGTCATCGGCGGCAACCAGAACTTTCAGCCGTTCGTCCCCCGCCCGCCGAGCGATACGGTGCGGTTTGGCTTGCCGATCACGACCGCGGGCCGTGAGGGAGACACGATCCAAGTACAGATCCACGGGGTGGATTCTCAGGGGAATCCCGGCAACACCTCGTTTCGGCAGATCTTCGTTCAGTAGTGCGGCTGCGGAACCTGATCGCCCGAGGGTATCGAAACCTGGCGGACCTGGAGCATGAGACTCCGCCGCGTGGCGTCGTCCTGCTCGGTGCCAACGCCCAGGGCAAGACCAATCTGCTGGAGGCGATCTACTACCCGGTACTGTTCCGCTCGTTCCGCGGAGCACCCGACCAGCAGGTGAGTGGTGGCAGCCTTGGGTTCCATGTAGAGGCGCAGCTGGAGGGCTCCAGCCGTCAAGCGGTGGCGGCCACCTATCAGGCCCGCAAGAAGCGCATCACGGTGGATGGCGAGGAGATTGGAAGGCTGGCCGACGCGGCCGGAACCTGGCTGGCCGTCGCGTTCCTGCCCTCTGATCTCGGCTTGGCCTCGGGACCGGCCGCCGTTCGGCGACAGTATCTGGATCGCTTGCTGTCTCTTGCCAGCAAGCGTTATCTGCTGGCGCTCAGCCGGTACCGTGGAGCGCTGGCGCAACGGAACAGCGCTCTGAGGCAGGGCCGTTCCGATCTGGCGCAGGCATTCGACGGGCCGCTGAGTGCCGCCGGCGCCGAGCTGATCCGGGCGCGGATCGAGTTCGCAAAGTGGGCGGAGCCGCAGTTCACGGCCGAGTTCGATTGTTTGGGCGAGCGGGGCACCGCCCGGCTGGAGTACCGCTGCCGGAGCGAGCTCGCCCAGCAGGAAGCCTGGAGCGAGCTCCTGGCGGCAAGCCTGGCAGATGATCGGGCGCGGGGCATGACCACGGTAGGTCCGCACCGGGACGACCTGATCCTGGAAATCGGAAATCGCGGGCTCCGGGACTACGGCTCGACCGGACAGCAACGCAGCGCGGCGGTTGCCCTGAAGCTGATCGAGATTACGGCGCTGCGTGAGGCCCGCGGCACCGAGCCGGGGCTTCTGCTAGACGACGTGTTTGCCGAGCTCGATCGGGACCGTCAAATCCGGTTGGCGCGGCGCTTGATGGGGCCGGAGGATCGGCAGGTGTTCGTGACCAGCCCTCGGGCCGACGAGCTGCCGCCCAATCTGGAGCTGCCGGTATGGAAGATGGAGGATGGGAGAATTGTTTGAGTCCCGAGTCACGAGTCACGAGGCAATTCAGTCACTGGCAGCCGTTAATCGGCGGATTCACTGGTGACTCGCGACTCGGGACTCGATGACTAAGAAGAAGTCCCAACCGACTCCGCTGGCCGACGCGCTGACCAGCTACTTCAAGCAGGCCGGGCTCACCAAGCGGGTGCAGCAGGCCGGCATCATCGAGGAGTGGGCCGAGCTGGTGGGGCCGCAGATCGCCTCGGTCACCGCGCCGGAATCAGTTACTCCCGATGGCGTGCTGCGGGTCAGGGTGGCCTCGGCGCCCTGGGCCAGTGAGCTGAGCCTCATGTCGCCCAGAATCCTGGCCCGTTTGAACGCCGGCCGGTCGGGACGAGTGAAGGAGATACGATGGATGCCGGGGCCCCTGGGATCCTGAACCGCCAGCACTGACGACAGACGACTGAAAACTGACGACTGACATTAGCCTCTAGCCCCAACGAGACATGGCCAAAGACGAGAGCACCGTCCTCGAAACCCGACCCGAGTACAAAGCCGAATCGATTCAGGTCCTCAAGGGCCTCGAAGCGGTCCGCCGCCGACCGGGCATGTACATCGGCTCAACCAGCGAGAACGGATTACACCACCTGGTCTACGAAGTGGTGGACAACTCGATCGACGAGGCGCTGGCCGGCCACTGTGATACGATCAACGTCACCATTCATGCCGACAACTCGATCACGGTTGCGGACAACGGCCGCGGGATTCCGGTGGATATCCACCCCACCGAGAAGAAGCCCGCAGTCGAGGTCGCCCTCACCATGCTCCATGCCGGCGGCAAGTTCGACAAGAACACCTACAAGGTGTCGGGCGGACTGCACGGTGTCGGCGTCTCGGTGGTCAATGCGCTGAGCGAACGGCTGGAGGTCATCGTCGACCGGGACGGCCAGCGGCACCACATGAGCTTCGTCCGGGGCAAGACCACCAAGAAGCTGACAGTGATGGGCAAGGCCAAGGGACAGGGAACCATCGTCCGGTTCAAGCCCGATCCCGAGATCTTTACCGTCCTGGAGTTCCATTACACCACGCTGGCCGATCGCCTGCGCCAGCTCGCATTTCTGAACCGCGGCCTCACCATCACCATCAAGGACGAGCGGGAGCAGCCGCCCAAGTCCGAGACCTTCTTTGCCAAGGGCGGGCTGATCCAGTTCGTGGAATGGCTCAATCGCAATAAGAAGCCGCTCCACCCCAAGCCCATCGCATTCAATGCGGTCAAGGACGACGTGGATGTCGACCTCGCGCTGCAGTACGAGGATGGGTACAACGAGAACACCTTCACCTTCGTGAACAACATCAACACTCACGAAGGCGGCACCCACCTCACCGGATTCAAGAGCGCGCTCACCCGGACCATCAACGACGTGGCCAAGCGTCGGGACTTCCTGAAGAAGGAGGATTTCACGCTGTCGGGTGAGGACATCCGGGAGGGGCTCACCTGCGTGCTGCACGTGAAGGTCAGAGAGCCGCAGTTCGAGGGACAGACCAAGACCAAGCTGGGGAACTCCGAGGTCGAGGGGATCGTCAAGGCGGTGGTCAACGAGCACCTGGGCAATTACCTGGAGGAGCATCCTCCGGTGGCCCGCGCGATCATCGAGAAGGCGGTAAGCGCCGCCAGGGCGCGCGAGGCCGCTCGGAAGGCGCGGGACCTGGTCCGGAAGAAGTCCGGGCTGGAGAACGCGGTGCTGCCGGGCAAGCTGGCCGATTGCTCGATCGACGATCCATCGGTGAGCGAGATCTATCTGGTCGAGGGCGACTCGGCCGGAGGAAGCGCCAAGCAGGGCCGCGACCGGTCATTCCAGGCCATCCTCCCGCTCCGGGGAAAGATCCTCAACGTAGAGCGGGCCCGGATCGACAAGATTCTGGGCAACGAAGAGATCCGGGCCATGATCACCGCGATCGGCACCGGCGTAAAGGACGACTTCAAGTTGGATGATGCCCGCTACCACAAGATCATCCTGATGACCGACGCCGACGTGGACGGCGCCCACATCCGGACCCTCTTGCTGACGTTCTTCTTCCGCCAGATGCAGGAGCTGGTCGAGGCGGGATACGTCTACATCGCGCAGCCACCCCTCTACCGGGTGGCTAAAGGCAAGGACGAGTTCTACGCCTACAGCGAGCAGGAGCGAGACGAGTATTCCAAACGGCTCACCAATGGCGATGGCAAGGGTTCGATCAACATCCAGCGCTATAAAGGCCTGGGGGAGATGAATCCGGACCAGCTCTGGCGGACCACGATGGACCCCGCCACGCGGACAATCCTCCGGGTCACCATGGAAGATGCCCAGACTGCAGCCAAGCTCTTCGATGAGCTGATGGGTGACGAGGTCGAGCCCCGCCGGCAGTTCATCGAGCGGAACGCAAAGTACGTCAGCAATCTGGATGTTTAAGGTTCCTGCCCTTTCCAGCGCATCGTCTTGCCGTAGTCGAGACTGACCACGAGGAGGGGAGCAGGCGAGGAGCCGAACCCCTCCACCCGCGACCCTTCACCGCCCTGGTGCATCTCCCGCCGCAGCACCTCTTGATTGAAACGGGTCGTCGGCATAGAATGTCGCCCTTACCGTAACTGCAAGCTACTAACGCATATGTCTCTACTTGCCCTCGACGGGGTTTCCAAGCGATTCGGCGGTATCACGGCCGTCGATCAGGTCTCCTTCCAGGTAGATCGTGGTCAGGTGGTAGGCTTCCTCGGCCCCAACGGGGCCGGCAAGTCCACCACCATGCGCATGATCACCCAGTTCATCGAGCCCGACACCGGCTCCATCAAGCTCGACGGCGTCCCGCTGGATGATGCCGGCCGCGAGGCCAAACGCAGGCTCGGTTACCTCCCTGAGAACAACCCGCTCTACACCGAAATGCTGGTGTCGGAGTACCTCGATTTCGTCGGCCGCCTCCGGGAGCTGGCCGCCGCCGAGCGGCGGAGCGCAGTGGATGAGGCGGTGGCGGGAACCGGACTGGAGCCGGTGTTCCACCGTCCGATAGGGGAGCTGTCGAAGGGCTTCCGTCAACGAGTGGGGCTTGCGGCGGCCATTCTGCACCGGCCTGACCTTCTGATCCTGGATGAGCCAACCGAGGGACTCGACCCTAACCAGCGGGTCGAGATCCGCCATCTGATCGGCAACCTGGGCCGGGAGCGGACCGTGCTCCTCTCCACCCACGTGCTCCCCGAGGTGCAGTTCACCTGCTCCCGGCTCCTGATCATCAGCCAGGGCCGCATCGTGGCCGATGGGCCGGTGGATCAACTGATCGCCCGGGCCAAGGGTGCGTCCCGCATTGCAGTCGAGGCGGCGGGTAATGGGATTACCAGCCGGCTCGGTGCGTTGCCTGGAGTTGCCAGCGTGGAGACCCACGAATCGTCTGATGGACGGGAGCGCGTGATCGTCACCGCGGCCGGCGCCGATGACCTCCGTCCCCGGATTTTCGAGCTCGCGAAGGCCGAGCGGTGGACGCTGTACGAGCTTCACCAGGAGGCGGGCAGCCTGGAGGATCTCTTCCGCGAGCTCACGATTCAGCAGGAGTCTGCCTGATGCGCATCTGGACCGTGGCTCGGCGCGAGCTGAAAGCCTTGTTCGACTTGCCGACTGGATACGTGCTGCTGGTCGTTTTCCTTGCAATCAACGGATTTCTCTTTTTCCGCCAGGCCTATCTCACCCAGGTGGCGAGCCTCAGGCCGATGCTCGATGTGCTGCCCTGGCTCTTCCTCTTCTTCGTGCCGGCCGTCACCATGCGATCGCTGGCGGAGGACATCCGGGGCGGCCAGCTCGAGGTGGTATTGGCCCAGCCCCTGAGCGAGCTGGAGCTGCTGCTTGGCAAGTACGTCGCCTCGGTGTTGTTCCTCTGGATCGTTCTTGCCCTCACCATCTTCGTCCCGCTGGCGCTCTCGCTGGGCGCGGCCCTGCCCTGGGGGACGGTCATCGCCCAGTATGTCGGGGCCGGCCTCCTGGCTGCCGGCTTTGCCGCGATCGGGACCTGGGCCTCGAGCCTGAGCCGGAGTCAGATCACCGCGTTCATGCTGGCGCTGGTATTGATGTTCGTGCTGATTCTGGTGGGACTCAACCCGCTGCTGGTTGGCCTTCCCGCCGGACTTTCCGCCATTGCCGCCCGGATCGGCGTGCTCTCCCACTTCGAAAGCATTGGACGCGGGGTGCTGGACCTCCGGGACATCATCTACTTCCTCTCCCTCGCGGGCATTTTCCTGGCCCTGGCGTACGGCGCTCTGCTGAGCCGAAAGCTCGCGCCCAAGGGCGGGGCATTGCGCCGGCTTCGCCTCGGCGTTGGTTTGCTCACGGCATCACTGATCGTGGTGAACCTGCTGGGGGGATACATCGGAGGCCGGCTCGATCTCTCGCCGGGGAAGGCCTACACCCTTTCCCCCGGCACTCGGCGGGTGCTGGGCAATCTCGACGACCTGGTGACGATCAAGGTCTTCGCTACGGCCGAGCTCCCGACCGAGGTTGCCCTGATGAAGCGCGACGTGGACGACCTCCTTCGCGACGTGCGCTCCGCGGGCCATAACCGGATCCGGGTAATCGAGCGCGACCCGTCGAAAGATCAGGCCGCCCAGAAGGACGCGCAGTCCCTCGGCATCGAGCCGGTTCAGTTCAACGTGATCGGCCAGTCCGAGCTGCAGGTGAAGCAGGGCTACCTGGGGCTCGCCATTCAGCACGGCGACCAGACCGAAGCCGTCCCCTTTGTGCAGCACACCGACGACCTGGAGTACCGGCTGGTCTCCTCGATTCGGAATCTGACTCGGGCCAAGAAGCCGGTGATCGGAATCATGACGGAGCAAGCGGCCGATCCGGGCACGGGATTCCAGCACCTGCAGGAGGAGCTAGGCAAATCGTACGAGGTTCGGCCCCTCAATCCTTCCGATACCGCCAAGGGCGACACCGCATTGGCCGCCGTGGTGCTCGCGGGAGCTCCTGATTCGGTGCCTGCGCCGCAGCTCAAGCGGCTGCAGGACTACGTGAACGGCGGGGGCAGCATCCTCGTGCTTGCCGGCGGAATGAAGATGTCGCCCCAGATGCCGATGGCAAACCCGCAGCCGCCGCCCTGGAACACGCTGCTGCAGCACTTCGGCGTTTCGGTGCGGGGAGACATGGCGTACGATCTCGTGGCCAATGAGGCGATTCCGGTGCCCAGCGACTTCGGCCGAGTGCTGCAGCCCTATCCCTTCTTCATCCGGGCCGAGAGCAGCCGTCTGTCGTCGGTAAACAAGGACATCGGCGCCGTCGTTCTCACCTGGGCCAGCACCATCGATACCACAAAGGCCACCAAGGGGACGGTGACGCCGCTGCTGGCCACCAGCCGGGGTGCCGGGACGTTTACCAACGCGACTTCCATCGACCCCCGGAGCGACTTTCCCAAGACCGACCTCGGCCGCAAGCTGCTGGGGGTGCTGGTGGCCCCCAAGGACACGGCCCGGGCCGCCGGCAAGAAGGGACGCGCGGTGGTGGTCGGAAGCAGTGACTTCGCAACCGATCGCTTCATCCAGTTCGCGCCCGAAAATCTCGGCCTTGCGCTGAACGCGGTGGACTGGCTGGCCCAGGATGAGGAGCTGATCGCGATCAGGTCGAAAGATCGGCAACCGGTTCCCCTGGTATTCCAGAGCGCGGTCGAGCGAGACGTGGCCAAGTATGCCAACCTGATCGGGCTGCCGCTGCTGGTGGCGCTGCTCGGCCTGGCGCACCTGATACAGCGCCGGCGCCGGACCCGCGATCCCTATCGGCCTCTGGTTCCGGCCGGGCAGGCGGCCACATGAGCGCCAAGCAGCTCGTACGGCTCGCGGCAATCCTCGGGGTCCTGCTTCTGGTGTGGGGCGCCGCTGCTCTCGCGCGTCGGCGGGAAGCGACCCCGACAGCTGATACGTTCCGCCTGCCGAAGATCATCCGGTCCGAGGTCGACACCGTAACCATTTTACGGGCCAAGGACACCACCATCCTGGCGCGGAGGGACACCAATAGCTGGACGGTGAACGGGCATCCCGCCTCCCCGAATGCCGTGGGCGATCTCTTCACCGCCCTCAAGGACAGCGCTCCCGCCAGCGAGCTTGTGGCCGAGCGGAAGGGGTCCCACGCGGGATTGGGAGTGGACGACAGTGCGGGATCGAAGGTCCGGATCAAGGGAAAAGGCAAAACTCTGGCCGATCTGGTGCTGGGCAAACGGTCGCAGGATTTCTCTGGCGGCTACGTTCGGCGGGCCGACCAGGAGTCGACCTACGCGGTACGCGGTCAGCTCATCGATGTGCTGAACCGGAGCCCGGATGACTGGCGGGAGCACCGGATTGCCAGGATTGCGAGCGACAGCGTCGCCCGGATCGAGATAGCCCGGGGACGCAAGAGCTATGCGCTTCTGAGAAACGAAAAGAGTTGGAAGCTCGCCACCGGCGCTCCGGCCGACTCCGCCAAAATGGGAGACTTGCTGACCGCCTACAGCTCGGTGGACGCTACCGGCTTCGCCTCGCCAGCGCAGGCAGACTCGGCACACTTCGGACAGCCTGACCGGCGGGCGCGGCTTCTGCGAAAGAACGGAACTCCAATCCTCACCCTCCTCTTCGATTCGACCGCTGCCGGATTTTGGGTGCGGCCCGATACCAGCAAGACCGTCTATCGGATCGAGAGCTGGACCGCAGATCGCCTGGCGCCGGCCGATACCACGCTGCGGATGCAGCGCAACGCAAAATCGGAGTCACCTAACCCCAAGAACTAGGCTGCTCAGAGCCTCTCGGGAGGCCTCGGCTGAGTTGCGCCGGGGCCCCAATCATCTCCCGGAAATTCGTCCTCCGGCCTTTGCTGCGATTCCAGGTCTCGCACCTCCCGTTCGGCGGCTTCCAGCTCCTCATAGTCAATCCCGCTGTCCCCATGGAGACGCGGCCCCGGATGTCTCCGGTCGCGTCTAAACCAGATCACCAGAGCGGCGAGGGCCGCCAGGGCAATGAGCAGGGTTCCCATGGGCTCGGTGATTATGGGCAAACTTCGTCACTCAAAACGATGTCAGACCATCGACCGTCGCCCGATGGGTGATCAATGGCGTGAGTCTGCCGGACTCTCCAATCGTGATCGCCTCACTGAGCGCCTTCATCGCGCGGTCGATCCCATCCGCGTTGCGGGCGAAGACCGAGGCGAGCGGCTCGCCTTCAGTCACGGAGTCACCCGGTTTTACCGGAATGACGAATCCTACCGCGGGGTCGATCGTATCCTCGATCGTGCGGCGGCCACCTCCCAGCTCCACGATGGCTCGACCGATCCGGCGCGGTTCTATTTGAGTCACCACCCCATTTCGTCGGGCACGGAAGACTTCAACCTCGTCCGCCTGCGGCAAGCCCTCCGGATTCTCGAGGACGCGGGGATCTCCGCCCTGCGCCTCGATGATCCGGCCGAAGGTTTCCAGCGCCCGGCCCGAGGTGACGCTGTCCTCGAGCTTCCGCCGAGCTTCGGCTGGATTCGCCGCTGCCCCGACCAGAAGCAGCATCTCGACTCCGAGAGCGTAGGTGACCTCCATCAGGTCCTCCGGCCCGTCACCCCGCAGGCCCTGGATCGACTCCTCGACTTCCAGCGCGTTACCACACGATCGTCCCAGTGGGCGGTCCATCGCCGTGAGCAGTGCCACAGTGGGGCAGCCCCTTTCGTGCCCCAATTCGATCATGGTCCGGGCCAGCTCGATGGCCTGGGAAGTCTCGGGCATGAACGCGCCGCTCCCGGTCTTCACATCGAGCACCAAGCCGTTGAGCCCTTCAGCCAGCTTCTTCGACATGATGCTGGCCGAGATCAAGGGGATCGACTCGACCGTTCCGGTGACGTCCCGCAAGGCATAGAGTCGCTTGTCGGCCGGCGCAATCTCCGGAGTCTGCCCCAGCATGGCGCAGCCGATCCGCTGCACCTGCGCCTCGGCCTCTCGTAGCGAGAGGTTGGTCCGAAAGCCGGGGATGGACTCCAGCTTATCCAGCGTACCGCCGGTATGTCCCAGACCCCGGCCCGACATCATCGGGACGGCCACGCCGCAACTGGCCACCAGGGGCGCGAGCAGGAGTGAGACCTTGTCCCCAATGCCGCCGGTGGAGTGTTTGTCCGACACCGGTCGGTTGAGCTGGTCGAACCGGAGCCGGTCCCCCGAAGCGATCATCGCATCGGTGAGCGCCCCCAGTTCCGCGGACGAGAGCCCGCGAAATACGACGGCCATCAGCAGTGCCGACATCTGATAGTCGGGCACCCGGCCGTCGGTGTATTCGCGGATCAGCTGCTTCCATTCTTCGGGCTCGAGTGCATTCCCGTCGCGCTTGTGCTGGATCAGAGACGGGATCACCATTCGGAGTCAACCATGGAGTCATGCATCTCGTGTTGAAGCTTTCCCTGAGAGCGATTCTCGCCCTGGCCGCGCTCCCATCCGGACTGAGCTCCCAGACACCGGCCGACCATGTGGGCCTCGGGATATCGGCTGAGGAGGCGCACGATGTGCGCACCGCGCTGCAGCACTACCAGGCCGCTCTCGATCAGGACTCCTCCAATTACGACGCGAACTGGCGAGGTGCACTGACGCTGCTCACGCTGGGCGAGCAGCTCGCCGGCTCGAAGAACCCGGAGCGAGACTCCCTGTATGCCCAGGCCGAGCGGTACGCCCGCCGGGCCGTAACCTCTGATCCAGCCGGGGCTGACGGCCACTTTGCCCTGGCCGCCTCACTCGGGCGGGTGTCCCTCACCAAGGGCACGAAGGAGCGAATCAAGAGTGCCGGAGAGATCCGGAGAGAAGCGTTGCGTACCCTGGCCTTGAACCCGAAGCACGACGGGGCCTATCACATTCTGGGACGCTGGAACGCCGAGATCATGCGCATTTCCGGGTTCAGCCGGTTCTTCGCCAAGAAATTCCTGGGAGCCGGGGTCTTCAACCAGGCCTCGTGGGACCAGGCGATCTATAACATGGAGAAAGCAGTCGAGCTGGATTCGACTCGCATCTATCACCACCTGGAGCTGGCGGAGATCTACGTCGACCGAAAGCGGCTCGCGGATGCTAAAACCCAGCTTCGAATGGTTAACTCCCTACCCCTGCGGGAAGTCATGGATACGGCGTACAAGCGAGAAGGCGCGGCGCTGAGCCGCCGCCTCGCCAAGCACTAGTCCGCGCTCTCCTTCACTTCCTTTGCCCGCTCCCGGGCGCGCTCCCGCAGCCGTTCCAATTCCAGCTTGAGCCGCCGCTTGCGCCGGCTTAGCTCCTGGCTGGTTCGGCTGCCTGCGCGATCGAGGCTATCCATTGCATCCGACTGAAGCTCGCGCATCCGCCCGCGGAGACGCTTGCGCATGTCTCCTCCCCGCTCGGGGGCGAACAGTAGGGCGAGTCCGGCGCCGAGAAACGCGCCGAATACGATGCCGGCCACAAACCCGGCCCTTCCGTGGGCTGAGTCGGAGATCTCGATCTTGGTCTCCGCCAACTCCGGAGTTTCCTCAGTGTTCTTCATTTGCGGCTCCGTTTTTTGCGCTGGCTAAGAAGCTAGCTGAGGAGGCTGGACGGCGGTACGGTTTCCTGCGGGAATGGTCAGTCGACCAGGCGGTAACCTACCCCTGGCTCGGTGAGAAACAGTCGCGGACGCGTGGGGTCGCGCTCGAGCTTGTGGCGGAGCTGACCCATATAGACTCTGAGGTAGTGGCTCTGCTCGGCGTAGTTTGGGCCCCAAACCTCCTGTAGCAGCTGCCGGTGAGTGACCACCCGGCCGGCGTTTCGAACCAACACCGCCAGCAGCTTGTATTCGGTTGGGGTAAGGTGGGCAGCTTCGCCGGCCCGAAAGACCTGCCGCCGTGCCATATCGACCTTGAGATCGCCGGTTTCGAAGCTGGTTTGACCGTTTCCTCCGGGAGCAAGGCTGGAGTGTCTCAGGGCCACCCGAATTCTCGCCAGAAGCTCGGGCACCCCAAACGGTTTGGTCAGATAGTCATTGGCGCCCAGATCCAGCGCATTCACCTTGTCGCGTTCCTGTCCCCGGGCAGAGATCACGATGATCGGTGTGCGGGTAGTTCGGCGGAGCTCTCGGGTTACCTCGAGACCGTCCCGATCGGGTAGGCCGAGGTCGAGCAGGATGATTTCAGGGTTGCGCCCAGCAGCTTGGGCCAATCCCTCGCGCGCCGAGGCGGTCTCCACCACCTGATACTGATGCGCCCGCAGGGTTGCACCGAGAAAGCGGCGCATCTGGGGCTCGTCCTCGATCAGCAGCACCAGCGGATTTACCGTGGTCAACTCAGTCCTCAGCTACCGAGGCCGGCACGGGGCGGGGCGCGGGTCCGTCAAGGGGGATGCTAAACCGAAATACCGCCCCTTTCGCTCCATTCCGCTCCAGCCAGATTCGCCCGCCGTGCGCCGTGATGATGCCTCGGCAGATCGTCAGTCCGAGCCCGGATCCACCAGCGGGCGCGCTCCGGTCAGCGCGGGAGCTGCGATGAAACTTGCGAAAGATGGTCTCTTCCTCCCCCTCCAGGACGCCGTCGCCTTCGTCCGCTACCTCAACCACCACAGTGCCATTCTCCGGCCAGGCGGAGATGTTGATCGGTGTGTCCGCCGGAGTGTGGCGGATGGCATTCTCGAGCAGGTTGATGAAAACCTGCTCGATCAACAGCTCGTCGACCGGGACCAGCGGCAGCGAGTCAGGCAGTCTGGTCTTCACCGGATGTCCGGCCAGGCGTTCGTCCAGGCGTAACAGCGCCACCCCCAGCGCTTCTTCCAGTGGTTGCCATTCCTTTCTCACCATCAGGGCGCCGGTTTCCACCCGCACCATGTCCAGCAGATTGGCGATCAATCGCGTCATGCGCCTGGATTCTTCCAGGATCGTCTCCGCCATATCCTGGCGAGCCTCCGGTGACAGCAACCCTGAGCCCTGGAGCAAGCTGCTGGCCGCCCCTTCAATGCTGCCCAGGGGCGTGCGGAGATCGTGCGAGAGCGAGCTCAGGAGCGCGGTCCGGAGCCGCTCGGATTCCACCTCTACCCGCGCCTGTTCGCGCCCTTCGGCGAGCTGCGCGCGTTCGAACGAGGTCGCCGCCTGTTCTGCCAGCGTCTCGATCATCCGGCGCCGCTGCGGCGAAAGCAGGTCCTCGGGGCTTCGAGGGGAAAAGATCACGATGCCCATAGTCCTGGTGGAGCTCTTGAGCGGCACCACCAGTGCTTCCGCATCCGCTCCGTGTGCGGTTCCCCAGCCCGCGCTTTCTCCCCGCTCGAACGCCATCCGGGCCGCCACTCGCACCGCCACGCTGTCGACGGCCTCGAGCTCAGGCCCGCCGGTTTCGGCAGGTCCAGTGGTGTCGCTCAGCAGCATGAGCGCTTCGCCCTGGCCGGCATAGGAAATGTGCCGCGCCGCAATCGCAATCTGCTCGTCCAGGCCGGACGCGACCGCCAGTTCCCGGCTCAGGGTATACTGGGCCGCCGCCAACTGCTCGCCTTCGCTCGCCTCCTCCGCTTGTTCCCGGATCCGCCCGGTAAGCTGGCTCATGCCCATGGCGACCACGAGCATGACCGCAAAGGTGAGGAAGAACGCGGTGTTGTGAACATTGAAGGTGTAGAACGGTGGCACGAATCCGTAGTCGAATGCTGCGATGCTCAAGACCGATGCCACCAGAGCCGGACCCCGCCGGTGCCGGTAGGCGACCACCACCACCGCCAGCAGGTACAGCATGGCCACGTCTATGGTCTGCAGGTACGGACGCAAGGCGAGGGCGATGCCAGTGGCAACGCCGATGATGCCGATCGCCCAGCCGTATTCTCCCAGAGGAACCCGCGTCATCATACCCTCCTTCGCATCACCTGAAAGCTAGGGCATAGTCGTATCAAGATTGTATAAAGATTCTTGCTGCCCGCCTGACAGCACCGCCTGGACGGCGTATCCTCGTCAGTCCATGACGAGGGGAAACTTGTGACCGACGCTCCGCTGCAACCCGTTAGCTCGGCCCGCCGACTTCGGCAGTTGCTGGTTGGAAAGCCTCGGGACCTTCGTGACCGGCGGCTCTTTCACCGGCTCTCCCTGATCCCCTTCCTTGCCTGGGTAGGGCTCGGCGCGGACGGCCTCTCTTCCTCCGCCTACGGGCCTGAGGAGGCGTTCAGAGCGCTGGGTAGTCATACCTATTTGGCGGTCGCTCTCGCGGCACTGACCGGCATCACGGTGCTGCTGATCTCTGCCGCATACCGCCGGATAATCGAGGAGTTCCCGACCGGCGGCGGCGGTTATGTGGTGGCCAGTAGTTTGCTCGGTCCCAATGTGGGAGTCGTTTCCGGCGCGGCCCTGCTGGTTGACTATGTGCTCACGATCGCGATCTCGATAGCGGCCGCCGGCGATGCCCTGTTCAGCTTCCTTCCCCCTCAGTGGCAGGCGTACAAGCTCGGGTTGGAGTTCGGATTCATCCTGCTGCTCATGACCCTGAACGTACGTGGCGTCCGGGAATCGGTTCTGACTCTGCTTCCAGCCTTTCTCCTCTTTCTCCTGACTCACGCCATTGTCATCGGAGGGGGCGTTCTGGGCCACCTTCCGGAGCTTCCGGCCACCGGCGAGGCGGTGCGCAGCGGCTTCGAGCAGGGTGCCGCGTCACTGGGGCTTGGCGGAATGCTGTTGCTGTTCATGAGGGCGTACTCACTCGGAGGCGGTACGTACACCGGCATCGAGGCGGTCTCGAATGGGTTGCCAATCATGCGGGAGCCCAAGGTCGAGACGGGAAAGCGCACCATGGTCTACATGGGAACATCGCTCGCGTTCACCGCCGCGGGCCTCCTTCTCTGCTATCTGATGTGGGGAGTGACGCCGGTACCAGGGAAAACCATGAATGCGGTGCTCACCGAGACTCTTGCCGCCGGGATGCCGCTTGGCGGCACCTTCGTTGTGCTGACGCTCGTGTCTGAGGCAATGCTGCTGGTGGTCGCAGCCCAGGCCGGGTTCATCGACGGACCCCGGGTTCTGGCCAACATGGCGGTCGATTCCTGGGTACCTCATCGATTCGCCGCGCTGTCCGAGCGGCTCACCACCCAGAACGGAATCCTCCTGATGGGCATTGCCGCGCTGGCGGCCCTGATCTACACCATAGGAAACGTGAGCCAGCTGGTCGTGATGTACAGCATCAACGTGTTCCTCACCTTTTCGTTGTCGATGCTGGCAATGTTTCGGTTCTGGATCCGGCACCGCAAGGCCCGGCCGGAATGGCGTACGCGACTTGCGCTCTTCGCACTCGGACTCACCCTCTGTACCACAATCCTGCTTGTCACCCTGTACGAGAAGTTCGCGGGCGGAGGCTGGATCACCGTGGTCATCACCGCGCTGGTTATCACCCTGTGCTTCGTGATTCGCCGGCATTATCGGGCGGTCAATGCCCAGCTGGACCGGCTGTATCAGGAGCTGGGGGACCTTCCCCTCCCCAGCATCCCGGCCCAGGCCGTAGCGCCCGATCCCCGGCAGCCGATCGCGGCGATCTTGGTCGGATCGTACGGCGGGGTGGGGATACACACCGTGCTCAATGTGTTTCGAACCTTTCCCGGACATTTCAAGGGCGTGGTCTTCATTTGTGTGGGCGTGATCGACTCGGGCGAGTTCAAGGGAGAGCATGCCGTGGAGGAGCTCACCAGACGAACAGAGGATGTGTTAGCCAGGTACGTAGAGCTGGCGGTGGGCCTAGGTGTTCCGGCTACCTCCCGCCTCGCGATCGGCACCGAAGCAGTCTCCGAGGCCGAGCGGGTCTGCCTGACCATTGCCCGGGACTTTCCCCACGTGGTGTTCTTCGCGGGCAAGATGATCTTCAAGCGCGAGAAGTGGTACCATCGGCTGCTGCACAACGAGACGGCGCTCGCTGTAGAGAAGCGGCTGAGGTGGGCGGGCCGCACCATGGTAACGATGCCGATTCGGGTGGCCGACGCCCGGTAGCGGACGGCCTTACCGTTCCTCGGCTAGGTCTTCAACAACTCCCGGAGGGCCCGTCCGGCATAGCGGCTGGACACAAGTCGGGTGCCGTTCTTGAGGTGTACCACGTAGCTCCCTTTGCCATATGGTTCTAACGCACTGATGGACCGCGCGTTGACCAGCGCGGTCCGTCGGGCCCGGACGAATCGGCCTTGGAGCCGCTCGGACAGCTCGGTCAGCGTCCGCCGCAGCAGGTGCTGCTTGCCCCCCTCGTGCAGTCGGACGTAGTTGCCGGCCGCCTCGATCCAGTCCACCGACTCTACCGGAACGAACGAGAGCCGGCCTCCCTCGCGAACCACGAAACGCTCGAGCGGCTGACGCGCATCGGTGCCGACCAAAGCCGCGATTCGCTTGTCCGGCTGGTCCGTCTCCAGTGCCACGCGTTCGGCGGCACGCTCCCACGCCTCTCGAAACCGGTCAGGGTCAATCGGCTTGAGCAGATAGTCCACCGCATGGGCTTCGAACGCGCGAACTGCGTAGCGATCGTACGCGGTGACGAAGACGATCGCCGGAACCGCGTCGGTCCCCACTCGTTCCAGCACGTCGAGTCCGCTGACCCCCCCAAGCTGAACATCGAGAAAGAGGACATCCGGTGCATGCTTGACGATTGCCTCGATGGCGGAGGGGCCGTCACCGCACTCCGCGACGATCTCCGCGTCCGGCAGCGCCGCCAGCTGTTGGCGCAAGGCAAGGCGGCCGGGCGGCTCGTCGTCGACCAGGATCACCCTCATTCCGGCTGCTCCGTCCGGAACGGCAGATCTATCGTTACCAGAGTGCCCCCGCTCTCCAATGCCCTGAGCTCGAATTGGTGTCCGCTCCCATAGAGCGCAACCAGCCGGGCTCTGGTATTGGCGAGTCCGACGCCTGCTCTGGCACCGTTGGGACCGGGGCCGTTGTCGGCAATCTCGACCCGAAGCCGCTCTCCAGCCCGCTCGGCCCGGAGGCGCACCCGTGCGGCATCGGCCGTCCGCTTCACCCCATGCTCCACGGCGTTCTCCACCAGAGGCTGCAGCAGCAAGGTGGGGATCAGGGCCTCCGCCGCGGCATCGGATACCTCGATATCGATGGCCAGCCGTTCGCCGAAGCGGATCCGCTGAATCTCGAGATACGGGGCCAGCAGCTCCATCTCTTGGGCCAGCGGCAGCTCGGCGACACTCCCGCCGTTGAGCGTCCGCCGCAGCAGCTCGCCCAGGCGCACGATCATGCGCTGAGCTCGCTCAGGCTCTCCTGTCACGTATGCCGAGATGGCGTTCAGCGTATTGAAAAGAAAGTGCGGGTGCAACTGGAGTCTGAGGGCATCCAGCCGGGCCTCGGTCAGCCTGGCTTCAAGCTCCGCCGCGGCGACCTGCTGTTCCCGGTACATCCGCTGGTAGACGAATGCCGCCTGGATCCCGAGGATGAGCCAGTAGTACAGAAACCCCGTTAGGGTGCCCCAGACTATCCCGCCGCTGAGGCCGATGAGAAACGTACCGATCGTGCCGGGCGGCTGTTGGCCGATCAGCAGTAAACCCAGGTAGTGCAGCGTATACGTGGTAACGATCTGGACTGGGAGCCAGAACGGCCATCACCAGCAGATGGGGGGCAAGGGTCCGCCCTGCTCGACCGGCGCCGAGTGGCCAGCGACGCCCCGCGGCCAGAACGAGACTGGAGAAGGCCGCCCAGGTGAGGGCGTACACGAATTCATGGTAGACGTCCCACTGCCAATCGAACGGACGGTGGCGCGCCGCACCGACCAGCACGTTCTCCGCGCTGAAGAAGACCGCGACCCCGCACCAGACTGCAGCGAGACGTACTGCTGGAGAGCTCGGTAACCGCATAAGACCATCTTCGCGCGCCGGTGGGCCAACCGCAACGGCGCGCGGAGTCTCATCCCACTCATCACGTGCTGGTCCGCGTTCGTCACGGATTAAATCCGGCCTGGCCCAGGAACGTTGGCCTCTGCAATCCGGCACACCAGCTTGGAGCTCCCCCGATCCGAGGACTCCATGAAGGGCTTACTCAGCATCAGCGTGCTTGGCGCCATCCTCCTATTCGGACGCACGCCATCAGCTAGCGCGCAAACCGCCGCCGATTCCGCCGCAATCCGAGCCACCGCCCTCGACTACATCCAGGGCTGGTACACCAACAACCCGGCGCGGATGGAGCGTGCGCTGCATCCTCATCTGGCCAAGCGGCTCGTGTGGGCCGATTCGACCGGCAGAAGCCATCTGGTAGACCTCACCGCGCTGGAACTGATTCAGGGCACCAAGTCCCATCCGCCCACCCCGGCTTCAGAGCGGCGCGACGAGGTGAGCATCCTCAGCACCTACGGCAATGTTGCTATTGTGCGGATCGAAGCCACCGACTGGGTCGATTTTCTGCAGGAAGTGAAGTGGAATGGGAGCTGGAAGATTCTCAATGTGGTCTGGGAGAACCGGCCGGAGATGGCGGGTAAGATGGTGAAGCGGTAGGTCGGCCGAAGCGAGGGAACGACGGAAAGTACTTTCATTCCGTCGTTCAGTCGTTCCGTCGTTCCGTCAGGCTGTCTGGTCCACCAGCTCCAGCGCTCGCCGAACTGCGGCCAGATGGTGATAGCTGTGCCTGACGGGATGATCTTCCAGAAAGAACTGACAGGTCAGGGGTGCGTCCGAGTTGAGTGACACCGGGGCGGCACGGTCGAGCTCCTCGTCGCTCAGAGCACGAATACCGGCGGCGGCGGCAGCGCTGTTTTTGCGGAGCAGTTCGATCGCCTGCTGCTTGGTGGTTCCATCGAAATCCCTGGCATGCTGGGCGTTGATCTCGTGCACGGCATCCCAGGTCACCCCGGCAATCGGCTTCCCCTCGGCCAGGGTCTGTGCCAGCGTCATTTCGAGTGGATACATGCTCGCGACGTGATGGACCACGACGCCGACCTTTCGCCCATCCTTGGGCAGCGGGGTCTGCCACTCGGCATCGGTCAGTTCGTTGGCCAGGGCTTCGAGGGCACGGGCACCCTGCTCCAGGCGTTCAGCGAGAAGATTGGAACGTCGGCTCATCGGTGTTCCTCCGTTCGGTGATGGGTCTCATGGATATCAGCCACCATTCTGGCCGAACCGGCCCGCTTTTCAAATGACCAACCGTCCCGACTTCCTGCTCCAGCGTACATGGCTCCTGGTCCTGCTGTGCTTGTCCTGTGAGCGCCCACCGGCTGTACCTACCCGATCGGAGCCCCGGCAATCCGCGGGATTGACGACCCAGATCGATTCCGCTCAGCTCGCGCGACTGGTGGACTCGGCAGTGCAGGCAGGTATGGCTCGTGAGAGTATACCCGGTGCGGCAATTGTCCTGGTCAGGAAGGACCGGGTGATTCTCGCGAAAGGATATGGCAAGGCAGACGTACGCTCCGGACGGCCCTGGGATGCTGCCCGGACGGTGTTCCCCATCGCATCGGTCACCAAGGTTTTTACTGCGACGGCGGTGATGCAGCTGGCCGACCAGGGGCGCATTGACCTGAATGCCGACGTGAACCGATACCTGACCACGCTGCGGGTGCCTCAGACCTACCCTGAGCCGGTTACGGCTGCACACCTGCTCTCTCACACCGCTGGGTTCGACGAGATCCCAGGGCGCCAAGTTCGATCTCGCCGCGAGCTCATGCCGAGCGGTCAATTTCTCCGGAAGCGGCTGGTACGCATCCACCCTCCGGGGAGAATCACCAGCTACTCCACCTATGGAATGGCTCTGGCCGGTTTATTGGTGGAGAATGTTTCGGGAATGCCGTATGAGGACTACCTGCGGCAGTATATCTGGCAGCCGCTGGGAATGATCCGGACTTCTATTACCCCTCCTGATGCGCCGGAAGCTCTGGCGACTGCATACGAGTGGCAGGGAGACAGCCTTACCGCCATTCCTTATGAGGTATATCAGACGCCGTCGGCATCTTCCATACTGAGTACTGCCGAGGATATGGGGCACTTCCTGATAGCCCATCTGCAGAATGGCAGGTACGGGGCGGGTCGAATTCTGAGTGACAGCACGGCCAGACGGATGCATCAACGTCACGCAACCATGCACCCTTTGATCCCGGGCTGGACCCTGGGGTTCCAGGAGAACGAGGTCAACGGACGCCACCTCATCGAGCACGGCGGCGACATTGGCGGTTTCAGCTCGCTGCTCAGCTTATTGCCTGAGGACGAACTGGGTTTTTTTGTGGTTCACCACCTCGAGGGGAAAAATCTTCGGTTCGATCTGCGCCAGCTCATTCTCGACCGGATCTTCCCTGCTGTTTCACAGCCAAAGCCACCCGGTCCGCCATCCAACGATGCCGGCCGGCTGCGACGGTTCGCCGGTCAGTATCGGGCCAGCATCTACTGTCACTCCTGCAGAGGCGGCGGACCCAACGTCCAGGAGTTCGAGGTGACCGCGAACCAGGATGGCACCATCAGTGTCTGGGGCGAGCGCTGGACCGAGCTGGGTCCGCTGTACTTCGCGAGCCTGGACGGCCGCAAACATCTTGGTTTCGCCGAGGACCAGGCCGGGCGGATCATCGCGCTCACCGCTGGATCGTGGCGGGTGCTCGAGCGCATGGACTGAGCCGGAGCCCGTTCCCCGCTGGCGCAGACGCACTGACTTCGTTTATTTCCTGCTCCCCCAAACTCAAGTATTTGTGGAGCCCGGCGTGAGCGGACCATCCAGGGGTACCCGCCTGCCTGTCGGCGGCATTGCGGCCATAGCCGCCTTGTATGCCGTCGGCTACTTCGTGTGGGAGCAGAGCCACTGGGGCTCCTCTGCCGTGCGCGACCTCGTCGGCAACATCGCCTTCATGCCGTTCAACCTCGGCGTGATGACCCTGTTCGCCTTGGCGTCGAGGCAGAGCATTCTGGATCCCGGGGTCCGCCGGGCCCTTCGGCTGCTGGCTTTGGGGGCGGCCATGGTCTTCATCGGCAACGCCATCTCCACCTGGTACGTCGTGGCGCTTCAGGCCAACCCTCCGGTGTCCTGGGCGGACCCTTTCTTCCTGTCGGACTCGCTGCTCACCCTCGCCGCCCTGCTCTCATTTCCGCTGGCCCGCCGCAGCCGGCTCGAGCGCCGGAAGTTCGTGCTCGACGTTGCGATGGTGCTGGTGGGCGGCGGCGTCGCCATCTGGTACTTCTCCATTCGGCCAACAGCAGCCTCGCAGGAGAGCAGTCTGGTGGTCACCTCGCTTGCTTTCGCCTACCCCTTGGTGAGCATGCTGGTACTGCTGGGCGTCACCACGGTATTGCTGCGACAGCCTATCGATGGCAACCGGCTGGCGTTTCGCCTCCTGGTGACCGGAATCTCGGTGGGCGTCGTCGCGGACCTCACCTTTAATCTGGTGCAGCTCGAGGCGGGTGGCCGAAGCGCCAGCTGGGCCGATGGCGTGTTCCTCATCTGCTATGTGACCCTGATCTACAGCGCCGAGCTCTACTGGCGTCGCCCGGCGGCAAATCAGCCGGCAGCGTCCGTAACCGTCCGCCATCAGACGATCAGTCCCCTGCCCTACCTCGCGGTGGGCTCAACCTACGCCCTGCTGCTCTTTGTAGCGCTCCGGCCCTGGAGCGATCCCATCAGCGGCCTGGCCCTTGGAGCCTTACTGGTCACCGGCGTGGTGGTGCTGCGCCAGGTGTTGACCGTGCGGGAGAATCTCCGGCTCCTGGCCGAGCACTCGGCCCGGCAGAACGAGGCCAGGTTTCGCTCACTGGTCCAGCATTCGTCTGACGTCATCATTGTTACCCGGGCAGAGGGCACCGTTCGCTTCGTGAGTCCCTCGGCCACCCGGGTCTTCGGTTACGACCCCTCGGAGATGCTGCGCCACAGCATATCCGAGCTGCTCCACCCGGATGACCGGGAGCGAGCCGCCACCTTCTTTCGCACCGCGTCACAGTCGCCTGGCGTGACCGGGCCGGTCGAGTGGCGTTTTCGCCAGCCGGACGGCTCCTGGCTTCACGCCGAAATCCTGGCCACCAATCTCTTGCACGACCAGAGCGTCAAAGGCGTCGTCCTCAATACCCGAGACGTGAGCGAACGCCGCCGGCTGGAGGAACAGCTCACCCACCAGGCGTTTCACGATCCGCTCACCGGCCTGGCAAACCGGGCGCTCTTTCGCGACCGGGTCAGCCACGCCCTCGCTCTGGCTCAGCGCCGGGGCACACCGGTGACTGTGCTGTATCTGGATCTGGACGACTTCAAGAACGTCAACGACAGCCTGGGTCACGGGGAGGGCGACCGGCTGCTGATCGCAACTGCGGAGCGATTCCTGGCCTGTGCCCGAAGCGCAGACACCGTGGCCCGGCTGGGCGGCGACGAGTTCGCCATCCTGATCGAGGGAGCCGACGGTCGCGACGGTCTTCCCGAGCGGCTCGCTGCCGCCATGTCGCACCCGTTCAGGCTCAGCGGCAACCAGGTGCGCGTCACCGTCAGCATCGGCGTCGCCTCGGCCTCGGCCGAGGACACCGCGGACGATCTGTTGCGGAACGCGGACATGGCGATGTACGCGGCCAAGCGGCACGGCAAGGGCCGGGCGGAAACCTACGAGTCGAGGATGTACGCCGACATCCGCGAGCGGCTCGATCTCGAGGCCGCGCTCCGGACCGCCATCGAGCAGCGGGAATTGACCCTCTTCTACCAGCCGATCGTGAACCTGCAGACCGGCGCGATGTATGGGGTGGAGGCATTACTCCGGTGGGAGCACCCGCAGTTCGGCCGGCTGCTGCCCCAGCACTTCGTTCCCCTGGCGGAAGAGACCGGCCTGATCGTTCAGCTGGGCGCCTGGGTGCTGGCCGAGGCGTGCCGCCAGCTGCAGGCCTGGAGAGCGAGCCATCCGCAGCACGCCCTGGCGGTGTCGATCAACATCTCGGGCCGGCAGCTCCAGGGAGTAGGATTGACCGAAGCGCTGCGGCAGACGCTGATCTCGTCCGGCGTGAGCCCGTCGTCTGTGATATTGGAGATCACCGAAAGCGTACTGATGCAGCAGACCGACGACATTCTGGAACGGCTGCAGCAGCTCAAGGCTCTCGGCGTCCGGCTGGCGATCGACGATTTCGGAACTGGTTATTCGTCCCTGAGCTACCTGCAGCGCTTCCCGATCGACATCCTCAAGATCGCCAAGCCGTTCGTTGAAGAAGTGGGCCAGGGCGCCGACCGCTCGGCCCTGGCCCGCGCTATCGTCGGCCTGGGCGACACGCTCAAGCTGCAAACCATCGCCGAGGGGATCGAACGGGCCGAGCAGCGAGCCGCGCTGATCGAGCTCGGCTGCAGCCTCGGCCAGGGACACCATTTCTGGCCCGCGCTCTCGGCAGCAGCGCTGGAAGAGCTGCTCTCGACCGACCGCTTTCCCCGGCTGCGGCTGGTCGAGGGCAATGCGTCGTGAGTCGCAGCCTACTTGCTCGGGTCGTCCGCCGGATTCACATAGGTCATCGCGAACGGTCCCATCGCCGTCACTGATACCACGGTCGCGCCTTTAGCGGCCGCATAGTGATGCTGCTTCGCTGGTAGGGTTCCCTTGGCACCCGACTTCATCGGCTTGGCCTTGGACAGATCCAGCGTGTCCCCCCTCCCTACCAGGAAGGTTCCCTTCTTCACCACCACGGTTTCGTCGGTGGGATGAAAGTGAGGAGCGATCTTGTAGCCGTCCGGCATGGATAGCTCGATCGTGAACGGCGCCGCCCTACTGGGATCGCCGCTGATTACCGCCATCTGTGCTCCTTTAGGGAACACTGCCGGTGCGGGGCCCCAGGTGAGGGCGTGGGACTTGTGAGCCGCGGCCGCCTGAGCGTGGAGGGTGGCGGCCGGAAGCAGCAGACAGGCAGAGAGCAGAAGGGTGCGCATACGATCTCCAGAGCAAGTGGTAGACTGGCCCGCAGACCTCACCATCTGGGGATGCCTGAGCCGGCCGTGACGACGCACCGCGGTACGGATTGCGGCGGGCCACGGCTTCGGCGTTGCTTGTGATTGGGGGTGCTGCGGGAGGAGGCCGAGGCAGACGTCGGCCTGACCGACCCGGGATATCCGGTTAGGCTGGCGGTGATGGCGCAGTCGCGAACCCCGGCGCCCTTTTCCTCCACCCACCAGGAGCCACACCTGTAGCCTTCTTGAAGGCACGGCTGAACGCGGCCTCCGAGTCGTATCCCACATCTCCGGCGATGGCGGTCATCTTGGCGTCGGTCTGGCTCAGGAGGTTGGCCGCGACCTGCATTCTCCACTGAGTCAGGTACTGCATCGGCGGCTGTCCCACCAGCTCGACAAATCGCTTCGCCACACTGGTGCGGGATGAGTTTGCCTCCCGGGCCAGCTCCTCGAGAGTCCAGGCATGCCCCGGCCGGGCATGAATCAGCGACAACACGCGGCCCACCACCTCGTCCCGCAGTCCGGCCAGCCAGCCGGTCTGTCCCGGCGGCAGCTCCTCCAGATACCGGCGCAGCAATTCGATGAACATCAACTCCGCCAAGCGGGTGAGCACGCCGTCCGCACCGGGGCGGCCCAGCTGGGCTTCCTTGGTCACCTGGCGGGCAAAGCTGTCCAGCCAGCCGCTCGACATTCGCCGCACGTGCAGCATGCGGGGCAAGGACGCCAGCAGTGGATTGAACGGCCGATGGTCGCAACCCAGGAAACCGCAGACGAATGAGGCGGCCAGAGGCCTGCCCCCGCTGAGGATGACCGTGTCCGGGTAGCGTTTGGGAAAGCTGGTCGTCACGTTGGGTGCGCGAAGATCTCGCCCACTCGACATCACGTTTGGATCGCCGTGGGGAAAGACGATAACGTCTCCGGGCAACATTTCGACCGGCTCTTCTCCCATCAGCCGGACGTAGCAGCGGCCTTCTGTCAGAATGTGGTAGTTAATGAGATGCTCGGAGCGAGGCAGGATCTGGGGCTTCAGCTCTCGGGCGTGGGCCGACTCTACAATCCACGGCTCCGCCGCCTCGACCGCGTAGAAGTACGCGCCGTCCAGTCGGACCACCCGCAGCAGATCTGAGAGTGTGTCGATGCTATCCTCGAAGACAGTCAGTTGGGTACGTCGAAAGTTACCACGGTCGGGTCTCGCCGACCTTCATGATCCAGGCGCGGTCGGGTCCCCATCCCTGCCGGTCAGCCTCCGCGCGAAAGCGGCGGGCCGGCTCATCCACGGCTTCGTCCGACAGGTCGAAAGTGCCGAAGTGCATGGCCACAATGGTCCTGGCGCCCACATCTTTCCCGATCTGGAACCCCTCCTCGGGCGTGGTGTGCACCGGTTTCATCACGGCTGCGGGAAGGTACGCCCCAATCGGGACGGTCGCGAGGTCGAACGGTCCCAGGCGGCTTCCGATCTCCTGGAAGTGGTCGGGGTATGCCGTATCACCGGCATCGTAGAATCGCCGGGTGTTGCCGCGCACTGCCCAGCCGCACCAGTGCCGCTGGTTCCGGTCCCGAAGCGAGCGGCCGGAGAAATGACGAGCCGGAACGCAGGTAATCCGCACCCCGTCGAGCTCGGTCTCCTGCCACCACTCCAGCTCGATAGCGTTGCCCCCGGCGCCGCGCACCCAGTCCGCCAACCCTCGGGGCACCACAAAGGGGACACCGGTCCGCGCAAGCTGCATGACGGTCGGACGGTCGGTATGATCGTAGTGGTCATGGGTGAGCAGAACGAAGTTCAGCCGGGGAACCGCTTCCAGCGGCAGCCCCGGCGGCACCATGCGCCGCGGACCCATGAACGAGAACGGGCTCGCTCGCTCGGAGAACACGGGGTCCGTCATGAAGGCAACGCCATCCATGCGCACCAGGAAGGTCGAGTGCCCGATCCAGGTGAGGCTGGGATCACGAAGAATGGCCGCAGGATCGTAAGCCATCCGCTCGGCAGCGCCCGATCGCGGTCTCAGGCTTGCCCATATTCTTCTGAGGAAGAACGGCAGGGTGACGCTCAACCCGGGAAGCTCGAATTTCGAGGGAGGATTCATTGAGGCAATATCATGTGCTCGCGTTGCTGCTGCTGGCGAGCCGGCCGATACTGGCGCAGACGGCTCCAGTCGCCAACGATCCGGTGGTCAACGATCCAGCTCGCGGTGATACGCTTTTCCCGCCCAACACGGCCGAGCTCTCCTTCCAGAGTCATGGCTCCCGGCTCAACGGCTTCTTCTATCTGGCCCAAGGCGGAGCTCCCCATCCTACGGTCATTCTGCTGCACGGCTTCCCGGGCAACGAACGCAACCTCGACGTCGCTCAGTCACTTCGCCGGGCAGGGATGAATGTGCTGTATTTCGACTATCGAGGCTCCTGGGGCAGCGCCGGGACTTTCTCCTTCGCTCATACACTCGAGGATGTGGCGTCGGCCATCGAGTTTGTCCGGTCGGATTCGAGCGTCAAGGCGTTCCGGGTCGATCCGAAACGGCTGATCCTGCTGGGCCACAGCATGGGAGGCTGGCTGTCGTTGATGGGTGCGGCCGCGGACTCGTCGATCGCCTGTTCGGTGGCCCTCGACTTCTGGAATGTGGGCGAGGATGGACGTGAGATGATAACCAACCGCGGGGCTGACTCCACCGCCACGGCTTACATCAAATCAGTCACCGCGCCCGGTGCACCACTCCGCGCCGACGGGCTCGCGCTGGTGGCCGAGATGAAAGCGCACGGGAACGAGTGGGACCCGGTACGGTCCGCCGGACTCCTCCGTGCGCATCCACTGCTTCTCATCAGTACCACAGCAAACGAGTCGCACCCGCGGCTGGTTGACGCAGTCCGCCAGTCCGGCGCCAACCTGCTGATGGCGCTGCAGTGGAAGACCGACCATGGGTTCTCGGAGCGCAGGATCCAGCTGGCTCGGACCATCGTGGGGTGGGCGGAGAAACGCTGCGTGAGGTGAACCTCGGGCCTGGCCGGGCCTCTAACGCACTTTAGTTCTTCCCTGTAAGTCCTTGAAACGCAAAGGACTAACCATCTGTGCTGTAAGTCACTTCGAACCTCGCTCCAGGTACTTACTTTTGAGCGTCTTCTCATCACAGTCACTATTCTCAACGAGTTGAACTGGTGCTCCTGGCCCGGATCTGCTCCCTACTTCGCTGTGCCCCGCTCCCTCGGCGTCGAGCCGATTGGCGCGGACTCGTGCTGTTGCTTGCGACTGGGTGCGCGGGCAGCGACTTGATGCTGCCCAGCAGCGGCGGGTCCAACACAGTCATGAGAGTGGTGGCTGGAGACAGTCTGACCGGGCAGGTGGGAGAGCTGCTCGGTCCGGTGGTGGTGGAGGTGACCGACTCCGACAGTCAGCCAATCGCCGGGGCCGACGTAGAATTCGTGTTCACGTCCGCCGGCGCGGGCGGTGAGATTCACCCGCCCAGTACCACCACGGACGAGTCTGGCCGGGCGGAAGCGCAGCTGTTGTTGGGTGACAAGATCGGCGTCCAGACCGGAGAGGCCCGTCTCGTGGTGGACGGCGCGATTGCATCGAAGGCGGGCTTTGTCGCGGTTGCCACTGGCGCTGATCCCGACAACCGTCCGCCGGAGGCGGATTTCAACTGGCACTGCGACCAGCTGGTCTGCCAGCTCACCGATGCCAGCAGCGATCCGGACGGCACCGTGAGCGCCTGGAGCTGGCAATTCGGCGACGGAAACGGATCGGATCAGACCAACCCACTGCACGCCTACGTTGCTCCCGGCACTTATACGGTAACGCTTACCGTCAGCGACAACGGCGGCGCCACCGCTCAGACGTCTACCGACATCGAGGTCTCGGCTGCTCCCCCACCGCCGAGCAATGAGCCGCCCCGCGCCGAGTTCGAGGTCCACTGTCACGACCGCTTCTGCAGCTTCGGCGATGAGAGCAGGGACGATGATGGCAACGTGGTGAGCTGGGCCTGGGACTTCGGCGACGGGCAAAGCTCGGACCAGCGCAGCCCCTTCCACTTCTATGGCGATGAGGGTCACTACGACGTGACCCTCACCGTGACCGACAACGATGGTGCATCCGACAGCAAGACCCACACGGTCGACGCCAAGCACTGAGGCTAAGTAGCGAGCTCCCGCCCACTGGATCGCTCCCAGTTCACAAAGAGTACGCCACCTGGCGCGTCGAACGGCGCCTCCCCCTTGGCCGGCGTGACCTGCAGCTGCAGCTCGTCGATCTTGTTCTTCGAACAGTCCCAGCAGCTCAGGGCAAAATCCCCCTCTCGCCGGGTGCGCGAAAGGAGCATCACGTGGACCTGCGCGTTGCTGCTGACCAGGCTGCCGTTCCGGTACAGGTGACCGATTGACCACAACGCGACAGCGCTGTTGATCGTCGGGACCAGGGGCGTGTGTACCGTCGTGATCCCATGATAGTAGAGGCCCATGATCACGCCGCCGAATCTGGGATGGTGGGGCACGTCCTTGGTCTGCACTTGATCGAGCACCAGCTTCCATCGAGCGGCATCTTTCGTGGTGAACTCTGCAATGCCGTTCACCGAGTCCTCCGCCGCGCCCTTGTCCCAGGCAGTCAAACTGAAGCTTCCCGCTATTGGCGCCACGTTGTTCGAGTACGGGCCTGACTGTGCCTGAGCCTCCAGGGTTGTGCGCTCCTCGCCGAACGCGGGAAGGACCGAGGCGAGACTATCGGCAAAGGGAAACGGGCCGGGAAGAATCTGAATGACTGTCCCTCCGCCGGCCACCCGGATGGCGTGAGTCTTGGGATCGTCCTTGGACGAGCGGCCGCCCACCGTGAGGTGAGTCTCCATCCCCAGTTTCTTGTGCGAATCATCTCCCACCGGGCAGTAGACCTCGTATGAGCCTGGCCTCAGGTTGAGCCGCAGTGTGGCGCTGGAGCCCGGCTGGATGAGCTCGGTCCGCTGCTCGATCCCATTGCCCTCGATCTCGAGCTGATGCGGGATGCTGCCCGCATTCTCCACCGTAACGGCCACCGGACCCCCGGCGAGCGTTGCCGGGACAGCTCGACCTTCCACTCTGAGAGGGTGGCGTGCAGCTGCGCAGTCCTCTCCATCGGCAGTCTCAAATGGGGTACGAACAGTATCGCTCCAACGACAAGGGATGCGGCGCTGGGTAATATGCGGAGGTATCTTCGGGTCATACCGGTCTCCTGCCGAGGTGGAGTTGACGTGCTCGGAACGAAGACCGTTGAAATCGGGGGGTTATTCCCGGGAATAGATCGCGCTTGAGCGGAGTCTTATCAGCAGAGCATCCAGGCTGTCAGCCAGGAGGACCGTGGAGCCGACCGAGCTGAGACGATTCGAGGCGACTGTGCTGCCGCACCTGGATGCGGCGTATACGCTGGCGCGATACCTCCTGCAGAACGAGGAAGACGCGAGGGATGTGGTGCAGGATACTTACCTCCGGGCTCTGAAGTATTTCGGCGGGTTCCGAGGCACCAGTGCAGGAGAAGGCCGCCCCTGGCTGCTGGCCATCGTCCGCAACACCGCGTTCAGCCGACGGCATCGTGACAGGCACGGAGCCGCGATCACCGAATTCGACGAGCAGCTCCACAGTGACGCAGTCGAAAATGTCCACCCCGAATCCGAGCTCCTCGGATCTGATGCCCGCGAATCATTACATCAAGCCATCGATAATCTGCCGCTTGAATTCCGTGAGGTCATCATCCTGCGCGAGCTGGAAGGGATGTCGTACAAGGAGATCGGAGAAGTGACCGGGGTACCACTCGGGACGGTGATGTCCCGCCTGGCCCGCGCCCGAGACCGACTGCAACGGGCACTCTCGGCCGAGCGGAGGGGCGTGCGATGACCCACGAGGAAATGCAGCTACAGGTCGATGCGTATCTGGACGGAGAGCTGGCGTCGCAAGATGCCCGGGAGCTCGAGGCGCATCTCCAGAGATGCGCGGAATGCTCCGCCCGGCGGGACGCCCGAGTGGCTTTGAGCACCGCAGTCCGGAGAGAGACGCCGCCCCTGAACGCACCCAAGGAGCTGAAGAGCCGTATACGTCAGGCGCTGACCGCGGCCGGCGGAGTTCAGACCGTCCGCCGGAGACCAGTGCCCCCCGCCTGGCGCTGGGTCGGTCTGGCGGCCTGCCTGGCCGTCGCCGCCCTGGGCGGCTGGCGGGTCGGTGTGCGTCGAGCGGCGGACACCACGCTCACCGACCAGCTACTCGCGAGCCATGTCAGATCTCTCATGCCGGGTCATCTCACCGACGTAGTCTCATCCGACCAGCACACGGTCAAGCCCTGGTTCAATGGCAAGCTGGACTTCTCCCCGCCGGTCCACGATCTCGCCGCGCAGGGGTATCCGCTGGTCGGGGGGCGAATGGATTATGTCGCTGGCCGTCCCGTAGCCGCGCTCGTCTATCAGCGGCGGCAGCACGTGATCAACGTCTTCCTGTGGCCTGCAACGCAGGAGGCAGCAGGAGAACGCACACCGGTCACCCGGCAGGGGTATCATCTGTTGGGCTGGACCGGCGGCGGCTACGAGTGCTGGGTGGTATCGGATCTCGGCACCGTCCCACTCACCGAGTTTGCCGGACTCCTGGGCCAACAGGAGGGCGCCGGCCAATGGAAGCCTTAGAAGATCATCTAGCGTGAGCTGAGGCCGGCAGTTGAGGGCTGATCAGGGGAGAGCGACGGCACCGTCCGCATGAACCCGGAGCGACGAGCCCGCCTCCGGCGGGGCGACACCAGGAGGTAGCCGCAGGTCGACGCGGTCCAGGCCCACCACACCAACCACATGCAGGTGATTGCCCATGTCGATCACCTGTTCGACCTCCACCTCAAAAGGAATCGGGCCGTTCCCAACACGGAGACTGCCCAGCGGAATCGCGAGGAGCTGTCCGTTTACCGGCAGCACCGTGTAGCCCAGGAGCTCGGCGGTCGCACGATCTGGAGGATGGGCGTATACCGAGCCTTTGATCCCTGCCGCACTGACTTCTCCCCCCACCAGCACCACCAGCCTATCGGCCAGGCGAAACGCCTCCTCTCGGTCGTGGGTCACCAGAATGACGGTCGCAGTGAACTTGGCGAGCAGCTTGGGCAACTCTGCCAGGAGCTGGATTCGCGTGATCCGGTCCACTCCGGACAGCGGCTCATCCAGCAGTGTGACCGGAGCTCGAAGCGCGAGGGCCCGGGCCAGATTGACTCGCTGAGCCTCGCCTCGAGACAACAGTCGCGCAGAGCCGATCCAGCAGATGGGCCACTCCACAATCCTCGGCCGCCTCTTCCAAGCGGGTTCTGCGCTCCACTCGCGGGACCTCGCGGAGGCGGAGCGCAAGATCGAGGTTGTCACGCACGGTGCCCCGAAGAAAGACAGCATTCTGAAACGACATGCCGACCAGCCGCCAAGCGGGCTCCCGGTCGGCCGGAAGCCCGCCCAATCGTACCTCGCCCCGTGCAGGCCGATCCAGTCCAGCGATCGCGCGGAGCAGCGTCGTCTTTCCTGAGCCGTTGGGGCCGAACACCGCGGTGATGGTGCCGCGAGGGAATCTCAGTCCTGAGATCTGCAGTACCGTGCGGCCGTTTCTGACAAGCTGAAGATTGGTGACCGAGATATCCATCAGCCGCGCTGCTGCTGAATGACAGTGAGCCAGATATTCACCCCGAACGCCAGAGCCAGGAGCATGAGCCCGAGCGCCAGGGCCACTGAGAGATTGCCCCGCCCCGTCTCGGTCACGATGGCCGTGGTGAGCACCCGGGTGCTGCCCCGAAGATTCCCGCCCACCGTCATCGAGGCCCCCACCTCGGAGATTACGGCGCCGAACGCCGCCATGATTGCGGCCAGCAGTCCGAGCCGCGCCTCCCCCGCGATGATCCACAGCCGGCGTATTCGGCCGGCGCCCAGGGTGTGGAGTAGATCGGGCAGCTCTACCGGGAGCGCCTGGATCGACGCCGCCGCAAACCCGACGACCAGCGGGGTGGCGATCACGAACTGCGCCAGAATCATCGCTTGCTTGGTGTAAATGAGATCGAGTGAGCCGAATGGCCCGCTTCGGGTGAGCAGCAGCCATACGATCAAACCCACAACCACCGGCGGTATTCCCATCCCGGTGTTGACCGCACTCAACAGAACGGTGCGCCCGGGAAATCTCCCACGCGCGAGAGCATAGCCCAGAGGGATTCCCACCACCATGGCGAGCAACGATGCCGCGGCGGAAATGGCCAGGGAGCGGAAGATGATCCGATACAGCTCGGTGTCGCCGGTGAGCAGCAGGCGAAACGCTTCCTTCATGGTCAGGTCACTCCGGCATCGGGCACGAACAGCGGCTGACCGTACTTCTCCCGGCCGAACTGCCCGATCCATTCCTGAGTCTTCGGCTCGATAAGAAAGCGCACGAAGCGGGAGGCCTCCGTCCGCTTGGCGGTAGGGTGCTTACCGGGATTGACCACATAGGCGTGATACGATGTTCCGCAACTCCGGGTCGCCTTCCACCAAAGGCACCAGAGTGAGCTTGTCCTTGAACGCGAGGTAGGTGCCCCGATCGGTCAAGGTGTAGGTCTGCCGCTGCTCGGCGACCAGCAGCGTCGCGCCCATCCCCTGGCCAGTCTCTTCCCGCCTGGGCAGAGAGGAGGGCGAGACGCCCGCTTCCTTCCACAGCGCCAGCTCCTTCTTCTCGGTACCGGATCCGTCGCCCCGGGAAACGAACGCGCCCGCCGAGGCGATGGCTTTCATCGCCAGGGCGGCCTTCTTCTCTCCTCGCACCCGGGCCGGATCGCTCTTGGGACCGATGATGAGAAAGTCGTTGTGCATGATGAGCCGGCCTTCGATCAGGTCGCCGCTCTCGACGTACGCCTTCTCCGCCTCCGGCGCGTGGACCAGCACCGCGTCGGCGTCTCCTCGCCGCGCCATCTCCAGTGCGGCTCCGGTACCCACGGCGATCGGTTTCACCGAGATGCAGCTTTCCCGCTGGAACATTGGAAGCAGGGAGTCGAGCAATCCGGTGTCCTGAGTGCTGGTCGTCGTCGCCAGGACGATGTCGCTGCATTTCCCCTGGGCCGACAGCGTAGGGACGGAGAGGAGGGAAAGGAGCGCAAAGACCGAGCCTAGGAAGGAGCGATTCATGAGGGCCTCAGAAGATGACTTGGGCTTGGGCCAGCGCGAGACTCTTGCGGACTCCCGGCTCGCCCACCTCTCGGCTGACGTACTCGAGAGTGAACCGGGTGGCGCGGCCCCAGGGGAAGAGATTGACCGCCGCGGTCCAGGCCCGGTTCTTCAATGTTCCGGTTGGGGCAATGCCGCCGCGGTCGAACCACTCGTACTTGAGCACCGGCTGAAGCCAGGGACGCAGCGGTGCCGCGGCCAGGGCGTACCAGCCCTGGTCGTCGTCGACACCGAGCTCGTCCCGATGCTGGCCGATGTACTCGCCCCGAAGAATGATCCAGGGCGCCTCAATGCTCGCATCCACCCCATATCGAGTGCTGTCGCCGAAGTAGTGGGCGGCGTTGACCCCCAACAGCAGATAGGGCGCGGGCCGGAATGCCAATCGAGCCACGGCCAGGGCCGAAGAGTCGGTGTTGGCCGTGATGTTCTGGCCCTCGCCGTTGAAGACGCCGGCCAGGATCAGCCCCCGGCCGCCGAAGGCGTAGTCGGCCATGAGGCCGATGTCGCGCTTGGGCGCCAGCGAGTCCACCACCGTCGAGCGGTCGGCGGTCTCGACTTCAGGCAGCGAGGTGATGTACTCGCGGGTGAACGGGGTCTTGAATTGTCCCACCTGGATGCCCAGGGCGTTGTGGGCCCAGCGCACGTAGGCGTCCTGCAGGGCGACGCTCGCCCTGCCGGTCCCCACGTTGCCGGTACGGAACTCGCCCTGAATCCGCCAGGTCACGTCGCCAAGGACAGCGCCGGCTGCGGTTAATCGGGCGCGATTGAGAGTTGCGGTGAGGCCCACTTCGTCCTGATACGTCTCCCGGCCCTGGATGTAGCCGCTCAGCTTGACTGAGGGAGCGGGTGCGCTGGATGTCTGGGCGGAAGCGCGCGATACGAACAGCAAAACCGGCGGCAGGAAGAGCGCGAATCGGGCGAGCATGGGGCCCCTTTCGTCGAGGAGTACGTCGGGCCGAACGTACACCTTCCCGGAGCGTTAGGCAACGCAGTGCCTATCGCTCGAGGGCCCTCCGAAATGCGCGCTGGCTGTAGTCGGCCATGTCGCGCTGCCAGCGCTCGAAAATCGCGACCAGACGCCGTCCCTCGGCGCTCAGCTTCGCTCCACCGCCCGAGCTGCCCCCGCGCGAAGTCTCCAGCACTCGCCGCCCGAGGATGTCTTCCATTCGGCGAATCCGGTTGAGGCAGGTGCGATAGCTCCACCCCACGGTCTTCCCCGCCTGCCGTATCGTCCCGCTCTCCTCTACTGCCCGCAGAAACCTGAAGTAGTTGGGGCCCATGAGGAATGAATTCCCCAGCGTAAACCAGATCTTGTGCCTGGGCCGGAGCGGCGTGGTTAGCCTCTGACGGGCTGTCTTGGCCATGGGAACGCTTCCTCCTACCCCGCTGGAAAGAGATGCGCCGACTGCGGAGGCGCGTCGGCCAGCTGATCCACTCTCTTTTCAATCTCGACGTCGGCGCCGGTGAGCCGGCCGTGGTGTTGTCGCAGATGCTCCTCCCAGGACGGCACGGTGTACTCCTCCACGAACCGATTGGGGAACGCGCCGTCGCGGTACAGCTCCCAGCGAATCGCCCCGGTGCGGAGGCGGGACAGGCGGAGGTCCCGCATCGCCTGCAGAAATCGCTCCTGCCGCTCGGGAGCAACGGTGTAAGTCGTCGCCACCAGGACGGGCCCCGTGTCCTCTTCGGGTTCGATGCCCAGCTGCGGCTCGGGCCACGGCCGGGAGGGATCGCGATTCAAGCCCGAAATGTCGTACAGAGGCCAGCGCCAGAGCGTCGCGGCGGTCAGCAGCAACACCGCCGCCGCCAGCAGAAAAACGGTGACCAACCCCACCGAGCCGGCGACCAGCCCCCAGCCCAGCGCCGCCGCGGCCTGCGAGCCGAAGAGCACGATCTGGAACGCGGCGAGGCCGCGCGCTCGCACCCAGCCCGGAAGAAACAGCTGAATCATGGCGTTCATGTTGGAGATGACCACCACCCAGGCCGCTCCCGCCGGCAGCAACGCCAGGAAGGCCGGGAGCGGATGTCGCACCAGCACGAGCACCGCCATGGCTCCGGCGTAGACAACACTCCCGGCCGCGAGCATTCGATTGGGCGTGAGCTTCGCGGTGAATCGCGGGATCAGGACTGCGCCGGCCACCGCGCCCCCGCCCAGAGCGCCGAGCAGAAGACCGTAGCCGCCGGAGCCGAGGTGAAGCAGCCGGGTGGCCACCAGCGGCAACAGCGCCCAGACGGCGGTCGCCGGCGCGATGAACAGCCCGAGCCGTAAGAGAATCCGGCGGGTGATTGGCGAGTATCTGACGTAGCGGCCGCCGGCCCGGAGCGCGGGAAGGAAGCGCTCGGGTGCCTGCGCGGCGGCCTCGATCGGACGGCGCCACACCAGCAGCACCATGATCAGCAGAAGAAAGGCCGCCGTGTTGATCCCGAATACCACGCCGACGCCGACCCGGGCGATCAGAACCCCCGCGATGGCGGGACCGATCGCCCGGGCCAGGTTGATGCTGATTCCGCTCAATGCGGAGGCGGAGGCAAGCTGCTCGCGGGGGACCAGCTCCGGGATCAGCGCCTGATAGGGGGGAATCGTCATCGCCGACACGGCGCCGAGCGCGAAGGTGAACGCTAGGAGCAGTGCCGGCGTCATGTGCCCGGTGAGAGTGAGCCCGGTGAGGCCGGCGCCGATCGCCACCTGGAGCAGTTGCAGGATGATGAGCAGCCGCCGGCGATCGAACGCATCGGCCAGCGCGCCCGCGGGGAAGGCGAACAGCACGTCGGGCAGGGTGTCGGCGGTCTGCACCAGCGCGACCAGCGTCGCCGCGCCGGGCAGTCCTACCAGAAGCCATTGAGCTCCGACCGTCTGCATCCAGGTGCCGATGTTGCTCATCAGCGCCGCGAGCCACAAGAGCCGAAAGACCCGCTGCCGGAGCGGAGCCCAGGGCGACAGCGGGGCAGCAGGGACGCGGGGAAGCGGGGAGGGAGAAGCGGTCAGGAGACGCTCGGCGCCAAGGATGACGGTTATAATGCCGAATGTCTTCGCCCGCTGCGACCCCCTTCCGGAACGCCCCCCACCATGCAAGCCGAGCCACTGCTCACCTGGTCTGAGCCGGTCCGCGAGTTCATCGGTTTCGCCTCCCTGTTCCTCGCCAACGGCGCAATCGGGTTCCGCTACGCCGCGGTGCGCGGCCGGCTCACCGAAGAAGGAGCCTCAGCGGAAGTACGGGCGGTCTACGACCGTGCCACCCGACGGGCCGCCGGCTTGGGGTTACTCGGGGCGCTGATCCAGGCGGTGCTCCTGACGGTGCGGCTGCCTCATTTGGCAGAGCGGATGCACCGGTCGGTGGGACAGCTGCTCACCAGCGATCCTCAGACCATCGCGCGATGCGTACTCCTGCTCGCCGCGATCGTGGGGCTCGCGTTGGCTCGGAGAAATTCCCGCAGCAGAGCCTGGCTGGTCGGGGCGGTGGGGTTGATTGGGGCACAGCTGACGGTGGTTCTGTCGGGCCGCTGGGTCGGCCTGGTGAATCCGGCTCATCAGCTCTTTGGGAGCCTCTGGCTCGGCACGCTGCTGGTGCTGGTGCTGGCGGGATTCTCCAGCGTGCTGCGAGACGCGCCTCGGCTCAGAGGAACCATTGCGGCCGACATGGTGAACGGCTTCTCGCCGCTGGCGCTCACCGCGGCGCCCCTGCTGGTGGCCTCTGGGGTCACCACCGCCCTGCTCCACCTGCACCCCTTCTCCTCGCTCTACACCACGCCCTACGGCTATGCGCTGCTGGTGAAGCTCTGCTTCGTTGTCCTGGTCTTCATCCTGGGAGCCTGGAACTGGAGGCGGCAGCGGCCCCGGCTCGGCAGCGAGGAGGCCGCCGGCCGGATCCGCCGATCTTCGATCATGGAGCTGAGCGTGGCCACGATCGTGCTGATCGTGACCTCGATCCTGGTGAGTCTCCCCTCACCGAGGCACTAGATCAGACCTCGGCCGGGATCGGAATCTCTCCCTTGTGTACCGCCAGCCACTCCTCGAACGTCTGCAGCTCCGGGTTGAGCGACCGGCTGAACTCCAGGCTCCGCGCCCCGACGAAGTAGTCGTTGAAGTCGCGCTTGAACTGGAACATGTTGCCCAGGTCGTCGGCGCCGGGGAAGCCGAGGCTCCGGTACACCTCGGGCGGCACATTGTTGTAGCGCACCTCCTGGCCCAGCGCCTGGGTCAGCTGCCGTGCCATCTGGGTGCCGGTGAGGTGCTCGCCCGCAATGCCCACAGTCCGGTTGATGAATTCCCGTCCCCGTTTGAAGATCCCGTAGGCGCACTTCCCGATGTCCTCGACCGCGATACTGGCCAGCGGCTTGTCGTCCAACGGAAAGGTGATGGCGAGAACGCCGTCGGGTCCCCGCTGGGGGCCGGCGCCGAAGTAGATCAGGTTGTCCCAGTAGAACGAGGTGAGCAGGAACGTGGTCGGCACGCCCAGCTCCCGGAAGATCCCGTCGGCCTCGCCCTTGGCGTCGAAGTGCGGCACCTTGTACTTGCCCATCAGCGTCGGCATCCGGTCGTCCTCGAGCGGAACCCACTTGCGGGTGTCCTCCAGGGTGGACCAGATCACGTGCTGCAGGCCCGGCATCCTTGGCGGCCTGGGCCTGGTTTCTGGCCTGGGTAAGCTCCCGCTCGGGCGAGAAGTGCTCCCAGAAGTTGGTGAGACAGAAAGCGCCGTAAGCGCCGGTAAAGGCGCGGCGAATGCTCGCCGGATCGTCCGCGTCGCCGGCAACGACCTCGGCGCCGGCGTTCTTGAGGGCCTGGGCCTTCTCCGAGTCCGGCTTCCGGGTGATGGCGCGGACAGCGAATCCACCGTTCCGGTCGGCCAGGATCGCGCGAGCCAGTCCCCCGCCCTGCGCACCGGTGGCGCCGACAACGGCAATGATCTTCTTCTCGGGCATGATGATTCTCCAGAGTGAGTGACCTGAACCAGGCGAGAACATACCGCCAAAAACCGGAACCCACAAAGCGGGCGGAGCACCCATCCCGCCGCCATCTGGCCGCCTACTTCCTGCGGCTGGGTGCCCTGGGCTTCGGCGGGCCGGTCGCACTGGTCGGGTACATGCACCGCGACCTGGTGGAGAGCCGTGGCTGGATCGGCGAGGAGGAGTACCGCGAGGGCATGGCGTTGGCCCAGCTGTCGCCGGGGCCGCTGGCCGCGCAGCTCTGCTTCTATCTGGGCTACATCCGGGGCGGCGTCACCGGCGCCATCATGTCCGGCCTCGCCTTCGTTGCGCCCAGCTTCCTGATCGTCGTCGCGCTCGGGTGGGCGTACCTGCGCTACGGCGGGATCTCCTGGATGCAGGCGGTGTTCTACGGGGTGGGCGCGTCCGTCATCGGACTCATCGCCAAGAGCGCCTACGGACTGGCCAGGAAGACCATGGGACGGGACGCTCTGCTCTGGGGAATCCTGCTCGTGGTCGCGGTGGCAACGGCGATCACCGGCCGGGAAAGTGTCTCACTCATCGTTGCCGGCGGAGTCGTGGTTTGGCTGGTGCGTGCGCCGCCCGCGGTCCTGCGCAGAACCGGCACCGCAGGGGAAGGTGCCAGCGCCATCCTTCTGCTTCAGATCCTCGGCTTCTTTGCCTATGCGGGGACTTTCGTCTTCGGAAGCGGGCTCGCCATCGTTCCGTTCCTGCACGGCGGCGTGGTGCTGGAACACCGCTGGCTCACCGAGCGGCAATTCCTCGATGCAGTCGCCGTGGCGTTCATCACGCCGCGGCCCGGTGGTGATCACCACCGGGTTCATCGGCTATCTCGTGGCCGGCCTGGCAGGTGCCTGTGTGGCCGCGGGGGCGACATTCCTCCCGGCGTTTCTCTTCACGGTGATTCCCGCCCCGTACTTCCATCGCCACGGGAAGCGTCCCTGGCTCGCTGCGGTGGTGGCGGGGGTAACAGCGGGCGCCATCGGAGCCATCGTCGGCGCGGTATTCGTGCTGGGCCGAGGCTCGATCGTCGATCTGCCGACCGCACTGATCGCGCTGGGCGCGTTCGCGCTCACCTGGCTCAAGTGGAAAATTCCCGATCCGGTGATCGTGCTTCTGGCGGCGCTGGTCGGGCTGGTGGTAAGGCGGTAAGGCGGGGAGGCGGGGAGGCAGCGGGGCGCGGGGCAGCGGGCAGCGGGCAGCGGGGCAGCGAGGCAGCGAGGCAGCGAGGCAGCGAGGCAGCGAGGCAGCGAGGCAGCGGGACAGAAAATGCGAGGGAGTCATTGCGAGGGCAGATTCGCTCCCCACAATGACTCCGAGTCGTTACCTGCTCTACGCTTTCCGTCGTTCCGTCGTTCCGCCTACGACCCCGCCACCGGCACCGGCGACAGCTGCCGGCTGGTACTGCTGCCGTCACCCAGTTTGCCGGCGTGGTTATCACCCCAGCAATAGCCTCGGCCCGTGGTGCTGGCGCCGCATGCATGGACCTCGCCCACGCTGATCTGGGCGAACGTGATATTCCCGGCCACGGGGGCGGGGGTCAAATGGTCGTTGCTGGTGCCGTCGCCCAGGTTGCCCTGCGCATTGGCGCCCCAGCAGTAGCCCTGTCCGGTCGTGGTGATACCGCAGCTGAAGAACGAGTAGGCGCTCACGCTCTTGAACTGGAGCGAACCGGACACCGGACGAGGTGCGACGCGGGTGGTCTTGGTGCCGTCGCCCAGCTGGCCGCTGGAGCCCATGCCCCAGCAGTACGCCCGGTTGGTCGTGGTGACCGCGCAGGTGTAAAGGCTGCCCGACTCGATGTCGCGGATCGAAAGCCCACCCATGACCGCAGCGGGGGAAGACTTGGAGATCCTGACCGCGCTCGTGCCCAGCTGCCCCTGGGTGTTCGATCCCCAGCAGTAGGCCTTGTTGGTGGTGGTGACCCCGCAGGTGTGATCCAGCCCCGGACTAATCCAGCGCCAGTGGAGCCCGCCACCCACCCGCACCGGCGCCAGACGCGATTTATGAGTGAAGTCGCCCAGCTGACCCTTCGTGTTCGATCCCCAGCAATAGGCCACGTCGTCGGTGGTGATCCCGCAGGTGTGGTTCGTCCCGGCGCGCACCAGCCGGAAGTTGAGTCCGCCGGTAACCGGGAACGGGGTGTCGTGGAAGTCGGAGGTGCCGTCGCCCAGCTTGCCGTTCCCCTCACCCCAGCAGTAGGCCTTGTTGTTCGTGGTGACACCGCAGTTGTAGCGGAAGCCCGCGCTGACGTTCCGGAAGAGGAGCCCGCCGGCCACCGCGACTGGAACGTTGCTGCCGAAGTCGCCCCCGTCCCCCAACGCGCCGACGAAGTTACTGCCCCAGCAGTAGGCCTTGTTGGTGGTAGTCACCCCACAGCTGTGGGCGTCACCCGCGCTGATGGCCCGGAACACCAGGGTAGCCGCGGCGGTCGCGCTGAGCTCCGGCGCCGCTGTGGCCTCAGGACCGGTGGGAGACTGGTCCTCGGTACAGGCTACGGCGGACAAGAGAATGGAAAGGGCCAGCACCGAATGGTATGACCTCATGGAATTTCCTCGTTTTGGCATCGGGTTATGAGCATCGCGTGCTCAAATGAACGAAGCCAATCTTCTTGCGCGTAGTCAAGCGGGAATCAAGCGACGGAGGGCCAGAGAGGAGGTGGGATTGAGGGGTGTGGGTCAGGACACAACGAGTTGGGTCATTGGCCCCCGAGTCCTCCGTGCCAAAGGGACCCGGGTCCGAAAGTGACGGGGCGCTGCGGTGAACTACTAGGAGTCGCTTTCGGTCTCCCCGCGAGCGCGGTGAAGCCGAGACCCACGCTCCACAGCCCTTCGGTTTCGTTGTCTATCAGATAGTAGTGACGGATGACGTCCAGCCGGACGCCCGACCTCTTGCCGGTCTGAATGATCATCCCGCCGCCAAAGTGGAAGCCGGGCTCGAAGACAAACCCACCTCCCAGAGCGGTGAGAGTGCTGACTCCGGCCTTCAACAGTCCGCTGAAGCCTGAGCCCGGAATGCTGAGCGCCGCTCCCAGATCCGGCGCCAGATAGAGCGCACCGGCCTGGAGCGCGTCAGGAAAGAGGGACACTCCGACCTCGGTCCCCAATTGCCGGGCTTTGAGTCTGGAATAGCGGAACGAGACCGCGGTGATGCCCGCGCCTTCGTAGATAAACCGGTCTACCGATGCCCCGGCGGCAGGACCATCCGGCAGGGTGCTCAACTGGGCGCCTAAGCGAATTGGACGGAGGGGAAAACAGAGCGATCGCAACGAAGGCAGCCACGGCGAAGTTGAAGCGGCGGGTCACGAGAGCCTCCTCGACCGGACCAGCTTCAACTTACCTCCAAAATGGGACCTCCGCGAATCGAGCGGCTACTTCCGGTCGAATGGGCCCAGGGGAGTGCCTTTGTCGTTGGTCAGGGTGAGCTGGGGGCTTCCGTTGTTGTCACTGAGCGCCCAGGTGTACGTGTCGGTCTCGCCGGCCTCGTCGTTGGTCGCATCCTCCCCGCATGTGTCAGTCACCTTCGTCGTCCCCTTGCTCATGTGGAGCAGGAGGCTGGAGCCCTGCACCTGCGCGGTCCCCTCCGACTGGTGCAGTACCTCCATATTGCAGGGCGGGAAGTTCGACTCGCCCACAAACACGTGCTCGAAGTGGCCGTCGGATGACAGGGTGAGGGTCTCGCTCTGATTGGCGGTCGACACGCACTGGCCGCTCTCGGGATCGCAGGTCGGAACCCCGATGAATTGGTAATGCCATTCGCCGAGCAGCTCGGCTGGGAGGTTGCTGAACCCGCCGGGGGGATTGCTGGGTCCAGTGGTGGAGTCGCCTCCCGAGCCGCAGGCGAGGGTCAGGACAAGCAGGGCAACAACTGGCCGGGAAGAGACGAGGAGGCGCGGCATATGATCTCCAAGAGATTCGGACTGAACGGTGCTCTGGGAGTATGACGCTGCGGGCGCCCGATCCTTCTCACCCCACCGAAGGCCCGCCTGCTGACCGCCAGCTCATCCTATGATTCTCCCATGAAGGTTGCCACCTGGAATGTGAACGGCATCCGGGCCCGCGCCGCGCAGGTCCACGAGTGGATCGAACGCGAGCAACCGGATGTGATCTGCCTGCAGGAGCTGAAGGCCGAGCTGGCGCAGGTGCCCGAAGTCGTCCAGCGCGGGGAGTATCACGCGTTCTGGCACTGCTGCAAGGGATACTCAGGGGTGTCGCTCCAGCTTCGGAAGGACGTCTTCCTTACCGCTCCGGCCTATACCCACCCCCGCTTCGATACCGAGTCGAGAGTGGTCACCGCCGAGCTGGGCGAACTCGTCATGGCGTCGATGTACGTCCCCAACGGCGGCAAGGACTATCCGGCCAAGATCGGTTTCATGCGGCAGGTCATCCAATGGGCCGGTGAGCTGATCCAAGGCGGGCGCGAGCTCCTGATCGCGGGCGACCTCAACATCGCCCGCGCCGAGATCGACGTGCACCCCCGGGAACGAAAGGCGACAAAGGTGGGGCAGCGCCCGGAAGAGCGTGCCCTGTTCCAGGAGCTCCTGGACACGGGGCTGACCGACGTGGGCCGAGCCATGGATCCCGACAACGCGGGGTTGTTCACCTGGTGGGCTCCGTGGCGGGAGCTTCGAGCCCGCAACATCGGCTGGCGGCTGGACTACATGCTGGCGTCGGCCGGTCTGTTTGCCCGCACCCAGAGCTGCGTGGTGCAGTCGAGCGTGGGGACCAGCGACCACGCGCCGGTGGTGCTGGAGACGCGTTGACGGCGGACCGCTCACCGCTCACCGCAACGATCTCGCCACCTGCTCCAGCAGGTCCAGGGCATCCTGCAGCCCGGCCTCCATGCCCGACTCGATATGTGCGTCCCGGTGCGCCTTGGTCTGGTGCTGCACCAGAACAGTCAGCATCGTGCGTCCCCCCTGCTCTGTCAGCGTCATCGTATCGATCGCCTCTGCGTCGGGCACCAGCTCGAACACCTCGGTGCTCACCAGCCGCTCGTTGGGTACGATCTCCCGGTACTCGCCATGGAACGCCACCTCCAGTCCGCCGTCCGCGATCATCACGTACCGCCACCTGCCGCCGACCCTGAGGTCCACCTCCGCCACCGTCATCTTTCCCCGGTTGGCGGGCCACCAGCGCTTGATCAGCTCGGGCGTGGTCCAGGCCCGATAGACCAGGTGCCGCGGCGCCGCGAACTCCCGGGTGATGAGGATCTGAGTATCCGAGGGAAGCGTGACCCTCGCCGTACCGCTGCTCGCCGCCATCATGTGCGCTTCTCCTGTGCCTTGAGTTCGTCCAACACCTGATCCAATACCTGGAACCGCTCCTCCCACGCCTGCCGATAGCTGCTGACCCAGTCGTGAATCGGCTTGAGCATGCGGCCGTTGATCCGGTAGAGCCGCCGCCGGCCGTCTTCCCGCACGTCCACCAGGCCAACCTCCCGAAGCACCTTGAGGTGCTTCGATACCTGGGGCTGCCCCAGCCCAAGCAGCGCGACCAGGTCGTTGACCGGCAGCTCCCCCGGGGCAAGAAGGTCCAGGATCTGCCGCCGCTGCGGCTCGGCGATCGCATTGAATGCATCAGTCGTCGTGGCTGCTCGCGCCATTCAGAGATTATATACCCATATCGGAATATGTAAAGGGATGGCGGAGCGATACCGCAGTCGGAGGCCTATGCCAGGGTGATGGCGCGCTCGTCGAGGTACCGGCGCAACCGCTCCGGGCCGGGTTCGGAATCGGCCAGGGCGACGTAACCGTCGGGCCGGATCAGGTAGAGTGCTCCGCGCTGGAGTCCGGCTCGTCTCCATCGCCGGTATCCAGGGGAAGACGTGCAGCGGCAGCCCGAGAGCGGCACAGCCCTCGGCCAGTCCGACGCGAGCCTCGCCGTACAGGTGGGCCTGCCAGTCGATCGACGCCAGCGGCGCGAAGTTGTCCTCTCCCTCCCGGATCGGGACCCAGGGCAGGCGGTCGCCGCCCTGGATCGAGCCGGCCGAGCCGGCGCTCAATCCGCTTCCTCGGTAGTTCACCACGATCTGGGAAACGGTGCGGAACAGGAAACGCCGAAACTGAGGCAAGCGGGCCAGCAGAGGTACCAGCAAGGGAACCAGCCGGGTGCGCACGAAACGGGCGATGACACCCTGCCGGGTGACCATGGTGAATCCCTGGTCGGTCGTGGCCACGAGCCGCCGGGCAAAGCCGATCCGTTCCGGCTCGTAGCTGTCCAGCAGACTCGGCGCGGCGCTTCTCCTCGAGCACCGCCGCGAGCTTCCAGGCCAGGTTCACCGCGTCGCCGATCCCGGTGTTCATCCCCTGACCTCCGACGGGGCTGTGGATGTGGGCGGCGTCGCCCAGGAGAAAGACGCGTCCCTGACGGAAGCTGTCCGCCACCCGGTGGTGCACTCGATAGGTCGAGAACCAGTGCACCTTGCCGATGGTGAGCCTCAGGTGCTCGATGGCCTTGCCGCGGACATCGTCGAAGCTCAGCTCGCCGGATCCGGCCTTTTCCTGCTCGCGCACCAGGCCGACCAGGCGAACCCGCCCCTGCTCCTTCATCGGGAACAGAAGCACGAAGTCGGCGTCCTCCAGATCGACGTGCAGCTCCCGGTCGATCGCCGGACCAGCCGCATCCGCATCGGCCACGTAGAAGAGTCCGGAGTAGGTCCCTCCCGGAAAGCCGATGCCCAGCTGCTCTCGCACGGTGGATGAAGCGCCGTCGCATCCGGCCAGGTAGGCCACTCGGCCGTTCTCCTCGGCGCCATCGGGGCTGCGAACGGTGACGCTGACTCCGGCGGCATCCTGGCTCATTCGGATCAGCTCGGTCCGCCGCTCCACCGCTACGCCGAGCTTTTCCAGCTGCGCGATCAGGAGCCGCTCGTGGGCATCCTGCGGATATACCAGGGCGAAGGGGTACGGGCTCAGCCCCTCTCCGATCTGGCGCAACGGCAGGCGCGCCGCGCGGGCTCCCTGAACCCAGAAGTTGAGTCCCGCGATCTCGACCCCGCCGTCGATCACCAGATCGGCGAAGCCGAGCTGTCGGTAGAACTCCAGGGTGCGCACCTGAACCGCGAGAGCGCGGGAGGTCAGTCCCGGCCCGGTGCTTCGGTCGATGATGCGGACCCGAACGCCGAGGCGGGTCAACCAGAGCGCGAGCGCGAGTCCGGTCGGTCCGGCGCCGGCGATCAAGACAGGGGAGTCGTTCATATGATCTGATCCATGACTCGCCAAGATAGCTGCCTGGTGTGATCTTTCGAATCATGGTCAAACGCCACCACGGCATCGTACGGGTCACCCATTGGCTCACTGCGGTGCTGTTGCTCGGCATGATCGGGAGCGGGCTCCAGATCTACGGCGCCTACCGGCATTTCGGTCCGCGGGGCGACGTCTCTTCGCTGCCCAATCCGTGGGACGGGAAGAGCTTCCCCCAGTGGGCCCGGCTGGGTGGATGGCTGGCCGCGGGTCTCAACTGGCACTTCGCGCTCGCGTGGCCCTTCGTCATCACCGGCCTGGTCTATCTCGGCTTCCTGGCGTTCACCGGGGAATGGCGCTCGCTGCTGTTCCGCTTCCGCGACATCGGTCCCGCTGGCAGATGCAGCGCTACTATCTGCGTCTTCGCCCGGAACATCCCGCGCAGGGCAAGCACAACGCGCTGCAGAAACTGGCCTACACGCTCATCGTGGTGACGGGCGCGCTGGCCACTGCCAGCGGGTTCGCCATCTACAAGCCGGTGCAGCTCTCCTGGCTCACCGCGCTCTTCGGCGGCTACGAGCTGGCCCGTTACTGGCACTTCCTCTTCGTCTGGGTCTTCGTCGCCTTCACTCTGGTGCACGTGCTACTGGTGCTGCTGGTGGACCCGGCATCGCTTCGCGCCATGATCACCGGATGGTACCGGGGAAGGTTTCCCAGCCATGACTGAGCCCACTCGCGGCTTGAGTCGACGCGATCTCTTGCAGGCTGGGAATCGTGGCCGGCCCGGTGGGTGCGTTGGCGGCGTGCGGCTGGGACGGTGGCTCCGCGTTGGCGCCGAAGCTTCGGCTGTTCAGCCGGGTCAACGACTGGGTGGGCGAGAAGATCTTCCTGGGGAGAAACCGACTGGCTCCGGAATACCCGCTGAGCGCCCGAACCGCGCCGCAGAACTTTCCGTCATACTCCATCACCTACAACGACACCGGAAAATTTCCCGGCGTGGCGCAGGAGACCTGGGCGCTCGAGGTTCGCGGTCTGGTGCGACAGCCGCTCCGGCTCACTCGCGAGATGCTCGAGGGGCTTCCGCGGATCACCTATACCGTGAAGCACCACTGCGTGGAGGGCTGGACCGCGATCGGGACCTGGACCGGCGTTCCGGTCTCTACCGTCGCGGCGCTGGTGCAGCCAACCCCTGAGGCCAGGTATCTCCGCTTCGACAGCTTCGACCGGAATTACTACAACGGCTGGGACCTGGCGAGCGCGATGCATCCGCAGACGATTCTGGCGTACGCCTGGAACGACCGGCCGCTGATGATGAATCACGGCGCCCCGCTCCGGCTCTACTCCCCGATCAAGCTGGGCTACAAGCTCACCAAATATCTCACCGCGATGACCTTCACCCGCGAGCGGCCCGGCGGCTACTGGGAGGATCAGGGATATCCCTGGTTCGCGGGGGTGTAAGCGGGGCACTCGGCTCGCTCCGCTTGCCACATCCGCATCCTTCACCGTGCGCTTGACACGCCTAGTACCGGGTCGCACCGTAGCTTGTTACCATGCCCGATTCCAACTCTCCATCGACTCCGCAAGCGAGTGGTGGAGGTCTCTGCTACCGGAGGACCACATGCATCACGCCTCAAGCAGAATCGACTGATTCCACGCACGCTGGTGTTCCCCCTCCTCAGCGCCGCGCTGATGACGACGGGCTGCACCAAAGGAGCCCGAGAGACAGCCTCGGTACGAGACACCACCGGCTCCGACTCCGAACGGGCGGCGCCGGAGGCTTCCTCCGATCGGGACGACGGGCCGGGCGAACGGAATTACAAGTCGGTCGCCCGGAAGGTGGTCACCCAGAGTGCCCGGGTGAAACCGGGGGACATCGTGCTCATCACCGGAAGCGACAAGGATCTGCCGCTGCTGGAAGACATTTCCATCGAGGTGCGGAAACAGGGGGCGTCCCCGCTGATGACCGTCGGCAGCAGCCGGCTCGGCCGCAGGTCCTTTGATGAGGTGCCGGCCGAGCTCGACACCCTCACCCCGAAGGCGATGCTCAAGCTGGCGAGCGCCATCGATGTCAGCATCGGCACCGAGTCGTTCGAACCGGCAGCGCTCAAGGGCGTTTCGCCGGAGCGGATCGCGGCCCGGGGAAAGGCCTTCACTCCGGTTACCGCGCTGTTGTTGAAACGCGGAGTGCGCCGGGTGTTCCTGGGCAACGGCCTCTACCCCAGCGAAGGCAACGCGGAGCAGTACGATGTCTCCCGCCGCGATCTGGCCGATGCGCTCTACGGCGGAGTGGACGTGGACTACGCCGAGCTGCAGCGGACCGGTGAGCGGATGCGGCAAACGCTCGCGGCTGGAAAGGAACTGCGGATCACCGCGCCGAACGGGACCGACCTCCGGGTGCAGATCGCGGGACGGCCAATCTTCGTGAGCGATGGGGTGATCTCGCCGGAGGATGAGCGCCGGGGTGGGGCGGCCACGTCGGTGTGGCTGCCGGCCGGTGAGGTGTACGTCATACCGGTCGCCGGCAGCGGCAATGGAGTACTGGTGGCCGATCGGGACTTCTATCAGGCCGAACCGATCGAGGGACTGCGGCTCGAGTTCAAGGGCGGAAAGATGACTTCGATGACCGCCAAGTCAGGGCTCGACCCACTCAAGAAACAGTACGACGCTTCGGGCACCGGCAAAGACATGCTGAGCGTGATCGACATCGGCCTCAATCCCGGCCTGAAGCTGCCGGCGAACAAGCCGATTCATGCCTGGAGCCGGGCCGGCATGGTGACGGTGAGCGTGGGCGACAACACCTGGGCTGGCGGAAACAACAATGTCCCATTCGAGCTGGCGCCGTTTCTGACGAACGCCACGGTGACGCTCGACGGGAAGCCGCTGGTCCAGGACGGGAAGCTCCAGACTGGGGAGCGGGTGGCGGCGAGATAGGCGGGGAGATCAACTTCACTTGGATGCGCGTTGATTCGACGTTACGGGCCCCGTCACCACGTGATCCTGGCTGTCTGAGCTGTCCTCAAACTGATCGTCACCGGAGTACACAGCATTGATGCTGTGGGTGTCCGCCACGGTCAGCGGGAAAGTGCAGGTTGCGACGCCACCGCTATTCAGCGGGGCGTCGTCGCATCCACCCGTCTCCAAAAACGAGAACACCGCTACGGTCCCAGTCGGGACGCCTCCACCCTCGCCCGTTACCTTGACCGTCACCGTAATGTCATCACCTGAGCTCGAGGGCTCAGGAGATATGCTGGTAATCGCCGTTGTGGAGTGCAGCATGAACACGGTGATCACCTCGGTGTCTCCCAGTATGACCCCGCCCGCCGTCGCGGTAATGGTCTTATTCCCGGCGACGGTGGAGCTGAAAGTGAAGACCGCCTTGCCCGCTTGATCGGTCGTGCCCGATTCCGGGGTTATCGTGTTTCCCTGACCGCTGGATGCCAGAGTGACCGCTATCCCGGGCAGCAGCTCACCAGCGGGCCCTTTTACGGTCACCGTGATTGTGCTGCTCCCAGCTCCCGCTCCAATGCTCTTGGGATTGGCCAGCACGATGGAGCGCGATGCGCTGGGCTCGGGAGCGGGGCAGTCAATGACGAAGGCCGCCTCCACAGTCTGACCGCCGGCCACCGTCACGGTCTTCGTAGCCCCTCCGTTGACGGTGCAGTTGCTCGCGACGTCTGAGAGCACCACGCTGTGAGATCCGGGCAAGACATTGTTCACTGTCGCTTCACCACTGGCACCGATGGGCTGGGCGCCTCCTCCGTCAATGGTGAACCGGTAGCCGTTGGCGTCCGGATTGCTTCCGGTGGTGCTGGTCGTGACATGGATCGACCCGACGGTCGGAGGTATGGCCGTGCAGGTGATGGTGAACGCCACTGTCGCCGTTGCTCCCGCCACCACGGTCACCGTCTGGGACGCATTGTCCGCGCTGCAATTGGAAGCGACGTTCGAGAGTACCACCGTGTGCGTACCTGCCGGTGTGTTCGGCAGCTCCACCTGGCCGTTCACGCCTATCGCCTGCGCTTGCTCCCCATCCACCGCGAACTCGTACCCATCCGCGTCCGGATCCGGTCCGGCGGTCGATGTGGTGACTCGAAGTGTGCCGGTTGAGGACGGAGTGGCGGTGCAGATCACGGTGAAGTTCACCTGACTGGCTGCGCCCGCTGAAACCGTAGCAGACGCAGAGCCGCCATCGGATGCCGTGCAGTTCGCGGCCAGTCCGCTGAGCGTTACCGTATGAGTGCCCGCGGCTACGCTGGGGAAGGTGGCCGATCCGGTGGCAGGGACCGGAATGGGAGTCGTTCCATCGAGTGTCGCCGTGTAGCCGTCGGGATCGGGATCGGGGCCGGTCGTATTGATAATTAGCTGAATGCTACCGCTGCCTGGTTGAGGCGGCGTGCAGGTGACAACGAAAGCAACCGACGCCGTGACACCGGACGAGATCAACACCAGCCGAGGATTGTCGCCCTGTACCTGGCAGTTGTCGGCCACCCCGGTGAGTCCGACGGCGTGGTTACCGGTGGCCAGCCCTGGGACTGTAACCGGGCTGGTACCGTTCAGAGCACCGCTTTCCGCGCCATCCACCACCAGGGTGTAGCCATCGGGATCGACGGAAGGTCCCGGGGTCGAAACGGTCGCGGTGAGGCTGCCGCTACCGGGACCGGTGGTATCTTCACCACCGCCACTGCAGCCGCTGAGTGAGAATGGGACGAGCACCGAAGCAATGAACAGCCGAGTGGCTGGGGCGGACCGAGGGAAAGGCATATTGAATCCCTTGCGAGTGGGAGGCTGGTCCTTCCGCTGTTTGGGGGGTGGTAGGAAGGTACTTCGGAAATTACGTGGCGATAGGTAAAAGCAGGCCGGAGCCGTGTCGGATTTGCGACAGATTGGGCCAGGATTTGTCGCATTCGTGGTCGTCGCAGCCTACGTCATGGACTGCTGCATACCACCTCGAACGTCTCCAAAGCCGTCTCGCCCGGGACAACCCTGATCAACCGGGGGTTCTGAGCCTGAACGTGGCAGTTGGTCGCGACCAGGCTGAGACCGATCGTGTGGTTTCCGGGCGCAAGCGCGGAGAACGTGACCTGGTCGGTTCCACTCAGGGTGTCCCGTACCGCGCCGTCCAGGGAGAGGGTATAGCCATCGGGATCGAGCGGCGACCCCGATGTCGCGGTCGCAACGGTTAGGCTGCCGGTGCCTTCTGTCCCGGTGGTGGCGCTCCAGTTCCCGGTAAACGCGACGGTCTGCCCGTCGGTCAGCGTATGGCGGCCGGTGATGGTCTCCCCCGCAACCGCGCCGCTGAAGGTCCACCCGGCGGCGGGGTTTGGCCCCAGCCGGAAGGAGACCGCTCCCTCTTGAGTGACGGAGGCGGACTGAAGCGGGGCCTCGCCGATCGAGTTTACCTGCCCCTGCGCGGTGATGGTCATGGTCAGTGACCCGGAGAGGTTCCCGGTCTCGGTGGATGCCTGGCTTAGGATCAGGGTGCCGACGAAGGCCGCCTCGTCCGAGGTGAGTCCATCGAGCCCGCCCTGAAGGCTGTAGACCCCTGATATGTCGGGAAACGCATTCGGCCCGGTGTTGTCCTTCCCACCTCCACAACCGCTCAGCGAGACCGCGACGAGGCTCGAAGCGATGATGCAGTGATAAGCAGAGATGGGCATTTGATTGAAGGTATCCCGGAAACGGGGACGTGATAGGAAATCCGGTACGTGAGAATGACCACGCGCTTTCCGATTGAGACGAATTACGTGCGAGTGGCGACACCCAGGGGGTGCGCCTCGTAGTTACGGCGCTAGCGGCGAAGACGCCTCCAGTCCAAGGAACTCCAGATGCCAGGCTGACGTTGAGCTGTTGTGGTGAGGTTTCCCTTCTCAACGAGCACATCACATGCGAGTGCTGTCGGTAAACGTGGGCTTGCCTCGTGAGGCCGAATGGCGGAACGAGCCGGTGACCACCGCCATCCACAAGGCGCCGGTGTCGGGACCAGTCCAGGTGCGGCGACTCAACCTCGACGGCGACCGCCAAGCCGACCTCTCCGTCCATGGCGGTCCGGACAAGGCGGTGTATGTCTACCCCAGCGAGCACTATCCGTATTGGCGGGGCGAGCTGCCCGACGCGGACCTGCCGTGGGGCGCGTTCGGCGAGAATCTGACAGTCGAGGGGCTCAGCGAGAGCTGTCTCAGAGTCGGCGACGTGCTCCGGATCGGGACCGCCGAATTCATCGTGACACAGCCTCGGCTGCCCTGCTACAAGCTCAACGTGCGCTTCCAGCGGCCGGACATGGTCAAGCGGTTGCTCCGGAGCGGCCGGACCGGGTTCTACCTGGCCGTTATTAAGGAAGGGAAGCTCGCCGCCGGCGACGAGATCGAGCGGGTGCCCACCGATCGCTCCGCGGTCACCATACCGGAGGTCGTCACTCTGTACACTTCGAAGAATGGAGACGGCGCGCTGCTTCGGCGTGCCATTGCGACCCCTGCTCTGCCTGCTTCCTGGCGCGCTTACTTCCAGGAGCGAGCTGGTGACGCTTAGTTGCGAATTGAAACTAAATCCAAGTGACCCCGTACTTCCGGCACCTCCATCCCATGGTGGTACCCATGCCAGCAGCCAGCGACATCACCCGCACTGCCAGACGGGCCGGCCTGCTGTACCTCGTGATCTCGATCCTCGCGAGCATCAGTTACTTCTACCTCCGTCCCCACTTCGTTGTCCCGCGAGATCCTGCGAGCACGGCGCGAAACATCCTGGCGAACGAGCAACTCTACCGCGTTGGCATCCTCATCGATCTGCTTACCCAGGTCCTCTTCATCTTCTTGGCACTCGAGCTGTACCGCCTCTTTCGGGAGGTGGACCGGAATCAGGCGCGGATCATGGTCGGTCTCGTTGGCGTCGGCACCGCAGTCCAGTTTGCCGGATTCGCGTTGAATGCTGCTCCCCTGATTTTTCTGGGCCAGGGCGACGCCCTTTCCGCCTTCACCCGGCCACAGCTAGAGGGGCTCGCCTATGCGTCTCTCAGCCTGGGCGAGAAACAGGGGGAACAGTTGACCTTGCTGTGGGGATTGTGGCTGTTCCCCTTTGCAGTGTTGACGATACGGTCGGGATTCCTGCCCAAATTCCTGGGCGTGCTGCTCATTCTCACCGGCGTGGCGTATGTCCTGACCTGCGTAGTCAGCCTCGTGTTTCCGGCTCAGGCCGAGCGAGTCGGCGGATTCCTGCTCCCGTTCTACTTCGGCGAGCTCATCGTGGTCCTCTGGCTGGCGTTCGTCGGCGCCCGGCCTCGGGTAGCGGAGGCATGAGGCCAGCCGTTCAGGGTGACCGCTGGAAGGCCGATACTAGCAAGGTCCCTTCCCCACGGACCGCGAGCGAGCGCCCATGTCGAAGCGAGGCATAACCGCAAAGCAGCGCGCCTGGCTGCTGGACGAGCTGAACGTCTGGCGGCGGGACGCCATCGTCTCCGAGGAGCAGTCCCGGCGGATCACCGACCTCTACGAAGGTGCAGGTGAGCTGGCCGAGCGGGGCCGGTCGCGCGCGGTGTTCACTCTCATGGCCGCGGCGGCGACGCTGGTGGGCCTGGCCGCCCTGCTTCTGATCGGCTACAACTGGGACCAGCTCGATCGCCTGACCAAGCTCGCCATGGTGCTCGGCACCATCGCCGTCACCCACGCCATCGGCTTCTCGCTGCGATACGGCCGGAACGCACGCGCCGGCTCGGAGGCGGTGTTCTTCCTCGGCTGCCTCTTCTACGGGGCAGGCATCTGGCTGGTCGCCCAGGTCTTTCATATCAACGCGCACTATCCCGACGGACTCTGGTGGTGGGCGGTAGGCGTCCTGCCGTTCGCATTGTGTCTGGAGACCCGGCTGCTGCACGCACTGGTGGTCGGCATCCTCGCGGTGTGGGTGGGCCAGGAGATCCTCAACTTCAGCTATCTGGGCGGCTGGTTCTTCGGCCGCTGGAACGCCATTCCCAACGCCGCGTACAGCCTGCCGCTCCTTGCCTTGCCGGGAATGGTGTGGGCGTATCGGAAGGATTCGGTGCGAACCCTGAGCATGTACGTCCCGCTGCTGGCCTGGTGGGTCGTGCTCCAGGCGATCGCCTGGAAGCTGGGATCGAACCCGATCTACTTCGTGGGCGCGGTCGGCGCGCTGCTCCTGGTGATCGCCGAGTCGCATGCGGAGGGGAGCCGGTTCGCCGTTCCGTATAGGCATTACGGCAGTCTGCTGGTGGGAGGAGCCCTGGTGCCGCTCAGCTTCTACGCCCTGGGCAAGCACATGGGCCAGGACTCGATGAAGGTGGCGATCCCGCCGGCTCTGCTCACCCTGGTCGCCCTGGCGATCGTGCTGCGGGGTGGGCGGAAGATCACCAATCGTCAGCTCGTGCCGGTGGGACTCGCGCTGCTGATGACGGTGCTTCCGGTGATCGCGGTCGGATTCAAGGGACCGGGCGGCGCAGGCACCGGCGCGCTCCTGGCCACGGTGCTGGTCAACGTCGCCATGGTGGCGGGCGCCTTCTGGCTGATGCAGATCGGGCTCCGGGAGGACCGGGGACGGCCCTTCGGCGCCGGCGTGCTCTACTTCCTGCTCTGGGCGGTGCTCCGGTACGTGGATCTGTTCGGCGGCGCCGGAGGCATGGTGGGCGCGGCCATGATGTTCTTCGGCTGCGGCGCGGTGCTGTTCGCCGTCGGCCGTTACTGGCAGGGACGGAAGGAGGTGCGGTATGCCTGAGCGGAAGATTCTCAAGTTCACCGTGGTGGCTCAGCTCGCCATCCTGGTCGCGATGATCGGTCTCCGCGCCATTCCCCTGGTGACCGGGCAGACGGTGCTGGTGCGGGTGCAGCCGGTCGATCCGCGGGACCTGTTCCGGGGCGACTACGTCACCCTCAGCTACGACTTCAGCCGGGTCTCCGCGGGATACGATCCAAGGCCTGTCTGAACGGGACGTCTGGGGCTCGAGGAAGACCGAGGGGCGGCCGGTGTACGTGACCCTGGTGCCGGACTCGGACCGGGTCCACTGGCGGGCCGACAAGTACACCGTGGCCAAGCCGGACGGCGGGCTATTTCTCAAGGGGCAGATGGGCCGCTACGGGTCGCTCCAGTTCGGGATCGAGTCGTACTTCGTGCAGGAGGGCACCGGCCACATGTACGAGCGCGCGATCCGGGACCACAAGCTCTCGGCCGAGCTGGCGGTTACCTCCGAGTGGCCAAGCCGCACTGAGGTCGCTGCGCATCGAGTAATGGGTTAGTGTCCTGCCGTAAGCCCCTACCTTTTGTGTATGGCCTCGAGCTTCCCGCCATAACACTCTCCGCCCACCTAGATTCAGCTACCCCTAACGCAAGAGACCAGGGCGACGTAGTTCTGGTGCCGAACACCAGGTCCAGGCGCGACCGATCAGAGGAGTTGTTGCATGTCACTCAGATTTACCGCGCCGGGCAGGTAAGCCGGGATGTTTGGACGCCGGCGGCCGTTTGGCCTGGGGCTGGTGCGTCCGAGTCCGATTCGGAAGCACACGCCATTCGAGGAATGGGAACAACTCAGTGCCCGGAAGCCGAATTCGCCAGGGATAGCGGTAAGCGTGCTGCTGCACGCGACGATCATCCTCCTGGTGATCTTCTCCACGACTACCAAGGGCGATAACAGAAGTAGCCCGGCTCAGGACCGGCCGCAGGCAGTGCAGATGGTATACCTGCCACCCAAAGAGGCGCCGCCGAGACCCAAGCCGGCGCCGGCGCCCAAGCCGCCGCCAGCGCCAAAACCGCCGGCGCCCAAGCCACCTCCTCCCCCTCCCCCACTACCTCGGGCCATGGCCGACGCATTCCGGCGTCGCCCGCCGGAGCTCGCTCTGCCCGCAAAGACCGACGTTCGCGTGCCTGAGCACGACCGGCCGGCCGCCGCCGATCCCCATCCGGAGAAGCCGACCGCAAACACCACGGCAGCAGAGCGAGAAGATCCGATGGTCAGCGAGGCCCGCCGGCTGTTTGGCTCGAAGTCACAGCGGGGCGGGAACGTTGGCCCGGTCTCCACGGGCCTGCCGGTGAACACCATGACGGGGGGAACGCGCTGCCCCTTCAGCGGCGAGGAGGTACAGTCGATGCCTCGACCGACCGAGGGGGTGATCGAGGGAATCGTGCGGATGGAGTCGAGCGGGCGGCCAATTCCGGGCGCCTTCCTTCAGGTTCTCGGCACCGGCTTCTCGACCTTTGCCGATCAGACCGGGCATTACCGGCTCCGGTTCGATCCGGCGCTGGTGGATGTCTGCCGCAGCCAGCTCGTGCGGGTGACGGCCCCCGGCTATCGGGCGCGCACCATGGTTCTCAGCTACGGTCAGGCGGCAGACAACGCGGTCGATCTTCCGGCAAAGCATTAGTTGAAAGTCCTGATCTTCGGCGCGACCGGCATGGTGGGTCAGGGCGTCCTCCGCGAGTGTCTCGTTGCGGAGGACGTTACCGAAGTCCTGGCGGTCGGCCGGAGCCCGGTGGAGCAGCAGCATCCCAAGCTGCGTCAGCTGGTGGTCGCAGACCTCACGAATCTCCAACCATACGAAGCCGAGCTCCGCGGTTACAACGCCTGTTTCTTCTGTCTCGGCGTGTCGTCGGGGGGGATGAAGGAGCCGGAGTACACCCGTCTCACTTACGATCTGACTCTGGGCGTCGCGAGCCTGCTCGCCCGGCTCAACCCCGGCATGGTGTTCATCTATGTCTCGGGGGCAGGAACTGATAGCACCGAGAAGGGCCGCATCATGTGGGCCCGGGTCAAGGGGAAAACCGAGAACGATCTCGCGAAGCTCCCGTTTGCCGGCGTGTACCTCTTCCGGCCGGGCATCATCCAGCCGCTCCACGGGATCAGGTCGAAGACGCCGAGCTATCGAATCTTTTACGTCCTGGCGAAACCGTTGTTGCCGCTGGCCAGGGCACTCCTGCCCAGCCTGGTGCAGACCACGGAAGAGATGGGCCGGGCGATGCTGAATGCCGCGCGCCTGGGCCCCGGACGACGGGTGCTGGAGACCAGGGACATTGCCCGGCTCGCCCGGGAGCGGCGATAGCTTACCTCAAGCCAGAACCTTTTGGCACAACTGTGTGCCCGTGTCCCGAACCGCGCCGAACTCATCGGTAAAGGTCCACTCGTATCGGTCCGGATACAGGTCGAACCGTACGACGCCGTGCGCCACCACCACCTTCTCGCTGTTCGGGTGCTGGGTCACGATGCCGCGCAGCTTGACGCCAGCCGTGCCGACCACGAACTGCCGGATCCCCGCTTCGCTCGCCGCGCCGTCCGCCGTCATCTTCCGGAGCCGCTCCCAGCGGTGGGCGTGCCCGCTCAGCGCGAATTCGCAGCCGGCTGCCTGCAGGATCCGCCACCACGGTCCGACCCGCGCCTTCCAGGTCATGTCCTTCGGGTGGCCGGCGAGCGCTGTGTGGTACTCGCATACGCTGGAGAACATCGGGTAGTGGAACAGCGCCAGGTACTGCCTGTCCGGGTGCGCCGCCAGGTCGTCCCTGAGCCAGTTGGCTTGCACCGTCGGGCTGGCGCCTCCGTTGCCTGCGTCGCTGCAGTTGAGGACGTACGCCCGCCAGTGGTCGCCGACGTCCTGCGCGAAGTAGGGCTGCGCCTTCGTGTAAGCGTAGTAGGCCGCCCCAGGCGGGTCGACGTACTCCGTGTCGTGGTTCCCGATCGCGAAGATGGTCCGCTCGCGGAAGGCGCCCCAGCTCGAAGCGTAGTACTGCTCGTACTCGACCGCCTTGCCGGTGTGGGTGAGGTCGCCGACCATGAACGCCTGCGCGCGTCGGGTCCGCATCGAGGACCTTCTTCACCAGGGCGGCCGTCCGGAGCCGTGGCTTCGGCTGTAAGAGCGCGGCGTGCAGGTCGCCGGCGCCGATCAGAACCGCGCCGCCGTCCGCCCGGCCGAGCGCCATCTCGGGCGCCAGCAGCCGGTCGCTCAGGCAGCCCCCGATCCACGGCGCGGCCGCGGCCGCGAGGATCCCCTTCACTGCGTCTCGTCGTCTCATGATTTGACTCCTGTGTGAGTTCCCTCGAGCCAGCTCGCCGCTCGCAGGCGAGTCGACGTTCTTGCGACCAGCGGCTTTCGGCCGTACTGGGGGACTGTCGTCCTAGGGTTCGAAAAAGGTGGTTGGGGGAGGTCAAGCAGATATCAAGAATATACAACCGCATCGCCTTGTCGGCGAGCAGGCGACCCGGCGCACAATCAGGGGGTGTCAGCTATCACAACAATGAACTTGACGCACTTCCTGCCAAGAAGCGGACGGCTTCGATCGATTAGTCGCGGGCGTACAGGATCGAGACCCCGGGCTCCGACACCAGCACCCGGCTGACCACCCGATGCTTCCGGGAGATCCAGTAGCGGGCCTGGGGAGCCGCGCTGTCCGGCTGGGCCACCACCTCCCATACCGCTTCCGGGCCCCGCGATTTCCGCGCGATCGTGGTGTCACCACCACCCGAACCTCATACCAGCTCACGCGATCCAACCGATCGGTGTAAACCGGGAGCCGGGCGCAGTAGCCCTGCTCCAGAGGAAGCGCCGAAACGGCGAGGGCCAGCACGTTCCACTCGAAGGGCGCCACTCCCAGCCGGCGGTCGAGGAAGGTGGGCGCGCTGTCGGCCGGAGTCGTCTGACCATGCACCCGGTCCGCAGCGAAATCGAGTCTGACGGTCCGGGCCGCGTTGTGCGACTGAAATCGAAAGGGCTTCAGTGTCTCGGGATCGACCCAGGAGCTGTCTGTGGTCCTGGCTCTGGGTGTGTCGAACACCAGCACATCCAGCAGCGCCGGACGTCCCTCGAGCCGGCCGGCAGTAAGAGTCTCGGTCTGGGTGCCGAAGGGGCTGCTGCTGTCGCCCCGGGTAAGCGTCAGCTGCCGCACAACGGTGAAGTCGGTGAGATACCTGGCGGAGATCGTTTTCGTACCGGCAGTAAGGGTCTCGCACCCGTCGATTCCCCTGCCCTCGCTCCCAGATGATCCTGTGCCCACGACAGCGATCATCGCATATAACAGGAATGAGCTGCTCGGCATGTCCTGCCCTCCGTGAGACTCAGCGCGACGACTGGTCGCCCGGATTCACCGCCTTGTCGCGCTCCGCGGCCATGAGGTGCAGGGCCAGCGCCTTCCGCGAGTGGAGACCCAGGCGGGTGAGCACCCGCTCGAGATAGTGGCGGACGGTGTGGGCGCTCAGCCGCATCCGCTGGGCGATGGCCGCGTTGGAGAGTCCTTCCGCCGCCAGCAGCGCAACCTGCGGCTCGCGGCCGCGGAGTCCGAAGCTGACCCGGAGCTCCCGCGTGGTCGGGAGGTCCGGCCCCACCCGATCCATCAAGATCAGCACGCCGGCGTCGGGGAGCAGCGTCCCCGCGGGTGCGCGCTTGGCGATCAGCCGATAGCTCCCTCCGGACAGCTCCAGCTCGACATAATCCTCCCGCATCGAGCCGACCGAGGCGCGCGGTGTGTCCGGCCTGGCGGGTGATGAGCTCGCGCAGCCGGTCCCGCTGGGGCTCATCGTTCAGCAGCTCGTCCCACCGCTCGTTCCGCACCACCTCCTGCAGCCCTTCCCGGCGGAAGATCGCCATCCCGGCATTCACGTCGTCGCACACCTGGCCCAGCATGCTCAGCCAGTCGTCCAGCCGGCGAAGGACCGCCAGTCCGGCGGCGAGGGCGCAGCGCATGGACACGACGGGAAGGCATTCCTCGGAGGACGCTGTCACTTGCGGCAGGAGGCTTCCCGGGGGAAGCGCATCGGTGGAGTCGAGGGCGGCCTGGAGCCAGCCGGGCTCGTCACCCTCGAGCCGGAGCAGCTCCTCCAGCTCGGCCGTCGCGACCGAACCGGAAGAGCCCGGCACCCCGCGAGCGTCGCGGACCCGGGTGAGGCTCTCGGCCAGCCAGGCGTGCCGGCTGCCCCATTCCAGGGGGGACGCCAGGGCATCCATTGCCCGAACGACAGCCGCCAGATCGATGGATACGGCAGATGAGGTCACTCCTGCACTACGCGTCCTGTTCTGGCGGGTTTCCAGAGTTGGCCGGTGGCCCCAGCCGCAGGGCTCAGGGCATGAGACGGGGGTCCGGCGGCGCGAAATCATGGGACGAACGTCCCCTGCGCAGGCGGTACCGGCAGCGCAGCTTCAACCGTGACCCAATGCACAAGACGAGATGACCATCCGCTCTGCCTCAGGAGGAGTCCTATGAACGCTCCACTCGCCAGCCGCGTTACGGCGGCCATGGTGCTGCTTGCAACCGCCGGTCTGCCGAGTGCCGCAGCGGCGCAATACCGGCTCCCCACCATCGTCAGCTCGGTCAAGGCGGACAGCCTGCATGAGGTCGCGGCGAAGATGGTGGCCGAGGCCGCTGGCGCGACGCGGCCCGGGTGTATCGGCGCTCGGCCGAGTTCCGTGCGATGGAGGATTCCATCGGGTACCAGTGCCTGACCAGCGCCGCGGCCCTGGCCTACGCCTCCGGCGACCGTTCGGCGGCCCGGAGCGACATGGCCCATGCAGCCGAGCGGGCCCTCGCGCGGGGCGATCTCCGGGCAGCGGCGCTCTCGTATCTCGATGCGGCCTGGATCGCGCAGGAGCAGCAGAAGCCGAATCAGGTGTGGGAGTTCGGCCATCGGGCCGAGATTCTGGCGGCGTCGCCGCTCCTCAGCCAGTCGGATCGCGGCGCGATTCTCCAGCGGATCGAGCGGGCGCCGGGGGCAGGGCAGCAGCTAGTCATCGGGCGGTAAGCGGGTGGGCGGAAGCGGAACGACGGAGGGATGGGAAGGCGTTGTAGGTTGTCGCCCTGAGCGAAGCGAAGGGGCCGAAACTCTTTATCGAGTCCGGCCCCTTCGTCTAGCACCGCTACCGACGTTCCGTCGTTCCGTCGTTCCGTCCTACTGCCACTTGTCCTTGTGCTTCTCGGGATCCTGGCCATAGTGATGGCCGTTGTTTCCCTTCGAGTCCTTGTCGTCGTCCTTCCGCTTATCATCGTCTTTCCGCTTGTCCTCGCCCTTCCACTTATCGTCATCTTCCGATCGCTTGTCGTCATTACGCTTTGTCCCACCGGTCGTGGTCCCTGCGGTCGTCGTCGTCCCGCCACCGGTCATCACGCCCCCAGTGACGGCTGCGGTCCCGCTTCCACTGACCATCGTCGATGTAGTAGCGGCCACCGCGCTCGTACACCACCACCTTCTGAAGCGCCCGGCGATCGAACGGCCGGCGATAGAAGCGGCTGCCGTCGTAGTACACCGTGATCACCCGATACTGGGAGTGCTTCCACCAGCCGTAGCGGCGGCCGTGGACCCGCTCGACCACCACGACTTCACGCTGGGGGACGATGACGGTGGTCGACGTCACCCGACGGGTTTCGGTGACGGGATTCGGCTGGGGACGGTTCAGAACATCCGCGGCCCGTTGGACCGTGGTCTGGGCTCGCACGGGCGCTGCGATCGCGATCAGCGCGATCAACGCCACCGCACTCCTGCACTGCATGACGGCCTCCGGGAAGTGGGAAATGGCCGTCTACTATGCGAAGGCTATGCCACTGCGTAACCGCTTAGATCACAATGGTGCAAGAAGATGCACGGGTGGATGGGCAGAGGGTCGGAGGGACGGATAAGAGAGAAACACCTCATCCCGAGCGCAGCGAGGGATCTACTCGGGAAAGGTCTGAAACCATTGACCTCGACTCCTCGGTCGAGTGTCGATGTACATGGATGAAGTCCTTCGGCGTCTCCAATCACAACGCACCTGGCCAGGGCAGAAGTTTCCACCGCTCCTTATCTCACGTGATATCGCACGAGATGCGATCACGACCCTCTTGCCCGAGGAGGTGCCCGATGAACGCCACGCTTACCCGTCATACTTCTACCGCCATGGTTCTGCTGGCAACTGTCGGCCTGCCGGCTGCCGCCTCCGCGCAGTACCGTCTGCCCACCATCGTGAGCGCGAATAAGGCTGACAGTCTGCATGATTCGGCCGTCCGGTTCGCCCAGACCGGCCGATGGGAGGAGGCAGCGCGTCTCTATCGCCGCTCAGCGGAGTTCCGCGCAGTGGAGGATCCCATCGGGCTCCAGTGCCTGACGGATGCCGCGGCAGTGGCCTATGCTGCCGGTGACCGTTCCGCCGCGCGGAGCGACATGGCTCATGCGGCCGAGCGTGCCCTCGCACGAGGAGATATCAAGTCAGCGGCAATGGCGTATCTCGATGCGGCCTGGATCGCCCAGGAACAGAAGAAGCCGGATCAGGTCTGGAACCTGGGCCACCGTGCCGAGATACTGGCGGACTCACCGCTCCTGAGTGAGACCGAGCGCGGGGCGATCCAGCGACGGATCGAGCGAGTGCCGGGCGGAACGCGGTTGGTGATTGGAAAGGGAGCGTAAGCGGGGACGCGGGAAACGGGAAGGAAACACCTCATCCCGAGCGCAGCGAGGGATCTACTCCGTAAGGATCTGAAACTCTGGAGTAGATCCCTCAATCGCTGCGCTCTTTCGGGAGGAGGTGTTCTTATTTCCGGCCGCCCGTCCGGCCGTCCAGCTGTCCGCCTTAGCGCCTTACTAGTTCGGACGTCCAGGAGAGTGAAGTCGCAGGAGGTAGAGGAACCAGCCAGGAAGGTTCCACCATCGGGGCCGTACTCGACCGTCGTATTCCATCGTATTGTGCTTTTTATAATCGCGCCAGGCGGCATACCATTCCACCCGTTCGGCCTCCCGGACGGCGCGTCGAGCGGCATGGGCCGCCTGCTGAGCCAACTCAGCATCGAGTCGATCCCGCCACATGCGAAGCTGGGGGTGTTCGTCTGCCTCCAAGGCACCTCGTGAGCTGGGGACGTCAGGAAGGATGGTGATACTGTGAACATACGGCTATTTAGCTCGACCAGGGAGGCCGCGTTCCTATAGTGCGAGAATTCTTCAAGGTATTGCCTCACGATGACGAAGGTAGAAGCAGCACCGCATCCCGAGCGAAACGAGGGAGCCAGAACTCGAAAGTTTGACAACCCCCCGGCGTCTGGCCCCTTCGCTTCGCTCAGGGTGACAAAATTCCGTCTTACCGCCTTACCGGCAAGTCGATCCAGCTCCTATTCGACCACCGGATCGTCAGCGGCTCGCCTCGCGTCCGCGATGGTCTCGTCGTTCACGTCCTTTCCCGTCCCATAGTTGATCTGCTGGTTCGGGCTCTTCCCCACGCCGAGCACCATGACGATGCGGCTGCCCGCCCGGCAGAGATGGCTCGCGAGGCGGATGCTCTGGAGGTCGAAGATCTCGCGCTTGCCCGGCGTGAGCAGCCGGCGCCGGCTGACGTCGGCCACATAGCTGGCGCGCGACTGATAGGGCGGCAGCTGCAGATAGGTCCCGTCAGGCCTCTGCTCGTAGATCGAGATTCCGAAGTCGAAGTCGCGCTTATTGGTGACCAGCTCGAGATGGCTCTTGAACAGACCGCTGATCTCGGTGGCGGTGGGAGCGGGTCACTCACGTACACCAGCGAATTCAAGGTGTCGATCGCGGTGTCCTGCACGCCACCGCCCGCCACGATCAGCGCGCTGTCGGATCGGTCGCGGAGGTCCACGGTGAGCGTCGCCGAGGAGTCGCGAGTGGCGCGCTCGGAGGTGAGACGGTAGGTCGAGTCGCTTCGCTCGGCGCTTAGATAGAAGCGGAGCGTGGCGTTCGCCATCGCATTGACCGAAGGCGCGTGCTTCCAGCGGTTGGCCCCGATCACCTCGTAGTTGATCCGGTCGGCCAGGAGCCTCGGCTTTGGCCCACCCTTCATGATCCAGTCGAACCAGGGGTAGCTCAGCTCGGCGATGATGTCGATCCGGGCGACCGGGTCGATCTCGTAGCCGCTGATGGTGGTCGTGGTGTCAGCCAGGGCGCTCACCACGCCGCGCTGGGCATCGAAGTGGCCGTACGGGCCGATCACCAGGTAGTCCCGGCGCCTGAGGGTTGTAGCGGTAGTGCTGGGTGAGGTAGTGCATCGCGGCGCCGGGCCCGCCGAAGTAGTAGCCCGCGGTCTGCAGCACCGGGATCTTGATCCGGGCGAACTCTTCCTTATACGGGATCATCGCCTGCCAGTACTGCGTCGTAGGACGGGTGCGCGATCCATTGGTGCCAGACCGGATTGGGCGTGCCGTCGATCTTGTCCAGATCGCGATAGGCTCGGCCGTCGGCGTACCAGCGGTTGTAGAGCCGCTGCCAGCGGTCCTGGTCGTTGTAGGTGCTGTCGTCCAGCCACTTGTTGTCGGTGGTGTAGAAGGGCCAGGGGTAGACGAAGTTCCAGACGATGTTGCCCTCCATCGGCACGTCGAGCCGGGCGCGACCGGCGCCCCGACCATGATCGCCTTGAGCGCCGGCGGCGCCCGCTTGGCCGCGGCCCAGGGCGACATCCCCGAGTAGCTGCCGCCGTACATCCCGACCTGGCCGTCGCTCCAGGGCTGCCGCGCGATCCAGTCGATCAGCGCCACCGCGTCGGCGCCGTCGTGCACGTAGGGGACCGGCTGGTCCGGGCTGCAGGCCTTGCCGCGGGTGAAGCCCATGACCGCGGCGTAGCCGTTGAGGCGTTCCGCCGCGAGGTCGAACAGGAGCGTCGTGGTGTCGGCGTAGATGGTGAACTGGAGCAGGGCGGGGAGCCGGGCGGGACCGTGCGCGGACGCCAGACCATGGCGCAGACGGTGGCGCCGTCCGGGGTCTTCACCTGGATGTTGGACTGCATCGCGTAGCGGCGCCCGTCGTCCTCGCGGATCAGCGGAGCGGCGAGCGCGCCGAGCTCGGCGTAAGTCCCGCGATCTGCACGCCGCGGAGCCAGGCGACTGCATCGGCCAGGGCGACGGTGGTATCGCGTGCACCCTTCCCTGCCGGGCCCAGGGCGTCTCCGGCGCCGGCGGGTGGAGCCAGGTGCGCGATGACCAGTGCCGCGGTGCGGTCGTCCAGCCGGGCGAACCGCTCGCGGAAGGCGCGGGCAGAAGGCGTCGGCGAACGGGGCCGCAGAGTCGGCCTGGAGCTGCTTGGCCCGGAGATAGATCTCGAACTGTGAGTTGAGCGCGCGGCCCGCGGGTGTGGTGTCGCCTCGACCCGCCTGGGCCGTTGCGGAATTCGGCCAGGGTCGCGCGGGCCTCGGCGAGATGGCCGCGCCAGCAGCTGGAGCCGGAACAGGTTGTCGAGCTGAGTCAGCTGGTTGCTGTCCCGGTAGACGGCGGCAGCCTCGGTCGCCAGCCGTGCGACTGCGGCGGAACGGGTCGTCGTGTCGGTAATGGCGGCAGCGGGGAAGGACAGCGCCTGGGCCTCCATTCGACACGGCACGAGAAGCGCCAGGAGCAGAGCGAACGACGGGAATCGAGACGAGATGGATTTGGTCATGTGGCTTGGACACCGCAGCTGGGCCAAGAGATGCTCGCCTTCATACTCGTGCCGTCCGTTCCCCGTCCCGCCGGTTTTGTGAAGGAGAGTCAACCTGCTGATTTACACCACCTTACTCCTGGTGATTCCGGGGTGATTCGCACGTGAGAGTCGGGCCTATACTCGGCACGTGTTGACGTGGTCCCGAACTCATTCGCAGGGACGATGGTCCCTCAGGAGAAGAAAATGCCGGCTCAATCCAATCAGTCCCCGACGCCCCGGTCATGCCGTTCGACGCTCTTCCCGCTGGTCGTGCTCTTCTCTCTGGGACTCGCCGCCTGCGACAGCGCGGAGAATCCGCTTGCGCCCAGCGACAACTCCGCGCCGGATCTAGCTCTGGCAGGTACGGCCCAGCGGATCCTGTTCAGCACGAACCGCAAGGGCACGTACGATCTGTTCAGGATGGATCCGCTGGGGAATAACATGGCGCGGGTCACCAGCTTCTCAACCTACGAGGGAGAGCCCGCCTGGTCCTACGACAACAAACAGATAGCAATGATTCGCCCGCGGCTGGATGCCTCGAACGTCGAACACTCAGACATCTATCTGATGAATGCGGACGGCACCAACAAGCACTGGGCCCGGCCTTTACCGTCAGGCTTCAACATCCGCCATCCTTCCTGGTCCCCGGATGGAACGCGCCTGGCGGTGGAGCTCAGTCTCGGAGGTCAACCGTACTTAGCCAGGCTGACGGTTGCCACTGGCGATTTAACGTTTGTCATGCTGGGCGGGAACCCAGTGAGGGGGGCCTACCCATCATACGATCCGACCGGCCAGTTGCTCGTCTTTGTCACCGCGGATGGTAAGGAAATCGATGAGATCCGCCCAGACGGGAATACCGCCTACCTGTACGTTTCGTCCGACGTATTCCTGAGCAGTCCGAAGATCTCGCCGGATGGATCCCGGATCGCTTATGTCAAGGTGCTCGGTAGCAACAGCGACATCTATGTGTATTACGCCAACATCGGCCAAACCAAGCGGCTCACGACCAATTCCGCTGCCGATTACGATCCGACCTGGTCTCCCGATGGGTCCAAGCTCGCGTTCGTGAGCCAACGCTCAGGAAAATCTCAGATCTATACCATGAATGCCGCCACTGGCGGGAGCGTAACCCGGATCACCCACACCACAGCGGACGAGAAGAACCCAGCCTGGTCCCACTGAAGGGGCAGTGCCGAAGTTGGGCGGGCCCCGGCTCGCAGCCGGGGCCGCCAACTGTTCCGCAATCAGACCAGTGCCGCCAAAGTCTCCCGAAGACGAATCAGCGAACTCAGCAACAGTCCCGATAGCGAAGGCCGCAATAGATGCCCTTGACCAGAACGGCGCACGACGACAATCCGCTGAGGAGGCGGGATTGTTAGCGGCCTTCGAGTTCCAGGGGCGCCGAGCTGCCTTCCACGTTGCTTGAGGTGGCTTCTCAGGGAGTTTGCGGTAACTAATTCACAGGCGGCAGATGAGACGCGACCACATAATCCCCTTTGCCGAACACATCCCCGCCTCCGACCGCGATCGCCACGAGTTGCTCACCCGAAGCCACGCGATAGCTCATCGGCGTGGCCTTGCCACTGGCCGGTAACGGTCCCCGCCAGAGCTCGCGCCCGGTCTCCAGATCGTAGGCATGGAGTGTCCGGTCCAGCGCCGCCCCGATGAACACCAGGCCGCCCGCCGTGATGATCGGTCCGCCCAGGTTGGGCGAGCCCCAGCCGGCCGGAATTCGCGCAGCCTGGGCACTGTCGGCCAGGCCGAGCGGTAAGCCGAGCGGGACCTCCCAGAGTTGCTTCCCGGTCTTGAGGTCGATGGCCACCAGAGTGCCGAATGGCGGCGGGGTGCAGGGCACGCCTCCGGGACTGAGCAGGATCCGCCGCCGCATGACATAGGGCGTCCCCAGCATCTCGTTGTACTCGTACTTCCGCTTGAGCCGCATGTCCTCCGCCTTCGCGCCCGCCTCGTGGTAGCGCTCCCGCGGAATCAACTGCACCACCGCGGCGACCCGGTTCACTGGGACCACGGCGATCTGGCGCACCGGATCGACCGCGACACCGCCCCAGTGCGCCCCGCCGATGTTGGACGGCAGCACCAGCGTCCCTCGCACGCTCGGGGGAGTGAAGATCCCCTCGTTCCGGAGACTGTCGATCGCGGCATGGCAGGCGGCCCGCTCGGCGTCGTTCACTCCCCAGACTTGATCCAGCGTCAGACGGTGGGAGCTGAGCGGAGGCGTGAGCGCGGTGAACGGCTGGGTGGGAGACGCCCGCTCGCCCGGGATGTCGCTGGCCGGAACCGGTCGCTCTTCGCACCGGAAAGACCGGCTTCCCCGTCTCCCGGTCCAGCACGAAGAGCATCCCGGTCTTGCTGGCCTGGAGCACGACATCGCGCTGCTTGCCCTCGTAATTGAGTGACGTCAGGAGCGGCGGGCTGGCGTTGTCGTAGTCCCAGAGATCGTGGTGCACGGTCTGAAACGACCACACTACCTTCCCCGTCGAAGCCGTGAGGGCCGTGATGGAGTTGGCGTAGCGGTTGTCGCCCAACCGCATCGCGCCGTAGTAGTCCGGCGCCGGGCTCCCGGTCGGAATGAACACGAGGTCGCGCTCGGGATCGCCGGACAGCACCGACCAGGCGTTGGCGCCGCCGGTGTTTCGGCCCAGCTTCCCGCCCCAGGTGCCATAGGCCGAGTCGCCGGGCTGCTGAGGAATCGGATCCCAGCTCCAGCGGAGCGCACCGGTCCGGGCATCGTAGGCCCGCACCTCGCCGCTGGCCGGCGCGGGGCGGCTGTTGTCGTCGATGGACGACCCCGTGACGACCAGGCCGTTCATCACCAGCGGCGGCGAAGTCATGGTGTACGCCTGCTGCTCGAAGGGAGGAATCCGAAGCCCGCGCCTGAGATCGACCATGCCGCCGGAGCCGAACCCACTGCAGGGTTTGCCGGTGCGGCCATCCAGCGCCCAGAGCTGCGATTGCGCATTGGCGATGAAGATCCGCCGCCGGCACGCCGCACCTTCCGCGGCCTTGTCATCGAGCCAGGCCGACACGCCCCGGCTGGCGAAGTCGCCGTATCTCACGTCCCGTTTAATCTTGGGATCGAAGATCCAACGCTCCCGCCCAGTCGCGGCATCCAGCGCGATCACCCGCCCCAGCGGCGTTCCGATGTACATAACCCCGTCGATCACCAACGGGGTGGTCTCGAACGAGGTCAGCTTTTTCGTGGCGAAGCGGGACTCGGTCTCGCCGGTGCGGTAGGTCCAGGCGACCTCGAGCCGGCTGACGTTGTCTCGGGTGATCTCATCCGCCGGTAAGATAGCGGGTTCCCTGGAGATCGCGACCGTACGCCGGCCAGTCGACCGCCTGGGCTGCCGCCGTCCCGGCGAGCATGGTGCCTGCGAAGGCCTGGAGCAAACATCCGCGCAGCATCATCCGTCCTCGCTAGGGCGCGGACGCGTATTCGTCGTGCCGGCGGAACCAGATGTTGGTCTCGTTGCGCCCCTTGGGTGCCCGGTCGAGCCACTGGTACATCCCCCAGAGGGCGTCCAGTCCGCGCGCGAAGCTGGAGTAGGTGTGATAGACCGCGCCGTTCTCCAGCGCGAACGCGCTCATGCCCGGCCGCTCCCGGGTGTAGGTGGCCACGTCGGTGCCGGTCCTGGCCGCCATCCATTCGACTGTCCCCTCACCCTCGTCCGACGTCCACTCCTGACCTTTCTTGCCCACCAGCGTATCCCGCATCGGCTGCTCGCGGCGGTAGTTGTATTCGATCTGACCCTCGAGCTGTTCCTGCTCGCTGAACCCCACGCTGAAGTCGTGGTTGAAGTCGCTGCCGAAGGAGGAGGCCCAGGGGAAGGTCCAGCCCATCCTCTTCTTGTAGGCGTCGAGCTTGGCGTATGGTGCCCGGGAGACGGCCCAGAGCATGACGTCGTGGTTGGCCAGGTGGACGGCGAAGCCGTTGAATCCGTCGGCGATGGCGGAGCAGGCGGGACAGCCGGCGGTGTAGTCCGGGCCGAACATGAAGTGATAGATCAGGATCTGGGAGCGGCCGCGGAAGAGGTCGGGGAGAGACGCGCTGCCCTCGGCGGTGTCGAAGCGGTACTGCTTGTCGATCGGGACCCAGGGCAGCTCCATCCGGCGGCGGGTCACCTCGTCGCCTTGACGAGTCAGCTCCTTTTCGGCCTCGAGCAGCTCCAGCCGGGCGGCCCGCCACTGCTCACGGGTTCCGGTTGGGTGGCTGATGGTGGTCTTCGGGTCTTTGGTGAGGTTGGCCATGGTTTTTCTCCTGAGTGTCTGTCGCCAGTCGTGCGGGCTGGCGCTTGGCAACTGCCGACTGGCGGCTGCCTATTGTGTTCGGCCTGCGAGCTGACAACATTCTACCGTATGGTTGAACGTTTGTCTACCCGGGCCCCGGAGCGGCGGCGGCTGGATCGGGTCTATGGGGCGATCGCGGATCCGACCCGCCGAGCCATGCTCGGGATCCTGGCGGGCGGCGAGGTCAATGTCGGAATGCTGGCCCAGCGGTTTCCCATCTCGTTCAACGGCGTCTCGAAGCACGTGAAGGTGCTGGAGCAGGCCGGCCTGGTGCGGCGGAGCGTGCGGGGGCGGGAGCACTGGCTCACGCTCCGCCCTGCCCCGCTCCGGGACGCGAGCCGCTGGCTGGAGCACTACCGGGAGTTCTGGGAGAACCGGCTCGAGGCGCTGGAGGACTTTCTGCTGCAGCAGAAGGACGATCCCAATGTCAAAGGCCGGCGGGGCCGCGGCAGGACGGGAAAAGGATGAGCGGCAGCGAATCGGGCGAGACCCTGGTGGTGCGGCGGTTCATCCCGGCGCCGAGGGAGCGGGTGTTTGCCGCCTGGCTGGATCCGGCAAGTCTGGCGCAGTGGATGCGGCCGGGAGGGATGACCGATGCCACGGCGGAGGTCGATCCTAAGGTCGGTGGCAAGTTCCGGATCGTTATGATCGAGGGGCCGAAGCAGTACGAGCACACGGGAGAGTATCTCGCGATCGAGCCGGCGGAGCGGCTCGAGTTCACCTGGATCTCCGAGGCCACCGATCACCGGCCGACGGTGGTCACGATCGAGTTTCTGGAGCGGGATGGGGGGACGGAACTCGTCCTGACCCACCGGCGGCTGCCGCCCAAGCAGGTGGGGTCGCATCGCAGGGGTTGGACCGAGGTCCTCCAGCTCCTGGACCAAGGATAGAAAGACGCGTCACGGCAGCACCGAACGCAGACCCAGGTTGATCATGCTGCCCTCCAACAGTGCCCAAGCGTCAAGTGTCCACCGTCCGCCCGGACCAGGCTCCGGCCGAACCAGCGGCTGGCCTTGTGAGCTCTGGAACTGGACCGTACCTTCGAGAAACGTGCAGCCTTCCTCGAGGAGGCATCATGCAACGTACTCTGCCTGCCCTGCCCCTACTGCTCTCCCGGGGCGCCTTAACGATCTTCTTCCTCGGCTTCTTCACCCGGGCGGCCGCCGGCCAGGGGTGAATGCCGTTCCGAACGGCATCCAGTGTGGGTGTCCAGGGGAACTCTGTCTTACACGCGCATCACTGGGAGTTCGGCGCTTCCTATCGGTACCTCCGTGCCCACGGCCAGGACTTTTTCGTCGGCACTCAACGGACCCCGCCACCACCCGCAACTCAGCCACCCGGTGGTCAGCCCATCGAGGTCGATGTGCACACCATTGGCCTCAGCCTGACGTATGCGCTGACAGATCAAGTGCGTTTCATCGTGGCCGCGCCGATACAGATCGGTCAAGTGTCGTTCATCCAAGAGGATCATCTCAGACACGCTGAGAACACGACCGGATTGGGCGATGTCACCCTGGCAGGGAATGCGTGGCTCTTCAACCCGCGCGAACATGCCACCGGGAATCTGATGCTCGGTTTGGGAGTAAAGCTTCCGACCGGTAGCTATAGTGATAGCGTGACGTTCTATACTCCGACCGGAACGGTCCCGCGCCCAGCCGACCCATCCATACAAACGGGAGACGGTGGAGTGGGTATCCTAACGCAGCTGGAGGCATTCCATCAGCTGGCCGGCGGAGCCCTGGTGTATCTCTCTGGCTTTTATCTTTTCAATCCCAGAGTGCAGACCGAGATTACCATCGGGAACCGTCTAGGGTTGCCGGGTAACTCGGCTGCTGGCACGGTGCCCTACCATTTGTCGGTGCCTGACGCCTTACAGTCTGCGTAGCGGTGTGAGCTTTGCCGTACTACCCAGTCAAGGTCTTTCCCTGAGTGTTGGTGGGCGTATCGATGGCGTGCCGGTGCAGGACCTTGTCAACGGCGGCGATGATGACTTCCGCCGGCCAGGCTATGGGGCGTTCCTCGACCTTGGGGCCGATCTGAGCCGAGGATCCAATACCTTTACCCTGAATGTTCCCATCCGAGCATACGCAGATCGGAGAGCCAATCTCTACGACCGACAGGTTGAATATCGCCGGAGGCGGTAACCTGGCCAAGTTCCAAATTTTCGCGAGCTACACCCATCGATTCTAAGAGACACCGTCGCGGCGACACTGCGATGATCTCGGTCATGCCTCTGAGGCACCCGTAGATTTGCCGCATGCCGGACAGCGGTTGCACCGCCGGCGATCACGCGGACGATCGCCTCAAACAGGGCGTCGCCTTACCTCGGCGTGAGATACGTCGCGCCGGGACGCTGGTTCGGTCGGCTCCGGTTCGATTTCCCGGTAATCCCACCAGACGCACCACCGACACAAGAACGAGGGCAATCCGCGCAACGGGGCGCTGGTGGATCGACCAGTGCACCGACCTCACGAATCCATAGAAGATCAGCTTCTGCGATCACAGCTCTGATCGTTCGGTCACGCTTCCACTCCTAAACCTGCGAGTCAGGAAAGGACTGACAAGGTGGTTCCTGAGCCGCTGGCGAACGCCCGACCGGGTGGATAATGTAGGACCCTCCCCCCACCCAAGGCCGGTCCCATGGCCGACCCGCTTGCTCTCCTGAAACTTCCCCTTGCCGATCGCTACCTGATCGAGCGGGAGATCGGCCGCGGCGGCATGGCGACCGTCTACCTCGCCCAGGACCTCAAGCACCACCGCCACGTCGCCCTCAAGGTCCTGCGGCCCGAAGTCGCCGGCGCGCTCGGCGGCGAGCGGTTTCTGCGCGAGATCGAGCTCGCCGCCCGCCTGCAGCATCCCCATATCCTCGCCTGCTCGATTCCGGCACCGCGGGCGATGTGCTGTACTACGTGATGCCCTACGTCGAGGGCGAATCCCTCCGCGATCGGCTGGACCGGGAGAAGCAGCTCCCGGTCGACGCCGCGATCCGGATTGCCCGGGAAGTAGCAGGGGCGCTGGACTACGCCCACCGCCACGGCGTCGTCCATCGCGACATCAAGCCCGAGAACATCCTGCTCTCCGGAGGCAGGCGCTGGTGGCGGACTTCGGCATCGCCAAGGCGCTCGACGCGGCCGGCGGGCGAGAAGCTGACCGAGACCGGCCTCGCGCTCGGCACGCCGCACTACATGAGCCCGGAGCAGGCCTCGGCGACCCGCTCCCTGGATGGCCGCAGCGACATCTATGCGCTGGGCTGCGTGCTGTACGAGATGCTGGCGGGCGAGCCCCCGTTCACGGGGCCCAGCGCGCAATCGGTCCTGGCCCGCCATGCGGTCGACCCGGTGCCGAGCCTCCACACGGTGCGGGGGACGGTGCCGGCCGGGATCGAATGGGCCATCGGCAAGGCGATGGCCAAGGTGCCCGCCGATCGCTTTGCATCTGCGGCGGAGTTCGCCGACGCGCTGGCGCATCCCGAACGCGCGCCAGCCCGGAGAACCAGGGATCGCCGACTCCTGTACCTCGGGGTGGCCGTGGCCGCGCTGGCCCTGGTGTTCGCGCTCGCTGGACGCCGCATCTTCGACGGAGCAAAGGGCGCTGTGCCCCACGTACGATCTCTCGCGGTCCTGCCGCTGGAAACCGTCTCCGGCGACTCAGCGTTGGGCGACGCCATGACGGAAGCCCTGACCACTGATCTTGGCCGGATCAGCGCGCTCCGGGTTACGGCCAGGCGGGCGACGCTGCTGTACAAGGCCAGCACGTTGCCCGCCCCGCAGATCGCGCGGGACCTGGGGGTAGATGGGGTGCTCGAGGGTGGCCTGCAGCGCTCGGGGGACAATCTGCGGCTAGACCTTCGCCTCGTGAGCGCCGCTTCGGGGCGGCGGCTCTGGGCTCAACGATTTAACGAGCGATTCAGCAATCGCTCCTCCATTGGCGATGCCGTCTCACAGAGTCTAGTGTCGGCCCTCAAGCTGGCGGTGACGTCTTCGGAGGAGCGCCAGTTGCACGCCCCGCCGACGACCAATGCCGAGGCCTACGACAGCTTCCTGCGGGGCAAGATCCACCTCTTGCCCATGAACCGGAGGGACGATTCGATCGCGACTGTTGCCTTGGAGCACGCGGTGGCGCTGGACCCCAACTTCGCCGCGGCCTACGCGGAGCTGGCGTACGCGTACGGTCTCTGGGTCTTCCTGTTTGAGCCTCTCGACAGCGCGACCCAGGAGAAGGGCCTGGTGACGGTGGAGAAAGCGCTACGTCTGGACCCCGATCTTGCAGAGGCCCACTTCGCGCGCGCCTTCCTGCTGTGCACGCCTGCCAACAATTTCGCGTATGAACTGGGGGTCCGGGAGTTCCGTCGCGCGATCGCGCTGAACCCGAACCAGGCGGAGGCACACCGCTGGCTCGGGATAGAGTACTTTCATATCGGCATGTTCGAGAAAGCCATCGAGCAGTTCCGGGAGACCGAGACGATCGATCCCGGCAACCGTCATGCACAGCTTTGGCTCGGTGTCGTGCTGACCTACCAGGGACGCTATGAGGAGGGATTGCGGACTATCCGCGAGGTGCCGCGTGAGTGGAATCCTGCGATATGGACCTATCATGTCGCATGGGACCTTCTGTACCTTGGCCGAAGCGAGGAAGCCTCGACCGTCATTGAGGACTACCTGAAGACCGCACCCCGGGACCCAGGTGGACTGGTCACCGGGGTCCGCGCGATCCTCCATGCGAAGAAGGGCGATGCGCGGAGAACAGAGGAGGATATCCGGAAGGCAGTAGCGCTGGGGCAGGGATACGGGCACTTTCACCACACCGCCTACAACATCGCATCGGCCTATGCACTCTACACCGGCCAGCGCTCGCGGTGCAGTGGCTGCGCCGGGCGTCCGACAATGGGGTCCCGTGCTATCCTCTCTTCGAAAACGACCCAAATCTGGCCAATCTGCATCAGGACCCGGGGTATCTCGCGCTCATGGCGGAGCTGAAGGCCCAGTGGGAGCGGTGGAAAGATTTGTGAGCGACGTAGCCGAGCCTTTGACCCTGCTGCAAGCGGTCCGCTCGATCTGATATATCGATCAGCCGAGCTGAACTGAGGCGCGTCAGAAGATCCGGCATCAGGGGGGCAATCCCACCCGGCGCACCAACACCGCGAACCGTGGATCGCCGCACAGTGGCTTCCAGCGGAGATCGGCGACCGCTACGCGATCCAGCGGGAGCTCGGTCACGGGGGCATGGCAACCGTCTATCTCCCCCGGACCTCAAGCAATCCCTTCGAGGTGACCCTCCCGATTCCGGTGTTTCCGCTGCTGGGCGCGACGACGACCCCGGCGGGAGCACCTCACTAACGAGATGCCCCTTCCAAGCCGGGCTCCTATGAGACGGCTGGCAGTCCGATCCGATGTAGGAGCGAGCGGAAGCGGAGATCGGAGCGGAACTCGTCGAAGTGCGGGTCCACCGCGAGATAGACCAGGTACGGCACCCGTTCCTGGTAGGCCTTCTCCAGGTATTCGAAGAGTCTTGGCCGGTCTCCGAGGCCGGCGTAGATAGTGGCGATGTCGAACGGCGAGACGTAGCTGGAATCCTGCCGCGTCTGCAACTCCCTCAACACCCGCAACGCCTTCGTCCGCTGGCCCGCGACAGCATAGGCATGACCCAGCGCCCCCTCGTACAGCGAACTCGGCGACAGCGCAACGGTCTTCTCGAGCTCCCGAATCGCATCCGCCGGCCGGGAAGTTTGCTCGTAGGACAAGCCCAGCCAGTAGTGGGCGCGGTGGAACGTCGAGTCGAGCTCGAGCGTCTTCCGGGACTGCGCGATCGCCTCGCCGTATCGGCGGGCGTTGTAGTAGGGTCGCGCGATGGCGGCGTTATTGATGGGCGAGAGCGGATTGAGCTCCTGGGCCCGCTTCAGCTCGGCGATGGCGTCATCGGTCCGATTCATGGCGGTCAGGAACAACCCATAACTACTTCTACTGCGCTCCGATTTTGAATTGAGCTCGAGCGCGCGGCGAAACTCCCGCTCGGCCGCGACGAAGTCCCACCCATAGAAGAACTGAGTCCCGCCGAGTGCGACGTGGGCCTCTGCAAGCATAGAGTCCAACTCCATGGCACGCAGGGTGGCAGCCCGAGCCTGCGGAAAGACAGCCGCGGGTGACTCTATGCTGTAGTAGCCGAGAAGGTTGTAGCAGGCCGCGAGCCCGGCCCAGGCGGCAGCGTAAGCAGGGTCCGCATCGATCGCCTGCTGGAAATACCCGATGGCCTTATGCAGGTCCGGTTTGGTGACCTTCAACTGGAAGTACAAGCCGCGGACGTACGCCTCGTAAGCAGCTGGGTCAACCTCAGGGCGCTCCGACGTCAGCCTGGCGCGCTCCTGCGGGGTCATCGAGGCGCCGATCCGGCCTACAACCGACCTTGCGACCTCGGCCTGTAGATCGAGGATGCCACTGAGTTCGCCGTCGTAGCCATGCGCCCAAAGGGCCTGGTTTGTGCTGGCCGAGTTGAGCTGGACCGTGAGGTGCAGCGACTTGCCGGCGCGCTGCAATGAGCCCGCCAGGACCGCGTCCAGACCCAATTGCTTGACCAGCTGCTCCGTAACTTCCTTGGCCGCCTTCAGGTCGATGACTCGCAGCGCACTGATCTGGGCCAGGCTGGTGACCAGCTGGTCGGTGAACCCCTGGGCTAGATATACCTGGGCCGTGTCTCCAGTGAGGTTCTTGAAGGGCACCACAGCCAGCGATTTGATGCTCCCTGTACCAGTCGCGTGCGATGTCCCATTGCCCGAGCTGCGGAGGAGCGCGAGAAGCAGTAGCCCGATGACGCCCGCGACGATGGTGCCCACGAGCGGTCCCCGCACGCGGCGGCCGGCCCTCTCCGCGGCATGGCCGCTCTTGAGCGCCGCGGCGAACTCCTCGGCACTTGCGAAACGATCAGCCGGAACTTTGGCCAGCGCCCGCCGGATTACCCCCTCGAGCCCCCTCGACACCGTTGAGCGCACGCTGCGCAGGCTCGGTACTGGATCGACTGCGTGACGAGCCCGAATCGACTGGGCAGTGGAGCCGGTGAACGGTGGCTGGCCAGCAAGCATCTCGTATAGCACACAGCCCAGGGCATAGATATCCGCGCGTGCGTCGATGCCTGCCTCACCGGCCCCCTGCTCCGGGCTCATGTACGCAGGAGTGCCCAGCGCGAGTCCTGTTTCGGTCAGCCGGACGCCGTCGACCGCGTCGACCACCCGGGCAATGCCGAAATCGGCGACGATGGCATGGCCGTCCGAAAGCAGGATGTTTTCCGGTTTGATGTCCCGATGGACGACGCCCTGCGCATGAGCGCAGCCCAGCGCCTGGGCCACTTCGCCCGCAATTCGCACCGCCTCATCCACCGGGAGCTGCTTCTCTCGCTCCAACCGATCACGTAGCGATTCGCCCGCGATGAATGGCATAGCGTACCACAGGCACCGGCCGCTGCCGTCCTCCGTCGACGACTCGGCTCCGCTGTCGAATACCGGCAGGATGAGCGGATGCTGCAGCCGGGCGGCAATCTCGATTTCCCGGAGGAACCGCTCGGGGCCGAGCACGTGAGCCAGCTCCGCCCGGAGGACCTTGATGGCAACGCGACGGCCATGTTTGAGATCGCGGGCGAGATAGACAGTCGCCATCCCGCCATGGCCCACTTCCCGCTCGATGTGATAGCGCCCGGCGAGAGCTGAACTGAGGCGCGTCAGAGGATCCTGCATCAGGGGGGCAATCCCACCCGGCGCACCAGCGTCGCGAACCGTGGATCGCCGCGGAGTGGCTTCCAGCGGAGATCCCGGTTGAGCCAGACCAGCCAGTGGGTTCGCTCCTGAACCGCGCGATCCAACCAGGCAAAAGCGCTGTCCCGTTGCCCCAGCGCAGTGTGGATCAGGGCGATGGCGTACGAGGTGACGTACTGGGTCTTTGACAGCGAATCGAGCCGACGCAGCTCACCCAGCGCCTGCTCTTGCCTCCCTGCGAGAGCGTAGATGTTTCCCAGCCCCGCAATAGTTGGTACCCAGGCTCGCAGTGGACCCGATGCTCGGTACTGAGCGACCGCCCCTTCCAGCTTTCCGTTAGCCTGCAGCACCCTTCCGAGGTAGAGGTGTGCCAACGCAAACGCCGAGTCCATTCGTAGAGCCGTGCGGAGGGTTCGCTCGGCGTCGTCCTGCCGCCCACTGTAGTGCATGACCCAACCGCTCGTCGACGCCACGCCAACGGAGAGTGGATCCAGGGCCTGGGCACTGCGCTCCTGGGCAACCGCTTCGTCGTACCGGCCCATCGCCGCGAGATAGAGTCCGTACCACTCGTGCGCGGTGGCATAGCTCGGGTTGCGCGCGATAGCGAGCTGAAACTCCCGGTCGGCTGCGCGCCAGTCCCACGCGTAGTACATCTTGACGAAGCCAAGCGTCGCGTGGGGCTCAGCCAGCATAGAGTCCAGGTCCAAAGCCTTACGCGCCGCCGCCTCGGCTTTGGGAAAAGCATCATCCGGCGCGAGATAGCTGCCGTAACCGAGCTGCACGTAGGCATCCGCCGTGGCGGAGTAGGCGGGAGCGAATGTCGGGTCCGCGTCCAGGGCTTCGCCAAAGAGCTGGATCGCTCGGAGCAGGTTGGCCTGACCTCGCTTGTTCCACCAGTAGCGACCGCGGATGTAAGCATCAACCGCTTCGGGATTGCGGGCCGCCGTCCCGGGTGCAGCAGCAGGTGGCCCGCTGAGCAGCTGTCCGCTCACTTCGCCAGCAATGTCGCGCGCGAATTTTAGCAGATCGGTGCCGCTTCCCTGGTAGCTTTGCTGCCAGATCTCACCACCCGCGTGAGTCGGGCTCATCCGCGCGCTGAGGTGCACACTGTCCCCAAGACGCTGCATGGTGCCGGTGACTACGGCGTCGACCCCGAGCTCCTGCGCGATTGTCTTGGCAGATTTGCCACTCTTTCCATATAGCTGCATGGTTCGGCGATTGATGACCCGCAATCCCCTCACCTGCGCCAGGTCGGTGGTGAGCTCGTCAGTGAGCCCCTCGGATATGTAGGCCTACTCGTATCGCTCGCGCGGTCCACGATCGGGAGCACCGCTATTGAAGCGGATTCAGCGGCAGTACCGAGGTGCAGACTCCGGGAAGCGAGCCGGTAGCCGACGGCCGCGAGGAGGCCGCCGAACGGAATCAGCAACCAACGGGCTCGGAGGCCTTTGATCCGACGGAATGGATTCCGAGCAGGACGGAGCGCCAGAGCAGGTGCCGTGGAGTACTCATTGTCAGATAGGCGCAATGCTTCGAGTAACTTGCCCGTGGTGGAAAAGCGATCGTTGGGCTCCTTAGCCAAAGCTTTGAGCAGTGCCGCGTCGACATGTTCGGGTACATCGGGCCGCTCCTCCCGAATCGAGGCCGGCACATCCAGGTGATGGCGGGCGAACACAGCGCGGGCTGTGGCGGCGGGAAAGGGCGGGTGGCCCAGCAACATCTCATACAACACACACCCCAGTCCGTATACATCGCTTCGCCCGTCGACAGCAGCGCCCAAAATTTGTTCGGGACTCATGTACGCAGGAGTGCCCATACCCCAGCCGGTCTCGGTCAAGCGGGAATCCCCGGCGGCCTCGACGGCTTTGGCGATCCCGAAATCGGCAACCAAGGCATGGCCGCCCGAGAGGAGGATGTTTTCCGGCTTGATGTCTCGGTGAACCACCCCCCGCTCGTTGGCGTAGTGCAGGGCCTCGGCGACGTCCCCGCCCAGCCGGAGAGTGTCCTCGATCGACAGCGATCCCTCGCGGGTGAGCCGATCCCTTAACGACTCGCCGGCAACGTACGGCATGACGTAATAGAGGAATCCGTCCGCTTCTCCCGAGTCGTGGAGTGGAAGGATGTGGGGATGCTGCAGCCCTGCCTCGATCCGGATCTCGCGGAGAAATCGGTCGGTGCCAAGTCCGGCAGCGAGCTCGGGGTGAAGCACCTTGATAGCTACTTGGCGCTGATGCTTGAGATCCCGCGCCAGGTAGACCGTCGCCATCCCGCCACGCCCCAACGGCCGCTCGATCGGATAGCGATCGGCCAGTGCCTGCAGTAGGCGGTCCGGCGCGTCCGCGATCACTCCTTTGGTGTTCACCGGGATGCCTCCGGCGGTGGCCAGCCGCTCAATGGCGATTCCCAGATCTTCACTACCCGGCTCCGAATAGACTCGAGGAGTGCCTTCGTTTCGGGCGCGGGGACCGCGTCGAAATCAGCCGCCAATCGCTGCCGGAAGGTCTCGTAGGCCTGGAGCGCTCCGGCTCGTTCGCCTTTGCGGTCGAGGATCCGCATGAATCGCCGCAGCCCGGATTCGTCGTTGGGCGAGAGCTCTACGGCACGACTGGCCCAGGGCGCGGCCGTCATCAGATCTCCGAGTTGTTCAGCTCCAGCGACGAGCGACCACGCTGCTGCAGCGGCAAGCCGCCGCAGGCGCTCCCGTTCATTCTCCAACCAGCGGTCGAACTCGGCTGATGTGTCCGGCAGGTGGACGCCAGCGAGCAGATCACCGCGGTACAACTGGAGCGCGCGTGCGGAGTCTGCGCACTGGCACGCCAACTCGAACTCGGCGGCGTCACAAGATAAGGCGTCGCGATCTACACCGATCTCCTCTTCGCCGCGGCTGATCAGCACCCCGGGGCCGAGTTCTCCCCGGAGAAATCGGAGCGCTTGTCGCAAAGCCCCTCTCGCATGTTCTGCATCCAGCTCGGGCCAGAAGAGCGTGACCAGTGTGTCCCGGCGACGGAAGCGATGGGAGCTGGCGAGGGCGAGATAGACCAGGAGTCCGAAGCGCTTGGGCTGCACCAGGACGGAGTGCAGCTCACCACGCCCATCGGGATCGACGAGATCTGAGCCGCCAAGGGTTCGAAGCTGAATCATGAATGCCCAATCGCCGGAAGAGTGAGGGATCGGGACGGATCACGGCGGGATCACGGTCAGGTGAGCCCTGGCGCCTAGCATGGGAAGTACCTGGAGGTACGAATGTAACCCCCGGGCAGGCAATCGCCATTCCATTCTTTGCCAGGAGGGTTTATGCGCTCTACAGCTGCAGTCCCCCTGCTCGCCAGCCTGGGTCTCATCCTCGGGGCCTGCGCGAGCGATGACACCGCGCCGTCGTCTACCGCTTCCTCTTTATCCAGCCCCGGGGTATCGGCTGCTGCGTGGGGACCTGAGACGCCCAACTTCAACCTCGAGGTGATTCTCCGAGGCAGCGGATTCGGTCTCATAAAGTTCCGACAGCCGAACGACGCTGCGGCGGTAGTCTTTCTCGATACCTGGGTGCGCGATCTCGCACCGAGCACCGAATACCTCCTGCAGCGCGCGGTGGATCCGGTCGTGGACGATGACTGCACCAACACGGCCTGGCTCACACTCGGCAGAGGGACGGAGCCGCAAAGCATCACCACGGATGAGACCGGGAAAGGGCGACAGGAGCTCTTCCGTAACCTTGCGGCGTTCCCGCCCGGTACCGAGTTCGACATTCATTTCCGGGCCATCAACGCGGTCACCCAGGCTGTCGTCCTCGAGAGCGAGTGCTATCAGTTTCGGATCAGTCTCTGGGCTCGGGGGGCGGCGCCGATCCCTTCGGTGCCGCCTGAGGACCTACTGGCTCCTTGAGGGCGCTTAGACCGACAGGTAACTTGATCTACTCTCCCCGAAAGCTCGAGCCGTGTCCGATCCTCTCGCACTCCTGCGACTTGCGTTGGCTGATCGCTACACCATCGAGCGGGAGCTCGGCCGGGGCGGTATGGCGACGGTCTTTCTCGCCCAGGACCTGAAGCATCGCCGCCCGGTAGCGGTGAAACTGCTTCGGCCAGAACTGGCCGGACCGATCGGGCCCGACCGGTTTCTCCGCGAAATCGAGATCGCCGCCAGCCTGATCCATCCCCATATCCTGCCGCTCTTCGACTCCGGAAGCGTGGATGGACTGCTCTACTATGTCATGCCCTATATCGAAGGCGAGTCTCTGCGCCAACGGCTCGACCGGGAGCGGCAGCTGCCAGTCGAGGACGCCCTACGGATTACCCGCGAGGTGGCGGAGGCGCTGGGATACGCCCACGGTCTGGGCTTCGTCCATCGCGACATCAAGCCGGCGAACATTCTGCTTTCCCAGAACCACGCGGTGGTCGCCGACTTCGGCATCGCCCGCGCCATCACCGCGGCAGGTGGCGAGCAGCTCACCGAGGCCGGGCTGTCGCTCGGCACACCGGCCTACATGAGTCCGGAACAGGCCATGCAAGGCAGTGAGGTGGACGGCCGGAGCGATCTGTATAGCCTGGGATGTGTGCTGTACGAGATGCTGGTGGGTGATCCGCCGTTCCTGGGCCGAAGCCCACAGCATATTCTGGCGCGTCACGTGATGGATCCGGTGCCGCCGGTGCGAACGGTTCGAGTGACGGTGTCGCCAAAGGTCGAGCGCGCATTGTTCCAGTCGCTGGCCAAAGCGCCCGCCGATCGCTACGCGACGATGTTCGACTTCGTCCAGGCGCTTGGCTCGGCGCCGGTGAGCGAGCCGGAGCTGACAGTAGCCCGTCCTATGCAGCCGCCGGTGCGCTCTATCGCTGTTCTTCCCTTTGCGAACCTGAGCGGAGACCCGGAAAACGAGTACTTCGGGGACGGCCTCGCGGAGGAGTTGCTGAGTTTGCTGGGCAGTGTAAAGGGACTCCGGGTCGCCTCTCGCACATCGGCGTTTGTGTTCAAGAATAGCAAGACCGATCTCCGGACCATCGGGCAAACGCTCAACGTGCAGAATGTCCTCGAGGGTAGCGTGCGAAAAGCCGGGAATCGCATCCGAGTGACGGCACAGCTCAGCAACGCAACCGATGGTTACGACATCTGGTCGGAACGGTACGACCGCGAGCTCAAGGACGTGTTCGCCATCCAGGATGAGATCGCCCACACCATTGTCGATGCGCTCCATATCCAAATCACGGGTGAGCAGGCGGAACGGCTGGGGAAGCGTACAACCGTCGATCCCGAGGCGTACGACTGCTACCTCAAGGGCCGACACCACTGGAACAACCGTCCCACCGGAACCTCGAAAGCAGTCGAATACTTCAAGCAGGCGGTGGCAAAGGATCCCAGCTACGCCTTGGCGTACACCGGCCTGGCCGATTGCTACGGGAGCATGGGCGGCTGGGAAGGCAACGCGATGCCGCCCCGCGATGCCTGGCCGCTCGCTGCGGCGGCGGCTCGACGCGCTTTGGAGCTCGACCATACATTGGGCGAGGCACACACCTCGCTGGCTCACGTGCACCTGCACTACGATTGGGATTGGCCCGCCGCCGAAGGGGAGTTCCGCCGGGCAGTGGAACTCCACCCGGCCTACTCCACGGCACACCACTGGCTCTCCCATCTCGCGATGGCCATGGGACGTCTGGAGACATCACTCGCCGAAAGCCGGAGATGTTTGGAGCTGGATCCAGTTGATCTCGTCATCAACGTCCATCTCATCTGGCACTACTGGCTCGCGCGCCAGCCTGACGAAGCCATCGAGCAGGGATCGAAGACTCGCGAGCTGCATCCCAATTCGTTCTGGTCGGAGTTCTTCATCGGACTGGCATACGAGGACAAGCAGATGCCCGACGCCGCAGTCACCCATCTGGCGAAGGCCGCAACGATGTCGGGCGGGAGTACCTTCGTGCTCGCTGCATTGGGACACGCCCATGCGGCGGCAGGCCAGCGGGGGAAGGCCCTCGAACTGCTAGAAACCCTCAATGGACTCAGCCGAGAACGCTACGTCCCGGCCTATGACCGAGCGATGATATACCTCGGACTGAACCAGATCGATCCGGCCATAGAGTGGCTGCAGCGCGCCTACCAGGAACGGTCCAGCTGGATCAGCTACCTCAACGTCGAGCCCAGACTCGCTCCTTTAAGGAGCGACCCTCGCTTTATCGAGTTGACGAAAGGGTTGGGATATCCGGAGCCGGCCTCGAACTTTTCGTCGGCCTCAGCCTCCGATCTCGGAGCCGCGCGCACTCCTTGATCGTGCGTGCAATCTGGTTCCGAGCCATTAAGCAGCTCCTCGTCGGCCCCACCTCCACTGCGGATGCTGGCCGCGGGAAACGCTTACGGGATGTAATACGGAGAGGGCTGACCGAGCTCGGCGCCGACTAGCCATCCCGACCTGTCGACTGTCCCGCCTGAAGCAGCTGCGCCCAGTCGAGCTCCGCCCAGTCCAGCTCCTCCTCGACGCGCTGGAACGCCGCGTCGCCGATCGTGCCGTCGGCCCGGAGCGCCACCAGCCGCTGCCGCTGGGCCTCGGTCGCGGCGCGCACCACCGCCGCGTCGCCGTCCTGAACGGCGGCATCCTCGACCGTCACCGGCGTGGACCGAACCCGCCTGCCGTCTCCGCTCCTCCGCCGCAAACTCCTCCTCCGCGCGGCGCAGCTGCAGCTGGTAGCGGTGCCGGACCAGCTCCGCCGTCTCCGCCCCCTCGCAGCACTCGGCCGCCGCCAGCGCCGCCCGCAGCGACTCGACCCGGGCGAGCCGCACCTCGCGATCCACCGTTCCGTCATCCTCGAGTCGCAGGCGCAGCAGCAGCGGCCGGAGCGTGAGCCCCTGCAGCACGAGCGTGCCGAGCACCACGCCGAAGGCGGTGACCAGGATCAGGTCGCGGTAGGGAAATCCGATCGGAAGCGCGAGCGCCGCGGCGAGGGTCACCGTGCCGCGCATGCCGCACCACCCGACCAGCAGCGCGCTCCGGCGGTCGAGCGCCACCGCGTCCTTCGGCCCCGGCTTCCCTTCCCGCGGACGGCAGCGCCACCGGCTGAACGCCGCCGCGCCGGTCACCCACGCGATGCGCGCGAGGATCACCGCGACGCACACCGCCGCCGCGACGATGGCGTAGCGCGATCCCGCCGCGCCGGTCAGCCGCGCCGCGATGGACTTGAGCTGGAAGCCCACGAGGATGAACGCGAGCACGTTCAGCACGAACACCGCCACCTCCCACACCGCCCACGACGGGATGCGGATGCGCGCCGGCATGATCTCGGCCGCCGGCGCGACGCCGCCATCGCGAAGACCACCAGGGTGATGATGCCCGAGAGGTGCAGCCGCTCGGCCAGGATCCAGACGCCGAAGGTCCCGCAGAACTGGAACACCACCGCGGTCGCCACGTCGTGGATCCGGCGCTGACGAAGAGCGTCGCGCGGGACAGCGCGAGCCCGAGCACGACGCTGCCGAGCGTGACCACCAGCAGCGTCGGCAGCACGCTCCAGCCGGAGAGGAAGCCGGTGACCGTGGCGCCGACCGCGAGCCGGTAGACGAGCAGCGCGCTGGCGTCGTTGAAGAGGCTCTCGCCCTCGAGGATGACGAGCAGCCGGTGCGGCGGGCGGAGCTGCTTGAGCACCGTGGTCGCGGCCGCCGCGTCGGGCGGGGCCACGATGGCGCCGAGCGCGATCGCCGCCGCCCACGGCAGGTCGGGGACGAGCATCCGCGCGACGACGGCGACGACGGCGATGGTGAGCGCCACCGCGCCGAGGGCGAGGCTGGCGACGGTCCGCCAGTTGGCGCGCAGGTCGCGCGGCGAGGCGTCGAAGGCGGCGTCGACCAGCACCGGCGCGACGAACAGCGCCAGCGCCAGCTCGGGATCGAGCACCAGCGTGGGCAGGCCGGGGATGAGCGCGAGCGCGGCGCCGGCGAGCGCCACCAGCGCCGGATAGGGCGCGCCGAGCTGCCGCGCCACCGCCGCCAGCGCCGCACCGCCGAGCAGCAGCGCGATGACGACCTCGAAGACTTCCACTAAGACTCCTGGTTGGCAGCTCTGGCTTCTTCCGTCTCGGCCCGGTCCCGCATTCCCTGCACCTCGCGCAAGAGTTGCTGGAACCCGGGATCACCGCGGAGCGGCTGGAGCAGCGGATCCCAGGCGAACCATCCGGCACAGGGGAATCCGGTCTGTGCCGCCTGGCCCAGCCATCGCCGAGCCTCCCCGAGTTGCCCCAGCTGCGCATATGCCACGCCGATGCTGTAGGCCACGTGGTGATCCATGTAGCCCCCACCGGTAACTTCGCGCAGCAGCGCCTGCGCTCTGTTTCGGTCGCCTCGGGCCGCCACGAAACTGGCCAATGCCGCCTTGGCCCGCCCCACCGCCGAGGCCGACGACGAACGGCTCAGCGTATCCAGCGTCGCCTCGGCCCGCGCGCGTTCACCATAATAGAAGTACGCCTGCGCCAGATATGAATCGGAAACCGGCCGATCACTCAGCCGGCGCACCTGCTCGAACAGATCGACTGCCTGGTCGGGATGGCCGCTCAGCAGCGCGATGACGCCCTCGGTCCTCACCTGCTCCACTCGATTTTCCGGGTTGACCTTCTCCCCTTCGCGCACCTCCTCCCGGGCCCGTTCGAACAGACCCAGGTGGTAGAATGCCGCAGCGCGGTAGTAATGACCGAGGTCGATGCTGGGATTGAGCGCCAGCGCGCGACGGGCCTCCTCCAGCGTTCCGTTCCAATTGAACTCCGCTTTGCGGTACACGGCCGCCATGGCGAGATGCGCCTCAGCCAGATTGGGATCGAGGGTCAGGGCGTGGCGAGCCTCCTGCTCCGCCCGGGCCCCCCAGGTCTTGACCTCGGGAGCCGAAGCGAACCGGAGATGCATGTCGGCGCTCGCCATGGCGAGCCCCGCGCGGGCCAGCGCGTAGTTGGGATCGAGCTGCAGCGCGCGCTGGAAGTTGTCGACCGCGGCCAGGGTGCTCTCCTTGGTGAGCCGGGCGAGCTGGGCCCGTCCAGCGAGATAGCGTTCGTATGCGGCGGCATTGCTGGTGTAATGGCGATAGACCCGGGCCCGCTCCTCGTCGCTCATTCGGATTGCCAGCGCTGCGCTGACCCGCCTCGCGATCGAATCCTGGAGCGTGAGCAGATCCTGCCGCGCAAGATCGTAGTGCTCGCCCCAGAGCAGCGCGCCGTCCTTTGCCCTCAGGAGCTGCACGCTCACCCGGAGGCGCTCGCCCGCCGGTTCCACCGTGCCATTGAGCACATAGTCAGTTCGAAGGGCCTTGGCGACCGCACCGATGTCCGGAGCCTGGTCCTGGTAGCGGATGATCGCGCTGGTGGGACGCACCCGGAGCTGGCTCACGTTGGCCAGGCGGGTGATGATCGCGTCAGGGATACCGATGCCGAGTGCTCCGGTCTCGTCGCCTTGGAGCAAGGGACGGAACGGCAGGATGGCGACGGTGGTGAGCCCGTCCGCTCCATTGTTGTCGCTCAGTACCAGGGAATAAACCAGATAGGCAGCGCCGCCCAGAAGCAGCGCCAGAGCGGAGAGAACCGCGGCTCGCGGGCGCCGGCGATGCGGCAGCTCGGGCGGCGGGCGCTCTGCTGCACCGGAGAGTGACGCCGGCTGATGCAGTGCCGCGGCGAACTCGGCCCCGGTGGCGAACCGGTCGGCCGGAAGCTTCTCCAACGATTTCAACAGCGCCAGCTCCACCGTCTCTGGCACCGTCCCTCGCAGGGTGCGAACATGGGGGGTCGGCTCCAGGAATCGCTTCGCGACCACGCTCTGCGCGGTGGGGCCGGTGAACGGCGGTTCGCCGGCCAGCATCTCGAAGAGCACGGTGCCCAACGCATAGATGTCGCTTCGCCCATCGACGGTGCTGCTGGCGGTGGCCTGCTCCGGGCTCATGTACGTCGGGGTGCCCAGGGCCAGCCCGGTCTCGGTGAGCCGGTCGTCGCGGCCGGCATCGATCGCCCGGGCGACCCCAAAGTCGGCGACCAGCGCCTGCCCGTCGGAGAGCAGGATGTTCTCCGGCTTGATGTCTCGGTGAACCACGCCATGACGGTGGGCGTAGTCCAGGGCCAGCGCAATCTCGGATGCCAGCCGCACTGCGTCCTCGATCGGGAGCTGCACCTCGCGCTCCAGCCGTTGCCGGAGACTCTCGCCCTCGACGTAAGCCATGGTGTACCAAAGCAGCCCGCCGGCCTCGCCCGAGTCGAGCAAGGTCAGAATGTGGGGATGCTGAAGGCGCGCGGTGGTTCGGATCTCGCGGAGAAAGCGCTCGGCGCCGAGAGAGGCGGCCAGGTCGGGGTGAAGCAGCTTCAGCGCGACTGACCGGTCGTGGCGGAGATCGCGCGCGAGATAGACGGTTGCCATTCCCCCGCGGCCGAGCTCGCGTTCGACGATGTAGCGGCCCTGAAGAGCATCGTTGAGGGCGGACGGTGGGAGCACAGGCGCATGACCGGGAGAGGTGAGGGGAAATGTGCAGATGGGTCCGGGAGGAGGGAAGACGGAGATCCCGGAAGTGGGTGCGTCCCAGTCCGGGCGCCGAAAAGAGAAACGCCCCCGTGAGCCGGGGGCGTCCTCCCTCAATCCGGGACAGTCAGGGATCACTGACTAGTGATTGTCCCACCCATAGTGGTTCCCGTTGTCATGATGATCCCGGTCATGGCGATCGCGATCGTCATCGCCGCCGCTACCATCGCGGCCGTTATCGCTGTGGCGGTGCCGCTTCCACTGATAGTCGTTGATATAGTAGCGGCCCCCACGCTCGTACACGATCACCTCGCTGAGGACCGTGCGGCCGAACGGGCGACGATAGAAGCGGCTCCCGTCGGAGTACACGGTGATCACTCGATAGCCGGACCTCTTCCACCAGCGATTGCGGCCGCGGATCCGCTCGACGACGACCACCTCCGCGCCCATGGTTCTGCGGGCGCGATCCGCCAGTCCGGTTTTCGGGCTGCCCTGAACGATCACGGCACCCTGAGTCGTAGTCTGAGCCGAGAGTGGCGCAGCGATCAGGCCGAACGCCAGGCCGGCACACCAACGCACCGCGATACTGCGCTTCATAGTGGCCTCGAAGTGTTGGGGAACGGCCGATCAATACGCGAGCCGTGTGCCAACACCTAAGCTCTTGCGGCGCATAGGCTGCAGGAAACTGCATCAGGGGAAAGAGGGAGAAGACGGAGAAACGGCCTACGCGGGCTGGAGCAGCCCGATGATGTGCCGTCCGCATCCTTACCGACGCGATGAGCCTGCCGCCCATGTCACTGACCTCCCGCTGAATCGTTGCGCCGGCGTCGAGGAGATGCTTCAGTGCGCCGTGGATATCGGCCACATGCAGATAAGCGGTCGCGCCGGTCTTGTGGCCGTTCGGGTCGAGGCCGATTTCCTGATTTCCGACGTTGAATTGCACGTAGGACGGATAGTCCACCGCGGGCTCCACACCCAGCAGCTTGCTGAAAACCGACTTCGACTTCACCACGTCCCGTACCGGATAGATCATGGTCTTGATGTACGACGTCATTGGGGGCGCCTCCGCTCGATGGTTTCCCGATCCGGCCCTCTGCCGGACACCAGGATGACGGAGGGCGAATCGGGAATGTGACAAGGCGCCTGCGCCCTCAGCGCTCCGCGTTTCTATCCAGCACCGGTTTCACATCGAGGATCGGCGTTCCATCGATGGCCTCCAGGTGGCAAACTCGGATGCGCAAACCCTGGATCTCCAGGATATCCACCGATGGAGACCGAAGGGGTCGGCCGATCGGCCGAGCGAGGGCTGAAGACGCCGGTCAGTGGATTGGCAGGGTTGTCCCGGGGGTGCACAAGCAGAACGTCTCGCTGCGCGCGATCCAGCCAGGGAGCACGAGCACGGCGTCGCCGACCTTCAGATCGCGCAGTCCATCGTTGAACCGCTCGTCGAAGTGACATGCGTCGGGAGAGCCCTCGTGGCCCGCTTCGGCGCCCGGCCTGGATCGCGTAACGGCGACTCGACGCGACCAACCGCTGTCAGCGCATAGCTCGGGTCGCGCAAGCGACGGCCCTTTCTCTTCCTGGAGGAGAACCAGTCCGGCCCGCTCGAGCCGACCGCGATCGGCGATCAGAACGATGCCGCGATCTTTCCGGCCCGATGGGAACCCGACGATGAAGCGGCGGGCCGCCTCCTCGTCCACACGGCGCCGGTAATCAGGAACCAGCGCCAGGCGGCAACCATTCCTCGACCCTTGAAGCTCGTGCGACTCCCCGGCCAGGGATAGGCCGCGCCCCAAGCGCACGACTGCTGGCGGCCCCAGACAACGTCCGGATCGAGCATCGAAAGCAGGGTGTCAAAGTCTCCGTGGCGCGACGCCGCGAGGAAGGCGTCCACCAGGTCACGCTGGCGAGCGCGATCGCCGCCCCCCTCCATGTCCCCACCCGCCTCGGCGGCGGGCCCGGCTGGCCAGATGGCGCTCGCAGCCTCCGATCGCTCCACAAGCGGAGCGATGTCCGCGAAGGGAACCGCAAAAAGATCGTCAAGGAAGAAGGCAACCCGGTCGGCCGAAGTCAGGGTCTCGAGGACCAGGTGCAGTGCGGCACCGATCGAGTCACCGAGCAGCAGCTCACGTTCGGCTTCGATCTCACTGGAGTCGGGATCGGCTCCGGCTCGTCAATCGGCTCCTCGGCCCGGGACTTTCGGGAACGCAACAGATCCAGGCATACGCGGGAGACCACTGTGGTGAGCCAGCCGCCGAGATTGGTGATGCTGTTCTGCTCCGCGCGGCTAAGCCGTAGCCATGCTTCCTGGACCGCGTCTTCCGCTTCCTCCACCAGCCGAGCATCCGCTGAGCCACCGCCTGCAGGTGGCGCCGGTGACGCTCGAAGAGTTGAGCCAGCCATTCATCGTCCGCCATCGGTCACCCTTCCCTGTCTCAGGTCGTCAGGTGATTGACGGGACGACGCAGCCTTTTGTGACGCATCGCTCGGTCACCGGCTCGGGCCGCGGGCCGGCAGCAGATCGCCGGCGGCAGAGAGTTTCCTGTCTCCTGCACTCAACCGGTGCGCGACCCTGCTCGCCTGGATCACTCGAACGATCGCCAAGATGCCGGGGATCATCGGCAGGATCGCGGTGTACATGCCGGGGAAGTAGTACACGCCGGTAGTCCCGATCCAGTAGTTGGGCATTCCGGCGACGATCCGGCCGTTCGACACCGCGGCCGAGACCGGAGCGGCCAGCTCGGGTCGGATCGCCGGCTGAAGCAATGGAAAGATGAAGTGGGTGAACTCCGCGACTCCTGGGCCGATGAAGATGAACCAGGCGATGAAGCCAGCCAGAGGGACCCGGTAGTAGAGTCCCAGCGCGGTCAGCGTATAGAGGATCGGCCCGATGAAGGTGAAGACGAGGAGAAAGGAGCGCTCGGTCCAGGAGATGTCGAACAGGCGGCTCATGGCCGGACCGAATCCGGTGAGGTATTCCTCGATCATGTGAACTTCGAGTGCCGCCACGGTCAGGAGGAAGAGCGGAAGGATTACCCGGGGATCGAGCGGCCTCCGGAGATAGGTCTTGCTCCAGAGGACCAGGGCGACCAGGCCGGAGCCGCCCACGATCACCACCGGCGGCAAACCGATGTTCCGGTAGCCGGCTATCATCGCCGTGGCGATGAAGAGCAGGGCGGCGACGAAGCTGAGGACGCGGGTTGAGGTGCTGGTTTCCATGGCGATCCTCCGCTCTTCTCCAGCAGGGCGACTGCCGCCACCCGGACCGGGCTGGTTTCGAGCCAGATGCTGGGTCTGGCAACGACCCGTTATCTGCTCCGTCTCCCGGCGGTGGTGGCCCTGGACCGAGCCGCGGTAGTTCGCTGGCTGGGACCTACCATTCAGCGCTACCTCACGGCCAGGTAACTGAGGGGAAGCTCAGTGGCCCCCGTTGCCGGCTCCGGCCGCATGGCCAACCCGCCCCGCAGCGATCGCGTTCTCGACATCGATCAGGCCTGACTCCCCTACCCGCTGCACCATCTTGAGCAGCGTGTCCATGGTGGACACCTCCTCCAGCTGCTCCCGGGCGAACCACTCCAGAAAGTCGTGCGCGACGTAGTCCTTCTCAGCGGATGCCCGGTCGAGCAGGGCGGTGATCTGCTTGGTGACGGTGTACTCCCAGTCGAGGGCCGTCGAGACCGCCTCTTCCGCGCTCTTGAACTCGTGCCGGCTGGCGGGGACCGCTGGAATAGCGAGGTGGCCACCCGCGTCCATGATGTAGCGTACGAACTTCATCGCATGCATCCGCTCCTCGTCCGCCTGCTTAAGGAAGAACTGGGCCAGCACCGGCAGCCCGACATTGTCGAAGTACCCCGCAACGTTCACGTACTGGAGCGAGGCCCCGAACTCGTGGCCGATCTGCCCATTCATCTGGTCTGCCATACTCTGGCTTATCAGCACCTATGCCTCCAGGTTGTTCGTTCGACGCCTCGCCAGCTCATCGCCGCCTTCAATCTACTGCATCCATTCGGCCTGCTCCCAATGACCGTGTGCGCGTTATAATCCTGCAATGTCATCGGCCGAACAAGTGGCGCGACTGCGGGAACAGATCGAGCGCGCCAATCACGCCTACTACGTAAACGACGCTCCCGAGATCTCGGACGCCGAATACGACAGGCTCTTCCGCGAGCTCCAGGCGCTCGAGGCCGAGCATCCCGAGCTACAGAGTCCCGACAGTCCGACGCAGCGGGTCGGCGCAATTGCAAGCACCGCGCTCTCCAAACGTCCGCATCTCCGTCCCATGCTTTCGCTGGCCAACGCGTTCAGCACCGAGGAGCTGGCGGCGTGGGAGGAGCGAAATGCTCGGCAAGTCTCCGAAGTAAGAACCGGCGGCTACACCACCGAGGTGAAGATCGACGGCACCGCGGTGAGCCTCACCTACGAAAGCGGGAAGCTCACGGTAGGGGCCACCAGGGGCAATGGGACAATAGGTGAGGACGTAACCCCTAACCTCCGTACCATCCACGACATACCGCTTTCACTTAAAGGCAAGGATCACCCCAAGCTGATGGAGGTCCGGGGCGAGGTGTACCTGCCCTACGCCAGCTTCACTCGGAGTCAACAAGGAACGCGAGAAGCTGGGCGAGTCGCTCTTCGCCAACCCGCGGAACGCTGCCGCCGGCGCGCTTCGCCAGCTCGATCCCACACATCACCCGCCGCCGCCGGCTCCGGATGTTCGCCTACGCGCTCGAGGTGATCGACGGCCGGACTCGACTGTGCGCACCCAATCCGAGATCCTCGATCTGCTCGCCGGCTGGGGCTTTCAGGTCGAGCCCCATCGCAAGCGGTTCAACACGCTGGATGAAGTGCAGACGGCGATCGAGAGCTACGAGACGCTGATTCCCAATCTCGACTTCCAGGCCGATGGCGTGGTGGTGAAGGTCGATCGACTCGCGCTCCACACCGAGCTGGGCGTGGTCGGCGGACGCGAGCCGCGCTGGGCCATCGCCCGGAAGTTCGCGCCCGAGGTGGCCGAGACGGAGCTGCTCGACATCGCGGTCAACGTGGGCCGCACCGGCGCGCTCAATCCCTACGCGGTGCTGGAGCCGGTGCAGATCACCGGCGTCACCGTGACCCGGGCGACGCTGCACAACGAAGATCTGATCGCCACCAAGGACATCCGGATCGGCGACCGGGTCGAGGTCATCCGCGCGGGCGAGGTGATCCCCCAGATCGTGCGGCCGATCATCCAGGCCGGAGTCGAAACGGGGCAAGCCGTGGCGGATGCCGGACAAGTGCCCCGCCTGCAACAGCCCCACGCCCCGGATCGAAGACGAGGCGATGCGCTACTGCCCCAACGTCTCCTGCCCCGGCCGGGTGCTGGAGGGCATCGTCCACTTCGCGTCGCGCGGGGCGATGGATATCCGGGGACTGGGCTACGAGCGGGTGCGGCAGCTGCTGGACGAGAAACTGATCGAGAACGTGGCGGATCTCTACCTGATCACCTCGGATCAGATCGTGGAGCTGGAGGGCTTCGCCAGGCAGTCGGCCGACCAGCTGGTCGCCGCCATCCAGGCCTCGAAGCAGCAGCCGCTCTCGCTGCTGCATCTTCGGCCTCGGCATTCCCCACGTGGGGAAGACCGTGGCGCTGCTCCTGGCCCGCCGGTTCGGCAAGCTGGATGCGCTCGCCAAGGCGGCACGGGCGGAGAAGCTGGGCGGGATCCAGGGGATCGGACCGGTGATCGCCAAGTCGGTGAGCGCGTTCTTCAACGAGTCGCGCAATCAGGAGCTGCTGGAGCGGCTCGAAGCCGCGGGCGTGAATCACGGTCGAGCCCAAGGCGGCCAAGGCCGACGGCCCGCTCTCGGGCAAGACCTACGTGATCACCGGCAGCCTGCCGACACTCTCGCGGTCGCAGGCGACCACTCTGATCGAAGAAGCCGGCGGACGGGTCGCCGGCAGCGTGAGCAAGAAGACCGACGCGCTGGTCGCGGGCGAGGACGCCGGGAGCAAGCTGGAGAAGGCGAAGTCGCTCGGGGTCGAGGTCATCGATGAAGCGGAGCTGCTGAAAAGGGTGAACGGTGAACGGTAAACGGTGAGCGGGCGGTTGAGAGACTGAGACTCGAAACGGGAGGAAGCATGGAACGGGTCACAATCGGTCGAGCCGGGATACTACTTCCTGGGATTGCTGAGCGTCGGATCGGCCTCATGCCGACCAGCGCTGGGCGGAAACGATGAGGTTGAAACCATCAGGGCAACGGAACGCGCCCGCCTCAAGGCGCTGGTCGAGGCCGATCTGCCGAGAGCCCGCGAGCTCCACGCGAACGACTTTCAGCTGGTAACCCCCGGCGGACAGACCTACTCCAAGGAGCAGTATCTCGGCGACATCCAGTCCGGCGCAGTAGATTATCTGGTGTGGGAGCCCGACTCGGCTATCCAGGTGAGGCCGCTTCGAGACGCTGCGGTGATCCGCTACCGGTCGAGGCTGGAGATCGTGGTGGGCGGCGAAAAAATCCCACTTCAGAAATACTGGCACACAGACTCCTATGAAAAGCTGAACGGGCGCTGGCAGGTCGTGTGGTCGCAGGCGACACGGATCACGGACTGACGGATGATGCCAGGAGGGACAGCGGGGTAAGCAGTGAGCGGTGCTACCGCCGCCGCTTACGGATCATAGGCTACTTCTTTACTATTCCCGCTCACCGCTGACCGCTCACCTCTTACCGTTTTTGATATGATCGACCAGGCATCACGTCAAACCCCCGCTGGCCTTCGGCTCGGCCGGAAGGTCATCCATCAACTCCGCGCCTCGCTGGAACGCGACGCCGGGATCCAGGCCGCCACCCATCTGCAGGAGGCCGGCTTTGCCGGGGGCGAGGAGCTGTACGAAGCCTTTGCCCGATGGCTCAAGGCCGAGCGAAACGTGGATCCGCCGTCGGACCTCGACGTGCAGTTCCTGGGCGAGTTACTCTCCGACTTCTTCGCCGAGCAGGGCTGGGGCAAGCTGACAGCGATGCCGCTGGGCGAGGCGGTGCTGGCGCTCGACTCGGACAAGTGGGCCGAGGCACTGGATCAGCCGGAGGGACAGTACCCATCGTGCCATCTGAGCTGCGGCTTGCTGGCCGATTTCCTGGGGCGGGTGTCCCAGGGGCAGGTGGCGGTGATGGAGGTGGAGTGCCGCTCGCGGGGAGATCGGAAGTGCCGCTTCCTGGCCGGCGCGCCGGAGACGCTCAGCGTGCTCTACGAGCGGATGGCGCAGGGATCGGGGTATGTGGAGGCAATCGCGGGACGTGAGGAACGTGGAACGTGGGGAACGTGAGGACCACGGAACGACGGAAGGTGCGGTACGACAGGACGTCGGAAGAATAGCGAAACTCATCCCCAACACAGCGAGAGGCTTATTCGATAGGCATCTGCACGCCACGTGATCGGAGCGGGACGGGCATGGTCCCGAAAGGCAGGCTCCCGGGGAAGGGTTGGGCGGTTGTCGCTTAGCCTGCCGGAGGGCCCATGCCCGCCCGATAGCGCGATCTCTGCTCCGTTAGCTACCCTTAACCAGCTTGATCCCGCCCGACCCAGTCTCGATATCGATCTTCCCCCGCCCATCGCCGATTCGCCCCGTCATGTGATCCCGCGCGTGCCGAGTGACGGCGACCTCGAAGTCGGTCTCGATGTCGCCGCTCGAGGTCTCGATGTCCACCTCGGCGCCGATGGTCGGCGGGACCTTGAGGGTGATGTCGCCCGAGCCGGTCTCCACATTCACGTTCCAGAGCTCCCCGCTCACATCGGCGGTCACCGCACCGCTCCCGGTCTCCAGCTTCACCTGCGGGCGCGGTGAGTCCGGCCAGCTGGATGTCGCCCGAGCCGGTCTGCACGGAGATCTGGCCGCTGCTTCACGCCGGTGCCGGTCACGTCGCCCGAGCCGGTGTCGACCGAGACGTCCTCCCCCGCACATCGGTGAGCGACACCGCGCCGGAGCCGGTGTCCACCGAGAGGTCGCCCCGCGACTTGGTCACCTGCACCGTCGCCGGAGCCCACGTCGATGTTGAGCTCGCCCCGGGTGTTCGAGGTGGTGACCGGCGCCGAGGCGGCGTCGATATGGAGGTCGCCCTCCACGTTGGTGACGGAGACCTTGCCCACCGCGAGATAGAGCGACAGCTGCTTGCCCATGGGGACGGTGATCCGGAGATCGGCGTGGGCGTCGAGCCCGCCGCCGCCGCTGCTGATGGTGACCCGCCGGCCTTCGTTCCGGTGCTCCTCATCGTCGTGCCGGTCGGAGAAGGTGCCGTCCTCCCGGACCCGGAGCTGGGTGGACGAGCCGCTGCTCAGTTTGCCGTAGGTGATCCGGTCGGCGGGATAGACGAAACGCAGGGTCTGGGTCCCGTCGATCTCGCTCTTCATCACCTTGAGCTTGGCCGCGTCGGCGCCACCCCGGGTGGCCTCGGCCACCACATCGGGTCCCGGCCCCGCCTCCACCCGGATCTCGCCCACCAGGTTGTAGATGGCGACCTCGTCGGCCGGAGACGGCGTAGCGCTCGGGTTGCTGGGCAGAGAGTCCGCTGGAGGGCACCAGGACCGCGCCGATGAGTCCGGGGACGATCCAGGGCGAAAGGCGACACGCTATGGCCTGCATGGCACGCTGCTCCTTGAGGGGAAACTGGGGGTTAGACGTGGCCTAGGCTATAAAGGTTGCAACCCAATAACGGAAAATTCACGGGCACACCCCCACCTTCGTTCAGTCTGGACGACCCGGGTACCGAGCCGTAAGCTAGTGTCGCTCCCCTTAGGAGGGGCCTATGCAGGCCCTGGCAGACTTTCAAGACGCGCTCGGCGACCGTTATCAGCTCGAGGATGAGTTGGGATCGGGTGGCCAAGGCACGGTGTTCCGGGCTCGGGATCTGCGTCTGAGCCGGCCCGTCGCCATAAAGTTTCTGCGCCCGGATATAGCCCCCCTGCTCGGCCCCGATCGGTTTCAGCGCGAGATCGCGATCGCGGCTTCGCTTTCCCACCCCAACATCGTCCCTCTCCTGGATTCCGGCGGTGAGGGCGAGCACCTGTTCTACACCATGCCGTTGGTCGAGGGCGAAAGCCTCCGCCGCCGGCTGACCCGTCAGACTCAGCTTCCGCTGGAGGACGCCCTCCAGATCACCACCGATGTAGCGAGTGCCCTCGATTACGCCCACAAACGCGGGTACATCCACCGAGATATCAAGCCGGAAAACATTGTGCTGACCGAACAGGGCGCCATCGTCCTGGACTTCGGTATTGCCCGCGCCATCGAAGTGGCGGGAGAATCCGCCATTACCTCGGGCGCCCTCGCCCTCGGTACCCCCCTGTACATGAGCCCGGAGCAGGCCTCCGGCCAGCAGCAGCTCGACGGACGCAGCGATATCTACGCGCTGGGATGTGTGCTCTACGAAATGCTGGCCGGCGAGCCGCCGTTCACCGGGGCGACGCCGCAGGCCGTGGTTGCGCGCCATCTGGTGGATCCGCCACCGAAGCTCTCCGTCGTGCGCCGAAGCGTGTCTCCGGCACTGGAGGAGGCGATAGAAAAGGCGCTGGCCAAGGTCCCGGCCGACCGGTATGCCTCGGCCGCGGAGATGGTCGCAGGCGCTGCGGAAGGCGCAGCGACATCCGGGTGGGCGCGCGCTGATTCGCCGTCGGCTGAAGCAGGCCGCCCTGGTGGGGGTGCCCGCGATGGTCGCCATGTCGGCGTATCTCACTTGGCCCAGCGTGGTGCTCGACTCGAACAATGTGACAGCCTTTCCGGGCTGGTCCGCGCCGGTGATGGATCAGTCCCTCTACATGGTGCTGCCCTTCCGGCACCGGGCGGCATCGGCTCCCCGTCTCCTCAACGGCGATCAATGCGAATCGCTGCTCCACGATGCGCTGGGTCGGTGGCGCGGCGTGCAGCTGGTCGATCCACTGTGGGTCGCCGATGCCCGCTCCCGCCGCGGAGGAGGCGGCAGCATCGAGGACGGACTCTCGATTGCCCGGGAGCGTCGGGCGGGGCGGGTGGTCCTCGGTGAAGTATGGGAGTTCAAGGACACCATTTACGTGCGGGGCCTGCTCTACGACGCTGCCGGCCAGAAGCTGGTGCGGGAACAGTCGATCCGCATTGCACCCGATCTCAGCGATGCGCAGGTCACGGTTTGAGGAGCTGGCCGATTCGCTCCTGATCGGCGGTGGGGTGGCGACCGGCGCTCCACCCCGGAGCGGCGACCGGCTCTCCCTTCCAGCCTGGCGCGCCTTTCAGGACGCGTATCTCGCGATGCAGCGCTGGGACCTTGATTCGGCCAAGGCCAGGCTGCAGCGGGCGCTCGCCATCGATCCTGACTACGGCCTGGCACAGCTCTCTCTGGCGCAGGTGCTGGCCTGGAGCGGGGAGGACCCGAAATCCTGGAGAACGCTATGCGGCCGGCGGCCCTGAGCTCGCGGGACAGTCTGCCGGTCACGGGAGCGCGGGCTTGGCCGAAGGGATGCTCGCCCTGGCCGACCAACGCTTCCCTGAGGCGTGCGACAGATTCCGCGCCTTGGTCGCCCGGGACTCGCTCGACTTTGCGGCGTGGTTCGGCCTGGGGGAGTGCCAGGGTAAGGATCCGCTGGTGGTGCGTGATGCGGCCAGCCCATCGGGATGGAAGTTTCGCGGTAGCTATCAGGCCGCGGTCGAACGCCTACCGCCGGGCGCTGGAGATCGTGCCCTCGGTGCATCTGGCGTTTCGGGGTGAGGGGTTCTCCCGTCTTCGCCGGCTGCTGTATCACCGAGACCAATCGCATACGACAGGGCTATGCGCTCGACCCCCGACACAGTGCGCTTCGGGGCTTTCCCCTCGATGACGCGCGATACTCTGGAGTTCGTGCCCTGGCCGATCGAAGCGGTGGTGGCCGCGGAGCCGCAGGCGATGCCGTCAACAATCAGCGCCGCGGTGGAGCATAACCGAGAGCTCATGCGAGACATCGCGGTGAGCTGGGTGCGCGCGTTCCCCCGACAGCGCCGATGCGCACGAGACCCTGGCGCTGGTGCTGGAGACGTTGGGTGAGCTGAGCGCGGGCCGCTCCAAGGATATTTCGGCCTTAGGCGAGATTCGCCGGGCCCGAACAATGACCACGAAGCCTGCCGTCGCGCTTCGGCTGGCGAATGTCGAGACCCGCTTTCTGCGTGAAGTCGGAGCAGATGGCGGCGGCCCGCGCTCTCGCCGATTCACTCCTGAGAGCCAATCCCAAGCCCGACATGGACGATGCCAGACAGCTCCGCGGGTTGGCCGCTCTGACGCGGGCACGTCCATCTGACGGCTCAGCTGCAGCGCCGGGCGGCTCCCGACTTCACTTTTCTGACTCCGGACTGGGAAGAGGTAAATGTCCCGCTTCCGCTTGACCGATGCCGCCCTGGGGCTCTTTGCCTACGCGGCCTTCGGTAATCCCGAGGACAGTCTGGTGGCCCTGGAGCAGCGGGTGGAGCGGCTGATTCCCAGCTACGTGAAGCGTCGCGGCGACTGCGCGCGCGCCAGGCGATGCTCGACGTCCCGGCCGTGCTCGCTTTTCCGGAACGGGGCATCCGCCCTATGCACCGAGCCCAGGCTGGTGGGAACTACCTGCTGGTCATGCAATGGAAGCTTGGCGCGGGGCGATACGCGGGAGTGCGGGAGGAGTTCCGGACGTTGCGATCGGCTACGCCGAGGCCTACGTCCGGGCGACGTGGCCTTCGATGGCACCTACCATGAGGCGCGGTTGCTGCTCGCTCTTGGCGATACCGCGCGAAGCCACACGGCTGCTGGATCTGACGCTCAATGCGCTTCCGACGCTGGGAGCGGACCTGCTGGATCAGGTTCCCCAGGTGGCGACTCTTGGTCCGGGGAATGGCGCTGCGGGCGGAGCTGGCGGCCACAGCCGGCGATCAGGCAACCGCGAAACACTGGGCCGAGAATGTGTCGCTCCTGTGGTCGGCGCAGATCCGGAGCTGGAACCTCACCACGAGGATGCACGCCATACTGCGGGTATCCAGTGAGATCGCGCGACTCCAGAGGAGATTCTTATGCCGAGGAGCTGGTAGGACCAAGCAGGACGAAGCGAGCAAAGCTCGAGGCCTGTGCGTATAGAGGCACCTCGTGTCGCTTGCCTGGTCTCACCTGCTGCATGTGGGCCGCAGGATAACCAGGGCCGAACGTAGCCTTCACTCAGTGCCCTCGGACCGGCTGCCCGGAAGTCGCCGCGCCGAAGTTCACCACTCCATTCGAGCTCCAGCGCAGCATTGATACTCTACTAGTTTGACACGATTCCAGCAGTAGGGATGAGCGAGATGGCTGCTGGTGACGCGGCAGCCTGCCTGGACCATTTTGCCAGGCATGCCCGCATAACTGCCGGTACGGTCCACTGGTCGAGATCCACCCGGAGCGGAGATCGCACCAGAACAGCAGCAACAGCCTGTCGCAGGGGCCCGGCCGGATAATCGCCCGGATGTCATCGAACTGGTCGAAACCGAAGGCATATCCCAAGCTGAACCTGGCTGCTAACGACACCGTCGTACTGGGCGGTAGACCGGTGAATGCCGGTGAACGGACAGCTTTCCCGAGGTCGTTCTCTGTTCATCTCGACCAAGCAACTCAGGCGCACAGCGCGCCTGCTGCGCACCAGGGAGCCTCGACGTCGAGCCGAACACCCCGAGCGGCTATTGGAGACAGGCCTTGGCCCGATGGGTCTGGAGCGAGACGCTGATGCGAGAACCGGCGTCGGGGCAACTGCAAGGACAGGCGGTGCTGCCGTTAACGAGGCGTGACTATAGCCGGGCCGCGTAGTCCGGCCGGACGATTATCTCGCCGCCCTGGATGATCTCCCGGTCCCAGGGAAGGATGATGAAGTTGTCGGTCTCGAAGGCGTGGAAGTCGGGCGCGTAGTCGCCGGTCTTGAACGACACCGCGCTCCGTACCTCCGAGGGCTTGCGCGCCCGCACCTCGCTCAGGGCGAGCTTCATGGTGCTGCCGGTGTCGCAGGTCTCGTCCACCACCAGCACTCGGCGGCCCTTGATGGAAGGCGGCGGACCGGAGACCAGAACCGGCTGCGAGTCCGCATCCTTCCGGGTGACCACCATCGAGGTGAAGTCGCACTGCAGAATCGAGGCGACCACCACGCCCGGAATGACGCCGGCCTTGGCGATGCCGAGCACGATCTCGGGCTGATACTCCCGGGCCACCCGCAGCGCCAGCGCGCGGCAGAGCTCGCCGAAGAACGGCCAATCGACTTCGAGTACTCCTCGCGAACTGGGGCGCACGGCGCATGCGATCGCATCGCGGATTCTCACTCCGGGTCTTCCTCAACCATACGCCGCATTCCAGAGGCGTCAGTCAACGTGTAGTGCTTCCGCTTTCGACTCGCGTTGCGGGTCCGTTCTCCTCGACGCCTCAGGACTATCTTAGGCCTTCCCCAACGCCTTGCGTCCATTCGACTTTGCTCGGAGACTCCCGCTCGGCATGAGCTTCTGGCATCGCATGTTCGGTAAGGGATCGCGGGAAACCGTGGCCCCCCAACGACTGGATTATCTGAACGAGGGTCTGGCCCTGGAACGTCAGGGCGACTTCGAGGCGGCGCTCACCTCCTACCGGCTCGCCTTTCGGGACAATCCGGCCGACTCGCGCATCCTGCTCAACATGGCGATCGCGTGCACCAAGACCGGCCAGGAGGAGGAAGCCATCCGGCACTACAAGCGAGCCCTCGAGCTGGACGACTCGCTCGGCGGCGCGCACTACGGCGTGGCGTTTCTCCTGAAGAAGCGGGGCGACACTCAGGAGGCGGCCAAGCACCTGCGAGCCTTCCTCGCCCGCCCTCCCAAGGGGCCCGACGCCGAGCGGTGGGTGCGCCACGCCGAGTCGGTCCTCCGCGAGATCGCAGGCAGCCCCGCATCGGAGACGATGTGAGCCGTTCGGCTCTCCTGCTTTCCCTCCTGCTGGTGCTCGGTTGCAGCGATCTGACGGAAGAAGAGGGCGGCGCGGTGGCGCTGCAGATCAATGAGCCCGCGGCCACCACCCTCGAGGTCGGAGAATCGATGGCCCTCACGGCCCAGGCGCTGGGCAAGGACGGCAACCCGGTGGACGCCACGATCACCTGGCGGGCGCCGGACCCGACGCTCACGGTGGAGGAGACCACCGGCGTCATCACCGGGGTCTCGCCCGGCCCCGGCCGGGTGCAGGCTTTTGCCGGAAGTCTGTCCTCCGCACTGCTGCAATTTACAGTCACCGCCACGGCCGACACCCTGATCGTCACCGATTCCGTGTTCACCGTCGCCCCGGGCGAGACGGCTTCCCTGCCCCTGGTGGCCCAGATTCAGACCTTCAATCCGGCGGGACCACTGGCAGACTGGCCGGTGATCTACACCATCACCGATCCGGCCGAGGTGATCCCCCACCTGGTTGAGCTTCCCGGAGGCGTGGTTACCGACACGGTCAACACTGGCACGGATGGTGCGGTCACGACTGTGACCCTCAACCGAGTCGCGCTTGCTCAACCAGACACCGCCATCGTCGAGGTACGCTCCTTCCGCTCTGGCGGAACCCCTGTACCCGGCTCCGGACAGCGGTTCATCGTCATCTTCCAGTAGCGTGTCGGCGCCCGCGGCGCGAACCCTCAACGAGCTCTACTTCGGGGCGCTGGCGCGGTTCGGCACCCGGCCGGTGGCCGCCCGCTCCAAGCGCGACGGCCAGTGGCTCGACCTGAGCTACCCCGATCTGGCCAACCGGGTACAGGACCTGAGCCTCGGCCTGCACGAGCTGGGCATCCGCCCAGGCGACCGGGTCGCCATCCTGTCGGAGAATCGCCCCGAGTGGGCCATCGCCGACTACGCCTGCCTCACCGCCCGCTGCACCGACGTTCCGATCTATCCCACGCTGCCCGCCCAAACAGGTGGAGTACAGCCTCTGCGACTCGGGCGCGGTCGCGGTGTTCGTGTCCACCCGCCACCAGCTGGACAAGGTGCACAGCATCCGGACGCGGGTACCGGCGCTCCGGCACATCATCGCGTTCGAGGACGATGTCGGTGGGAATGGACGTGAAGAGCCTGGGGCAGGTGATCGCCCTGGGACGCGGGCCGCGCGGGTGCGGCATCCGCGCTGGAAGGACGATGCGCTCGCCGTGCAGCCCGACGACCTCGCCACGCTGATCTACACCTCGGGCACCACCGGCGAGATGAAGGGCGTGATGCTGACCCACGGCAACATCGCCTTCGACGTGTCCACCTGCTGCACGCTCTTCAGCTTCAGTCGAGAACGACGAGTGCCTCTCCTTCCTGCCGCTCTCGCACATCTTCGAGCGGATGTTCGGGCACTACTGCATGTTGCACTCGGGCGTGATCATCAACTACGCCGAGAGCGTGGAGACCGTGGCGGCCGACATGGAGCACTGCCGTCCCACCCTGATGGCCTCGGTGCCGCGGCTGTATGAGAAGATCTACGCCCGGGTGCTGGAGCGCGGTGCGGAGCAGGCTCGAGGGTCCGGCAGCAGCTCTTCTTCTGGGCCAAGAGTGTGGGCGAGAAGTGGGTGGAGCAGCGGCTGGAGCGGGCGACGGGTATCCCCGGCGCTCGCGCTCCAGCACTGGCTGGCCGACCATCTGGTGTTCGCCAAGCTGCGGGCCCGGACCGGCGGACGGATCCGGTTCTTCATCTCGGGCGGCGCGCCGCTGCTCGGCCGACATCGCCCGGTTCTTCCACGCCGCGGGCATGCCGATCCTGGAGGGGTACGGACTCACCGAGACCTCACCGGTCATCGCGGTGAACACCTTCGAGCATCTCCGGCTGGGCACGGTGGGCCGGCCCGATTCCCGGAGGTGGAGGTGACGATCGCGCCGGACGGCGAGATCCTCACCCGGGGGCCCAACGTGATGGCGGGCTACTACAAGAAGCCGGAGGCCACCGCGGAGGCGCTGGACGCCGACGGCTGGTTCCACACCGGCGACATCGGCCTGCTCGATCCGGACGGGTTCCTCAAGATCACCGACCGGAAGAAGGACCTCATCGTCACCGCCGGCGGCAAGAACATCGCGCCCCAGCCGATCGAGGGCCTGGTGAAGACCAGCAAGTTCGTCTCCAGCGCCGTGATGCTGGGCGACCGGCGCCGGTTCCCCATCATGCTGATGGTGCCGAACTTCGAGCACCCTGTCGGCGTGGGCCGAGCAGCAGGGGATCCAGGCCACCGACGGCGGCGGCGCTGGTGCGCGGCGCCGGAGGTGCAGGAGAAGATGGACCGGGAGGTGCGGACCACGCTCCGCGACCTGGCCAGCTTCGAGATGCCGAAGAAGCTGCTGCTGCTGCCCCGGGACTTCAGGGTCGAGGCGGGTGAGCTGACCCCGACGCTCAAGGTGAAGCGGCGAGTGGTGGAGCTCCGCTACCGAGAAGCGATCGAGAAGCTGTACGGGGAAGAAAGAGCGTGAGCGGGAAACGCTTACGCTTTTCTTGTCCCCACCCAGACCCCGTCCGCACTCGCCATCAGATCGATCAGATCTTCCGGCGGCTGATCTCCCTCTCCCACCACACGCAGTCCCGGTAGCACCAGCCGGCCGCTTCGCGGACCCAGGCGGGATCATCGGCGTAAGGCTTCCCCAACACCACCCCGCGCATCGAGCGGGACTTGAGCGGAAGCATCCCGCCCCGGACCACGCTGATTCCGTCCGAGTCCGTTACATCCTTCGGGGGATTTACCGCCACCAGCGCCACGCCGGGATTGAGCGCCGCCACCTCGCTCCCACAGCGAAGCCACCGGCCCCACCAGCGCGAGGTATCCTCCCGGCCCGCTGAGTCCGATCAGGCACCGAGACGTTCTCGGCGTCTGAGCTTGGTGTTCTCGCTGCGAATCCGCCGGCGCCCCTCCGGCATCGAACACGCCGTCCATCAGCTGAAAGGTCCGGCCGCAGACCGGGCAGCCCAGCTGTCCCGTTCTCACCGACCGGCCATCCATCTGGTCGGGCAGCAGGACGAGAAAGCTCTCGTCGTGGTCGGATTGGGACAGCGGAGAAGGTCGGTGAGCTCGATGAACATCAGTGAAAGATCGTAAGCGGTGAGCGGTAAGCGGTAAGCGGGCCACCCAACCCGTGCCCGCTAACGCTCGAGCTTCTCCCGCTCACCGCTCACGCCTTTGCAGTTACCGCTCACGCTTCCGCTCACGGCTTAAACACCACCCAGGTCAGCTTGCCCGCCTCGACCGTGACCTGCCGGAACACCTTCTTCCCCTCGATCTCGGTGCCGATCGTGTAGGTGCCGATGGGGACGTCGCTCACCGCGAAGTGCTCGCCGTAGAGCGGATGCGGAGTGGGCCTTGTCGCCGTAGGTCTCGGCGAAGGAGAAGGGCGTTTCCGCCGGCTCTCGCTTGATGATGCCGTAGATCCGCGCCTGGGGCATCGGCTTGCCCTGCGCCGTCGAAGACCTGCCCCGCCACGATTCCGGTGTTGGGCAGCGGCTCGATCCAGAGCTCGGGATTGGTGGTGTAGGGCGGGAAGCGCTGCAGGGAGTCCACGATCGCGCCCATCGAGTCGGTGGGCGACGCCGACATCTCCAGGTGAAGATGGTCGTTGGTGGCCCGGCCGGTGTTTCCCACCCGGGAGATCACGGTGCCCTTGGTCACCTGCTGGCCCACCTTCACCTCAGCGCGGAGTTGTGGTAGTAGGTGGAGTAGATGCGGTAGCGCTTGCCGTTGGCGGTCACCGTGGTGTCGTGCCGGATGGTGACGGTGAGCGCGCCCTGCTCCGCCGGTCCGGCGTAGACCACCTTGCCCGAGCCGATGGCGTGCACCGGCGTCCCGTCGGGATTGTTGAACTCGACGCCCTGGTGCTGCTGGAAGTTGCCGCCCATGGTGGAGCCGTAGCGGTAGGTCTGGTCGATGAAGCAGTTGTCGGTCGGAGCGATGGGCCGGCGGAACCAGATGGTGAGCGGAGTCTGCGGGCGCCGCGATGGTGTCCTGGCCTGCTGCCGGAGACAGGGCAAGCGTATCGGCGTTCGGGCCGGAGGCCGCACGGGCGTGCCCCGGATCAGCTGCTGCCCGATGAGCAGCGCGTTGGCCGGCGCGAACGCCGCGGCGGTGAGCGGCTCGGCCACCCAGCCGGTCGGGGCCGCGCCGGAGCCGCTGGCTGCCCCGGAGCGTAGCCACGGTCCAGCCCCGGCGGTCCGCCGCCACCCGGCGGACGTATTCGCTCTTGAGCACCGGGAAAGACGGTGTCGGCCGGGCCCTTGGCCGGCGGGCCGACGGCATCGCCGATGGCGGTCCAGTTGTGCGCCATCGTTGGTCGTCACCTGGAGGCCGTCGGCCGTGCCGATCACGGTGGTGTCGCCCCGCACCACGATGCCCGACGGCGCCACGTACTGCCATTCCGGCCCCAGCTGATTGTAGGTCCAGTTCTTCCAGGTGGTCGCCGCCGTCGATCGAGAGTCCCCAGCCGTTGCCGACGGTGCCGTACCAGATCTGGCCCCGGGCGCCGAAGGCAAACGCCTGGACGAAGTCCCAGGAGATCGAGCTGTGCCGTGCTGGTGGTGTCGTGGCGAATCGACTCCCAGGCGCTGGCGCCCGCCGGGAGACGGTAGATCCCCTGCCCGTAGGTTCCGACCCAGATGGTGCCCTGCGCGATCGCGCGCGACGGCGAGCACGTGCACGCCCCAGCCGGTGCTGTCCGGCAGCGGCGGCAGCTTGGCCTGCGCGTCGGCCCGGTGCTGACCGCATAGCGCAGGAACATCAGCCGCCGAGAACGCAGACGAACGCAATGCCACTGATGAACACGCGATCGAGACACGGATTGGCTGCACGACTGCGACTTGATGCATTGCCATCTGCTGAACGCAGACGAGTTACTGCCTTCGTGAACGCATGCAGCATGGATCGAGTCATCTGCGTTTATCTGCGTTCATCCGTGGCTAAGCTCTTCCCTGTCGGGCCCAGACGAAGCCAGTCGATGAGCACGTGAGCCGGCCGGGTGGCGACGAAGAGCGACCGCTTCGGCCACATCCGCCGGGCGCAGCATCGCCGCCCGGGGAATGAACCCTCCCGGCGATCGGGGTCGAACGGGTCCCAGACCGAGGTGTCGGTGGGGCCGGGAGACACCAGCGTCAGCCTGCACGCCGGTGCCGCGGTATTCCTGGCGACCAGCGTCTCGTGCAGCCCGCGGAGACCGTACTTGCTCGCGGCGTAGGCGGCGTTCTCCGGAAAGCCCACGTGGTCGGCCACGCTGCCGACGGTGATGAAGCTGCCCCGCCCGAGCGCGCCATGCGCCGGCAGAAACGCCTGGGCCACGTAAACGGGGCCCGCAGGTTGACCGCCAGCTGCCGGTCGAGCTCCGCCGGCCCGGTGTTCTCCAACCGCCGGAGCAGGAACGCGCCCGCATTGCTCACCACGATATCGGGCGGGCCATACTCGAGTCCATGATCCGCGACGCCGAGCCGGCTCACCTGGTCCCATCGGTCAGATCGCAGGGCATGATCCTGCACGTCGCCGCTGGTCCGGCGCTCGCAGCGTCCGCGCCACCCGGACGACGCGCGCGCCTTCGCCGGCCAGCGAGCTCGGCCACGGCGGCGCCGATGCCGCGGGAGGCCCCGGTCACGAGGGCCACGCCGCCCCTGCGAGCCGGCTCACTCGGAGAAGCGGCCTCCGTACGCCAGGCGCAGGAACTCGTCCCGGGTCTTGGAGTCGTCCCGGAAGATGCCGCGGAGCGCGCTGGTGACCGTGCGGGAGTTCTGCTTCTCCACCCCGCGCATCATCATGCAGAAGTGGGCCGCCTCGATCACCACGCCGACGCCGGTGGGCTGCAGCACGTCCATGATGGCGTCGGCGATCTGGTCGGTCAGCCGCTCCTGCACCTGCAGCCGCCGGGCGAAGACATCCACGATGCGGGCGACCTTGGAGAGCCCGAGGATCTTGCCGTTGGGGATGTAGGCGACGTGGGCCCGGCCGAAGAACGGCAGCAGGTGGTGCTCGCAGAGCGAGTAGAGCTCGATGTCGCGCACCATGATCATGCTCTGGTGCTTCTCCTCGAACACCGCGTCGCCCACCACCTCCTCGACCGTCATCCAGTAGCCCTGGGTGAGAAAGCGGAGCGAGGCCTCGACCCGCTCCGGCGTCTTGAGCAGCCCCTCGCGTCCCGGATCCTCTCCCAGCGCGGCCAGGATCTCCCGGACCTTGTCGGCGAACGGCTCTGGGAGGGCCTCGGATGGGTCCCGGGTCGCTCGGCCGTCGGCACGGTCTAGGCGCCTTCATAGTCGACATAGTTCCTCGGGGTCTCCCAGAGGCGGAGCGCGCAGGCGCCAGCTCGGCCGGCAGCGCCGGCGCGAGCTCGCGCCAGCAGACCAGCGCGATGTTCTCGGAGGTGGGATTCAGGATCTCGAACCAGGGCACGTCGAGATTCAGGTTCTTGTGATCCAGGTGCCGGAGCAGCCGCTCCTGGGCCAGCTCCTTCAGCTTGTTGAGGTCCATCACATAGCCGGTCTCGGGATTGATCTCGCCCTCGACGGTCAGCTCCAGCTCGTAGTTGTGGCCGTGGAAGTTCGGGTTGCTGCACTCCCCGAACGTCTCCCGGTTCCACTCGTCGGAGAACCGGGGATTGTGCAGGCGGTGGGCGGCGTTGAAGTGCACGCGGCGGGTGACGGCGCAGCGGGGCATGTTAGCGAGAGCTGGAGCTATGAGTCTGGAGCTCAGGAGCTGGGAGCTGGGAGCGTGGCAGTGAAGCGCCATGAGAACGAAACTACTCGGTCCACGGAGTCAGCTCCTAGCTCCCGACTCCCGAGCTCCCGACTCCCAAACAAAACGCCGACCCGAAGATCGGCGCAGAGTGGAACGGCAGCGGAAGGATTATTGAAGCCCAATGAGAAAGCTTGGCGCCCTCACCATAACGTCTGTCTTCCCCCGAGGGGCATGACATCAGCCACAGCATTCGGGCCCTTCATCGGACCTGTTGGCTCAATAACGTGGCTCCCCGCTACCGCCCACTCCGATGTAAAATAGGACTGCACTCTGCACGGTCAACCGACACACCACCGAGGTGATACGTCCATGCTCGCCACGCTTCTGCTGGCCCTCGCGTCTCTCGTCGCCTGGGCGGTGCTCACCTTCGGCCTGGGCCCCCAGCCCGGCGTCGTCCACCTGCTGCTCGCCCTCGGCACCACCTCCTGGTGCGCTGGTGGGCCCTCCGAACCTAGCCTGTAGCATTTTGGGAAGTCGTGTTGACGAATCACTACACGGATTGAGGACTTTCGGACCTCGACCCGACCTTCACGGACCCGAGGTATTCCCTTGCCCGCCAAGCTCTTGCGGCAGCAGGTCCCGAGGCAATACTTAGGGAAGGTGATGGGCACAAATAGTGCTTCCCACCGCCGTTCTCGACGCCCCCACTTGTCAGCTCTGCCGGGATGGTGCGCTTGGAACTCCGCGGTTCGCTCAAGGCCTTCGCATGATGCGCTGGATGGAGTCTCTGGTCGAGCGAGCCGGCGCGGGCGGCCTCCCTACCATCCAGAGGCTCTGGGCCTTCGACCGGCAAGGACCAGAGCGGCGTTGGGGTGGGCGAGCGCGATTACCTGCCGCGCCGCGGCCTGAACGTTCTGGTAGCGCTGATCGCACTGATCCTGCTCTTCCCTCTGCTCCTGATGATTGCCCTGCTGGTCTGGCTCACCTCGCCGGGCCCGATTCTCTACACCCAGGTCCGGGTGGGTCTCGACCGCCGACTGCCGGTGGACGCCAACCAGAACCAGCGGCGTGAGCGGGACATCGGCGGCAAGCCCTTCACGATTTACAAGTTCCGCACCATGCGGGTGGACGCCGAGCATCAGAGCGGCGCGGTCTGGGCCCAGCAGCGCGATCCGCGGGTCACCTCGATCGGCCGGCTCCTGCGCCAGTACCGCCTGGACGAGCTGCCCCAGCTGATCAACGTGCTCAAGGGCGAGATGAACATCGTGGGTCCCCGCCCGGAGCGGCCCACCATCTTCGCCGAGCTGCGGGAGCACATCGCCGAGTACCCGCTGCGGCAGCGGGCCCGGCCGGGAATCACCGGGCTGGCTCAGATCAATCACCACTACGACCGCTCGCTGGACGATGTGCGCACCAAGGTGCGCTACGACCTCGAGTACCTGCAGCGCCAGTCGGCGGCCGAAGACTTCCGCATCATGCTGAAGACCCTCCCCGTGATACTCCGCCGTCGCGGCGGCTGGTAAGTCCGGCCTCGCAACCAATCCCTACAACTGTTAGAGTTCCCCGGCCATTGAGCTCGGCGCACCCTTTATGCCCGGGCCGTCCGACGTCTACCCGAGGCTGTGATGGAGCTGGCGGAATCTCGCACTGTGGAGCGAAGCACCAGCCGGAGCGCGACCCTGCTGCTCGGCGCGCTGGTGCTGTTCGGATTCGTGCTGCGCTTCTGGCGCCTGGGGAACTGGAGCTTCGAGAGCGATGAGGTCTTCATGCTCCGGGATTCGCTCCATCCCGCGATCCGAAACCCGAGGCCGCTGCTCTACTTCCTGAACCATTACGTGATTGCACCGTTCATCCCCCTCGACGAGTTCGGGCTCAGGCTCCTGCCTGCACTGTTCGGGGCGTTGGCCATTCCGGCGTTCTACGCAGTGAGCCGGCGTCTGGTGGGGACTCGATCCGCGCTGTTCGCCACCTTCCTGCTGACCGTCAGTCCCCTGCTGGTGATTTTCTCCCAGTTTGCCCGCTACTGGTCGCTCGTCTTCCTGCTTTGCGCGGTGTATCCCTACGCGCTCTACCTGGGCGTAAGAGAGCGGGACCGGCGGATGCTGATCCTGGGCCTGGTGACGCTGGTGCTGGCTTGCCTGGCCCATCCCGCATCGGCGCTGTTGCTTGGCGGGCCGGGCGTCTGGCTCGCGTTCACCTATCTGCGTCCCACCTACATCCGGCGGGCCTGGGATCAGAAGGTCGTGCGCTGGGGGATCATTGCCGGGCTGGTCGTGGCCATGATCATCGCGATGCGCTTCGTTCCTATCCTGCTGCGCTGGGTGTCACTGCACGATACCAAGGGACCGTTCGGGCAGTATCTGTTGGGTCCCAAGCTGGCTCCCGGGCTCAAGCAGCTCAAATACCTGCTGGCGTACGCCGAGGGTCTGACTCTCACGGTCACCGTGACCGGAGCGGTGGGCGTGTATATCCTGGCTAAGAGAGGCGACCGAGCGCTGGCCGCCTACCTCGCCAGCGTGGCGCTCTTTCCCATAATCTTTCTGACACTGGTGTCGCTCCGAACGCCGGTATCCACCTATTATCTGCTCCCCACCACGCCGGTGTTCTTCATCGGGGCGGGCGTGTTTCTGAGCCGGATATTGGAGATGGACTGGGGACTGCGGGCCCGGTGGCTGATGCCGGCCACCGTGCTGCTGCTGATCCTCCACGCGGGCACGCCGACACTGATCTCCCAGTACCGCAACGGCCGGCGCTATGACTTCCGGGCCGCGGCGCGCTGGCTGGAGAAGCGACTCAAGCCCAACGACGTGGTCTTCTCCGACCAGCCGGAGGCGATGGGCTACTATTTGCCCAAGAAGGGTGTGCAGCAGCTCAGGTTCAACACCGAGCCGCTTAAGGATTCGCTGCAGGCCATGCGCCGCGATGGCCGGGAGGGGACACTCTGGATCGTTGCTCCGGCGCCGGCCCACGCTTTTCGCACCAATCTGAGGCAGGGCGGCCTGGCCACGTGGATGTACGGCAATTGCCAGCTGCGGAATTCGCTGGGAGCCGGGCGGCTCGATTTCCGGCAACAGTACCTGCAGATCTACCGGTGCCCACCCGAGGTCCCCAGTATGGCAGACCCACCTTCGGTCTCGAGGGTCAAGCCCTCAGCGCGATAGTGTAGGGGCGAGCTTCAGTCCCTTCCGGGCCGACACCTGACGGTACAGATCCTCCCATCGCTCGACCACTCGGCCCAATCCGTAGTGCACCCGGACGTGCTCTCGCCCGCGCTCGCCCATGGCTCGGCGCTCCTCCGGCGCCTGCTGCATCAGCCGCAACATGGCCTGTCCCAGAGCCTCGTGGTCTCGGGGGGGGACCAGATATCCGCTCTCGCCGTCGCGCACCACCTCGTGGTTTCCTCCCACCCGGGTGGCCACGATTGGGAGACCGGCGGCGGCCGCCTCGAGCAGCGCGATCGGCATCCCCTCCCAGGCGGAGGACATGATGTAGCCGTCGGCCGAGGCCATGACCTCCGGCACGTCGGAGCGGATGCCGAGGAAACGGACCCGATCGCCCAGGCCCAACGACTGGGAGAGCGACTCAGTCTCCTCCTGCAAGGAGCCGTGCCCAACCAGGAGCAGCACCGCGCTCGACTCGCGCTGACGCACCTGGGCAAAGGCATGAAGCATGTTGGGATAGTCCTTGGCGATCTCGAAGCGCCCGACCGCGAGCCAGACAAACTCGTGATCCTTGACGCCGATCGAGGATCGCAGCGCCTCACGCGTTCCCGGCGCCACCTGCCGGAATCGCTCGGTGTCGACGCCGTTGGGGACGCAGGTGAGCAGCTCCCGGGGGACGATGCGCTCGTTGACAAACCGGTCGGCCGCCGCCTCACTGATGATGGTCATGTGGTCCACCAGCCCATTACTGATCCGATAGGCCGCCATCCAGAGTGGGCCGCCCTCGTAGATATTGTGAATGGTGGAGACCATGACCGGAATGGGGGCAAAGAGCCGGGCCACCCGCGCCATGAGATTGGCGTGGACCATGTGGCTGTGCAGCACATCCGGCTTCCAGGCCCGCACCAGCCGGATGAGGCGAATCAGGCCTCGTGGGTCGGGAACACCGCGGCGCATGTCCAGGCTCTCGGTGCGGATCCCCTGGCCTCTTGCCTCGAGGCCCATGGGTCCGAGCTCGGTGAGCGACACGATGCATACGTCGTGTCCCTGAGCGTGCATCAGCTGTGCGGCGGAGAGCAGTTGCTTGTCCGCTCCGCCCATGCCCATGCTGGTGGAGAGAAACATCACGCGCATGGCTGGCGGCTTAGCAGTCCCATTGTGTTCGTCGCCTGACCCGGGCATACTCAACATCCACCGGATGACCTGGTTGATCCCACTCCACTCGACTTCATGCCAGCAACGCTCCGACGTTTTATAGACCTGAACCGTCGGGTTTCCCGCTGGGAACGCTCTCTGGTTTCCCGGCTGGTTCCCGGCTGCGCCGCCGACGGCACCGTGGATTTTCGCGACCGGGTGCTTCCCAGCCTCATCCGGCCCGGCATGCGCCTGCTCGACGTGGGCGGCGGGAAGGAGCCGGCGATCTCACCCGCCATGAAGCAGCGATACGGGTTGCGGATTACCGGCCTCGACGTCTCCGCCAACGAGCTGGAGCAGGCGCCGGCCGGCTCCTTCGACCAGACCATCGTGGGGGACGTGGCCACCGTCAGCATTCCCGGCAGCTATGATCTGATCTTTTCCCGCGCCGTGCTGGAGCACGTGGCTAACCCTCGCGCGGCCGTTGCCAATCTTGCCCGCGTGCTCGCGCCGGGCGGCACCATGGCGCACTTCATGCCCTGCGGCAACGCGCCCTTTGCGGTGCTGAATCGCTGGCTGGGGAACAAGGCCGCTCGGCGCCTGCTCTTCAGCATTTTCCCGGAGAAGGAAAAGGGAAGCGGATTCCTGGCCTATTACCGGGAATGCACCCCCAGCCGGCTGCTCCGGATCTGCCAGGAAAACGGCCTGGAGCTGGACCGGATCTATCCCTACTACAACTCGGACTACACCTCGTTCTTTGCCCCGGCGTATACCCTCGAAACCATTCGCCAGGCGCTGATGTGCACCCTGCGTCTGAGCGACTTTGCCGAGTCGTTTGCCGTGGTGGTTCGCAAGCCCTCAGGTTAGGTCTCGCTCCTCCGACCCGCCCAGGGTGCGGCGGAGCACTCGCTTCAGCGGCGTAGGACAATAGGCGTAGCCATATCGCCCCAGGGCGAACAGGTACATCCAGGGCGGCAGCTTGAGCTCGCGGACAACCTTTGCCTGCACCTTGGCCAGCGCTCGCTGGCGGTCCACATACTTGAACGACCGGTGGAAGAAGCTGGTGGAGTGCACGTAGTGCTCTCCCAGAAGCTCGGGCACATTGGCAAAGCGCCACCCCAGCTTGGCCGCCTTGAGCCAGAGAAGCTGGTCCTCCAGGTCGGCTACCTCGGGGTAGCCGCCTGCCTCGGTCCACACCCGCTTCCGAAACATCGCAATGGTATTGGCCATGGGGATTGCTCGGGCCATGGCCGGAATGATCTCCTCGTGCTGGCTGGGCGGCATGCGGACGTAGCGCTCGTTCCGGTTCTGATCGATCACGAGATAGTGTCCCCCGACGACGCCGACCCTGGGGTTGGCATCGAGCACGGCGACCTGGAGCCGGAGCCGGTCAGGGTAGCTGCGGTCATCGAAGTCCTGCCGAGCGACGTACTCACTCCGTGCCTGGTTGACTCCGAAGTTGGCTGCTCCGGTGATGCCGAGCCGTCCGGGTGAGAAGACTCGCACCCGGGAATCGCGGCGCTCGAGATCCCGGAGGATCTCCTCGGTCTTGTCCTGAGAGCCATCGTTCACCAGCACCCACTCGAAGTCGGTCAAAGTCTGGTTCAGGATTCCCGGGATGGCGCGATCAACATACGGCTCGCCGTTGTACACGGTGGTTACTACGCTCACCCGCGGAGTCATCGGTTGGTCCCTCGCCGCGCACTGGGCGCCCCGATGGGACCCGGCCGGCCCCGCACCGGCCCGCGGAACTGAGGAGCACCGGCGTACTCCGGAGTTGGGGCCGCCGGCCGCCAGGCGAGCGAAGGCGCCCGGGCTAGTCCAACCAGGGCGGCGAGCACGAACCAGACGCTCTTTCGGTCGTCCCAGCTCAGCGGCAGCATGGCTACCGCAATGGTGGCGAGTAGCACCAGCGCAAAGCGGCGCTCCATCCCTCGCAGCCGCATCAGGGAGAGGAATACCGCGATAAACATGGTCAGGTATAACAAGAGCCCGATGAGGCCCTCTTCGACCAGCACGGAGAGATAGGAGTTGTGGGCCACCTGGGTGGCCGACCCCAGCTGCGGCATCACCGCGATCTTGAACGAGCCGCTGCCGTATCCGATCAGCGGCCGCTGGGCGAACGCGTTGATACCGGCCTTCCAGATTCGGAGGCGCCCGCCCAGGCTCATATCCTCCACTGCGGTCGTGGTGCTCGAGAGCCGGCTGACGATAGTCTGCGGGACGTAGGCCACCGCGACACCGCCCGAGATCGCCAGCAGAGCGATCGCGAGCGCCAGCTTTCCCGGCGAGAGTCGAGTCATGGTGAGTGGCACGATGAGGAGGGCCACAAGGCTTGCGATCATGCCGCCCCGCGACCCGGTGAGCGCGATGGCGAGGAGACCGATCGGGAGGTATCCCCGGCAGGCCCAGCGTATGATGGGCCGGTGATAGGTCATGCCGAGATACCACGCCATAGGGATGGCGGCGGCGAGCGTCATCGCCAGGTCATTGGGGTCTCCGCCGCCGCCGGCAAAGCGCCCGGCGGCGCCGCCCGCTCTGCGGTAGAGCAGGATGGTGTCCAGGGCCGAGACATAGGAGCCCAACACATACGCGCTCAGCAGCCCGATCAGCCGCGGGCGCGTGGGGGCAAGCTCCCAGATCATCCAGACCATCACCAGCAACTGCACGAAGGTCCAGAATTTCCTGGGCATGACCGCCGGATTGTAGACAATCAGCAGCACGCCTGCGGCCCAGACTACGAATAGCAGCGCGGCGACATGGAAGACGTGCCACCGCCGAAACCGGCCGGATGTGACATTGAGCACCAGCGTCAGAGCAACCGCCACCGCACCGATCACCCGGCTGAATACGCCGACGCCGGGGATCACGATGAAGTTCTCCCAGGGCAGGGAGAAGACGAAGAACCAGACGGCGGCATAGCCAATCGACATTAGGCTGTCTGCTCGATCACGCTGAGGTAATGATCCACTGCTGCATCCATGGTGTATGGCTTGAGTGCATCCGGATCCACGGTATCTCCCGGCCGATCTAGCGCAGCTTCCATCGCGCCCGCCAGGGCGGCGGCGTCTCCCACCGGCACCAGCGCGCCCAAACGGCCATCCTGGAGAATTTCCCGCGGCCCACTAGGGCAATCGGTCGAGACCACCCGCGTGCCAGCAGCCAGCGCTTCGATCAGCACGGTAGGCAGTCCTTCCCACGCCGACGACAGCACGAACAGGGCTGAACGGGCCATGTAGGCCATCGCGTTCTGGAAGCCCGGCAGTGCCACATCCTGGGTCAGCTGCAGTTCTCCAATGAGGCGCTCCAAATCCGCCCGGTCTTCTCCCTCCCCCAGGATAATCAGGCGGGCCTCCCGGCGGCTCCGCAGCCGGGCAAAGGCGCGGATCAGCGTAGGAAAGTCCTTCTGCCGGGTGAGACGCCCCACTCCGAGAATCACCGGCGGCTGGCCCGGCTCTAGCCAGGGGTGGCCCGGCTCCTCCCGGGCGAGCGCCATGACGCTGCGGGTGATCACGGGATTGTACACCACCTCGACTTGACTGCGGGGAAAGCCGGAGGTGCGAGCCAGATCGTCAGCCGCTCCGCGGGACACTGCGACCACACTGCTGGCCCAGGGATAAAAACGCCGCAGCAGGATGGGCCACAGATTTCGCGAAACCACGTTCTCATGCTGGTTGGCCTGCGACATCGTGTTGTGCTCGGTGACCACCACGGGAGTGACCCGGCCGGCCAACCGCGCAGCCCAGAGCGCCACCAGATTCGCGTGGCTCATCGACGACACCAGCACTCGCGGGCGTTCGCGTCTCAGGTAGTCCGCCAGCGGGCGGAGACTCCCCAGCAGGCGGCGAGCGCCGAGATCCACCATTCGCACTGCCGGTGGAAGGCTCTGCAGGAATACGCCGTCGGCCTCGGCGAGCACCAGATCGACGGGATGGCCCCGCTCAGCGATGCCTTCGACCAGATTCACCACCACCCGCTGGGCCCCTCCACCGCGGACCGCAGGCAAGAAGAAGGCAATGCGACCGTTCTTCATCGGCTCATGCCCAATCGAACTCTTCCCCCAACCACCGGTATAGCTCCCGATTATGGGGCTCGAAGTAGCTGGCCAGCCGGGCTCGCAACTCGGGAGGCAAACCGGAATCGTAGTTCCCAACCAGAAATGGCCGATATTGTTCCAGGCGGTGCGAGTCGAGTCCAAGAAACCGGTACACGGCCGCGGTTGCGCCGACAGGGTCGCGAAACAGTCGCTCACTCTGCAGGACCAGAAGCTGCTCCCGGGGAAAATGCTGGGTCCAGCGGCGCAGCTGCTCGAGGTAGAGGCCACGCCGCAGGTACGAGTAGCGGTGGTGATTGAAGCTGTAATACTCGGGGTCGCTCTGAAGCCGCTCCTCTTCGCCGGCCAGACGCTCAGGCTCCTGATCGAGCGCGTCCGCAAAGGACAGCGGCTCCCGGCCGTAGCGCACCTCGTGCTGGTAGTGCGAAAGCGCGCGGTCCACCGGGTTCCGGAGCACCGCGATGAGCCTGGTGTCGGGGAGCAGCTGCGCCGCGCGCGCGGGCACCTGCGGATGGATCAGGTAATAGGGTGAAGCATCGAGCGTCAGCTTGCCCTCGCCGAGCCGCTGCCGATACGGAAAGTGCCGGCGATACCAGTTCACGCCGCGGTCGTAGTTGAAATCGAAGTAATGGATCTCTTTCCCTAGCGGCGCCAGCACTCGGGGGTGCTGCGCCAGGTAATGGAAAAGCGATGTAGTCCCGCTCTTCTGGGCGCCGATGATGAGTAGGCTGGGGAACCCCCGCAGGGACGCCGTCAGCTGCCGGTACTCGGCCCGAAGCCAGCGCAGCGGCTGCTTGGCCTGCCCCATGAGCCCACGGGGGCGAGCCCGGCCAGGCACCGGCCGGCGGGAAGCAACAGGCGCCATCGTCACTTGGTGTTCACCCTCCCGGCTGGCGCGTAGCTCCGGCCAGAGCGGTCGACCTGGGCGAGGTGCCGGCCGCGACGGATCAACTCACTCGCCCGCTTCCAGGCCCACTTGCCGTGGGGCCCCAGGAAGACCTCGGGGCGAAGCCTGCTGGCCAGCACGGTAACCGCGCCAGCAGTGATGCCAGCGACCAACAACACGGGGATCTTGCCCAAGCTGGCGGCACGGGCGGCCTGGGCCGCAGCTAATGTGGCACCCCCGAGGACCGTTGCGAGCAGCGCCGCCGGCGCGTGAGCATTGACGAACCGGGTCCATGACAGGCCGGTGACCGAACGGCCCAGCCACGCCATAGTCAACCAGTTAATGCCCATGGCGATTGATACGGCGACCGCGACTCCTCCCACTCCCCAGCGCTGTCCAATGAGCGCGCCCAGGACCACCATGGCGGCGTAGACGCCCTGGATTACCGCCCTAGAGTACACGGCACCGGCAGCCTTGGTGCAGGCATCGCTGATCTTGCTGCTCATCCGGAAGAGCAGCCTAAAGGTGAACAATCGAAACGGCAGTACGACGGCGGCCCACGCGGGCCCCAGCAGGACCGGGATGAACTCCGGGGCGACTACCCAGAGGAAAGCACTGACCGGCAGCGAGACCAGGCCACGATCGCCAGCGCGCGCTCGTACGCACCGGCCAGCCGCTCCGGTTCGTCCTGAACCTGCGCCATGACTGGAAACAGCACCCGATTCACAATTTTTCCGAATACCGTCGCGGGCATGACCATGAGGCTGTACGCGCGGCCGTAGATCCCGAGCGCGGCCGGCCCGAGCCACCGGCCGACAACCAGGTTGTCGCCCTGCTGCGAGAGCACGGTTCCGACCTGAGCCAGCGAGTGCCCGAGCCCGAAGCTGAGCAGGTCACGGCTGGCCTGCCGGTTGAAGCTCGGGCCACACCGGATGACGGGTGGCCAGGTACATGCTGACGGTGCGCAAGGTGACCTGCGCGAGATTCGCGGCGACGAGGGCCCACACGCCATAGCCGAGCCAGGCGAGGAGCGACGCCCACGCAGGCGTAGCCGATGACATAGCTGGCGAGATCGAGCGCGACGTAGAGCCGGAACCGGAGCTGCCGCGTGAGCAGCGACTCGCCGACCGTATTCAGGCCGTCGATCGGGAACAGGAGGGCGATGCCGCGGAGCACCGGCTCCAACGCGGGAATCCGGTAGAACGCGCTCAGTGCCGGCGCGCCAGCCACACGGCGACTCCCAGCGTGGACCCAGGACGCAGGAGATGGTGACGGCCGCGCGGATGTGGGTGCGCTCGAGATCCCGCCGCTGCACGATGGCGGGCCCGACGCCAACCTGGGAGACGATCTGGGAAAGCGCGATGATGACCGTCGCCGCGCCCATGAGCCCAATTCCGCCGGGGTGAGCAGCCGGCCCAGGGCCATGATGACCAGCAACTGCACCACGCCTGCACGCCGGTGCCGCTGAAGGTCCAGAACATGCCGCCTAACGCCTGCTCGGTCAGTCCGCGAGGCGCGCCACGAGAGCGCCCGCGGCCCTGGTCCTCGGCTCCGGGCTGCTCCGGCTGGTCCTGCGGTCTCACGCGTGTGCTCCGGAGAGGCGCGAGAGAGGCATGGTGCGGCCAGGTCGTTCGCGCGGGCAGGGCCGGCGTGCCCTACTGCGCGACGGTCTGCCGGAACCGGCTCAGCGCCAGGTGAGGCGTCGTAGCCGTACCGCTGGAGATCCTCGCTGCAGCAGGTCGTCCAGAATGGCCTGCTGCACCGGAGTGAGGTCGTCGCGCCAGCGGTTGCTCGTGCTCGCGGATCGAGGCCGCCTTCACCTGCTCGCTCGAATTCGGCGGACCACGGGCAGCTCGGCGAATTCCAGCACTCGCCGAAAGGTCTCCAGCGGCTGCTCGCAGAAGGCCTCGTACTTCACCTCGAGGAACAGCTTCGGGTCCAGCGGCCCGGCGAGCCGCTTCCATCGCCCGCATCTGGATACGCCACTCGATCCCGGCGAGCGCGGTGAAGGAGCGGTCGTAGCTCTCCCAGATGGCCTGGTCCTCCGGAGAGAGGAGTCCCGCCCGCCACCCCTGGGGCCCGTACCAGCCCCGCCAGAAACCCGACGTGCAGCAGCGAGTCGGCCACCGCGCGGCCGTCGCGTAGAATGTGGATGAACTTCGCGTCCTCGAAGATCTCGTTGAGGAAGCCGATGCGGGGCCAGCCGGTGATCTTGACCAGCAGCCGGTTGCGCTCGGGCGTGAGCATCGGCCTCGAGGGCGGCCCGGACCTGTTTCTTGACTCTGGCGCTCACGTCGGAGCGCACCAGATCGCGGCAAGGCTCGGAGAACCCGTAGGCGTAGCGGTCCCAGAAGCCGATAAGCTTCTGCCGGGGCGGATCTTTCCGCCGAGACCGCCGTTGAGCAGCGGATTGCCCACCGCCGTGACCGCCCAGCGGTTCCAGGCCGGCTTGTCAGGGAACCGGTGGGCGAAACCGGAGAGCCACATCAGCTGGGGATGGGTGGCGAGCAGCCGGTGAAACAGAGTCGAGCCGCAGCGCCCGGTTCCGACGATAAAGATGGGCTTGGTGATCTGCATCATTGGTCCGTAGTCCCTGTCTGAATCACCCCTGAAATCACGGTGCCTCAGGCCACCTGATCACGACCTGAGGCCCGCTGTAGGGCCTGGGCTAGCACGATCCATGCCTTGGGCGGCAAAGTGCGGGTGGCGCTTGACCCCTCTGCTTGCGCAGGGCAATCTACCCACCGGCCTGGGGGAACGGCACCGGCGATGTGGCTGGTAGAACCGGTGTTGCCGGGCGAAGCGCCGCTAGTGTAGCGCATGCGCGACATTCCTCCCGGTCGGGCCGGGGGGGTCGGCCTGGGACAGGACAGGGGGAGGACGGGACGGTGCAACAACCTGGACCGCAGAAGCCCAACTTCTTCATCGTCGGCGCGCCTAAGTGCGGCACCACCGCGCTGTACGAGTATCTCCGGCCCCACCCGAACATCTTCATGTCTTCGGTGAAAGAGCCGCACTTCTTCGCCAAGGATTTGGGCAGCTATCCGCGGATCAAGACGCCGGAGGACTACCTGGCGATTTTCGCCGGGACCGGGCCGGACCATCTTCGGGTGGGGGAGGCATCGGTTTACTACCTGCGGTCAGCGGTTGCCATCGCGAATATCCGCGCAGTTCAACCCCGAAGCCAAACTCATCGCCATGTTCCGCAACCCGGTCGACATGGTGCATTCCTTCCACTCGCAGCTGCTGTTTGTCGCGCGAGGAGAACGTCAGCGACTTCGAGACCGCGTGGCGACTGCAGGAACGCCGGCGCGAAGGGGTGGAGCTGCCACCCCGGTCTCGCGGACATTTTCTGCTCCAGTATGCGGAGCTGGGCAGCTTCGGGAGCCAGACCGAACGGATGCTAACCAGCTTCCCCCGGGAGCAGGTAAAGCTGATTCTGTACGACGACTTCACCGCCTCACCCCAGCGAGTGTACGACGATGTAATCGACTTCCTCGGGATTCCCCACGATCAACGCACTGACTTTCCCCGGATCAACGAGAACAAGAAGGCTAAGTCCGATTGGCTCCGGCGATTCACCCGCAAGCCCCCGCCGGTTGTGCGGAGCGCCTTCCGAAGCCTGAAGCAGGTAGTGGGAGGAGAGGCCCTGGGCGCGATGACCCGGAAGATCGTGGCCTTGAATACCGCGAGGGAGCGGCGGCCGCCGCTCGCCCCGGCGTTCCGGGCACAGCTGGTGGAGGCGTTCAGCGATGAGGTAGCATTGCTGTCCCGCTTGATCGAGCGGGACTTGAGCCACTGGCGCTGATCAGCGCGGCGCTGCGTTACAGCCAGTGTTCCAGGCTGCGGCCAATCAGCTCCGATGTCCGGCCGATATCATCCCTGAAATGTCCGGTAAGCTCGCGCCTGAGATCCGGTGGGAGTGAAGGCGCCTGCCGCAGGTTTCGGCTGCGCAGCCGCTTGACCCAATTGATTGCCTGCTTGGGCACCCAGGGGACGTACCACCTTGCTGATGGCGCTGGTGGTAAATAACCCCTCCAGGACCCTGCTCGCCGGCATTCCCCCCATGGCGTGCGGGGTCTCGAAGTCGGGAACGAAGCCGGAATCGATGCCCAGCCAGCGATAGACCCGCTGCACCGCGCCGGCAGGATTGGTCTTGAAGTCGTCGAACAGCATGACGTGAATCTGGTCTCGCGGAAAGGCCGCGAAGTATCGCGCGAGCTGCTGGTAGTAGCGGCTGACCTCCATCCAGCGCGAATCGGGACGGGCCCATTCGGCCGCCCGGGTCAGCTGGCGATCGGGATCGAACACCCGCCCCCGCCGGCGAAGGTACATCAAATAGTCGGAGTAGGCCCGGTCCACTGGATGGCGAATGCTGCAGATGAGCCGAACGTCGGGCAACCGGTTGCGGATCCGAGCCGCGGCCTGAGGGCACTCCAGATAGAGAGGCGACGCCTCTCCCACCGCCCGCGCGCCTCCGGCACGGTTGAAGAGCTGCTCGTATTCCTCGAGTGTCTTGACCGGAAAGCGATGGACGTCGGGATCGCCGTAGAGCAGGTTACCGCCCTCGTCTACCCCATAGGCGAAGTAGTTGGTCTCCTTGACCGGACTCATGAAGACGTCCGGGTGTTCCTCCAAATACCAGTACAGCGCGGTGGTGCCGGCCTTCGCTGCGCCGATCACAATGAAGTTCGGAAGCACGTGCGGCGTTGCTCTCCATCAGGTCGGTTGGGCAAAGACTCGAACACTGGTGGGAGAGACGAACACCCGCTCCCCTCTCCGCAGACCCAGGGACTCAAATCTAGCCCGGGGGACGTGGGCCTCGATGGTCCTGCCCCCGTCCACCAGATCCAGCTCCAGCCGCACCATCGGGCCAAAGGCACGAATGTGCCGGACCACTGCCTCCAGCGAGGAGGGACCCGAGGCGAAAGCGCCCAGCTCCACGTCGTAGGTGCGGACGTAAGCCACGCCGGCTTGATCGGACACGTGGGCCCATTCCGGGGCCTCCAGCTCGTTCTCCCCGATGTTCACGTGGCCCTGGTGGATCCGGCCATGGAACAGGTTCACGTCGCCCAGGAAGCCGTAGACGAAGGGCGTTGCAGGCCGGTCGTAGACCTCTTCCGGCGTTCCGCTCTGCTCGACTCGGCCTTCGTTCATGATGACGACCCGATCGGACACCTCGAGCGCTTCCTCCTGATCGTGGGTCACGAACACGCTGGTGACGTGCACTTCCTCGTGCAGACGCCGGAGCCAGCGGCGCAGCTCCTTCCGCACCTTGGCATCGAGCGCGCCGAACGGCTCGTCCAGCAGGAGCACCTTGGGTTTAACGGCAAGGGCCCGCGCCAGCGCGACCCGCTGCCGCTGCCCGCCGGACAGCTCGGAGGGACGGCGGTCGGCCAGCACATCGAGCTGAACCAGGCTCAGCAATCCCATCACCGTCTCCCGGATCTCCCGTTCCGGTGGCCGGACCCTGCGGGGCCGGACCCTGAGCCCGAAGGCCACGTTCTCGAAGACGCTCATGTGCCGGAACAGGGCGTAGTGCTGAAAGACGAAGCCCACCTGCCGCTCACGCACCGGACGGTCGGTCGCGTTCTCGCCGTGGAAGAGGATGGTTCCCTGATCGGCCGGCTCCAATCCGGCGATGATCCGGAGCAGGGTGGTCTTCCCGGACCCGGAAGGGCCCAGTAACGCTACCAGCTCGCCGCCGGGAACGTCGAGGCTCACGTTGTCGAGAGCGACGAAGTTGCCGAAGGTCTTGCGCAGGTTGCGGACCTCGATGCTCATGCTGCCATCCTTTCAGGGGTGGACTCGGCGTCCGCGACATCGTGGACGGAGCGCCGCTGGTACCATTCAACCAGCGTCTTGAGGGCGAGCGTGACCAGCGCGAGCAGCGTGAGCACCGAGGCGACGGCGAAGCTGGCCGCGAAGGCGTACTCGTTGTACAGGATCTCGACGTGGAGCGGCAGGGTGTTGGTCTGCCCCCGGATGTGCCCCGACACCACCGACACCGCGCCAAACTCCCCCATTGCGCGGGCGTTGCAGAGAATCAGGCCGTAGAGCAAACCCCATTTGATATTCGGCAGCGTCACCCGAAAGAAGGTCTGCCAGCCGCCGGCGCCCAGCACGATGGCGGCTTCCTCCTCGTCGGTGCCCTGCTCCTGCATCAACGGGATCAGCTCCCGGGCCACGAAGGGCGAGGTGATGAATGTCGTGGCCAGGACGATGCCGGGAACCGCAAAGATGATCTTGATGTCGTGCTCCATCAGCCAGGGACCGAACCAGCCGTGGGCTCCGAAGAGAAGCACGAAGATCATGCCCGAGATTACCGGCGACACTGCAAACGGCAGGTCGATCAGGGTGATCAGCAGGTTCTTCCCGGGAAAGTCGAACTTGGTGATGCACCAGGCCGCAGCCACCCCGAAGATCAGGTTGACCGGAACGGCAATCGACGCGATCAGCAGCGTCAGCTTGGCCGCGCTGAGGGCGTCGGGCTCGGTGATGGCCTGCCAGTAAACGGAGAACCCCTTGGAGAACGCCTGGGCAAAGACCAGCACCAGGGGTAGCGCCAAGGTGAACGCCAGGAACGCGAGGGCCAGGGAAGTCAGGGTCCAGCGCACCGCGCGAGACTCTCCGGTCGCCCGGGCGATTGCGCGGGGCGCCGTGGTGGCCGGCCGAGGTACCGCGATGCTGGTCATGGTCTCACGCCGCCATGCGGCGACGCGCCGCCCACTGCAGAAGGTTGATGGTGAGCAGGAGCAGGAATGAAGCGAGCAGCATCACCACCGCAACGGCCGTTGCCCCGGCATAGTCGTACTGCTCCAGCTTGGTGATGATCAGCAGGGGCACGATCTCGGTCTTCATCGGCATGTTGCCCGAGATGAACACCACTGAGCCGTATTCGCCAATGGCCCGGGCAAACGCCAGCGCAAATCCGGTCAGCAGCGCCGGCGCCACGGTGGGAAATACTACCCGGGCAAATGTCTGCCAGCGTCCCGCGCCGAGACTGGCAGCCGCCTCTTCTACTTCGAGCTCGAGGTCGTCAAGCACCGGTTGTACCGTCCGCACCACGAAGGGCAGGCCGATGAAGATCAGGGCAACCGTGATGCCGACCCAGGTATACGAGACCTTGAGGCCCAGAGGCTCGAGATAACGGCCGAGCCAGCCATTGGTGGCGTAGAGCGTGGTCAGCGCAATGCCGGCCACGGCGGTGGGAAGAGCGAAGGGCAGGTCGACCATCGCATCCACCAGCCGGCGGCCGGGAAAGCGATAGCGAACCAAAACCCACGCCACCAGCAGTCCAAACACGGTGTTGACCAGCGCCGCCAGGAATGAGGCGCCGAAGGTAACCCGGTAGGAGGCCAGCACCCGGGGATTCGTAATCGTGGACCAGAACGAATCCCAGGAGAGATCGGTTGTCCGGACGAACGTCGTCGCCAGGGGAAGCAGCACGATCAGGCTCAAGTAGGTGCAGGTTATCCCCAGAGACAAACCAAAGCCCGGGAGAACGCTGCGGGATTTCTGCTTCATTACTGCCCCCTGTTCCGTGGTAGCGACATCACTGCCCCGGCTGGTAGATCTGGTCGAAGGAGGCGCCGTCGGCGAAATGGGCGGCTTGCGCCTTCTTCCAGCCACCGAAGGACTCATCCACCGTTACTAGCGTCATCTTGGGAAACTGATTGGCGTACTTCGCCGCCACCGTCGGCATCCTCGGCCGATAGAAGTGACGCGCGGCGGTCTCCTGCCCCTCGGGAGTGTACAGGTACTCGAGGTAGGCGCGGGCCACCTCAGTGGTTCCATGCTTCCCCGCGACCTTGTCCACCACCGCCACCGGTGGTTCGGCCAGAATGCTGAGTGAGGGGGCCACCACCTCGAACTTGCCCTGTCCCAGCTCCTTCATGGCGAGCAGGGCCTCGTTTTCCCAGGCGATGAGCACATCACCGATGCCTCGCTCCACGAAGGTGGTGGTGGACCCGCGGGCTCCGGCATCGAGCACGGGCACGTTCTTGTACAGACGGGAGACGAAATCCTTGGCCTTGGCTTCGTTGCCGCCCGGCTGACGCAACGCCCATGCCCAGGCAGCGAGGTAGTTCCAGCGGGCGCCACCCGAGGTCTTGGGGTTGGGCGTGATCACCGACACGCCGGGCTTGGCCAGGTCGCCCCAGTCGCGGATGCCCTTGGGGTTTCCCTTTCGCACCAGCAGGACAATGGTGGACGTATAGGGTGAGCTGTTGTCCGGAAGGCGCTTCTGCCAATCGCCGGAAATGGTTCCCGCCTTATCGGCGATCTGGTCGATGTCGTAGGCCAGCGCCAGCGTCACCACGTCGGCCTCCAGCCCATCGATCACCGAGCGGGCCTGCTTGCCGGAACCGCCGTGAGACTGACGGATGGTCACGTCCTGCCCGGTCTTGTTCTTCCAGTAGGCGGCGAACTCCTTGTTGAAGTCTTCGTACAGCTCCCTGGTGGGATCGTACGACACGTTGAGCAAGGTCACCGGCTTCGGGGCCGGAGGCGGCCCGAAGGGTACGACCGATCCGGCAAGTAGCAGAGTGAACGCAAACGTCTTCATGGGTAGAAACCTTGGCTCAGAATGAGGTCTGGAAACGGGTGATCACGGCGGTTTCGGGCTCACGGTCTCCGGTGGTAGCCCCACCAGTGAACGTGGTGTGCTCGTAGTCGACCATGACCTTTACTGCCCGGGTAAAGTGCCAATTCACCCCAACACCGAAGGACTTCGCGTCCTGTACGCTGGTGGTCAGACTCGCGTAGGTGGGGAATGAGGCTGGGTCGAGCTTGAGTTCACCGTAGCGCGCCACCAGCTCGATGGCGCCAAACCCGCGACTACCCTCGGTGAGGTCAAACGGCTTCTTGATCGTCGGACTCTTGAAGCTGTTCTTCTCACCTGTAAGAAAGAACGAGCCCTCCGCCTGCCAAGCTTTGTGCTCCAGCTCGGCCACCGCACCCGCTTTATTGACGGTGCTGCGGGAGATGGTGTATTCCCCGAGGAGACCGAAGGGACCGCTATAGAAGTAGCCCTGAGGTGCTATGCGGATGCGCCTGCCGTCAGCGAATACGTTATTCGCCGGTGTGGTGGTGCTGCTGCCGTATTTAAAGAGCGTATTCTGGCCAGGAGTACGGTACGAAGGCAGCCCGGTACTGGTAATCGAGGCGCGTTCCAGGCCGGTGCTTCCCGCGATGCCAACTCCCAGGGGTCGGAAACTTCCCGATTTGAACGGCTGAATGAAGACGCGAGCGGCGAAATCCTTAGCATCGCTCAGATCGTCGCCACCGTTGGCCAGGTCGGCCACTCCGTTGAACACGCCTGCCTGGTAGGCAAAGAGTCCCTCGGAAATGTCACCCGCGACCTGGAGGCCGATGTCGCGGCTGGGCACCAGGTTATTGGGAAGACCACGTTCGGCGAACATGAGATCCTGCGCCGACTGCAGTCGTTCGAGTCCGATCGGCGGCTTGAACTTGCCGGCGCGAACCGTGAATGCAGGGGTGAAGTTTCCGTCAAAGTAGGCATCGAAAATTGCCGGTGAGGTCCCTCCGAAGTCGGGCATCAAGCGAAACCCGAAGTACCGGCCGACGTAGCCTTCGAGGATTGGCCGAACCCGGCGGAGCAGCAGGTTGTCTGTTGCGGGAACAGCCTCGTCGCTGGCGAAAAACCTTCCATCGCCCTGGACATACCCCCGGAGCCGGAGGCTGTACTTGCCGTCGGCCGATTTGAGGCCGAAGCCATCCTTGGCGTTGGCGGTCACCGACTGCTTGTCCTTCGCGGCAGCAGCGGCGCTGTCCGCTGAGATCTCGTGTAACCGGTTCAGGATCCGCACCTGCTGGTCAAGCTCTTCGACCCGTGCGGTGAGCGAGGCCATGGTGTCAGTGGGGGTACGAGCGCTGTCGCCCACCACACTGTTTCGCTCTGCCGTGGTGGCGACGTGCACGTCTTGCTGGGCCCACAGTTGTGGTACCCCACCGACAGCAATCAATGCCGCAAGGCCGATCGCGCGTGACTTCAGACCGCTCATCTTTCTCTCTCCCTGGCAACTGTTTAGGGCCGTTTCGCGATGCGTTCCCGGACCCGATCCGGAGACGCCGCAGACAATAGTCTACTTACTCGATAGAGTAAATAGGCAAGCGGCATGCCACGAGGCTATGAAGGGGAAAAGGCCTGCTAGAAGTCTGACGGAACGGGGGGAATGAGCTGGTCGACCTTGGCGCGCAGTGAAGCCAGGCTGGTGCCATCCAGGACCCGGGCGGTGGCGTCCCTCACTTCCTTCATGGCCAGGTGCACGCCGCACACTGCTTCGTTCTTGCAGTCGGCGCAGCGCTGGTAGGCGGTCTGGCTGGCGCAGGGAACCGGCGCGAGGGGCCCATCAAACATCCGGACCACCTGTCCCAGATAGATATCAGCCGGATCCCGGGCCAGCAGATAGCCTCCGCCCTTCCCTTTCCGGCTCCGCAGGAGTCCCTGGTTCTTGAGACCCAGCAGGATGAGCTCCAGAAATTTCGGCGGGATCTGCTCGGCCCGAGCCAGATCGGCGATGCGCACCGGCTCCTCGCCGTCATTGTCGGCGAGGGCCAGCAGCGCTTTGATGGCGTACTTGGCCTTCTTGGAGAGCATCGCCCGTGAAGTATAAACTGCCGTGGCATAGGACTAGCGGTTGGTGACTCCGGCAGACCTACCCAACAATAGCAGTAGATTCCGCCATTCACTCGAACGTTTCGGCCGGCGCCTTGGTCCCGGCCTGGGAGGAACTGTCATGTGGCTTCTCTTGAAGCGCTTGCCGCTGCTCAGAGACCCGGCCGTGAGACGGCGGCTGAAGCTGCTGCCCGGAGTGCGACCGATCACCCAGGGGATACGGCGGACCCGGCGGCGGTACTATCGGAAATACGGGAGAAGACGGCTTCAGAAGCTGCTGGCCAACACACCGCGGAAACGGCTGGTGATTGGAGCCTGGAGCCGGTACGATGAGGGCTGGATCCCGACCCAGCACGAGTTTCTCGACCTGACCAAGCCGGACGACTGGGCGCACTTCTTTCAGCCCGACTCTATCGAGGCCATGCTGGCCGAGCACGTGTGGGAGCACATCACGCCCGAAGAAGGATTGGAGGCGGCCAAGACCTGCTATCGGTATCTCCGCCCCGGCGGCTACTTCCGAGTAGCCGTTCCGGACGGCCTGCATCCGGATCCGGAATACATCGAGACGGTGAAGGTCGGAGTACCTGGAGTTGAGGCCGGGATCAGCGCCGCTGCTTCGACCGCCATCACTCCCGAGCTGCACGGCAATGCGGCCAACCACAAGGCGCTGTACACCTATCGCAGCCTGAAGGAGCTGTTCGAGGCCGCCGGGTTTCGGGTTACTCTCTACGAATATTTCGACGAAGCCGGCCAGTTTCACTCCGAAGAATGGAACCGGGAGCTAGGTACTATCTGGCGCTCCAAGCGGTTCGACCCCCGGAACAAGACCGGCCAGCTGACCAGCGTGTATCCCGGCACCCTGGGCGACTACCTGAGCTACTCGTCGATCATCCTGGACGCGGTTAAGGATCGCTGATAAGGCAAGAAAAAGGGCCGCCCAACCGGACGGCCCTCCTGCGCAGCCACCGCAGTTTCTCACATGTACCCGTCCCGCCGAAGTGTCTCCAACCCACCACCGCCTTCCTTGTCCTGCGCCCGGCCCGAGCGTTCGGCGATGTTGGCGAACTTTCCGGTCTGCAGCTCCAAAATGATGTCGTCCACGTTGCGAGCTTCGGACTCCACCGAGTTGGTGCAGGTGTAGCAGCCCAGGGAACGGAAGCGCTTGCCGTCGCCCTGATTGTAGTAGAGCGAGACAGTCGGGATCTGCTCCCGGCGGATGTATTCCCAGATGTTGAGCTCGGTCCAGTCGAGCAGCGGGTGAATCCGCAGATGGGTGCCCGGGGCAAAATCCGTCTTGTACTGGTTCCAGAACTCCGGCGGCTGGTCCCCGACATCCCACTGCGACTGTGCCGTGCGAGGCGAGAAGTACCGCTCCTTGGAGCGGCTGCCTTCCTCGTCGGCCCGGGCCCCCACGATGACCCCGGTGAACGGCTCGGTGTTGCGGTCGAGCTCATACACCTTCTTGGCGTGGTTCAGCCGATATCGCGGCCACTCCCCGCTGAGCGTGTGCTTGAGCGCATCGGTCTTGAGAGCCTTGCAGCAGGCGATCCGGTCCACGGCTCCATGGGGGAAGGTGCGCTTCTCCTCCAGCGCCTGGCGATTCTGCCCATAGATCATGGTCAGGTTCCACTCCAACGCCAGCCGGTCGCGATACTCGATCATCTCGGGAATCTTGAACGAGGTGTCGATGTGGATCAGCGGAATCGGTACGTGGCCGAAGAACGCCTTCCGCGCGAGCCAGAGGAGGACCGTGCTGTCCTTTCCAATGGACCAGAGCATGCCGAGGTTCTTGAAGTTGGCATACGCCTCCCGGAGAATGTGCACGCTCCGGTTTTCCAGCTGGTCCAGATGATCCATGCTGCCAACATGCGGAGCTGCTTCCATCAGAGTTGCTTCCATGAGCGTTGGTCCTCGAAAAGTGCCAGTACCTGGTTGACTGACTGTTCCACACTGAGGGCGCGGGTGTCGAGGCTCAGCTCGGGATGCTCGGGAACCTCATAGGGATCGTCGATCCCGGTAAAATTCCGGATCTCGCCCCGTCTGGCCCGGGCATAAAGCCCCTTCACATCCCGACGCTCACACTCGTCTAGCGGAGTAGCCACGTAGATCTCGGCGAACCTGGGACACAGCGCCCGGATGAAGTCGCGAGACTCGCGATAGGGCGATACGAGCGACGCGACAACCGTCACTCCATGCGCCGCCAGCCGGCTCGCCATATACCCGGTGCGGCGCAGGTGCTCCTCCCGCTGCTCCCGGGTAAACCCGGTCTGCGGGAACACCTCACGGAGCGCGTCGCCATCGATGTACTCGACATCCAAACCTCGGCGCAGCAGCTCCTGATGCACCCGGGTGGCGATGGTGCTCTTGCCCGACCCCGACAGACCGGTGAACCACAGCACGGGCGCCGTCGGCCGAGTTCCGTCCGCCGGATCGATCGTCTGGCCGGAACCAGCGGGCGTTCGTACGTCGTAGGCGTGCGGTCTCACAGCCCGATCACGAAGCTGGTGTTCCGCAGATCCGGCTTGTTGTAGGTGAGCGGCGACTGCCGCTCCCCTTCAGAACCCGATTGCCGATAGACGCAGTCACCTGCGGCCACATCCCATTCCATGGTAGGCCCCAGGCGGGGGTAGACATCGGCCCGGCCTTCGGCCACCCAGCAAAATTTGAGCGAGCTGCCGGCTTTCACTCGTCGGGCGACCGGAATGGTTTTCAGGTACTGCTCCAGCTCGTCTGAGGGATGCGAGAGACTCTCCACCACCGTCAACGGAGTACCAGGAGCGGGGGGCCTGGAGTAGATCCGCTCCGGCGCGCCGCCTCGCTCCTCTTTCCACGCGCCCTCACCCTTAACCGCCCAGTACAGAAGCTCGAGCGCAGGGGCCAGTACCACACCGAGCACCGGCTCGCCATTCTCGATCAACGCCACGTTGACCGTGAACTCGGCTCTCCGCTTGATGAATTCCTTGGTGCCGTCCAGCGGATCAACCAACCAGAAGCGATGCCAGCTTTGCCTGCGATCGAACGAGGCCGCCTCCGCCTCCTCAGAGACCACCGGTGTTCCCGGATCCAGTCGCTCCAGTCCCTGAACCAGAATCTCGTGAGCGACCTCGTCGGCCAGGGTGACCGGGACTGCGGTCGTCCTTTTCCCTCACGCCGGCCGCTACGCCGGTGTCATAGTAGGCCATCGTGGCTCGGCCGGCCTCGCGGGCGAGGCTGGGAACGGCGGACCGCAGCTCAGGCGTTACCATGGCCGGAAGATGATCCCCTTGTCCTGCAGGTGCGACTTCAGGCTGTCCACCGCCTCCGGCACCGCTCCGCCCGGCAGGTGAAGGTCGCAGGCCAGGTCGGTGGTGATGATGTCGCCGGCCCAGACGGTCTCGATCCAGTCGGGCTGAACCGCGGTCTTGATGACTTCCAGGTCTTCCTGGGTCAGCTCCGCGGCCGCCACGATGAGGATGATGCCGGCATCCAGCATCAGGTTGGCCACCTCACCCAGACGCCGCATGTGCTCCAGCCGGTTTTCCTGCTTCCGGCCGATGTCGGCGTCCACCCCGTAGAGCACGTTCCCGATGCCCAGGAAGTAGACCACCTTCCCGTCCTCGAACAGCTTTCCTTCCAGCGCCTTGGCCACGCTCTTTCGCTCGGCCTCGTCTTCTCCGGTCACCAGAATGAGCGCCGCCTTCTGATTGTACTTCTCGGCCCTCCGCTCCGGCTGGATGAAGCTCGGCTCCCACTTGTAATTGCGGAGGAGTACCCGATCGCGCACCGCGGACTGCCGATCGGGCAGCGCCTCGCGCACGATGCCCCCACCGCGGATCTCGAAATCGTCTACGATCACGAACCGGCTGGTCGCGGCGACATCCTCGGCCAGGTCACAGGCGATGGCCCGATCCAGCTTGAGCACGCACTCGGCGACATCGTGCCGCTGAATGACGTTCTTCTGCGTGGCATCGAGGGTCGAGGCGTCCATTACGCGCAGGATCTCCTCCACCCGGCAGACCACGCGGGCCGTGCCCAGCTTGAGCAGATATTCCTTGCGCTTGATCATCGGCTCTTTGCCCAGCCAGAAGAGGCTCACCCGGAGCCGGGTAGACATCTGAGGGCGAGGCTGAGATTCCAGCGTCGCCATCTCTCCCCGGGTGATGTAGATCTGCTCCTGGAGGGTGAACCCGACGGCCATACCGGCGCTGGCCTGGGTCTGCGGAGGGCGGTTGAACGCCTCGATGCTCTTGACCCGGCTCTTCTTTCCCGAGGGATAGAAGATGACCGAATCGCCTACGTTGAGCGTACCGGAGTCGATGGTGCCTGCGACGATGCGCCGGTCATCGCCCTGCTTGGTGAACTTGTAGACGTCCTGCACCGGCATCCGGAACGGGCGCTCAACCGGAGCCGGCGCGCTGCGGAATGCATCCAGCGCTTCCAGCACCGTGGGTCCCTGATACCAGGGCAGTGCTCGGACCGGTCCGCGATGTTGTCGCCGCCCCGAGCCGAGACCGGAATGAAGCAGGCGGGTCGGATGCCGACCTGATCGAGGAACGCGCCATATTCCTGGACGATTCCCTGGTACACGGCGCGGTCCCAGCCAACCAGATCCATCTTGTTGACGACCACAGCGAGCTGGCGAATGCCGAGCAGCGACATCATGTAGCCATGGCGGCGGGAATTCTCCTGTACCCCTTCGGCCGCGTCGATCACCAGCAGCGCAGCCTCGGCCCGGGCGGCACCCGTGATCATGTTCTTGAGGAACTCGATGTGGCCCGGGGCATCGAGAATCAGATAGTGCCGCTGCTGGCTCTTGAAGAACACCCGGGCGGCATCGATGGTGATGCCCTGGGCCTGCTCGTCCTTCAGGGCATCGAGCAGGAAGGCATACTCGAAAGGCTTCGAGTTCAGCTCGCACTGGGTGCGAACCTGCTCCAGCTTCCCTTCGGGAAGCGAGTGGGTGTCGGCCAGCAGCCGGCCTATGACGGTGCTCTTGCCGTGATCGACGTGGCCGACGATCACGATGTTCATCCGCTGCTGCCCTTCGGGCCTGGACGCTGCCGTGGTCGACGGTCGAGTTGAGACAGAGTGCCCGTCAGACGTGCCTCCGTGGGTTGTTCAGTTCCGTCGCGCGGCTATGGCCGCGCGGCAAGTAAGCCAGATCACGAAACCCGACGCTCTTTTGTGCGAAAGCGGCGGGTAGGCCGCCGCTTTCAGAGAATGCAGGGACAGCGACGGGTTACTGCTCCTCTACCGCGTAATCGTAGGGGTAGTAGTAATCTCCGTACTGCGAGACCTCGCCACCCGGATCGTTGAGCACCGTACCCACGACACGGGCGCCCACGTTGACCAGCTGCTGGTGCGCCCGCTTGGCCGCGACCCGGTCGGTCTGCCCCGCCCGCACCACGAGCAGCACCCCATCGGCGAGCGAGCGAGGATTCCGGCATCGGCCGTGGCCAGCACCGGCGGCGTATCCAGGATGACTAGGTCGAAGCTCTTGGCCAGCTCCTGGAGCAGCACCCGCATCCGAACGCCGCTCAGGAGATTGGACGCGTTGGTCGGCAAGGCCCCGCAGGTCAGCAGCGAGAGGCCTCTCACCGTTGTGGGCCGGACGACGTCGGTAACAGCACGACCGGACTCGGTTCGCCCGATCCCGGGATCGAAGCTGAGCGAATCGCCGGCATCGTTCGCATTGTATGCAGGGGTCAGAGAGCTCCATGAGGCCGGGGGCGCGGGGCACCTGGAAGAGCCCATGCAAATCGGGCCGGCGCACGTCGCAGTCGATCAGGAGCACCCGCAGGCCATCGTAGGCAAACGTGACCGACAGATTGGCCGCGGTGAGGGTCTTCCCTTCGCCCGGGGCCGCGCTGGTGATGACCAGCGTCTTCATGTTGTCGCCCTGCTCGCACCAGACCAGGCTGGTGCGCAGCATCCTGAACGCCTCGAGCGCCGACCGAGAAAGGCTGAGACACCGTGCCCAGCGCGTGGAGCGTTGCTCCTTGGATCCAGCTCGGCCTTCTTGCCGGGACCGAGCAGACCACCCAACCGGCGGAGCCGGCTGGCCGAGCCCGTGAGCCGAGGAATGACGGCCAGACCGGGGACATTCAGCGCGAGCTCGAGATCCTCCGGTCGGCGAATGGAGGTGTTCATTGTCTCCAGAAGGAACGCGCCGCCCAGGCCCGAGCAGGAAGCCGAGCAGCAGACCCAAGTGCGAGCTTGAGCGAGGCGGTGGCCAGATCGGCGCGTAGGGAGTGTCAGCCAGATTGACGATATCCACGTCGCCCGCTTCTACCTCCTCCGCCATCCGGGCCTTCTGATAGTCCTGCCGGACCTGATCGCTGGTGGAGGTCAGGGTCTGGACCCTCGCGTTCAACCGAGCTTCCTCTTCGGCCATGGCCGGCAAGCAGTCTGGAGCGAGCGCCGCGCTGGGATCGCGGAGGTCTCCGAGTGCGGCGATCCGCGCGTCCAGCGTAGAGACGTGACTTGCCACCGCCTGCCGCAGCTGGCCCTTGGTGGAAGTGATGAGGCTCTTGAGCTGGATCAGATCGGGGTTGGTCGGGGCGGCCCGCCAGGGCCCGGTGGTCATGGAGTCGAGCCGGTACTGATAGGTGCTCGAGCTGCCGGTAGTAGTTGCTGACCGTCGGGTTATCGGCCAGGGCCGGAGACGAGGCCAAGGCCCGGAGGGCCTCGGACTCCCCGGCAGTCCCCGCCTTTCTTGAGCTGCGCCATCAGGGCGGCGAAGGTGGTCCGATCGGCCTCGAGCTCGCTTCGGCGGGCGTCCAGCGCCATCATGGAGGTCTGCTGGGCGTCCAGCGCGTTCTGAGAGCTGGCCAGCTGCTGCCGGCTACGGAACGAGGCCAGCTCGGCCTGCGCCCGGGCCAGCATGCTGTCGGTCTGCCGCAGCTGCGCCTCGAGGAATTGACGGCGCCGGATCGACTTCTCCTTGGCATCCTGAATGCTGAGCTGCTTGAACGTGTTGACCGCCGTATTCACCACCCGCTGCGCGCGTGCGGGGGTTCCCCGACGTATAGCGAGATGTCGATCACGTCGGTACCGGCTCTCGGAGCCACAACCAGGCTCTTCAACAGCTCGTCGATGGCCACCTCGCGGGGCGCGACGTAGAGGGTGGCGCTGGGCACGTCGGGGACTTCGGTGACCGCAAACCGTAGCGATTCCGAGGTCGAGAACCTGCCCGTAGCGGGCCCGCGCCTCACGATTAGGCAGTCGGCCTTGACCCCGTTCTGGTAGAAGGTCACCTGAATGGTGTCGCCGCGAGCCGCGGGGTTGACCCACACCTGCTCCAGCCGGGCCGCGCCGAATTCCGGAGTCAGCGACTTCAGCTGCAGACCCAGCGAGTCCACGACCGCCTCCGATGACGCTGTAGCTTCGGACCAGCTGCGCCAGGGACAGGAACGGGTCCGCGGTGCGGGGAAGCTGCGGCTCGGGAGTCTCGATCTCGCCGGTGAGCGACTGCCGCTCGCCTGCCAGCCGAATCGTGGCGACCGCCCGGTAGGTGGCGGGCGACTTAGGCCAGGTAGATACCCGCACCCAGTCCGAGCAGCGTCAGCACCAGAACCAGGCGATACCGCCGGCGGAGGACGCCGAAGATCTGGCCCAGCGAAATCGAGTCGCCGGCCGGCCGCTCGAAGGGAACCTCGCCCGGAGGCATGCCGGAAGGGAGCTGGCGAACTGGAGGATAGTACTCTGGCATCTGTTATGGGTTCCTGTTGGCCCGATCGATCAGGAGGTAAATGGACGCAACCGACCCGACGACGCTCAGGCCCGGCAGGAAGATGTCCCGAAAGAAAGACCTTCGGCGATCGACCACGATCTGATCCCCGGAGTGAACTCGCAGAGAAAGATTGGCCTTGGATGGCTCGGAGAGATTGACGTAGAACTCACGCTGCGCTTGACCGGTACCCTCACGCCGCAAGATCCGAATGTGATCGCGGTTGGCAAACTGGGTGGGTCCACCCGCCTGCGCCACGGCCTCACCGATCGTGGTTTCCGGCCTCACGGCAAACACCTGGGGACGCCCCACCTCACCAGAGATGGCAATTCGGATCAGGGGCTCGACCACAAATTGGGGATCCTGCTCGAACCGGCCAAGGAAGGCACGAACATTCGTCTGGGCGGTAGTAAAGGGAATGCCTCCGACCCGGACCGCCTGGTACAGCGGGTGGGTGATGGTGCCGTCGGCCCTACAATGAAATCGCCGCTCATCTCCGGCTTGCGCCACACCACGATCCGGACTGAATCGCCGGGGGCCAGAACGACCTGTTCGGGCGGAAGCGGCGAGCCTGGCGCCCTGGCGCTGCGGCCCTGCTGGAGAAGACCAGGAACGCCAGCAACGGGGGCAGGGATCGGAGGAGCAGATTTCGCATAGACCTCAGTAGGAGTCGAAGACTCACAGACCCTCAAACTGGACCGGCTCAGTTCAGATACAGCCGCCGCCGGGGGCGCACGATCTATGCCTTTATGCGGCATGGGTATGGCCGAGCGGCGGCCCGGAGCGTAAGGCAATGTATCAGCATTGCTTCTGACGTGCAGTGAGGCTTTGGGACGGGGAGAAATCAGCCGCGGGAACGGCGGGTGCAGTCCAGATGGTAGGGGGGTCAACAACGCTCGGCACAGCCCTGTAGCGCCTCTCCAACACCTACTACAAATCAAGGCCAAGGGCTGACCCATCCGGACCGAGGTGACACCGACCACAGCGGTATAAAAAACGACCGGAGGGGTGCCCCTCCGGTCGTTTACTGCTTACTCTGCCTACCGATTCCTACAGGATTTGGCCGGTAAAGAGGCCAGTGCGGCAGCTACATCTCTGAACGCCTGCTGATTCTCGAGATTGGCCATGAAGGCATCGTCGTACTTCCACATCATCAAGCCGCAGCCGGCCGAGCCCAGAAGGATACCCCACTCTCTGACTTGCTGAGCGGTCATCCGGCAGTTGGGATTGAAGCTGCCCCTGCCGCCGGTGGTATCCAGCGGACAGTTCCACTGGCCATCCAGCGCGGCCTGGAAGCCGCCGTTCAGAATATTCATGCTGAAGATGATGCCCATGCCGTCCCGGCGCCCCAGGCGCGAGACCAGCGTCAATGAACTGATTCACGTCGCCCTTGCGCCAGGAATACTGGTCCACCAGGAACTCACAGACCTGGTAGGACTTGGTCGGCTCAAAGGTTTGATGGTTGTGAACGACGCCGACCAACATGGTCGGGAACATGTTCTTGACGTAGGCACACAGTCCGTCGACACGCGCTTTGGTCATGGTGCCCGCCGGGCCCCACGTATTTCCATCCCCCCCTCCAGTCACGTTCGGCTCATCCATGACGGAGTTGCCGATGATGGTCCCGTCAGCCACGGCTGCAGCCACTGCGGCCTTGATGGCCGGAGTATTGTAGGTCTCCATCTTGGCCTGCCACTTGGCCAGATCGAAAACGTCGTTAGTCAGGTAGTTCCAGTGCGATCCGCCGGTCATGGCCAGCACGAGCCGCTTGTGGTTCTGTCTCGCCACATCCAGCCGGGCAATGATGTTGGTGGCGTTGATCGAGCCGATACCGGCGGTGAAAAATCCGGTGTTCGGCTCCAGCGAGGTATCTCCGGCCCAGAGGTCGTACGGTCCAAACGGGGATCCCCATCGGCGTGCCGCTGCCCAGCGGGGTGGTGACCGTGATGGCCGACGTATCGGCGAGGGCACCAGCAGTGGCGATGACCCGATAGTTGCCGGCGGTCTGACCGGCAGTAAAGAGGCCGGCCGCCGTGACGGTACCACCGGTGGCCTTGAAGACCACGGAAACAGGCACACTGTCGCCGGTCGTGGTGGTGCCGTAAGTGGCAAACTGTTTCTTGGTGCCTGGTGCCAGCGTCACACTGATGGGCTTCAAGATGACCTTCGCCAGAACCGGCTCAGCCGGTGGTGCGGGCGCGGGCGGCGGCGGTGGCGGCGGCGGAGGAGGAGCCGGAGGCGCGCTAATCGTCACCGTTACGGTGTCGGCCAGGGTTCCAGCGGTGTTGGTTGCCGTTACCCGGTAGGTGCCGGCGGTGTCTCCGGCGACATAGGTGCCGCCGGCATCGATGAATCCTCCGGTGGCTCCCCAGTTCACTCCAATGGGGGCGACGACGCCTCCCCTCTGATCGCCCGACCGCGGTGAAGGTCTGGCTGACTCCGGGGGTGAGGCTCACGCTGGTGGGGGAGATCTTGACGGCAACCAGGTTGGTATTTCGGCGAACTACAGTGACGAGCGAGGTGTCGACCTGCAGTTTCCCGCGTATGCGGTTCTGGCCGACGACAGTATAGGTGCCGATGGCAGCGGCGGAGAATCGTCCGTCGGGCAGAATAGTTCCGCCCGACGTGCTCCACATGACCGCTGCACCGACGCTGTCGCCGGAGCTGGTGCGTCCGTGCGCTCGGAATTGAATCAGCTGGTTTGTTTCTAGCGTGACGATACGGGGTGAAACCTGTACCGCCACTGGAGTAAGATCTTCTGTTTTTGTTGCCGTACCGGACGTTGGTTGTTCAGTGGGAGCTTCTGGAGCGGTTGCGTCGCCACCGCAGGCACCCAGCACCAGGAGAAGGGGCAGCATAGCCAAAGTTCGTGAGACTGCCAGTCTCCGCGCAAGCTTAAAGGTGTACGTCATTTGGGCTACCCTTTCATCGCTCTCCTTACAGTGAAGTCCCAACCGTTCCCATCAATCCCCCACCACCCTTGGGCTAAGCGTACTTTAACCACCCCTCCGCCACTTTCAATGGCCAAATATTCGACAGCGCGCAATTGCCAGGAATTTTACCTTTAGCATGAACTGAAAGCGTTTGTGAGCTTTACATGTCAGACTAGGACGTCAATTGTAACAAAAAATTTTGTCAACTACTTAGACGCTAATGATTCAGCTTGCACTGAACTCAACCGGTCCGGGCAGTTCACACCCGCCCCCGCCACGAGGTATACTTCCGCTCCTCCAGCCTTCCAGCGGCTGGACCTCCACCGAACTCTGGCCACGCCGGGGAGCATCGCCGCATGAACATCGCCCTCATGGTGACCCGGGCAGACCCGGTTGGGGGGGCCCAAATCCATGTGCGGGATCTGGCAGCGGCGGCCCGAGCGCATGGGCACAGCCCCACCGTGATCACCAGCGGCAGCGGCCCTTTCCTTCAGGACCTGCGAGCGCAGCAGATTCCAGTAGTGGTTCTCCAGTGCTTGGGAGCCCCGATCTCCCCACTGCGAGACTTCAGGGCGCTGCAGGAGATCCAGGCCACACTCCAGAGCCTCCGCCCCGATTTGCTCGCGACCCACTCCTCTAAGGCTGGAATCCTGGGGCGAATCGTGGCTCGTCGACTCCGGATGCCGGTCGTCTTCACCGCCCACGGCTGGTCGTTTACCCCTGGAATCGCACCCCCCCGGGCAGCGCTCTATCGTCTCATCGAGCGGCTGGCGGCCCCTTTGTCCAGCAAGATCATCACGGTTTCCGAGTTCGACCGCCGCCTGGCACTCGATGCCGGAATCACGACCGCGGACCGGCTGGCCACCGTGCACAACGGGATACCGGACGTGGCGGCCCAGCGCAGAGCCAGCCCTGGCCGGGATCCGGCTCGACTGGTCATGGTCGCCCGGTTCGAGCCGCAGAAGGATCACGCTACCCTGCTCCATGCCCTCGGTGGACTGGTGGGGCGACCCTGGGAGCTCGATCTCATCGGGGACGGACCGCTTCGAGGGCAAATGGAGCAGCTGGCGAGAACACTCGGACTGGGTACTCGAGTCAGGTTTCTGGGACAGCGACCGGATGTGGATGCCCGCTTGGCCGAGGCCCAAATAAGTGTGCTCACCACCAACTGGGAGGGGTTCCCCTTGACCGTGCTGGAGGCGATGCGGGCCGGCCTCCCGGTTGTTGCCTCTGCTGTTGGGGGTGTTGCCGAAGCACTTCAGGACGGCGATTCAGGATATCTCGTGCCGCGGGGGGACGTGACGGTGCTGCGCGACCGACTCGGCAGACTGCTGAGCTCTCCCGGGCTTCGGGAGGAGATGGGAAGTAAGGGTCGTATCCGCTGGGAACAGCACTTTACGATCGAGCAGATGGTGGAGAAGACTTTTGCCATCTACCAGGATGTTGTGCGAGCAGAGCCGCACGGTCGATCGATCCTCGCCGGGGATTACCGCCGGCGTGACGGCGTGAGCCCGGCTACGCAGTCATGATCCCCCAAGGCCGGAACGGGAGCCAGGCCCCGAGCGCCAATGCCACGGTAATGGTCGTGGAGGATGAGGCTGCGCTCCGGCGCGGGCATTCGCCGCATGCTCCAGGAGGAGGGATACAACGTGGTCGAGGCCGAGAATGGAGCAGCGGCGCTTCAGCTTCTGGAGGGACCAGCTTCGGAGACGATCGACCTGGTGCTGACCGACCTCCGAATGCCGGTGATGGACGGTCGTCAGCTGGCCTCGGCGTTGGCCCGCCGGCGCCCCAGCCTGCCGGTCGTGTTCATGTCCGGGTTTACCGCGCAGCTGATGGACCTGCGGCTGGTGTCCCCTAACCTCGCCTTTCTTGCCAAGCCGATCCGGAATTCTGATTTGCTGGCGGCAGTGAAGAACCAGCTGTCCCGTCCCCGCTGACTGACCGATCAGATCTCCCAGTTTGACATAACCACGCCCTCGGCCGGAATCCGCTGGGGGTAGCCGTGCAGAAGCATCCGGAGATCGGTCCAGTGGACCCGGTAGCCGAGTTCGATCAGGCGCAGGTAGGTCCGGGTGAATTCAGTTTGGCAGCGGATGGCTATGCGGGTGACCCGCTCGGCTGGCCGCAGAGAGCTGAAGGCCCTGAAGCAGTCGCTCGAAGGCAGCGGGGTGCGCCGCGACCATCTTCAACACCCGCAGCTCGTCCTTGGGGCGCCCCGCCGCGAGCGGAGTCGAGTGCCACAGCGCATATCCGCTCAGCACTCCTCCGTCGCGGACCAAGGTGGTGTCACCGATGCCGAGATCGTGGGTGAGCGCCAGCTCCCGGGTGAAGTCCACGCCGGGCAAGACCCGGTCAGCCAGCCGGCGGCATTCCTCCAGGCGCTGGTTCCACGCTGATCCGGCGGCGGACAGCAGTTCCGCCGACTCCACTGGGCGGCGAGGTACGTCATGGACCAGCGTGACGGTCATATGACTGGGCACCAGGCCGATCCGGCTGTAGAACCCGATGTTATCCACCGTCCGGGGCATGGTTTCCAGACCGATGGTGGTGGCGCCCTGGGACCGCAACCAGTCGATGCCGGTACGGACCATGACCGAGCCCAGACCTTCCCCCTGGCGATCGGGCCTCACCGCCAGCGGGCCCATCCAGCCCTCGGTGCCGGAGCGGTGCACCATGTTGAACGCTACCATGTGGCCGTCGGCATCTCGCCACACCATGGACCCGTCACCGGCGTCCTCCAGGGCGTAGCGCCAGACCAGGTTATTCAGCTGAGGGACCCGCACCCCCACCAGACCGTCCCGGCTGTAGCGATCGGTGAAAGCGTCGGCAAATACCCGGTTCAGCGAATCGATGTCGCGCAGAGTGGGCCGGTCCGGGCCCTCGAACGCTTCGATCAGGCCGCCACATTGCGATCTTCCTGCGGTTCATCGCGCACCGTGGCGACTCCGCTTGCCACATCCACGCCCACTCGGACAACCCGGTCGAACCCCTCGCGTACGGAATCGATATGGGTGATCAGGATGACCTGAGGGAAGCGATCCGCCAGGCTCCGCAGAAGGTCCACAACAGCCGTTCGGCGGTCCTCATCCAGTGATCCGAAGATCTCATCGAGGATGAGGAGCGAGAGCGGTTGCCCGGCCCGTTCCGCTATCATCTGACTGATGGCGAGGCGAAGCGCGAGATTGGCGACATCCTCCTCGCCCCCTGATATCACTGCCTTCGGATCGCCATCGTCGAGCAGCGTGGCCACATAGTCCTCATCCAACTCCAGATCGGTATAGCGTCCCCCCGTCAGATCGCGAATGAAGCTCGATGCCAAGTAGGAGAGGTCGGGTCGGAGGGTGGCGTTCAGCTCGGTGCGGAGATCGGTGAGGGCGCGGTCCAGCTCCTGGTGTAGAGCCAGCTCTGATGCGGCCTGGGCCGCCGCACGCTCCCGCTCGGCGCGCTCGGCCCGCCGGCGAGCCACCTGGGTTACCGCTTCCATGGCGGCCGCCGTCTCACCCCGGGCCCGCACCAGCGCGAGCTCGGCCCGCCTCCGTTCCGCCTCCGCCGCCAGCTCGGCCGCGCGAAACTCACGGAAGGCAGGTTCGCTGTAGCCCAGCTCAGCCAGCTTGGCTCGGAGCTCGGCGATCAGGGCGGTCGAGGCCGTCCCCGCCTGGTTAGCGCTCTCCAGCTCAGCAATCACCTCGTCACTGCGGTCGGCCACGGCCCGAAGGCGTTCTGCCTGAAGAGCCAGCGGCTCCAAAGCACGGGTCTGTTGGAGAACGATCTCGTGCCGTTGCGTGATCGTAGGAACCCAGGAACTGGTCGAGCACGGCTTGAAGCTCTCCTACCCGGACCAGCAGCCGGTTCTGCTCCTCCTTCAGCGGCCCGGCCTCCTGCGCCTGGGCCCGGAGCCGGGCCAGCTCACTGGTTGCTCCAGTCAGCTCCTGTTCCAGATCCAGCCGGCGGCGCTCGACCTCGGTCAGGGTCACCGGCTCCTGTTGTAGCTGCTCGATCCGTTGCTTGTAGTAGTTGCCGTTCGAGCGCACCTCTTCCATCTGTCGATCCAGCAGCTCCAGGACCTTGGCGTACTCGGCTCCCAGCGGACGGGTACAGGTGGGGCAGACCCCATCGGCACCGGCCTTCACGATCCGCTGCCGCTGATCCTTCAGCTCCTGATACTGGTCGAGCAACCCCTGCCGCTTGGTTTGCGCGTCCTGGGCGTCGCGCACCCAGGCGGTTCGCTGTTCCTCCGCTTCGAGGGTGGCGGCAGTCAGTGCCGCGCGGGCGGCGTTGACCCTGTCCAGGGCCTGGTCCACGGCCCGGGCGAGCGGCAGGCGGGTGACTCGTTCCTCGATCGACGTCAGATGGCTCTGCACTTCCTGCAACTGGGCCCCATAGCGCCGGCGGGCAGCATCGTGCTCGGCCTGACGCTCAAGCTGCTGGGCCTCTTCCCGCAATGTCGGCAAGGGGCTCAGCTGACGGGAAAGCTCCGCCAACTGTTCGCGGGCGGCAGCGAGCTCCAAAGCCTCTTGTTCCAGGCGCGCGATTCGTTGGGCGGCGGTGGTGGCCTGATGGTCCGCCACCCGTAACTCGGCCTCGAGCGCCAGGGCTGTCTCCCGCTGCTGCTGCAGCTGTTCCCAGCGGGGTCTGATCTCCCCCAGCCGGCGCTCCGCCAGATCGCTCGCCTTCCCCACCTCCACCTCCGCATCCTGGGCCCGGGTCAGCCGCTCCTCGGCTTGTGTCTGGGCTTGATCCAACTCCGCCAGATCAGGGAGTCCTGCCCGGAGGGCATCGACCCGGGCCCGTAGCGCGGATCGCTTTTCCTTCAATCGATCCTGCGCGGCGCGGAGCCGCTCGTAGCCCAGAACCCTGGAGAGGAACTGCGCCCGCTCGGGCGCGCTCATCGCCGCCATGACCGCGAGCTCTTTCTGGCCGGTGAAATAGGTATTGAAGAATTCGTCTCGGGTCATACCCAGCAGGCGGGTGACCCGCTCAGTCACTGAACCCATGCTGTACGCCACGGGAGCAGCGTCGCCGTCCTGATAGAGCTCAGCCTGGTTCAGCGAGCGGACAATGCGGTAGTCATGGGCGCCCAGGGTGAACTCGACTTCGACTTCCACCCGGGCTCGGGGCGGAGCGCCGCGCCGCCGGAGCGTCTCCCGATTGCCCCGGGCGGCAGGCATGCCGTACATCGCCCAGGCAATCGCCTCGAGCAGCGTGGTCTTCCCGGCGCCGTTGGGCCCCACGATTCCGGTGAGGCCGGGGCCGAACTCGATCTCGGTGTTCTCGTGCTGCCGGAAATTGACCAGTCGAATCCGGTTGATTTGCATCAGCCGCCTGCCAGATCCCGTTCGACCAGTATCCATCAACTCCTGTCCCAGCCGAACGAATTCACCCCGATCGAGCTCGGCCGGCAACGGCCTTCCAGCCAGATACGAGGAGACCAGCTCCGGCAGCGTCTGGCGCGGCCCGGGCGCTCCGACGCCGACGGTACGCTGGAGCTCGGGCCGCCGAAGATCGAGGTGAAAATGCAGCGCGTCGGCCTTGTAGCCCCGAATCGCTGCATGGTTCAGCTCCCGTGCCACATGCCGCGGGATGTCGTAGACTCTCAGGCGGACGATCTTGTCCGAGATTCCTCCGGGGAGCGTCGCCAGCCGAAACGCGATCTCCGCGTCGATGGCAGCCGCGGATTTGTTTTCGGCCCGCACCGGCTCGAGATCCAGGACTTCTCGCGCGGCAGGCACTCGGCGCCGCTCCACCTTGCCGCTGTCCAGGTCTACCAGCAGCCATCCCTTCCCGTGATCTCCGTGCTCCGACTCGTCGGCCCGCTCCCCCCAGATGTTGGGACCGATGTAATCCAACGCTCCGGCATACCAGGCGTTTCTGGCGACCTGATGTTGAGTGTGGTAATGGCCCAGCGCGACGTAGGTCCAGTCCTCGAGATTCAGCTCCCGTCGGTTGACAACCGCTCCGCCAAAATCTCCCGCGCCCCGGTGGATCGAGTATTCACCCTCCACCTCCAGATGTACCACCAGGAGCTGGTGCCGCTCGGGCCCCTCCGGCCGAAGAACCGGCCGCTCCGGCGCGAGCAGCGCCTGACGGGGGACGGCGAAGATGCTGAGATCCAGATCGGGGTATACCAGCCGGCGGGACTCGGTCGGTGGCCACCTCGACTCCGACCTCCTCGAACAGACGCAGAATCGATCCGGTCTCGACCGAGCGCGGGGTGTCGTGGTTTCCGGCGATCAGAACTATCGGGGCTTTCGGGAGTGCGTCCCGCAGACGCTGAAGCTGCCGGAACGCGAAGACGATCGCGGCATTGGTCGGTCGAACCGAATGAAAGAGATCCCCCGCGATCACCACGATGTCCGGCACCGCCCGGATGACGCCGTCAATCGCGGCGCGAAAGGCCTGCGCCACGTCGGCTTCTCGCTGATTGATGCCGCCCGCAGTCTGCCGGTGGTACTGCCGGATACCGAGGTGAGGATCGGCGATGTGTGCGAGTTTCACGGGTGGAGAATGAAGAGCGCAGCGGGAAAGGGCAAGAACTCAGGCGTTACCCATAGGGCTCATCGGCGTGCTTCAGTGCGGGTATTCCGCGGCGTGGCGTCACTACCTCGCCGCCACCCGCCGGCCCAGGCACGCGGCAAAGAACGCGGCCACATCCAGTCGGGCGTTCGCTGCGGGTGACCGCGAGAGCCCGGCGCACGTCTTCGCTTCGACGCCCTTCGATCATCACTCGGATGGTGTCGGCGGAAACTCTCCGATCCAGCTGCCGCATCTGCTTCACCACCGCCTCTTCGAAGGGAAGCTCGACAGCAGGGGGAAGCGCTCGATGCCTTCTCGGCCGTTGAGCACTGCCGGGCGAGGGAACTTGACGAAGATCGGCTGGGTGAAGTGGGGGTGCCGCAGCATCAGCTCACCCTTGGGCAGGGTGGCCATCTTGATCTTGGTGGCAGGCGAGATGGTGGCGTACCCGGGCATGGCGAGCTCATCCACGTCCATGCGGCCGTAAATCACGGTGCCGGCATTGCCGACCACCCGGCGCTGGACCTGGGAGCGAAACTGCTGAGCCGAAAAGAGCACCAGTCCGAGATACCGGCCCCGCTCCGAGAGATCCAGCAGCATTTTGCGCACGTAGGTCTCGGGGCCGTCCGCCGGCGCATACTTGTTGAGCTCATCCACGAAGACCACGACGTGATCGACCCCGAGATCCCGGCGCTCGAGATGCTCTCTGCAGCTTGGAGACCACGCGGGCAAAGACCAGGTCCTGCGCCAGCGGGTCGAGTCCGGCGACGTCGATGACCTGGATACTCGCGGTCCTCGAAGTGCGCCCCAGGGCAGATCGTTCGACACCCCGTCGTCGGTGACCAGACCCTTGGACCGGGTGCTGATGTTGCTCAGCCGGTTGCGGACCTTCCGGATGGTGGCGATGTGGTGGGTCCGCCAGACCTCGCCACCCTTCCCCAGCGCTTCCATATAGTCGAAGATCCGGCGAAAAAACTCCTCCAGATCGGTGAAGCTCTGAACGGTGAACGGCTTCGGCCGCAGAGTCTCGTCGAGATATTCGCGACCCACTACTCGCTCAGCCAGGAAGTCGATGAACGCGTCGGCCTTGGCGTCGATGTCATCTCTATTGAGCACCACCTCCGCGTAGTCCAGCACCTCCCGCAGACCCCAGATCAGCGGTTCGGTGTTCGAGGCCAGCTCTTCGTTGGTGCGGAGCGTGTTGAGATTCACTCCATCGGGCTTGAGCGGCGCGTAATAGCGGACGGTACTGAAGGGCCGGGGAGCCAGCCCGAGCCGAGCGTACTGCCGCTGGTCACTGGCGCTCAGGCTGGCCGGCTGATCCAGAAAGCAGAGGTCCGGACCTTTGACATTGAAGCAGAGCGCGGCGACGGTGCCCTTGTGAGCCGGGAAGGTCTGAAAGATGCTGCCCAGCAGAAACTCGACCGCACTGGTCTTGGTGGCGAGTCCGGAGACACCGGTGATGTTGAGATGCGCTGCCTCCGGACCGAGCAGGAAATCGGCATCCAGGTATACCGGCGCCTCGAGCCCACCCGCGGCATAGAGCCCTACCGGGATTCCGGTGGCGCGCTCGTGGGCGGTATAGCCGTCCATCCGGAGTGCCAGGGCCACGTCGCTATCGGAGGCCAGCCAGACGGGCCCGAGCGGAACCGGCTGGAGCGGTTCCTCCGGTAGCTGGCGAAGAACGGCAGCGGCGTACAGCCGAATCTCCGCCCGCCCCTTCTGCTCGGAGCCAGCCCCGGCCGGATCGCCCTCAGCGCCGATGACGGCCTGGAGGGGAGAGACCAGGTCAGAGTAGGCAAATCCGTCGGTGACCACCCCGAACACCGTGCGACCGTTCTCTTCTACCCGAACGATGGCGCCAATACCGATAGGAGACTCTCGGGCAGTCCAGAAATGGAACTGGTGCGGCGTAGAGGGCTTGAGCTCGGTGGCTACGACCCGGCCGACCGGCTGGAGCGGTGGGGGCATTGCTGGATTGTACCAGCAGACCGGGTGTCAGCGCTATGTCGATCTCAGCCTTAACCAGGGTTGGGCAGCACCGGACAAGGTCCTGGCTCTCGCCGGGACGTGGCGGATCGACCTGATATGTTCCATACTTCATTCTGGGGATGGCCAGTGACGCTGAATGACAGGAGGCCCTATCGCTGGTGCCCGAAATATGGGCAACATTGCCGATAGATGACGCTGTGAGGTAGCCGTGAACAAAAGTCCAGGAAACCTTGCCCGAGACCTGAGTCAGCTGCCGCTCGATACCACCGATCGCCTGCGGGATCTGCTTTCCTCATTCTCAGCCCTGCGTAGCAGCAACCGCAATCTAGTGGCCCAGCTTCGGGGCTCGATCTACGAGCTCCGAGAGCACCGGCGCAGACTTAAACAGCAATACATCCTGGAGATCTCGGCCCAGCGAAACAGCGAAGACCGACCAAGCGTGCGCCGGGAGTTTGGGTTGACCCGGCGGGAGGAGCAGGTGGCTCACCTCCTGAGCCAGGGACGTTCCAACCAGGCCATTGCCCGCGAGCTCAAGATCAGCGAGCACACTGCGCGGCATCATACCCAGAGAATTCTCTCCAAGCTCGAGGTACATTCCCGCGGCGAGGCGGCAGCGAAAATTCGCGGCAGGATCCCCTCCGTCATCAGCAATTCTCTCTAGATATCTCATCCCTGCTGGTGACGCGGGGTGCGGGCTTCGTTGGCTGCTTGGCCCAGCTGCGGTCAGCTCCTCGAGGCCGAAGACTGTGGACCCAGGCTCTCCCGCTGAATGGGAGGATTGGCTCGCCGAACTGCGGAATAGGAGTGGGTTGACACTGTCCTGCAGGTTGCGGCGTCCCGGGAGGAATTCAGCGCTCCGTTCATCCGCCCCGGCAAACCGGCTTGGTGGGAGGAGTGGGGCGAGCGAAACCAGGAAGCCGGTAAGTAGCCGCTAACCACTTGTGGCATAACGGCTCGCACCGGCGGGCCGCTCCCACCCCATTGGGGTTCTTCCAGCTTGCCGCAGCAAAAGTAGCCGGAGAGTCGTGCCCAGGGTCAATGGGAGGCAGGGCATCGAACTTGCTCGTTCGGCCTGCGACTCCATCCCTGCTTCGATGCCCCGTAACGGACTTCAGCTCGCCAGGCGGTCGCTTCAGTTCGTCCGTCCCTATCGCCGCCCGCTCTCCGGGGTCATCACCCTGGCGCTCATTCTTGCGGCCCTCAGCGCCGTCGATCCCCTGGTCATGAAGTACCTCTTCGACGAGCTGGAGCGTCGGGACCGGCCTGCACTCCTTGATGACCATCATCGGCGGACTGGTCGTCCTGGAGCTCATCCGGGCGGGCCTTCAGGCCTGGCTCGGCGTCCTGAGCTGGGATGTCCGGCTGGGGGTCGAGTACACCATGCGGGAGCGGTCATGAGCAAGCTCAACTCGCTGCCCGATGTCGTTTCACCAGGGCGAAGACGTCGGTGCCACGATGAACCGGATCAACCAGGGGATCACCGGCTGCGTCACAGCGTTCTGCGACGTCGCCTTCAACCTCCTGCCCACCCTGCTGTACCTGGTTCTCTCCGTCGCGGCGATGCTCCGGATGGAATGGCGGCTCGCGGTGGCGGTCATCGTCTTCGCGCCTTTGCCGGCGCTGATCGGCGCCTGGGCTGCTCCGGAGCAGATGCACCGGGAGAGACGGCTGGTGGAGCGGTGGAACTCGATTTACGGCCGGTTCAACGAGGTGCTGGCCGGCATGATGACGGTCAAGGGCTTCGCCATGGAGGAGGAGGAGAAGCGCCGCTTCATGCAGGGGGTGCGGGAGGGGAACGAGGTCGTACGCCGGGGCGTGCGCACCGACAACTTCACCGGCACGCTGCGCACCCTGGCCGCCACGGCGGCCCGGCTGGCGGCCCTGGCGGTGGGCGGCTACTCGTCTCTCGAGGGGAGATGACAGTCGGAACGCTGGTGGCATTCCTGGGCTATATCGGCGGGCTCTTCGGCCCGGTGCAGGGACTCACCAACACCTACCAGACCTTCGGGAGGCCACGCGTCTCGCTGGAGGCGATCTTCAGTATCCTGGACGCGGAGATGTGGTGGCCGACAGCCCGGGCGCCGCGGATGTCCGGCCACTCAAGGGAGAGGTGGAGTTCCGCCAGGTGAGCTTCGGCTATCAGCCGGGCTCCGCGGTGCTGCGCGGACATCAGCCTGACGGCCCGTCCCGGCGAGACCATCGCGCTGATCGGACCCAGCGGGAGCGGCAAGACCACGCTCGCCGCCCTGCTGCAGCGATTCTACAGTGTGACCGATGGAGCGATCACTGTCGACGGGGTGGACATCCGGCACATGACCCAGCACTCGCTCCGGAGCCAGATCGGCGTGGTGTTCCAGGACGCCCATCTGTTCAACGACACCGTGCGGGCCAACATCGCCTACGGCCGTCCGCAGGCGACTCAGGCGGAAATCGAGGCGGCCGCCAGGGCGGCCCACGCGCACGATTTCATCATGAGCCTGCCGGCAGGGATACGACACGGTCGTGCGGGAGCGGGGGAGCCGGCTCTCCGGCGGGCAGCGTCAGCGCATCGCCATTGCCCGAGCGCTGCTGAAGAATCCGCCGATCCTGATTCTGGACGAGGCCACCTCCGCGCTCGACAGCGAAGTCCGAGCACCTGATACAGCAGCGCGCTCAAGACTCTGCTGCAGGGACGCACCGCATTCGTCATCGCCCACCGGCTGTCGACCGTGCGCGATGCCGACCGGATCGTGGTGATCAAGGATGGAGTGATCTCCGAAGTCGGAAGCCACTCGGAGCTGATTGCCGCCGGCGGCTACTATGCGTCTTTGGTGACCCGACAGACTGAAGGATTTCTGGAGGAAGCCGGAACGCAGCCGCTTGACTACTCGTCTTCCAGTGCGGTGAACGGCGGAACGTTGGTGAGCCAGAATCCCGCCAGTCCTCCCTGCGGATCCACCTCGACATAGAAATTATCGGCCGCCCGGACGCACTCGACCGGGCGCCGGGGGCCGATCTGCAGGTGGAACACACTCTCCGCGCTGTTGGTCTGCACCGAGAGCGTGGTGTCCACCTCGAGAGATGCGACCCCGGGCCGGGAGGGCCGGGAGGGCAGCACCACCCGGCCATCGGTCAGCTTGGCCGGCACCCCCAAGTCGCCCGGTGGTGACCTCGGGCCAAACCACGACATCCAGGCCACAGATCACTCCGTTGTTCACGTCCAGAACGGCAACGGAGCCCTCTGCGTCGGTCAGCTCGACCGTGCCGGTCAGCCCGCCGCTCTTCCGGTTTCCCTTGAACGCGCCCGACAGAATGTCCGTCTCGGGATCCCAGCGCCAGTTGATGTTGGGCAGCGCTCCGCTCAGCGGCTCGATCCTGGCTTCGATGCTCATCCCACCGATCTCAGGCTGCACGGGCGGAGGCCAGGCGTCGGATCAGCCGGAGGGTACGGTCCAGCCCCTTCTCCAGCTCGGCATCGGAAACCGCGTAGCTCAGCCGGACCCAGCGATCATCGGCGAAGGCTGCCCCTGGCACCAGGGCGACACCCTCCTGCTTCATCAGCTGCTCGCAGAACCCCTGGCCGGTCACCGGGTCCCGCTCCCGAATGCCGTCCACCCGGAAGAAGAAGTAGAAGGCGCCATGGGGCTCAACGAATTCGATGCCCGGCACTTCGTCGCGGAATCGGTCCACCAGGTAATCGCGGCGGCGGCGGAATGCAGCAACCATCCGTGACACCTCGGCGTCTACCCGCTCATCAGTGAATGCTGCGGCGGCGGCCCACTGGGCCGGATGGTTGGCGCCCGTGGTGGTGTGCGACTGAAGCGCGGCCATGGCCTTGGTGACGTGGGGCGGGGCCAGCGCGGCGCCGATGCGCCATCCGGTCATCGCGTAGGCCTTACTCGCTCCGTAGATGATCACCGTGCGCTCGAGCAACTCGTCGGGCAAATCCAGGAGTGATGGCGCAGGGCCCGGACCGTAATTGATCCGGCGGTAGATCTCGTCTGAGATGATCCAGATGTCGTTCTTCTTGGCCCATTCGGCGATGGCCTTGAGCTCGGCCTGGGTGTAGACCGATCCGGTCGGGTTGCAGGGCGAGCAGAGGATAAGTCCCCGGGTGAGCTTGTGGCTCATCCGGTCCAAGTCCCTGACACTCACCTTCAGTCCCCACTCGGGGTCGCCCGGCACCAGCACCGGCTCGGCGCGGGTGAGATGCACGATCTGCGGATACGAGACCCATGCGGGCGAAGGGATGAGTACCCGGTCCTTGGGCCCGAAAAGGGTAAAGCATGCGTTGAAGATGGACTGCTTGGAGCCGGAGCTGACTACGATCTGTTCGGGGTCGACCGGCCGGCCCCCCGACATCAGGGACAGCTGCCGGGCAATCCCCCGTCCGAAGCTCCGCGATCCCGACGTTCGGTGGATAGCGGGTGAGTCCTTTCTGGATGGCCTGAATGCCGGCCTGGGCGGCTGGAGCCGGTGTGTCGAAATCCGGCTCCCCCACGCCGAGATCCAGCACGTCCTCGCCCGCCGCCTTGCGGCGTTTGGCCTCGTTGCTGATGGCGACCGTCTCCGACGCCTTGAGATGCTGTACGTTGATCGACAATGGATCGGGCATCCAGCGGGTCCACGATGGGGGTGATGTGCGGAAGAGACCGGGGAAAACTTTGGCCCACGGGCTGGCGATGTCAACCGCCGCGCACTTAGCTTGGTGCTCTAGCGACGTCCTGCACTCCCGCCGGAGAACCTGTGCCCTCCTTCGAAGAACTCCATATCCACCCATCCATCGCCCGAGTCCTGGACCAGCGAGGGTGGACGCCGGACGCGGCCGTGGCGCGAGACGTGGCTCCGACAGCGGCTCGGGGCCACAATCTGGTAGCGGTGACTCCTCCCATTCCGGCCTATGCGGCCCCGGCAGTCGCTGGCGTGCTCAGCCGAGTGGAGCGGGGGAAGCCGGCACTGATCCTGGTGCCATCGGTACAGCTGGAAGAGTGGGGAGCGCTGATAGCAGACCTGGCCCGGGATGCATCGCTATCGATTCAGGTTGGCCGGGGTCCCAGTCGAGCCATGCGACGACTGCGGGGAGAATCGCTGGACGTCCTGGTGACCACCCTGGAGACCGCGCTGCAGCTGGTTGCCCGTTCCGCGCTCAGGATGGAAACGGTGGGTGCGCTCGTTCTGGCCTGGCCCGAATTGCTGCCCGATGACGACAGCGTCATGCAGCTGATGCAGGATCTGCCCCGGGAGGCGCAACGGGTCGTCTACACGGCGGAGCCCGCCCGGGTTAACGCATGGGTGGATCGCTACGCACGAAAGGCACTCACGGTTGGCGTCGACCCGGTGGAAAGAAGTCCGCTCGGCCCGGTCCGCACGGTGGCTACCCCTTGGAACAGGCGAGTTCAGGCCCTGGCTGATGTGATCGAGGTGGTCGATCCAACTTCGTTGGTGGTCTGGACTGCCGACCGGGGATACCATGAACCAATCCGTCGTTGGGTCGCCGGCAGCCAGTCAGACCTTGAGCTGGCCGTGGGCGATGCGCCGGCGGCCAACACGATTATCGCCTTTGATCTGCCGGCTCGGGATCGACTCGAACAGCTGCTCGGTGCCGGCGAGGTGATCCTGCTGGTTCCCACCGGTACAGAGAGTTACGTAGCTCGCATCGCGGCTCCTCGACGCCCGCTGCAGCTGCCGGGGCCGCTCGACGCGGCGCGGTCGGCCGAATCGCTGCAGCGACAGGAGATCCAGAGCATGATCGAGACCGGACAGGGATCCCGGGCTCTTCTCACGCTGGCTCCCCTGTTCGAGCGGTACGATGCTCCCAGCGTGGCGGCGGCTCTCTTCGAGCTCTGGCGCGGCACGGCCAAGGCAGCACCGGCACCGGAACCCCGCGACCTCGGAGACGGCCAAAGTGTATGTCGGAGCGGGCAAGAAGGATGGAGTTACGGCCAACGACCTGGTGGCGGTGCTCACCAAGGAGTTGCGCTTCGACCGGACTCAGATCGGGAGAATCGAGCTCCGCGACGGGTATTCATTGATCGAGCTCCCGGCCCAGGAAGCGGAACGGCTGGCCGGCCAGCTGAATGGCGCCACGATTCGGCGAAAGCGGGTATCCGCCCGAGTGGATCGAGGGCCCACTCGCCCCCGGCCGGAAGAGAGTGGCGGCCGAAGCAGGCCGGCCCGCAGAACCAACTCGCGTTAACGCTTCCGGTTCACCAGGTCTCGCAAGGAGCGACTGGCCCGGAACGTCGGCACCATTCCGGCTTTGATGTCACTCGCCTTGCCAGTACGGGGGTCTCGCCATTCCCGGGCAGCCCGCTTCCTGGTCTCGAAGGTGCCAAACCCGGAGATCGCAATCTTTCCCCCCCGCTTGAGTTCCGACGCAAGAATGCCGCTGGGCGAGAAAAAGAGCTCGGCGATCTCGGCCGCCTTGGCCTTGCTGAGGCCCAGCTGCTTGGCAACCGCGGCAACGAGGTCCTGCTTGTTCACGGAGAGTTCCTTAGTCTAGATCTTTGAGGTACCCTGATAGTAAGCCGCTCTCGGGAATTGGCCACACGGTGAGCGGCCGTGGTGGCTCTCTGCAGATTCTGGGACGTAGAATGTTCGAGTGACAAATCGAGAGGATGAGCTTACAACAACGCCGTTTGATCTTCGTCCCGGCGAGGCACCTTATGACAGTGGCGGCAGCGCGCCTGGTAGCTCTCCCGGCCTCCGATCATAATGGTCGGTGAGTCGTACCGGGCCGGCTTGCCATCGATCAGCCGCTGGTTGCGACAGGCGGGGTCACCGCAGAGCACGCAAATAGCCTGAAGCTTGTCCACCATTTCGGCCACCGCCATGAGATCTCCCATCGAGCCGAATGGCTGTCCCCGGAAGTCAGTGTCGGTACCGGCAAGGATCACCCGCACACCGCGGCCGGCAAGCTCGGTGGCCACGGGCACGATCTGCGGATCCAGGAACTGCGCCTCATCGATGGCGATGATCTGGGTGTCCGGGCGCACCAGCCGGAATATTTCGCCCGCCGAGTCCACCGGGCTTGCCTCCAGCTCAGTGCCGTCGTGACTGGAGACGCTGTATAGCCCGGTGTAACGGCTGTCCAGATGGGACTTGAAGACTTGGACCTTGCGGCGGGCAATGGTGGCCCGGCGGACCCGGCGAATGAGCTCCTCGCTCTTGCCGCTGAACATGACGCCGCTGATGACCTCGACCCACCCCGGATGTGCCCCGTAGTTCATTCCCCGTCCTGGCCGTTGTTATGATGGTTGCCGAGAAGAGGGACAAAATGCAGGGTCGAGGGTCAAGGGTCTAGAGCCTCTATTCGCGACCCTCGACGCTAGACTCTCGACCCTAGACTTTAGACCTTCCACCATGCTCTCCGTAGCCCTGACCGGGAACATCGGCGCAGGCAAGTCGACCATCGCGGAGCTGTTCCGCCGCTGGGGCGCCACCATCATAGACTCCGACCAGCTCGTCCGTGAGGCCCAGATGCCCGGGCGCCCGGCGCTTGCAGCGGGTCGCCGACCGGTTCGGCCGGCAGATGATCCGTCCCGACGGGACCCTGGACCGCGCCAAGCTCCGGGCCGTGGTTCTGGCGGATCCGCAGGCTCTGGAAGCGCTCAACAGCCATCATGCATCCCGAGGTGCACCGGCGCAGGCGGGAGCTTCTGGCGGAAGCGCGGGCCCGAGGAGATCGGGTCGTCGTCAGCGACATTCCCCTCCTGTTCGAGGCGGCCGATCCATCGGAGTTCGATGCGGTGGTGCTGGTCGACGCGCCGGAGTCGATTCGCCGGGAACGCTTGCTGACAGTCGCGCTCGTTGCCGGCAGCACGAGCTCGACCGGCTGATTTCCGCCCAGCTCCCGTCGGCCTCGAAGCGGCGCCGCAGCGATTACGTGATCGAAAACGAGGGGGACCATCAGGCGCTGGAACGGTCGGCGGGATCGGTATGGAAGGCCTTGCTCGCGCGCGCTTGACCTCGTCCCTCGGCCCACCTATCCTCCGTCGCGCCACCACATTGGAGAGATGCACGTGTCGAACGTGCCGGACGACCTGGGATACACCGCTGAGCACGAGTACATCGCGCGCACCGACGATCCCGCCGTGATCAAGATCGGCATTACCGACTATGCCCAAGGTGAGCTGGGCGATGTGGTGTTCGTTCGCCTGCCCAAATCCGGCGAGCGGTTGGATGCCCACCAGGCCTTCGGTGAAATCGAGGCCGTCAAAGCCGTCTCCGAGCTCTACAGCCCGGTAGCGGGGGAAGTGGTCGAGATCAACGAGGCGCTGGACGGTGATTCAGGAGTGGTGAACCGGGATCCGTATGGTGACGGATGGATGATCAAGCTTCGGGTCGGCAATCCCGGCGATCTCAAGAACCTTCTGACCGCCAAGGCCTATCGGTCTCATATCGGTGAGTGACGGTAGGGTCGATGCTACCAGAAACGGTTACGTCCCGGACACGGACGATTCATGACACATGATGCCTCGAGAGCGTGGTTCTCGAGGCATTTTGCTATGTCGTTGAGGAGCAAGGATGGCCTACAGACTTTCTCAGGATGAGATCAAGGTGACCAGCATCCTTGGTCGGAAGCTGAGTACTCCCACGCTGGACGTGCTGCACCCCTCTCACTTCGCTTATCGGCACATCGGACCGCGCCGCGCCGATGTCGAAGAGATGCTGGACCTGCTCGGCTATTCCTCGCTGGAAAGCTTCATTGATGCAGTCGTTCCGGAGGAGATCCGGCTCCGCCGGCCGCTCGCTCTGCCTCCCGGACGGAGCGAGCGCGAGGTGCTTCAGGCCCTGCGTGGTCTGGCCGGGATGAACCGGGTGTTTCGATCCTTCATCGGCATGGGATACGCCGGCTGCTTCACTCCTCAGGTGATCCAGCGCAATGTGTTGGAGAACCCCGGCTGGTACACCGCCTATACCCCCTACCAGGCAGAGATCGCCCAGGGGCGGTTGGAGGCCCTGCTCAACTTTCAGACCGTGGTGTCCGACCTGACCGGTCTCGAAGTCGCGAACGCATCGTTGCTCGACGAGGCAACCGCCGCAGCCGAGGCGATGAACCTGAGCCTGGCGGTACGCAGCGCGAGAGGCCAACCGGTCTATCTGGTGGATGATCGCTGCCATCCTCAGACCATCGCCGTGGTTCGCACCCGGGCCGAGGCGCGGGGCATAATGGTCCGCCTGGCCGACCCCACTACGTTCACCTTCGACCCCGACGTGATCGGCGCGCTGGTGCAGTATCCGGCCACCGACGGCGAGGTGCGCGACTTCCGGGCCGTGTGCGAGCGGGCCCACGCGGCCGGCGCGCTGGTTACCGCCGCCACGGACCTTCTCAGTCTGACCCTGCTTACGCCTCCCGGCGAGTGGGGCGCCGATGTAGCGGTGGGAAACAGCCAACGTTTCGGCGTTCCCATGGGATATGGCGGGCCCCACGCCGCCTTCTTCGCTACCAAAGAGGCCTACAAGCGATACCTGCCCGGACGAATCATCGGGGTCTCGAAGGACCGAGATGGACGTCCGGCTCTCCGGATGGCGCTGCAGACGCGCGAGCAGCACATCCGGCGGGACAAGGCCACCAGCAACGTCTGCACGGCCCAGGTGCTCCTCGCCGTGATGGCCAGCATGTACGCGGTCTATCACGGGCCGGCGGGTCTCCGTCGCATTGCCGAGCGGGTACACGCCCGGACGGTCATCCTGGCCAACGCTCTCCGCCGCCTGGGCTATCGGGTGGTTTACGAGGATTACTTCGACACGATCTGCGTGGAGGCGGAAGGCTGGGCTCTGCCGCGGCTGCTGGATGCCGCCCGAGTGCGGAACATCAACCTGCGGCAGCTATCGCCCACGCGCCTCTGCGTAGCCCTCGACGAAACCGTTACTCTCGGCGACGTGGCGGACCTGATCACCATCTTCTCGCTCAATGAAGCGCTTCCCTTCATGCTGGAGGACATCGGCACCAAGCGGGAACGCGCCATCCCCAAGGCCCTCAGCCCGGACCAGCTCCTACCTCGAGCACCCGGTGTTCCACCGGCACCATTCCGAAACCGAGATGCTCCGCTACATCAAGCGGCTGGAAGCCAAGGACCTGTCATTGACCTCGGCGATGATTCCGCTGGGGTCCTGCACCATGAAGCTGAACGCCACTACCGAGATGATGCCGGTGAGCTGGAGAGAGTTCAACCGGCTGCACCCGTTTGCCCCGCGGGATCAGGCCGCCGGGTATCAGCTGCTGTTCAACCAACTGGAGTATCAGCTGGCGGAGATCACCGGATTTGCGTCGGTGTCGCTGCAGCCCAACGCAGGGTCTCAGGGCGAATACGCCGGGCTCCTCGTGATCCGTGCCTACCACCGCTCCCGGGGCGAATCGCACCGCATCACCTGCCTCATTCCGCAGTCGGCCCACGGCACCAATCCCGCCAGCGCCGTAATGGCCGGGATGCAGGTGGTGGCCGTGAAGAGCGACGCCCGGGGCAACATCGACCTGGAAGATCTCAGAGCCAAGGCGGCGAAACACCGGGAGACTCTGGCCGCGCTGATGATCACCTATCCCTCGACCCACGGCGTGTTCGAAGGGTCAGTGCGGGAGATCTGCCGGGTGATTCACGAGCATGGCGGGCAGGTGTACATGGATGGCGCCAACATGAACGCGCAGGTGGGTCTCTGCCGTCCGGGCGACATCGGAGCCGACGTGTGCCACCTGAACCTTCATAAGACCTTCTGCATTCCTCATGGCGGCGGAGGACCGGGCATGGGGCCCATCGGCGTCGCGGCGCACCTGGTGCCGTTTCTGCCCGGGCACCCGATCGTGGACCTGGACCATTCGGCGGCCTGCGGCACGGTATCGGCGGCTCCATGGGGAAGCGCGGCCATCCTGCCGATCTCCTGGGCGTACATCGCTCTCATGGGATATGACGGTCTGAGCGAAGCCACTCAGATCGCCATCCTCAACGCCAACTACGTTGCCCGCCGTCTGGCCGACCACTATCCCCTGCTCTACACCGGACAGAATGGGCTGGTAGCTCATGAGTGCATCATCGATACCCGGCCCTACAAGAGCTTCGGCCGGCGTCGATGTGGAGGACATTGCCAAGCGAATCATAGACTACGGTTTTCATCCTCCCACGGTCTCCTTCCCGGTGCCCGGGACCCTCATGGTCGAGCCTACCGAAAGCGAATCCAAGGAGGAGCTCGACCGCTTCTGCGACGCGCTCATTTCCATCCGGGAGGAAATTCGGGAGATCGAGGAGGGACGGGCTGACCGGGAGAATAATCTGCTGACCAATGCGCCTCATACGCTGGAGCAGGTGATCTCCGATAACTGGGACCGGCCGTATTCCCGTGAGCGAGCGGCCTACCCGTCACGCGGAGGTGCGGCAGCACAAGGTGTGGCCCACGGTAGGCCGGATCGACAGCGCCTACGGAGACCGCAATCTGGTGTGCAGCTGTCCTCCGATCGAGGCCTATGGAGCCTAGCTGGCAGGCTGTGGGTGGATGAGACTGCCCGTCCCGGCTGGTCCAACATGTCGATTGACATGGCGCTTCTGGATCGAGCCGAGCAGCAGGCCGAAAGCTGGTTCCGACTCTATCGCTGGGAGCCGGGGTGCCTATCGTTTGGGCGGCACGAGCCGGCGTCTCGCCGCTACGATGCGGAGCGGATTGGTCGGTTAGGGCTGGATGCCGTAAGACGTCCGACCGGTGGACGTGCCGTGTGGCACGAATCCGAGCTGACCTATGCGGTCGCGTGCCCTTGCTCCCGATTCCCTTCCCTGCGGGACGCATATTTGGAGATTCACCGACTCCTGGCGGAGGCGCTGCGGAGCGTCGGGATCGAGGCCGTCCTGGCCCCGCGGAGTCCGCACACGCGGCACTGGACTCGGGGGCCTGTTTTTCCCAGCCTGCCGGCGGCGAGGTGTTGGTGAATGGCCGAAAAGTGATCGGCAGTGCCCAGCTGAGACGCGGGCGGCGCGCTGCTCCAACACGGGTCCATACTGCTGCGCGACGATCAGCATCGGGTCGGAGACCTGGTTCAGGGCGGCTCGGGCTTATCTCCCTCAGCGCTGGACGAGCCCCGTCTCCCCTCGCCCGGTTGCGGCCTCAGGAACTGGCTGAAGCCGTCACCGCGTCGGCCAGCATCCGCTGGGCTCCAGTCCGGGCCTGCCCCGACCGAACCTGGCGGGGTCCTCGATAGAGCGGCCCTGCACTACCCGCAATTCCGGTCCGCCGCGTGGACCTGGGCCAGATAAACCGTCTCACGCTCAGGTATTCCGAGGCTTCGAACGCTGCCCGCATTCCTGCTGCTGCTCGCCGGCCCGGCTGCGGCACAATCGAGCAGCGGACAACGCAGCAGCATTGTCATTGCGGTGGGAGAACAGGCCACCGTCCCGATCCCCACCCTGATGGAAGGGCCGGCGGGAACGCTGGGCAACCTGGAGCTGGCGGATCAGCTCTTCCTCCGGCTCGCCGGTCCGGGACCGACACTGGTGACCTCGGGCGATCGCGACTTCGTGCCGCTTCTGGCCCGTTCCTGGACCCGTCGGGACTCGGTGACGCTCGCATTCGACCTCGATCCCCGCGCCCGCTGGCAAGACGGCGTTCCGGTTACCTCGCGCGATGTGGTCTTTACCTTCCAGCGGGCAAAGAACCCGGCCATTGCTCCCCGACTCGTCGGGCTCCTGCGCAACGTCAGCTCGGTGACCGCCGAGAGCGATCGGCGGGTTGTATTCCGCTTTGCTCGTCCCTACGCGGAGCAGCTGTACGACGCCACCTTCCACGCCGCACCGCTGCCGGCGCATCTACTCGACACGATGCCGGCGGAGGCCGTGGCCCACTCGGACTTCGTTGCTCATCCGGTAGGCAGCGGGCCCTATAAACTGGTGCGGATTGTCTCCGGACAGTTTGTCGAGCTGGCGGCGAACGAGAATTTCTTTCTGGGCAAACCCAAGATCGAGCGGGTGATCATCCGGGTTGCTCCGGATCCGGACGCTCGCATCAATCTGGTGCTGAGCGGCCAGGCCGATGCGGTGGACAATGTGATTCCACCGTTGGAAAACATTCAGCGGATCCAGAGCGATACCAGCTTGCGCCTGATCCCCGTCCCATCCCCTACGGTGGGCTTTCTGCTGTTCAATCAGAAAGACCCGCGCAACCAGGCTGAGCCTCACCCCATTCTCTCCGACGTGCGGGTGCGGCGAGCCATCACGCTTGGGCTCGATCGCCAATTGTTGATTCATGCCGTGTTCGGATCGTACGCCCAGGTGCCCTATGGACCGGTGTCATCCATTCTATGGATCCGAAACGGCGCCCCCAAACCCGCTCGCCAGAATGTGGAGGAGGCCAAGCGGCTGCTCAGCGATGCTGGATGGCGGGATTCCAATGGTGATGGTATCCGAGACCGGGAAGGCCGGCCTCTGACGCTGACGCTATCGCTCCCCACCACCAGTGCGGTCCGCCGAAAGCTCTCGGTATTGATTCAGGAACAGCTCCGGCAGATCGGAATCGGCCTCGAGCTGCAGCAGATGGAGTTTCCGTTCTGGATCGAGCGACGCACGGCGGGCAAGTTCGACATCGATTTTGCCGGGACGACCCAGGATCCTTCGCCTACCGGCCTGACCCAGGCCTGGAGCTGTGCCGGCGGGACCAATGTCGCCAAGTACTGTAATCCACGAACGGATTCGCTGCTCGACGTGGCCATCAACACGCGCCCCAAGGGCGATCCCGCCCAACCCTGGATTGCCGCACTGCGGCAGATCGAGGCCGATGCACCGGGGACCTTCCTCTACGCTCCCTTCTACGTGTATGCCGTGAAGCGCCGATTCCGCAACGTGAGCATCACGCCGTCATCATCCTGGCTGATGTTGCGGGAGTGGTCGGATTCCAGATGAGGGGCTGGCTGCTTCGCCGGGCACTCCAGGCAGTCGCGGTGCTCGCGATTGCGCTGACACTGCTTTTCTTCTTGATGCGGGCGGCCCCGGGAGACCCGCTGTCTCGCGCCAGCGAGGTACGCCCGCTGACTCCGGCCGAGCTCGCCGGGTTGCGGGCGCGGTACGGCCTGGACCGGCCGCTCGGTGCCCAATACGTCTCGTTCATCACCGGCTTGGTGAAGGGCGACCTCGGTGTTTCCATCGAGTACGCCCGACCGGTAACAGCGCTCCTGGCTGAACGTCTGCCAGCAACGCTGCTGCTGGGCGGCAGCGTTCTCCTCCTCAACTTTACTGTCGGGCTCTGGCTCGGGGTCCGGCAGGCAGTGCACCGTAACCAGCGGGAAGACCGCTGGCTCACCACCATCTCCTTGCTGGGGTACGCTACACCCTCCTTCTGGCTGGGGCTGGTTCTCGCCTGGCTGGTGGGCATCAAACTGCGACTGCTCCCGGCTGCCGGCATGCAGGATCCACTCCTGAGCTTCGACGCCAGCTTCGGGGTCAGAGCCGGCGACGTACTGCGCCACCTGGTATTGCCGGCTCTAACCCTCAGCATCGTGAGCATCGCCGCGACCATGCGATACCAACGCACCGCCATGCTCGAGGTCCTGAACCTGCCCTTCATGATGACCGCGCGGGCCAAGGGATTGCCCGAGCGCGAAATCATCTGGCGCCACGGATGGCGCAATGCGCTGTTTCCAGTGATCACTCTTTTCGGCCTCTGGCTCCCGGTTTTGGTGACTGGCTCGGTGTTCGTTGAAGCTGTCTTCGCCTGGCCGGGACTCGGTTCGCTCGCAGCCGGTGCCGTGTGGGGAAGGGACTACCCGGTTCTCATGGGAGCCTCACTGCTCGTGGCCGGGCTGGTTGTGCTGGGCGGATTTCTTACCGACGTTGCCTACGCACTGCTCGATCCCCGCGTACGATTGGCGTGAGGCCGGCCTTCAGTGTGCTTCGGGAAGCCTGGCGCAATCCCGCTGGACGGGCAGGGGCAATTCTCCTCCTGGTAATCGCCATCAGCGCTCTGATAGGGCCCTGGTTCCTACCCGATCCGCTGGCCCAGCCCGACATCCTGGCGGGAAGCCTTCCGCCGGGACTTGGTCATCCCTTTGGTACCGATCAGCTCAACCGCGACGTTCTGGCGAGAGTCGTAGCTGGAGCCCGGGTATCGCTGAGTGTGGCTCTGCTGGCGGTGGGGCTCTCGGTGACAATCGGAGCGGCCGTCGGCCTGGTGTCGGGCTACTGGGGAGGCGTAGTGGACGCCGGGTTGATGCGGCTGGTTGACGGTGCGCTGGCCATTCCGCGGCTGTTCATACTACTGCTGGTCCTGGCTACCATGGATCGGGTGCCCCTCCCCGCTCTGATCGTGCTGATAGGCGCCACCGGCTGGTTTGCCACCAGCAGATTGGTCCGGGCCGAGGTGCTTCGGATCCGGGAAGAGACCTACGTCCGCGCGGCCGAGGCGCTCGGGGCCCGGCGACGCCACGTTATCTTGCGGCATCTTCTCCCCAACACAATGGGACCTTTGCTGGTGGCAGCGACGCTTGGCGTTGGTGACGTGATTCTCCTGGAAGCAGGATTGTCTTTCCTCGGGCTCGGGGTGCAGCCGCCCACGCCGTCCTGGGGAAACATGGTTCTAGATTCGAAGGAAGTGCTGGTCAGCGCACCCTGGGTAAGCATTTTCCCCGGTCTCGCTATCGTGATAACCGTTCTCTCGGCAAACCTGGTCGGCGATGCGCTGCGCGAAACCATCGACCCGCGGAGCGCATGACCCACGTCTTGGACGTGCAGAATCTTCGAGTGTCCTTCCCAGGCGACCACCGGCGGGTGTACCCGGTTGACGGGGTGAGCTTCTGGCTGGACCGCGGCGAAACCCTGGCCCTGGTCGGTGAGTCCGGCTGTGGCAAGAGTCTCAGCAGTCTGGCCCTCCTCCAGCTGGTTCCCAGTCCCGGACAGATTGACCCAGGCAGCGTGATCCGGTTGGCCGACACCGACGTGCTGGCATTGCGGGGAGAGGCGCTACGAAGAATCCGCGGCCGGCGGATCGGCATGATTTTTCAGGATCCGATGACCAGCCTCAACCCGGTGTTCCGGGTGGGAGACCAGATCGTCGAAGGAATTCGGGCGCATTTCAAGATTTCCCGAGCCGAAGCTCGCGATCGTGCGCTGCAGCTGCTTCAGGAGGTAGGAATCCCCGATCCGGTCGAGCGGCTGAATGCGTACCCGCATCAGCTGAGCGGAGGAATGCGGCAGCGGGTGATGATCGCGATTGCGCTCGCGGCCGAGCCGGAAATTCTCGTGGCCGACGAGCCCACCACCGCGTTGGACGTCACGGTCCAGGCGCAGATTCTCGAGGTCCTGGACCGTCTCCGCACCAGCAGAGGCATGGCCGTGCTGCTGATTACCCATGATCTCGGCATCGTGGCCGGGCGGGCGGACCGGGTGGCTGTGATGTATGCGGGCCAGATCATCGAGGAGGCACCCACCGCACAACTCTTTGCCAATCCCTCGCACCCCTACACCCAGGGACTCTTTGCCTCGGTGCCTCGGATTACCGGACCACTCCGGCGGCTGACCCCAATACGGGGGAATGTGCCGGCACCATCAGCCTGGCCCAGCGGCTGTCGCTTCCGGCCCCGCTGCCCCAAGGCCTTCGACAAGAGTGAGCAGGAGCCCCCGCTGCTCCCCGTGGAGATGGATCATCGCATGCGTTGCTGGCTGGCTGAGCGAGATGGCTGATCCGAGCCCACCGTTGCTCTCGGTACGAGATCTGAAGAAGTACTATCAGGCCACCGGCTTGTTCGGACGCGCGGCTCCGCCCGTACGTGCGGTGGATGGAGTGTCCTTCGAGGTTGGCCGGGCCGAGACCCTGGCGTTGGTGGGAGAATCGGGTTGCGGCAAGTCGACGGTCGGGCGCACGATCCTGCGGCTGCAGGAGCCCACCAGCGGAAGCGCCGTCTTCGAGGGCGCTGACATTTTCTCGCTCGATCGAGCCTCCCTCCGCGCTCTCCGGCGGCGGATGCAGATCATCTTCCAAGACCCCTACAGCTCGCTCAACCCGCGCATGTCGGTCGGTGCCGCCGTCGCCGAAGGGATCGAGATTCACCGGCTCGCTCCCCGCAAGGAGATTCCGGAGCGGGTGAGCGCTCTCCTGCGCGAGGTGGGTCTCGACCCCGAATACGCCCGCCGCTATCCCCACGAGTTTTCCGGAGGCCAGCGACAGCGGATCGGGATTGCGCGCGCGCTTGCGGTGCAGCCGGCGTTCCTCGTGTGCGATGAGCCGGTGTCCGCTCTTGACGTATCGGTACAGGCCCAGGTGCTCAACCTGCTGTCCGATCTTCAGCAGCAGCGGGGGCTCTCCTACTTGTTCATTGCCCACGACCTGGCCGTGGTGCGGCAGATCGCTCACCGCATTGCGGTGATGTACCTGGGCCGGATAGTCGAGGAAGGCTCCACCGATCAGCTTTTGTCGAACCCCCGACACCCATATACAGTGGCACTGCTGTCGGCGGTGCCCGAGCCCGAGCCCGGTGGCGGACGGAGCCGTATTGTGCTTCGGGGAGACCTGCCCAGCCCATCGAATCCACCGTCCGGCTGCCCCTTCCACACCCGCTGCTTTCACCCGGCTAGGAACGAGCGCTGCCGCGTCGAAGTGCCGCCGCTCCGGCCGGTTGCCGGGACGCTGGCAGCTTGTCACTACGCGGAAACGACACCCCAACCAGCGGAGGCTGGAGCTGCCTGATAGTGCCGTGACCCTGCTCACTGCTGCACCTCTCTGCCCGGCTGATTTTATCCTTGCTTCTCACATAACCCCAACGGGGGAACGACATGACCGAGAAAAAAGACCTGGGCAAGCAGGGCGTGAAGGATGAGCTCAAGGGTGTGGCCAAGCAGGTGGAAGGCAGAGTGCGGGGCACTGTGGGTGGTGCCACCGGCAACACCGGCGAGCAGATCAAAGGCAAGGCTCAGGAAATCAAAGGGAAGTTCCAGCAGGGAGTCGGCCGAACAGAGCAGGACCTCGACGCCGACGCCGAGAGCAACGAGAGATAGCTGCGGAACGCCAAAGGGGGCCGAAGCTCGTACGAGCTTCGGCCCCCTTTGTATCTCAGAGTAATTTGCCTACGACTTGCCGCTCAGCGTCGGCCCGGCCTCCGCAAGCTCCTGCCGCAGCCGTTTCAGAGCCTGGCTTCGAATCTGGGATACCCGGGACTCGCTCACGTGCAGTACCTCACCCACCTGACGCAGGTTGAGCTCCTCGTAGTAGTACAGCGCCAGCACCCGCCGCTGCTGCTCGGGCAGCCGTGAGATCAGCTGACGTAAATGTGCCACGTGCTCCGTCTCCACCAGCTTCTGGGTTGGCGAGGTGATCGAAGGATCGGCATGGGTTTCGGCATCGCGCGAAAACCGCCGTCCGTGCGACGGCCGAGGGGTCTCCGCCTCCGCGTACACGCCCACAGCATCCTTCCATTTCCAGTAGGTCGTGATGTCGATGCCGAGATGAGCGGCAACCTCCTGTGGGGTGGGCGCGCGGCCCAGGCGGGATTCCAGCGCCGCCGCAATTGCCTCGATGCGTCTGCGCTTGACCCGCACGGACCGGGGCGTCGAGTCACGGCTTCGAAGATCGTCCAGAATCGCACCCCGGATCCGGAGCACCGCATAGGTACTGAAGGCCAGCCCACGGGACAGATCGAAGCTGTCCAGTGCCTTCATCAGACCCAACGCGCCGGCGCTCACCAGCTCACCGAGCTCAACCGAAGGAATGCGGCGAGAAACTTCCCGCGCGACATGATGAACCAGACCGAGGTGGCGGACCAGAAGCTGCGCTCGCGCTTCGGCGTCGCCCGCAGAACGGTATCTGGCCCAGAGCGACTCGGTCCGGTCCTCCGTCTGGGCAGCAGGGCTCGCGGTCATTGCCGGTACCCTGTGGTGTCGGGAGTGGCTGCCATCGGACATCCATTGCGGAGTGTGATCGGGGGAAGAGTGCGCCGCTCAACCCGGTTCATCCCGGGTGAAGGAGCGTCCTCGTAACTCTCGGCCGAGGTGAAGGCAACGGCTGTACCACCAGTGCCGGGGAATGCAGTGGATCGGCTGCAAATTTCTGCAGCGCGCTTCAACTCATTGTGGTGTGGTCGTTTAAAGGAGGGGTCTGCAGGCGCGTCTGACCCGGGCGGGGCTGGAGCGGCGGCAGACTACGTCAGGCAAGAGGCCAGAGACAGGCCAAAACGGCGAGGGGCCCGGCAAGATGCAGGGGTAGTGCACGGCATCTTCGATCGTGGCTACTGCGCTGCAGACGAGAACGGCCCGGGTAGATCAGGACTTGATCTGGTCGACGGCCCGGATGCGGTCCGGCACTTTTGACCAGGTGCAGACTTCTCCCCACTGTGCGTCCCGGGTGTCATCGTCAGGCGGAGACCGAGGAACAGACAAGAGCATCGGAACAGCAGCTAAAATCTTGAGCCGCTTTCCTCTTGGGAATCGACGAGGTTGGAGGACTGGTCAGTCGAGAGGTGTTGGGTTACAATCAACAGACGTAAAGAATCGCTGGTCGCGGGCCGAAAACTCACCGTACTCACTTCAACGGGCGCTGTCCCACTCCCAAGGCGCTCGAGCTCGGAAAGGTTCAGCGTTGGCTCATCCCGATGAGTACCGGACGACCCCGCAAGTCGAAGCCGACCGGCTCCGGCTCATTCACCAGCGCCTGCAAACCGACTTCTACGAAGTGCCTCCCGCATCGGAGCACATTGCGGCGGCGGTTCTGGCCGATCTGACAGACCTCGAAGAAGGCGCTTCCTCCCTCCCGCACTAACCAGTGTGGCAAATCAACGCCAACTCATTTCCAGCGGAACTCCGTGGGAGCCGATCGTCGGCTATTCCCGGGCGGTTCGCGCCGGGAACTGGATCCACGTCGCGGGGACCACGGCGACCGGCCCCGATGGAAAGATTGTAGGTGAAGGCGATCCCTACCTCCAGACGGTTCAGGCGATTCGAAATATCGATGCAGCCCTGAGAGCCGCTGGATCGTCTCTGGCAGACGTGGTGCGCACCCGCATGTTTGTGACCAATATCGACCACTGGAAAGAGGTGGCACGGGCTCACGGCGAGTTCTTCCGGGAAGTGCGGCCCGCGGCCACAATGGTCGAGGTCAGCCGGCTGGTTGACCCGTCCATGCTGGTGGAGATCGAAGCCGAGGCTGTCATCCTGTGAGCGGACGGCAGCGCTTTACTCAGGTCGATGCGTTTACCGAACGGGCGTTCGCCGGAAATCCTGCGGCGGTGTGCCTGCTTCCCTCCCCGGCCGATCCGGTCTGGATGCAGGACGTTGCTCGCGAGATGAATCTCGCCGAGACGGCCTTCCTGGTTCGCCAGAACGATGGCTTCAGTCTGCGGTGGTTCACGCCTTCGGTCGAGGTCGATCTCTGTGGCCACGCCACCCTGGCGAGCGCCCATGTGCTTTGGGAGGAGCAGGAACTGGAGCCGCAAGAGACCGCTCGCTTCCATACCCGCAGCGGCCTGCTCACCGCCTCCCGCGAGGGCGATCTGATCTGGATGGATTTTCCGGCCACGCCCAGTGAGCCGGTTGAATCTCCGCCCGAGATCAAAGAGGGGCTGGGGGCAACCACTCAATACGTCGGCCGCACGATGTTCGACTACCTGGTGGAGGTAGAATCCGAATCCACTCTTCGAGCACTGGTCCCGGACCTCGGCCGCCTCAGCCGACTTCCCGTCCGGGGCGTGATCGTCACGGCACGGTCGGAGCACGCCGAGTACGATTTCGTGTCTCGATTTTTTGCGCCGGCAGCGGGCGTTCCGGAAGACCCGGTCACCGGCTCAGCCCACTGCGCCCTGGGACCTTACTGGGGTACCAAATCAAAGCAGAGCCGTATGGTGGGCTACCAGGCGTCTCCCCGGGGGGAACGGTCATGATTCAGCTCGGTCAGGACCGGGTGCGCCTCGGGGGCCACGCGGTCACCGTGCTGCGCGGCGAGCTACTCCATTAACGCCATCGATCCACTCGCAGCATTCGACGCGCTCGACCTCCGGGTCGGTCGGATCATCCGGGCCGAGCCTAATGCTCGCGCCCGCAAACCCTCATACTGCCTCTGGATCGACTTTGGTCCGCTGGGAGAGAAGACTTCCAGCGCTCAGCTTCGCGCTCTCTACCAGCCGGACGAGCTCGTCGGGCGGCTGGTGGTTGCGGCGATGAATCTCGGCACCCGCAACATTGCGGGATTCTTATCTGAGGTGCTGGTTCTTGGCCTGCCAAGCGACCAGGGCGACGTCGTCCTGCTCGGGGTAGAGCGAGAGGTACCGCTGGGAGGGAGGGTGTACTAAGAGGCGTCCGGGCGGGATCAGCGCGGGGGTGTTGAATCGGCCACCAGAGGCCGCACCACCAGCCCGGTTACCGCTCCATCCCGGGCCAAGCTCCACTCGATCAACATCCGGTGCTTGGATTTGTCGAAGCTGGCACTGCGGCTGTACACGGTGAAAGGCTCGGCTCGGTTCACCTGCTCATCAACCTGTCCCTGCTCGGTTCCCAGGTTATATACCGCCCGGCTGGCAAAGTCGGCCAGATCAGTTACACTGCCGAAAGCCTGACGCATGTCGGGCGAGAATCGATCCCACAGCTTTTTATACTCGCTTCCGTAGAGCCAGGCCGTGTACGTCCGGCCCTCCTGCATGGACTTCTGTTCCGGCCGATGCTCGGCAGAGGTACAGGCGGCTACGCCGAGCGCGATCAGCAGCAGGCTCAGTCCGGCTTTCAGCATTAGCGTCCTCAATATTCGTCGCGCTCTCAGGAAACTGGAGACGGTCATGCGGGTGTACATCTCGGTCGACATGGAGGGAATTTCGGGCGTCGTCCACGAGGACCAGACCGACCCGATCGAAGCCCGCCATGCGGGAGAGTATAACAGGTTCCGCAGATTAATGACCAATGAAGCCAATGCGGCAATTACCGGAGCATTGGACGCCGGTGCAACCAGTGTTCTGGTCAACGACAGCCATTGGCTCATGCGAAACCTTCTGGCCGAAGAGCTTCATCCTGCAGCCGCGCTGTTGAGCGGCGGCCCCAAGCTCCTCTCGATGGTGGAAGGCATCGACACCGGCTTCGAGGCAGCAATGTTCATCGGCTATCACGCGCGAGCCGGCACCGCTCGAGCGATCATCGATCATACGTATACCAGCCGCGTCTATGAAGTACGAATCAACGGCCAGCCTGTTGGCGAGCTGGCACTGAATGCCGCCATGGCCGGCCTGCACGGCGTGCCCGTCGCGCTGGTCAGTGGAGACCAGGCCATTGCGTCAGAGGCTCGCTCACTGCTGGGCGATCAGGTGGAGGCGGTGGTGGTCAAGGAGTCGGTCGGCCGGTTTGCAGCCCGCAGCCTGGCCCCCAGTGTCGCGTGCCAGCGCATCAGGACTGGAGCGGCCGCCGCGCTTCGGAAGAAACACATCCCATTCACCTTCGATTCTCCGGTTCGGCTAGAGGTGGATTTCGTGGAGAGTCAGATGGCCGACATGGCCGAGCTGGTACCGGGTTCCCAGCGGGTAGGCGGACGGACCGTGTGCTACAGCGGTTCCGACTACCGGGAGGTTTTCCGCGCCTGGCGAGCGATGTACAACCTGGCAAGCGTTGAATAATGGATACGCAAACTGACGGAGGTCGCGATGCGAGATCTCGCTCTGGGAGTCGTCATCGGCTTTCTCATAGCCGGGGCCTACGCCATTATGTGGAAGGTGCGCTACACCGCTGCGGTGCGGAGCGATGCGGTGCTGAGGAGCCAGGCGATCACGGCCGGCAAGGTCCATGAGCAGCTGCTGCCTTACTTCCCGGACTTTCCCTACAATCCCAAGGACGTTCGCTTTCTCGGCAGCCCTACGGATCTCATCGTCTTTGACGGACTGGCGGACGGTCAGGTAAAACGGGTGGTCTTTCTCGAGGTCAAAACCGGAGGTTCCTGCCTTACGGCAAGAGAGCGCTCAGTCCGCGATGCCATTCAGGCCGGCGAAGTGGAATGGCTGGAGGTCCGTTTCACCCGCCCCCTGACGGAATCAGAAAGCGGGGTATCTTAGAGATGACCACCGCGTGGTTCGGCGCACCTGGGCGGTGCATCTGCACCTGGAGCGGTGCCTTCGATGGAGCACTCAGATGAGACCGATACCCCCGCCGAGATCTCTACCCGCCATTCTCTCCCTTGCTCTGGTGTTATGTACCTTCGGATCCAGCGCGATGGCGCAGTCCGTAAAAGTCCCGCCTCCACTGATTGTGGGCCAGTGGAAGGAGGACACCTTCCTTCCTGAGCGGCAATGCCACGGCAACTATGCCGCGGCTGATCTCCAGCAGTATCTCACCCGGGCAAGAGTTGCCATGTGGCTTCCAGACACTCGATCGGTGAGTCTGGATCCCAGTGGCGAGTGCATTACCATCCGAGTTCAGAGTCTCGGCGGAGCCCGGCTGGCAGAGCTGGTGCTGCGGGGAGTAGCGGTCCCTCGAGAAAGCGTTCTCCTGCTGTGGGAGAGGCCGGAGCGCCAAGGGTAGTTACCGGGAAACCAAAGCCGTGCCTGGGCCGACCTGTAGACGATCGATCCATAGACTCCGAACCCCGCCGGCAGCATAGCCCACCGGGCCGGCGGTCCTGGCGTGATAGGAGCCAGCCAGCGGCGCCCTGCACATCCTGGAACACTCCCATGAAAACCCGTCACTGGTACATCGGACTCTGCGTGCTCGGCACCCTGCTTCCCTACTCTCAGTTCATTCCGTTTCTGCAGGACCACGGACTGGACCCGCGTCTCTTTCTCCAGCAGCTCTTCGCCAACCGGATCGCTGCATTCTTTGGGCTGGACGTGATCGTCTCCTCCCTCGTACTGTGGGTCGCGGTTCTGGTAGACAGCAGACGCAACCAGGTGCCGCACCCGTGGGCGCCTCTACTGGGCAACCTCATGGTGGGAGTTTCCTTGGGGCTACCGCTCTGGCTCTATTTTCGGGAGGTCAGATTGAGCGAGATGCGAGAAGTCCGTGGCTAACTGGGCAACTCTGGTGGTCCGCCACTCGGCAGCGGTGGAGGAGTTTCTCCGCACCGCTCACCAGATCGCAGCCGACCGATGGACGCAGCCTACTGCCCCAGGCAAGTGGAGCCCGGCAGAAATTACCAGCCACCTGATTGAATCGTATCACACTTTTCGGAGTGAGCTGGCCGGAAAGCCAGGGATGGGCCTGCGACTGGGACCCATCCGTCGGTGGGTGCTCCGCCGCACCGTGTTGCCCCGAATCCTCGCTACCGGAATCTTTCCGGCGGGAGCGCGCGCGCCGCGGGAAATCCGGCCGCGAGAGGTCCAGTCCGACCCCAGAATCGCGCTTCACAGGCTGAGCACCGAGGCGGATGCAATGGTGCAGGAGCTGGCAGACCGAATGCGCACTGGCCGAGTGCGGCTCACCCATGCCTACTTTGGTCGCATGTCGGCCCGTCAGAGCCTGACCATGGCCACGGTGCACACCCGGCACCACGCCCGCCAACTGGCCGCGGTCACCACGGCCTAGCACCCCTTCAGCCCCGTTTTCCTATGGACTGGATCAGTGATCCCCAAGCCTGGATCGGCTTTGCCACCCTCACGGTGCTCGAGATCGTGCTGGGTATCGACAACATCGTGTTCATCTCGATTCTGGCAGACCGGCTTCCAGCCGCTCAACAGTCTCGGGCCCGGCTGCTCGGGCTCGGCCTCGCCATGGTAACTCGAATCCTTCTGCTGCTTTCGCTCAGCTGGATCATCGGGCTCACCGCGCCGCTGTTCAGCATTCTGGGAGAACAGATTTCCGGCCGGGACCTGGTGCTGCTGCTGGGAGGTCTCTTTCTGCTGGGCAAGAGTACGCACGAGATCCACGGGAACCTCGAAGGCGAGAGCGACGAGGCCTCCGCGCAGGGCAGCTCCCTCCTTTGCCGGCGTGCTGATCCAGATCATGCTGTTGGATATCGTGTTTTCGCTGGACTCGGTCATCACCGCGGTGGGAATGGTGGACGAGATCGGGGTCATGGTCGCAGCGGTCGTGGTGGCTATTGGATTCATGATGGCCTTCTCTGGCGCCATCAGCGGATTCGTCAGCCGTCATCCCACGATCAAGATGCTTGCGCTGAGCTTCCTGATTCTGATCGGGGTCGCTCTGATCGCTGAGGGACTCGACCAGCACATCCCGAAGGGCTACATCTACTTTGCGATGGCATTCTCGGTGGGCGTGGAGCTACTCAATCTCCGGGTGCGCCGGCGGCAGGCCGAAGTGGTTCGCCTCCGCCGGCCCTATGCCGACCAGTCGGTATAGGACCATGCACAGATGCCGCTGCGCGGTACGGCTATGACTCTGCCCTTCCTGACTGGAGCGCAACGTGGGTCCTGAGGGCGCTGAGCGGCCCCGCTCTATCACCCTCCGCTTCCTGGCCGAACCGGGAGACGTGAACTTCGGCGGGAAGGTGCATGGCGGCGCAGTAATGAAGTGGATCGATCAGGTGGGCTACACCTGTGCGGCCGGGTGGACCGGCTCCTACTGTGTCACGGTTTACATAGGGGGACTCCACTTCCTGGCTCCGATTCACGTCGGTGAGGTAGTCGAGCTCCAGGCGCTGGTGATCCGAACCGGCCGAAGCAGCATGGACATCGCAGTTGACGTCTACGCCCGCGACCCCAAGAGTCCCCAGCGCCGCCGCACCGGCCATTGCGTGATTGTGTTTGTTGCCCTGGGCACCGACGGGAAACCGTCGCCGGTGCCCCAGTGGGAGCCCAGGGATGACGTCGATCGGGCGCTGCAAGCGTATGCCTCCCGGCTGGCGGAGCTCCGGAAGCAGATGGACACTGAGATGGAACGGCGGCTCGGCCGGCAGGAAGACGCAGCGGGATAGATCAGGCGCGTTTAAGGGTAAATATCGGAAGCTCCGCGGCGCAGCGGAATCGCGCTGGGATGCCGGTGGTGCCCACGCCGCGCGAGACATACAGCGGAACCGCGGTGTCGCGGTACCACCCCTCGAGGAAGCGCCCCGCGCCCACCGGCTTGACCGGGGGAAGCAGCGGAATCCGAATCTGTCCGCCATGGGTGTGACCAGCCAGCAGCACGGCCGCCTTACCGGACAGAGCGGCGGGCAGCTGATCGGCGAAGCTGGGCTCATGCATAACCCAGATCTCCACGGCGTCCCCGGTCAGTCCTGCCCTCGCTGCGGTCAGGTCAGGTTGGCCGCCCAGCATGTCATCAAGCCCAATGAGGGCCAGGGTTGTCCCTCCAACGGTCAGCGGTTTCATCTGATTGATCAGGAGATCTATCCCAGCCGATCGATACACCTCCCGGGCCCGATCGCCCACCACCCGGGACAGGTACTCCCAGTTCCCCAAGACGGCTATGGTCGCCAGCGAGCCTCGAGCCGCCGCCACGAATTCTCTCATCGTTTCGAGCGCCTGGGCCGTTTCGGTCATGTCGCCGTTGAGCACCACGATTTCCGGACGTTCCCGGCGCAGATGCTCGAGCGCGGCGCGTGCGGCCAGCTGGTTACCGGGAAGGTGGACATCGGCAACCTGCGCAACCCGGATTCCATCGATCGATTGGGGAAGTCCCGAAACTGGGACATCGTGCCGGCTGATCAGAACGCGATTGGCTTCCAGTCCGAACGCATCTGCCCCCAGGGCGGCGCCCAGGGTTCCGGCACCAACGAGAAAACGCCTTCGGCTGATTTGCATTAGAGGAAGGTAAACGCGCGGCTTACCTGGTCCCCTCGACAACAGCCCCGGCGAAGCGCTCCATCTCGGCTTCAATCTCGAGACTCTCGCGATCGCGATAAATCGTCGCGGCGGCGAGGACTTTCTCACCCCTGATGAACTGAACCGAGCAGTCCCTCGCATCGATGTCGCCGTCGATCTGAACGCGGTCCCACCGCTCGGCGTGGCCTACGTAATTGATGGGGACGTCGTAGTGCTGGCTCCAGAAGAATGGCACCGCATCGAAGACCCGCTGTTGGCCAAGCATGTTTCGCGCAGCAGCCTGGCCTTGTCGCTCCGCCACCACCCAGTGCTCCACCCGGATCCGCTCACCGGTATGAGGATCGGGCCAGCGCGCAATGTCTCCGGCCGCGAACACGTCCGGTGCGCTGGTCTGCAGGAATTGATCGACTGACACGCCCCGATCCAGTGCGAGTCCGGCCCGCTCGGCCAGCTCCAGATTGGGCCGCACGCCAATGCCGGCGACAATCAGGTCGGCCTTCAGGCGATCGCCATTCTCCAGCACCACCTCGCCCGACGCAATCTCCTTTGCCGTCTGCTGGAGGTGGAAGATCACTCCGTGCTCCTCGTGAAGTCTCCGAATGAAGTCTCCCAGTTGGGGACCCATGACCCGCTCCAGAGGACGAGCGTCCGGCGCCACTACGTGCACCTCCAGCTTCCGCGCTCGCAATGAGGCTGCCACCTCGAGCCCGATGAAACTGGCGCCCAGGATCACGACCCGGCGTGCGCTGCCGCTGGCGGTGACAATGGCCTTGCTGTCCCTGAGGGTGCGAAGGTAGAGGATCGGAGCTGGTGTTTTGAGGAAGGTGGACCGGTGTAGCGCCGGTGGCCATCAGGAGAGCGCCATATTCGCGGGTGCTGCCGTCATCCAGACGTAGTCGGTGCTTGCCCGGCTCCAGCTCGACTACTCGGTGGTTGCGAACGATGTGGATGTCTCGTTCGGCATAGAAATCCGGCGGATGCAACGGGATCCACTCCTCGGGGGCGGAGCCCGCCAGATAGTCCTTGGATAAATTGGGCCGGTCGTAGGGGGCGTCCGGGTCGGGATCGAACAGAGTTATCGGGCCCTGGTACCCTTCACGGCGGAGCGTCTCCGCGGCGCTGTTCCCGGCAGCTCCGGCGCCCACGATCGCGATGGACTCAGGACTTCGCGTCAGGCGCGGTCGAGACGCAACCCGTGATCGGGGCTGAGGCACTTTGCCCCGAACGAATACCATGTCGTTTTCCCGCTCCACCTTCCAGCAGGGCACATCGTTGAGGGCCGGCGGCCGGAGCGCCTGGCCGGTTCGGAGGCTGAAGCAGGCGTGATGCCAGGGGCAGCGAATGGTGTCACCCACCATCAAACCTTCCGGGAGAGGCCCGCTGTAATGGCTGCACACCGCACCGATGGCAAACCATTCGTCGCCCCGCCGGGTCAGCAGGACAGTCTCCTCACCCACGTGCCCCGCCAGCAGCTTCCCCTCCGGAACGCTGGCGATCATAATGCCGGCGGCGAGATCAGGGCCGGTTACAGCCGGAGCCTGTTCGCTCATGACCTGCTCCTCAGGCGGCCCTCAGTTCGCTGGTGCAGTGGGGACAGCGGCTGGCGCTTACCGGAATCGCCATCCGGCAATAGGGACAGTCCTTCGTCGTGGGAGCCGAGGTGTCGGCAGGCTTCAGCCGGTTGGCCGCTCGCACGATCAGGAAGACGGCAAAGGCCACGATGATGAAGGTGACGACGTTGTTGATGAACTGGCCGTAGTTGACGGTCACGGCGCCTGCGTCATGCGCCTGGGCGATGGTGGCGTAGGGCGGCGCAGCCTTCTCCCCAGCCTTGAGCACCACAAAAAGATTGCCAAAGTCGAGACCGCCCAGGGCCAGTCCAATTGGGGGCATGATGACGTCGTCCACCAGAGACTTGACGATGGTGCCGAACGCGCCGCCGATGATGATGCCCACCGCGAGGTCGAGAACGTTGCCGCGCAACGCAAAGGCCTTGAATTCCTTGAGCATGGGTCTTCCGCGGATCAGGGTTTCAGGATTGCGAGCGTACCACGGGCTGTCCGGCAGCTCGCCATTCGGCGAAACCGCCCCGGAAAAGCCGTACGTCTTCGAAGCCTTGGGCCCGGAGCAGGCTGGCAGCAATGGCGGCGCGCGCTCCGGTTTGACAGTGCACGATCAGCGGGAGTCCCCGGGGTATTTCGTCCAGCCGTGCCTCCAGCTGGGCAACCGGCAGATTCAGCGATCCCGGAACATGGCCGGCGTCCCACTCCCCCACCCCGCGAACATCGAGCAGTACTTCGCCATTTCTGCTCCGGGTAGTCAGCTGTTCAAGTGTCACCATGGGAATAGTCTGTAGCTCGCCCCCGGACTTCCGCCAGTGACCCAGCACTTCGCTGCCGAAGTAGCCAGCCACCCGGTCTATTCCTATCCCGGCCAGGGTCCGTACCAGCTCTTCGAACATGGGATCATCAGGTTCGGGAACGATCAGGTAGAGCTCACGGTCATAGGGAAGCAAGGACCCGGCCCAGGTCGGAAATGCTCGAGTATTTGGAATATTGATTGTTCCGGGGATGGATCCTCGGCCGTACTCGTCTGAGGTGCGGGTGTCCACCACCATGCCGCGGGACTGGAGCACGGACATCAGGCTCTCCGGCGAGAGCCGGCTGGGTGGTGGCCGCTGGCCCAGGAGCCGCGGACCCTCCAGATTGATCCGCTTCATCTCGGCAAAGTACCGCGGAGGATCGGGCTGGCCGGCCAACACGGCGCGCACGAAGTCGTTCTCATTTTCGATGCCAAAGGCCCAGTTGAACCGCTTCTCATAGCCAAGAGTGGACTGTGGCACCGCGCTCAATGACTTGCCGCACGCCGAGCCGGCGCCATGACCGGGCCAGATCTGGAGGTAGTCGCTGAATTCGCGGAACCGCTGGATCGACCGGTAGAGCTGGCGAGCACTGGTTTCCATGGTGCCTCGCGAGCCTACGGCGCGCTCCAGCAGATCGGGCCGCCCCACGTCTCCCACAAACAAGAAGTCGCCGGTCAGCGCGCCCATTGGTTCACTGGCGACCCCGGTGTCGGTGACCAGGAAGACCAGATGTTCCGGGGTATGCCCGGGCAGATGCAGGACGCGCACTTCGATCCGGCCGACCATTATCCTGTCACCGTCATTTATGCTCGTGGCCCGCGCCGCGCCGGCATAGCGATACTGCCAGTCCGGTCCGCCGGCGGCGGAGAGGTACAGCCGAGCATTGGCGCGGTGCGCCAGTTCGCGCGCCCCGGAAACGAAGTCGGCATGGATGTGAGTCTCGGTGACGTGTGCGACTCGAAGCCCTTCCTGAGCCGCCGCCTCGAGGTAGAGGTCAATATCCCGGTTGGGGTCGACGATCAGGGCTTCATGGGTGGAAGAGCATCCGAGCAGGTAGCTGGCCTGAGCGAGCCTGGGCTCGAAGAAGCGCTTGAAGATCATCGCGGCGCAACGAGGTCGGAACAGCAGGGCATGGCGTTGGTGAGCGGGTTCATGATCTATTATAGGGCAAAGCCCGGCCGCTTGCCCGATGCAACCTACGGATCAGCAAAGCTTTCCTCTTGATGTGCGAACCTCTCGGGCAGCGGCGTCCCCATGACGATCTCTCACCGGTTTGACACCCCGATGACACAATCCGCGGTCCCTGGGCAGCAGCTACGTTGCAGAGGGCGGCTTGTGCTGGTCGCCATTTTCACTCTGGCGGGGTGCGGACACAGTGAGCCGTTCACCCCCGAAAATTTCGGTACTGACGCCCCGTTCGATCCCACTCCACCAATACAGCTCACTCTCAATCGCGGACCCGACCGGCGTGCGGCCTGGCTGCCCGACGGATCCGCGCTCTTGTATTCGACTCAGCTCGACGGCACTCGAGACCACGACGTTTGCCTTGCCGTACTACCCCCGACCGGAGGGCGGCAGCGGAGTCTGAGTTGCAATCTCACCCCGGTGGGCGACCAGCGCACCGAGTCGCTCGAGTCGGCGGCGGCGGCAACGGACGGCCGACTAGCCTTCCTAGCAGCAAGCGGCGCAATCGGCGCCCTGGTACCCTCGGTTCAAGAGTTGTCCCTGGCAACCGTTGCTGATCCCACTACCCGAACTTCACTGCTGGCTATCCCCTACACCATCTCCGGCCGACCCACCCACGGTGGCATCTCCCAGCTGCGGTGGCTAGGTCCAAACCGGCTGGTTTACCTGGGGGAGGCCGTGAACGTCCTCAGCCTGTGTGATGGTTGTGAGCGGGACACCGTGCACTCCGGACTCGATGCGGTGTGGCTCGACCTTGCCGGCGGAGCCAACCCCCAAGCCATAGCCGGGACGAGCAACGCATCGGGCGTGTCGCCCGGAAGCACGGAGGACGAAGTGTACTACACCCTGAATGGCGATACCCGGGTGTACCGCCAGACGCTCTCCACTGGCGCGGCAACGGTGGTGTTCGACTTTGCCGCTGCCGGGATCGCCCGCGATGTGCATGTGGTGGGCACCCGAATGGCGGTTGTGGTGGGCGGCAGGGTGCACTTCACCGACGACCCCATTGTTGGACCTACTCAATGGGACAGTGGGGGCGTCGTGCACGTGGTCGACCTGTCAGGCGGTAGCGATGTCGCTTTGACCGGGCCGAGCGACCTTGGCCTGTATCGCCGGCCGCAGATCTCGCCACCAGGCAGCCAAGTCGTCGTGGAGCGGTATCAACTCATCATCATCGACAACGGCGTCACCGTAGACACCAGCGTCGCTCGTGCAGGAGACCTGTACCTGATAGGGCAGCCGTGAGCCCCCACCGCACCGCGCACCAGATCGCTGCGGCGCTCCTGCTCGGGTTACTGCCCTCGGCGCTCTGGGCCCAGGCGGAGGGGGCCATAGCGGGGCGGGTGTATCAGAGCGGCACTGATCGGGCACTGGCCCAGGCCCAGATTCTGGTGGATGAGCGGGTTCGCGCGATCACCGATACCGGAGGCATTTACCGGGTTCGCGGCATCCGGAGTGGTTGGCACAGCCTGGCGGCACGGGCAATCGGCTACCGCAGCATCGTCAGGGACAGCGTGTTCGTGCAGGCCGGCGGTACCGTGACCATCGATTTCCCGCTGGAGACCAATCCGCTGAAACTGGAGCCGCTGGTGGTCACCGCGCCGGTGGACCCGGTGCTCGATCCACTCGCCACCTCAACCGAGCAGAAGATTACGGCGGCGGACCTGAGGGAGTTGCCGGTCAGCTCTCTGCAGGAGGCGGTGGCCTTGTCGGCCGGAAGCGTGGGCGAGAGCTACCGAGGAGGCCGACTGGGGGAAGAGGCCTTCATTCTGGATGGACTGGGCGTGAAGAATCAGCTCGACGCTGCCAGCGGCGGGTTGGGACTTACCATCCCCCCAGACGTCCTCAGCGAAGCATCGCTGGTGACCAACGGCTTTTCGGCCCGTTACGGCCAGGCCATCTCCGGCCTCATCAACGTGGTCACCAAGGAGCCAACCACGAACTGGGAAGGTCGGGTGGGATACGAGACCGACCGACCCTTCGGCGGCAGCTGGGACTACGGACTGGACCGTTTCATCGCCCAGGGAAGTGGGCCCGTGGTGGGCAGAATCGGAGTGGTTGCCGCCCTGGATGTCACCGGCCGGCTGGACGCAGACCCGGTCAACGCTCCAGCGGCCACCGATCCGCGCGACCCTCGGACCGCCTCGCCGGCACTTCTGCCCCATAACAGCAGCGAGCTGTGGAGCGGCCTGGGCAAGATCACGGTACCGGTGAACGACCGGATAACGCTGCGGCTGATGGGCCTCCATTCGGAAAATCAGAGCCTGCTGTTCGATCCTGCTTACAAGTACGATCTCGCCCTCGCCCCGGGACAGCGGGTACAGGGAAACCTGCTCACCGGCCATGCGCAGTATGCCAGTGGCCCCGGCACCAGGAAGCCGCTGATCATGGACCTCCGGGTGGCGCGCTTCACCCGTGAGTTCCTGCGGGGAACGCTTGATGGCGACGTGGACTACGCGTTCGGCGGACTCACCGGGAAGCGTTTCCACTTCGTCGGCGAAGACGTGGCCCGAAACCAGGAGCCCTCGCTCGATCCTATCCCCGGATTCCAAACCCCTCTGCCGAGCACCGCGTCCCCCTATGGCGTACCCGGGTTCTTCCTCGGGAGTGGCTCACAGGGAAGCCTGGGATGGAGCCGCTTCGGCGAGACACGAGGCCAGCTCGACGCCACCTACGGGGCCGGCGAGAAGGTGGATCTGTTCTTCGGAGGGGAGGTGGTGCGGCAGCAGGTTGGCACGTACCGCCGGGTCATGGCCTACCTGCCCGTGGGCTTAGGTGATAGCGTGCCACCGACTGCGGTCTCCACCTTTTCGCCGACCAGTGCCGCGGCATATGTCGAAGCCCAGGTCCGCATCACCGATCTGGCCTTTACCCTGGGCGCCCGCTACGACCAGTTCAACGCCGGAAGTGAGCTGGCAGCCGAGTCGCGGGGCTCGCAGCAGAAGTTAAGTCCGCGGTTCGCGGTCTCGACCGTCCTGAAGGGGGCCACGTTCGTGGCCAGCTACGGTCGCTTTTCTCAGGCGCCGGACTACCAGTTCCTGGTGGATGCCGCGTTCGACGATACCACCCGCACCGGGCGCTTTCGCCGGGGAAACCCGAACATCGGCTTTGAGGACGCGGTCCAGTACGAGTTCAGTCTGCGGGTTCGGCCCACCCCGATCACCTCACTGCGACTGGGCGCCTACGTGAAGCGGCTCGACGGCCTGGTAGCCTCGGTGCCGCTGGGCCTCGATCCCGATTCGACCATCTACGGCAACGCCGACGCTGGGACGGTAAAGGGGCTGGAGTTGCTCCTCGAGCGCGACCTGAAAAATGGGTTCGGCGCTCGGCTCATTTACACACTGCAGAGTGCCAGCGCCACGGCAAGCGACGCTTTTCTGCTGAACCGTGTCTTCTCGATCGATCCCCAGACCGGAGACACGATCCGGCCGGCCCACGCCGAGTTCCCGCTGGACTTCGACCGCCGGCACACGCTGACAGCCATTCTCCGAAGCCGGGTGTCTGACAGTGTTGGACCCCGTGTCTTCGGGTCACACATAATCGGCGGTCTCGAGGCAGCGGCCATTGGACGGGTGGGGACAGGGCTGCCCTATTCCGAAACCAACCTCTCGGGCGATTCGCTGATCGGGCTGCCCAATTCGCGGAGATTGCCCACGAGCTACACGCTCGACTTCCTGGTCCGGCGACCGTTGCAGCTGGGCGGCGTGCGTGGCGGAGTGTACCTGGACATGCGGAACGTGCTGAACCGGCAGAACATCGTTGCCGTGCGACGGGATACCGGACAGCCTGGGCCGGACGACAACGCGGTCAATGCGGTGGCGGAAGAGGCGTATGCCGCACATCCGGAGGACATCCCCTACGAATCTCCCTACTACCGTCCCTCGGCCGACATCAACGGGGATGGATATATCTCGGGCAGGGATGAGCTGTTTCCGCTTTACCTGGCGGCGGCCCGGGATTTCACTCAGCCGCTCTTCACGTACGGTCCCCCTCGCCTGGTCCGGCTGGGGGTCGAGTTCTTGTTCTGAGCCAGGTCCTCCTTCAGTAGCGCCTTGTTGATGGCCATCCCGGCCTCCGCGCCCTCCGCTGCGGCAACAATAACGAACTGCGCCTCCTTGCTCGCATCCCCCGCCACGTAGAGCCCCGGCACGTCGGTAGCCTCGCAGGTGCCGGTATCAACCGCTCCCTTGCTGGTGAAGCGGCAGCCGAGCTTTCGAGCTAGTGGGCTTCGCTGGTGTTGTCCCGAACAGATGAAGAGCGCTTTTCGAGGTAAGGGTTCTCCGGTTTCGAAGACAATCCGCTCCAGCATCCCTTCCCTTCCCTCGAGCCGCGCCACCCGCTCTTCCCGGAGCTCGATCCCTTCCCGGCTCAGCTGCTCCAGCTCTTCCTCGGAGAGGCCAGTTGGGCCGTTGGTACAGAGCACCAGGTCCCTGCTCCACACCGTCAATCCCAACGCTAAAGCCTTGCCCTCCTCCCCACTCCCATAAACGGCTACCGGCTGATCCCGCCACTCCCAACCATCGCAGTAGGGGCAATGGTGTACGCTGGTTCCGTAGAGTGACTGAAGTCCCTCCAGCTCTGGAAGCTCGTCCACCACTCCTGTGGCCAGCAACAGCTTTCGCGCTGCAATCTGGCGTCCATCCGCGCACACAAGACGGAACCCATCAGGTGAACGGGCGGCATCCAGCACCTCGACCTGGCGGAACTCGACGCTGGGATAACGGGCCACTTCCTGGCGTGCATGTTGGAGGAACTCGGCCGGCGGAGTTCCGTCCCGGGTTAGATAGTTGTGAAGGCCGGCGGACCGGATGTTTCTGGGCTCGCCGATGTCGCACACCAGCGCCTTGCGGCAGCAGCGTCCCAGCATCAGCGCGGCGCTCAGCCCTGCGGGCCCAGCCCCGACGATGACGCAGTCGTATGTCAGCCGGGGCGAGTCGGTGGTCATCCGCCCGTGGGAACGGCGGCTTCCATCACCTGTTTGAACCGGCGGAGATCATCATCCACCTGCGTCGAAGGCTCCTCGCCCAGGAGCTTGGCCACCACAGCTCCCAACTTTCCGGCTGGCGGCTGATAGCTCAGGACTACGCGTACTTCGGTAGCGCCGTCACCCACGGGGGTAAAGTGCACCGATCCCGCGTTGTTGACGTCGGCCTTGGGGAGAGACCGCCAGGCGATGAGCTCGTTCTCGATCTCGTTGTGGATCGTGGCTTCCCATTCCACCCGGGTGCCGGCCGGGGCCTTGGCCACCCAGTGCGACCGGTTTTCATCGAGCACCGTCACCGATTCGAGGTGGTCCATGAATCGAGGCAGGTTCTCGAAGTTCCGCCAGAACTGATACACCTCGTGGACGGGACGGCTTACCACGACGCTCCGCTCTACCTTGATTCCCTCGCCGCGTGGAACACTTGCTACCGGGCTCACGCGATTTTTCCGGGCCGAGTTTCTTCCCAGGGCGCGATTAATCGGGCAGTGACCGGTGACCGCTCGGGAAAAGAGGCTCCCCGCCACCGGCAGGAGGAACGGCCGCAGCCGCTTCCGGCGAAGTCCGACCACTGCTACGGCAGCGGCGGCCAGCCCGGAGATCACCCGCTCGGTCCTGCCTACGTTGATCTCGTTCTCGTCCTCGGCTGGACGCCGAAGATTTTCCCAGCGCTCGTTCGAGACGACCCCGTTGTACGTCGATGCCATTGAGCCTTCCTTCGCAGATATCGTGGTAATCACCTGGCTTTGGGCGGATGGGCTGCCAGCTGATTGTACTTGCGCGCCGCCCGGTCGCCCAGCCGGGTAAGCCAGGAAGGAGAGATCCAGGATTGGCTCTCCGCGCCGGTATGCCGGCTCCGATCGAGGCTGCCGGCGCCCGGCAAAACCCGATCGACCAGACCCAGCAGGTTGGCGGTTGCGCCGGGCGCGATCGCATTGATTACCGCCGCCACTTTGGCAACAGCCGGGAACAAGACCTCCGCATCACCTCTTCGGCAGGCCTCGACGATTCGCCGCGCAGCGCTCTCGACACTGATCGACAGGCCCGGTAGGGAGTCGCTGATACTGAACCAGGCGTATTCGGCCCGGTGCCGTCCCCGGAAAATCGCGTTGCGCGGACTTCCGGTGCGCATCAGCCCCGGCACCACGGTTACAACCTTGATGCCGTCCGCCGCGACCTCGGCCCGGAGGCCCTGAGAAAATCCCACCGCGGCAAACTTGCTGGCGCTATAGGGGAGCAGACGCGGAATGCCCAGCTTCCCTCCAATAGACGTGATGTTCACGATCCGCCCCGCGCGCCGTTGCCGCATGTCGGGCAGCACGGCGAGCGTGGGGTAGAGCATGCCCCAGAAGTTGGTGGCCAGGGCCTCCTCGTAGTCGGCAACGGACATGGTTTCCGCCGGCCCCACTTCGATGACGCCGGCGTTGTTGATCAGTACGTCCACCGAACCGAGGCCGCGGCTGACCTGATCCACCAGATCCTGCACCGAGCCGCGGTCGGTCACGTCGCAAGCAATGGCCATGACCTCGGCCCCGGCGCGGGCAAGTGAAGCCCGGGCTCGTTCCAGCGACTCGGGATCGCGGCCACAGATTGCGAGACGAGCTCCGCGCGCCGCCATTTCCCGGGCCAGGGCAAGCCCGAGCCCGCGCGACCCGCCGGTGATAAGCACCACCCTGTTCCTGAGCGGGTATCCGTCACCGGACCGAAGCAGCCGGACCATCCAGAACGCCCCGAGCGCTGTAGCAGCTGCCAGCTGCATCCGGTCGGATCGTCGTCTCAGCAGAGGCCGCACTGGGTCTGGCGAAGCTCCCGAACTACTCCGGTTTCGCTGAGCCATCGTTTTGTCGCACAGCCTGGCGCCGCACGTTACGCTGGTGCTCCTTGTCGTCCAGCACGGCGCTCATTCCGTCACGGTGCTCCGGATCGGCCACTTCCTGGCTCAAACTGGAGTAATGTGGCCCCATGTTGTCCTCGTTCCGGGGGTCCTCGAAATCCAGCTCGGCCGTATGACCCTGCGTCCCTTCTTCTGCCTCGAGCGCAAAGCGGCGGCGCTCGTCTTCACTCATCGTCGCGAATTCACGGCTGAGATTTTTTGCCATGGGCTTGACTCCCGGTAGTGGCCTCGAGCAGCGCCTTCATGCGCCCGAGGTCCTCGTTCAGTTTGGCTCTGGGATCCGAGCCGAGCAGCTCGGCAACCGCCCGGCCGGCGCCTCCGGCAGGCGGACGGTAGCAGAATCGCAGATCCACCCTGGTTCCGTTGCCACTCGAGCTGAATCGAATGATCCCGGCGTTTTCCAGCATTGAGGCGGGCTCGCTCCGCCAGGCGATGACTTCATTCGGCGTCTGCTGCGTCAAGCTGGCCTGCCACTCGATCGGAACGCCTCCCGGCCCACTGACGCTCCAGCGGGAGCGGCCTTGTCCCAGATCCTCCACTTCCCGCACGTGGGACATGAACAGCGGGAAGTTCTCGTAGTTGCTCCAAAAGGCGTACACCTGATCCAGAGGAGCCTCGATGTACAACGTTTTCTGAACATCTACGACTCGCCGGCGGTCGAGACTGGGTAATGCACCGAGGAAACTTTCTCCCCCTGCGGACCTCATCAGCATGCCGGTGCCGACGGTTCGGAGCAGACTGCCCCAAGCCCCGCGCCGGATCAGCCCGTAGAGCGCCAGAGCCGCTCCAGCCATGCGGAGGGCAGAGCCGATCGACTCACCGGGAAACGATCCCTGATTCTGGCCCAGGCTGGCCGCGCCGAGCCCCTGCAAATCACCTACGCGCCCGCCATACCGCAGCACACTCCGATGCGACAGGCCGGCGCTCCCGGCGAGACTAAACCGTGCTTCCCCGATCAGGGGCGCCAAGCGCCGGCTTAACTGTTCCCGCCGGAAGCTGCCCCGTTCTGGATCGAGGAAGTAGACCAGGCCTGCACCGACGGTGAGGCCACTGACAAAGGTCTTGGTGCCGGACATGGAATCCTCCAATTCGCGAGATTGTGACGAGCTGCTTTAAAATCTCGCGCACTCCCCCGCGTTGACAAAGTGGTGAATTGACGCGAGCCTTCTGTGACGAGACTCACAGGATTTTGGGGGCACCGGTCCCGGACTTCGGCAGCCAAGATCGCAACATTTGACCCCGCCAAAAATCAGTTAGGCCCCGGCATTTCCCAGAAGCAATCGAGAGCACTCGAGATTGCCGGAGCAGCAGGACTGCTCTGGGAAAGGAAGGTTTATAGGACCCGCAACCGAGATTCGCCCGGCCGGAGCTCATTTGTCAACGCACGAGCACGTCATGCAGCCTCACTATGCGATTGTAGTTTTTTCCCACCTTCGCTGGAGCTTCGTTTATCAGCGTCCTCAGCACCTGCTTTCCCGGCTGGCCGCTACCCGACCGGTTTTTTTCGTCGAGGAGCCAGAGTTCGACCGAAATGGCCCTCCCCGCTGGGAGCGCAGCAGCCCGCAACCCAACGTGGTGGTCCTGCGGCCTCAGACCCCGGTCGGGCCCCGGGCTTCGACGCCGACCAGCTTCCCCTGCTGGAGCCGCTGATTGCCCAGCTGGCCGAGGCGCTGGAAGGTCGACCCATCGTTACCTGGTTGTATACCCCGATGGCCCTGCCGCTGGCTCAAGCCTTGTCTCCGGCTGTAGTGGTCTATGACTGCATGGATGAGCTCTCGCTGTTCCTGGGCGCTCCGCCCGAGCTGCTTGAGCCGCGAGGCGGCAGCTGCTGGAGTGTGCCGATGTCATGTTCACCGGCGGGCCCAGCCTGTTCCGGGCAAAGCAGTCCCGCCACCCGAACGTGCACTGCTTTTCCAGCAGCGTGGACGCGGCCACTTTCGGCTGCGGGACGACGAGGACGGCGTTCAGCGAGGCGGAGGACCAGGCGCGCTCTTCCGCATCCGCGGCTGGGCTTCTACGGCGTGATCGACGAGCGGCTGGACCTGGCCTTGATCGACCGCATCGCCGAGGCACACCCGGAGTGGCAGATCGTGCTGGTCGGTCCGGTGGTCAAGATCGATCCCGACCAGTCTGCCGCGTCGAGCCGAACATCCACTACTTCGGCCAGCGCACCTACGACGAGCTGCCCGGCTATCTCGCCGGCTGGGACGTGTGCCTGCTCCCGTTCGCCCGGAACGACGCCACCCGAGTTCATCAGTCCGACCAAGACGCTCGAATACATGGCGGCGGAACTGCCCGATCGTCAGCACGCCGATCACCGATGTGGCCGAGCCGTACGGCGACATCGTCTATCTCGGCGACACGCCGGCGGAGTTCCTGGCCGCGTGCGAGGCGGCGCTGAACGCAGGCGCCTGAGGAACGGGCCAGCCGGACCGACCAGGATGCGCGGGGTGCTGGCCGGCACGTCCTGGGACGTCACGGCCTGCAGCGATGGAGAAACTGCTGCGCAATGCCGCGGTGGCAAAGGCTACGAAACCGCCGTGCCGAGCTGTAAACACTCTGAAAGGATTCGAGGGTCCTCCGCATGCCACCTCGAACATTCGGATACCTCGGAATCCGTCAGCACCGGTGGTCGTGGTCGGGGCGGGTCCGACCGGCTGAGCGCGGCCTACCACCTCGGACGAGACCGCTCTGCTCGTGGAGCAGGCCGACCGCGTCGGCGGCTGGTGCCGGTCGATCGAGGACAATGGCTTCACCTTCGACATGGCCGGCCACATCATGTTCTCCAACGATCCGTACGTCCACGAGATGTACGAGATGCTGCTGGGCGACAACGTCCACTGGCAGGACCGCGAGGCGTGGATCTACAGCAAGAGCGTCTACACCCGCTATCCGTTCCAGGGCGCGCTCTACGGTCTGCCGCCGGACGTAATCAAGGAATGCATCGTCGGGCGCGATCGAGGCGCGGTTCGGCAGCCTCACCGCCAAGAAGCCGGCCGCCGACAAAGGCGACCAACGACGATTATACAGGTCCCGAGCGGCGCGGCATGTTCGAGCCGCTGATGAAGGCCGGCGGAACGCGGCAAGCGGCTCGCGTACTCGGGTCAGGAGCGGCGAACTACTGCGACCCACAAAGGCGAGCCACGGAACTTCGAGGAGTTCATCTACAAGGTGTGGGGCGCCGGGATCGCCAAGCACTTCGCCATCCCGTACAACCGGAAGCTCTGGGCGGTGCCGCTGGACGAGATGGAGACCTCGTGGCTGGGCGGGCGGGTGCCGCTCCCGAACCTCGAGGAGATGATCGAGGGCGCGCTGTCGCCGGTCGCCAAGCCGATGGGCCCGAATGCGCGCTTCGGCTATCCGCTGCGCGGCGGGTTCCAGGCGCTGATGGACGGCTTCCTGCCGCACCTCAAGGGCGAGCTTCGGCTGAAGACCAGGGTCACCGCCGTATCGCCTTCAACGGCATACGGTGACCCTGTCGCGACGGAAGCGTCGTTCCCTACGAATACCTGATCAGCACCATGCCGCTGCCCGCACTCATTCGCGCGATCGGCGACGAAGCTCCGGCCGAGGTGCGGCGGGCGGCGGCCGGCACTGCGGCACGTCTCGGTACGCTGCGTGAACATCGGCGTCGGACGGGAGAACCTGACCGAGAAGCACTGGATCTACTACCCGGAGGACACGGTCTTCCACCGGATCTTCGTGCAGGGCAACGCGAGCCCGCACTGCAATCCGCCGGGCGGCTTCGGACTGACCTGCGAGATCACCTACTCCGACGCCAAGCCGCTGCCGGCGACGGCGACGCGTTGATCGAGCGCTGCATCGAGGACTGCCACAAGGTCGGCTTCTTCACCGCCGGACGACCCGATCTGGGCGGCCAACCAGGTCGACATGCCCGATCGCCTACGTGGTCTACGACCACGACCGGGCCGCGAAACGTCGAAACGTCATCCGCGACTGGCTGTCGGCGCAGGACATCGTCCTGGCCGGGCGCTACACCGAATGGGAGTACTACAACTCGGACCACGCGTTCATCGCCGGCAAGAAGGCCGCGGAGCAGGTGGCAGAGCTTCAGCGGCAGCAGCAGGTACGATGAATCGCGGCTGTGACGTCAAGTCGGGTGAAGCAGTCTAGGCCAGTGAAGTCTCAGCCGAGCATCTTCACAAGCACACCGCGAGCGGGCCACTGAGCCAGTTTGCCATCAAGGTAGGTCCCTCGCTACGCTTCACCGTTTACTGTCAATGCTGCTCCCCGTCTTTAATCTATTAATGCCATGACTGACGATCCTCTGCGCCGTCGGCCTGAGGACTTCCTGTGGGCCACCGGTATCGAGGATACGTTCGTGCCCCAGACCCGGCCGGGCCACCGGGCCCTCGATGAGTACCAGCTCATCGGGCATTACGAGCACTGGCGCGAAGACCTGGCGTCTGGTGCGCGATCTGGGCCTCAAGATGGTGCGTTGGGGGGTGCCCTGGTACCGGCTGGAGCCGTTTCAGCCCGGGGAGTTCGACTGGCGCTGGACCGACCAGGTCATACCCTACATGGTCGAGGAGCTGGGGATCACGCCCGATCGTAGACCTGATGCATTACGGTTGCCCCTTCTGGCTCCGCCGGGAATTCGCCAGCACCGAGTACCCCTCCGCCGTCGCGGCGTACGCTGCCGCGTTTGCCCGAGCGCTACGCCGGCTGGTGCACTGGTACACTCCGCTCAACGAGCCGATCGTCACCGCCCTGTTCTGCGGGCAGCGCGGGCCTCTGGCCTCCCTACCTCCGGAGTGAGAGCGGGTACGTGCAGATCATGCTGCAGGTGGTGGAAGGAATCATCCAGACCAGCGCGGCGCTGCTGCGCGGTGAATCCCGAGATGCTGCTGGTGCACGTGGAAGCCACTGGACTCAGCCGCACCGCCCGCGAGGACCTCCACGCAGTGGCCCAGGAGGAGCAGTCCCGGACCTTTCTTCCCTTCGATCTTCTGACCGGCAGGGTCACCCCGGACCATCCGCTATTCCCCTGGCTGGTTCGGAACGGGGCCTCGCCCGACCGGCTCGCAGCGATCGCGGCGCGTCCGGTGCCGTTCAGCCTGATGGGACTCAACTTCTATCCCCAGTGGTCCACCACCCAGCTCTACATCGACCGGAGGGGCCGGCTGGCTTACCAGCCGGTGGAACAGGACGGCGCCGGCTTCAGCCACGGTCTATCGAGGACTATTACCAGCGGTACGGCTTGCCGATCATGGTCACGGAGACCAGCGCCAAGGGGCGATGAAACAGTGCGCGCCCGCTGGCTAGAGGCGTCCGTGGCCGCTATCCGCGGCCTGCGGGGCCGAGGTATCCCCGTCCTGGGCTACACCTGGTTTCCACTCTTCACCATGATCGACTGGAAGTACCGCTTTGGGCGGGGTCCGCTGGAGGAATACCGCCTGGAGCTGGGTCTGTACACCCTGGATGGCGCTGCCGGCCGCTGGGGGCCAACACCGCTGGTCGAGCAGTTTCGAAGCTATATGAGCGATGCGAGAACTGCGATCGGGAATCTGGGACTGGAACAGAGTCTCTCGAGCTGAAGTCGATGACATGCACCCATGGACCCGCACCACAGCCCTGGAGACGTCGAGCCGCCCACGACCACGCGCGACTAGACCTCACTGCCCCGGCCGTACTCGGGCCGATACTCCGATCTGTTCCGCTCCTTCTGGATCGGCCGGATTCGAGTCGGCTGTCCATATCAACCGCGTCCGGCGTGCGGCTCGACATGGTCTCTGCCACCCAGCATGACCGGTGGGTGGACGAGGACTATGCGCCGGCTGGCAGAGTGGGGCATCCGCACGGTGCGGGAAGGGATTGCGCTGGCACCTGATCGAGACGGCTGGACGGTTCGATTTTTCCTCGCTGCTGCCGACGGTCGAGGCTGCTCGGCGCCATGGCATCCAGGTGATCTGGGCTCTCTGTCACTATGGATGGCCAGATGACCTGGATCTGTTCTCGCGCCGCGATTCATCGACCGTTTTGCTCGTTACTGCGGCGCAGGCGGCACGCTTCATCGGCGATCACACCGACGGGTCTCAGTTCTACACTCCGATCAACGAGATCTCCTTTCTGGCCTGGGCCGCGGGAGAGAAGGCATACATCCATCCCCACCGGGAGGACGCCGGGAGAGCCTGATCAAGCGAGCAGCTGATCCGGGCGACGATTCGCGGGTATCGAGGCAATCTGGACGGTGGACCCACGTGCCCGGATCATGCACACTGAGCCGCTGATTCACGTGCTCACGCCAAGGACGCCCGGATCTGGCCCGCGCCGCCGCCGACCAGCGGGCCGCGCAGTTCGAGGCGTGGGACATGCTGGCCGGTGCCATGGAGCCCCAGCTGGGCGGCCACCCCCGGTATCTCGATGTAGTCGGCGTCAACTACTACCACGCCAATCAGTGGGAACATCCCGACCAACGCCTACGCTGGGAGGACACGCCCCGGGATCCCCGCTGGCTGCCTTTCAGCTCATTGCTGGCTGAGGTGTACTACCGCTACTGGCGGCCGGTTGTGGTGAGCGAGACCAGCCACTTTGGCGCCGGACGGGGGCGCTGGATTCGCGAGGTCGGTAAGGAGGTGGGCGAGCTCGCGAGGCAGGGGTGCGCGTCGACGGGCTGTGCATCTATCCGATCATCGACCGGCCCGACTGGGACGACCCGAACCATTGGCACAACAGTGGGCTCTGGGATCTCCGCCGAAATAGCGGGGAAGCTCGAGCGGGTATTGAATGAGGAATACGCGACCGACCTCCGGGGAGCCCAGACCGCCTCCGCTCGGCCAGCCTCGGCTGAGGACGTCGGTTCGCCTCGATTCCGCATTCTCGGTCCCTTCCGAGTTCCTATGGCATCGTCACCGGCGGCCGATTTTCCAGCTTGACCCGGTCCTCCGGCGCCCCGGTCCGAGCGGTCCGGGCGATCAGATCCCGCATCATGATGCTTGCCACCGGATGGGTTCCGAGATGATCACGGATGCCATAGGTGCAGATCATCAGCCTCCCTCGGTCAATGGCGCGCTCCGCCACCAGCGCGACCACATGATGCACCCAGCCCACGAAGAGACCGGAGTGCACGTTGGCCGCGAAGTCCCGCGGGGTAAGCCCGACGATCACGGTCTCGGGAGTAAGGTCGGCAAAGGCGAAATCCACCGTGCCGCCGGTCGGGATATCCCCGAACATCTTGTCCTGCCGGATCCAGCTCATGCTGCTGGCCCAGTCGCCCTGCCAGCTGCGGCCATGGCGCTGCGCGATGCTGATGGAGCCGAGGTGCGCCTGCTGTGACTCCGGCTGCTCGGCGAGCCAGAGTACGCGCCCGCCGTTCTGGACATACCACCGGAGCTCGTCGGTCATCCGCTCGACCACCACCAGGTCCGCCGCGCTTTCGTCCACCAGCTCGTATCCCATCCCGGCCAGGCGCGCCGAAAGCCGGGGCAGGCCGGGCACCGCTATGCGGAGGTCGGGCGAGGGCTTCTCGAATCGAGGGAAGAAGTAGAGCTCATGGTGGTTCCGGGTGACCAGCTCGCCCGCCGCATTGAAGAGACGCATTTCGAGCCGAGCCCGGGCCGGCCGGTCCAGCCGGGGCACATCGAACACCGCGGTGCCGATATTGGTGAGCTGGGCTCGCTGCGGGATCACCGCCTCGAAGGAGCCCCGAAGGTCCGGCCACTGGTCAAGCTGCCATTCCAGGCGGCAGCCCCGGAGATCGGCCGACGAGAAATGCGAGAGCGCCAGCTTCACCTCACAGCGCTCGCCTTCCCAGAACGCGATTCGCTCCCAGTCGGTCGGGACGATCGCATCCGGGACTGTTGACCTGGCCGATGACGTCGTAGAACGTCTTGGGGTTGCGGCACATGTCCAGCAGCCCGTTGCTCTCCCAGTGGACGTCGGTGAACTCGGTGATCACGTAGCCCACGATGCTCGGGTGCCGCCGCATCTGCTCGATCTGATATTTCAGCGCCGTGAACTGCATCCGCTGGCTGGCCGCCGGCAAGGTCGGACAGGGTGGGGAAAACCTTGTCGAGATGGAACGCCTTGAACCGCTGCTCGATCCCGTGGGGGTAGACGACGCCGTCGCCCCACTCGATCCCGGTCTCGAACCACCAGGGCTCACGGCCGCCGTAGCACTCTTTCAGCTTTGCCGACATCGGGCAGGCCCCAGTTGCCGAACTCGGAGACCACCATCGGCTCACTGCCGCGCCGCCGAACTTCGGGCGCCGGCTGTCGGGGTATCGGATTCCAGGGATCTCGGATGTATTCCCGCCACGACTCGATGCTTTCGTACACATGGGCAAAGGTCCACGGCGGCCGGCTGGCAAAGGTCTGAACCCACTCCTTCCACTTCCGGTAGTGGTCCGGCATCGCGTAGTAGTTGTGAAAGTCCTCGATGTCGGTGACCACGTGAAAGTTGGTAAAGCAGGGTGAGTTCCCCACCACCAGCCGGTGCGGATCCAGCGCCTTCAGCTCGGTGTACATGTCCGCCAGCCAGGCGCGATGGCCGGCGTTGACCGCCAGGTCTACGCCCCAGTTCTCGTTGACGATGGTCCAGATGATGATCGACGGGTGGTTCCAGTCCCGTTCGACCATGCCGAACAGCGTCTCCTTCGCCCGCCGCTTGGCGGCATCGGTCAGCTCCTGCCAATTGGGAAGCTCGGTCCAGATCAGAAGCCCGATCCGGTCCGCTGCGTCGTAATAGCGGGGATCGGTGATCTTGATGTGGGTCCGCAGACAGTTGAGCCCCATATGCTTCGCCTTGGCGAACTGCTCCTCCAGCTCGGCGTCGCTGAACGGGGTGTAGATCAGGTCCGGGTAGTAGTCCTGGTCCAGCGCCCCCCGGAGATAGAGCACCTTCCCGTTCAGCAGCAGATGGCCGGTGGACGAGGTCGCGATGGTTCGCATCCCGAACCGGGTTCCCGACTGGTCCACCGGCTCGGCCCGGTCGTCGTTGCTGTCGAGCAGCACGGCCTGCAGCTCATAGAGGTTGGGCACCGTGGTATCCCAGAGCATGGGGTCCGGAACCGGTATGGTGAGCTGCTCAGCCTCATGGCCGGTCCCGACCACCAGGCGGTGGCGGCGCTGCTGCCCTCGCGGATCGGTGATGTTGAGCCAGAGACCCAGCGGTTTGTCGGCCGGTCGATTGAGTATGACATCCACCCGGATCTGCTCGCCCGGCACATCCGGAGTGACCCGCAGCCGGGTCAGGTGGGTGCGGGCCCGGCGCTCCAAATACACGCTCTGCCAGATTCCGCCGATCGGGCCATACCAGCTCTGCTTGCCGTGGGGGATTTCGGCGAAGGTAAACTCGGGAGGAAAGTCGGCGTCATTGCCTGGATCGATCACCCGCACAACCAGCTCGTTGGGGCCCTCGCGGCGAAGGCTATCGGTCACATCGAGCTCAAAGGGCAGGTATCCGCCCTCGTGCTCGCCGACCTGCTGGCCGTTGAGCCACACCGAGGTGAAGTAGTCCACCGCCCCAAAGTGGAGCACGTGGCCAGCGGGCTGGCCATTCGAGCGTCCCTCCCCCAGCTCGAATTGCCGGCGGTACCAGGCTACGCCACTGTAGTCTCTGAGGTCTTCGAATTGGGCCTGCCAGGGACCGGGTACCCTGATCTTTCGCCCCTCATTTTTCCCGAGTGTGGTCGGCGTGAGACTTTGCTGAGGATCGGGGAAGAATTCCCACTCGCCGTCGAGATTGGTGCGCTGACGAATCACGTCTTGACTCCAGAGCGTGCTAAAGAGAACTCATGGGCCATGTAAGAGAGGCATGCCCGGCGGGTTTGCAACCTTAACGGGAGATAACCCGGGAACTGGTGCGGAGGCCGCGCCGCCGCTCCAGCCAGGTGCCGGCCAGGCGCACCGATCAGTCCCGCCACCGCCGCGGTGGCAGTGACGACGGCTATGCCGTAGGCAAACACCCGAGACTCGCTGACGGTTTGACCTACCGGGCCCGGACCCACCAGCCAGGCGGCAAGTGGACCCAACGTTCCGTCCAAAAACCCCACGGCTGCAGCGGCAACCACTGCAACGGCCAGACCGGCTCGAAGTGAGACAAGCAGGCCGACACTGAGGTAGACGAAAAGAGAGACCGCACCGAGACGAGAGTACGGGAACCCTAGCGGCCTTCCGGTCAGTGCACCAATGATGTCCAGGGCCACCAGCAATGCCGCGGCGCCGAGGATGACCGGGGTAACCCGTTTCATAGAGCTCCTCTCGTCTTCTGAACGACCCAGGGCCCTGCAAACACGATCGAGGTCGGAATAGTGCAGGACAGTAAGGTGTACTCAAGTGATTCGATCAACAAGCGGGACTATCGATCTGCCGGGTGGTATGGGCCGGTGTACTATTAGGTCTCTGCTGCCCTCCCTCCTTCTCAGGAGCCGATGTCCCATGCTTCTCCTGTTTCTCGCGATCGGGGTGGTTGCTGGAGTGTTATCGGGATTGTTCGGCATCGGTGGTGGTATTCTCATTATCCCCTCGCTCATCTTTTTCGCCAAGTTCCACACCAAGCTGGCCATCGGCACCTCACTCGGCGCCATGCTCCTGCCCGTAGGGCTCCTCGGTGCCTACGCCTACTACCTGCAGGGCAACATCCATATCAAAGGCTCACTCCTTATTGGCCTCGGCCTCTTCTTGGGCGCCTACCTGGGCGCACGGCTGGCCCAAACCATTCCGAGTCCCACCCTGCAGCGAATGTTTGCCGTGTTCATCGTCCTCATGGCCATTCGACTCTGGCTCGAGGCCGGCAGAGGATAAGCCATGTCCAGCGCGTCCGACCCGATCCGGCTCACCTCTGCCGACTTCAGCCACGGCGGCAGCATACCCCTTACTCACAGCTGTGAGGGCGAAAATCTCTCACCGGCCCTGGCATGGGAGGGAGTTCCGGTCGAGCGCCGCAGCATGGCGCTGGTCTGTGACGACCCGGATGCTCCCCGGGGCACCTGGGTGCATTGGGTGTTGTACAACCTGCCCGGCGAGACGGTGGAGCTGTCCCGCGGCGTCCCGGCCCTGCCGGAGCTCCCGTCCGGCGCCCGGCAAGGCCGCAACGACTCGGGGGAGATTGGTTACAGCGGACCTTGTCCTCCGCCGGGAAAGCCTCATCGGTATTACTTCCGCATCTACGCTCTGGACATCATGCTCACCCTGCCCCACGGAGTCTCCAGGGCCGAGCTGGAGCGTGCCATGGCCGATCACATATTGGCTCAGGGGACGCTGATGGGGACGTATCAGCGGGGCAGCGGGGCAGCGGGGCAGCAGGGCCGTTAAACCAGGGCACGACCAGTTTCATTTGAGAGAGACACTGCCCCGCCGCCCAGCCGCCCCGCTGCCCCTCTAAGTTTCGACTATGCCTCTCCTCACTCTCACCGATCGAGGCTTCTACTGCGAGCCGGGAGACTTTTACGTCGATCCCTGGGAGCCGGTGGACCGGGCGGTGATCACTCACGCCCACGGCGACCATGCGACCTGGGGCTCCCGGGCCTACCTGACAGCGGAGCCCGGGGTGCCGGTCCTGCGAGCTCGTATGGGGCCGGCAGCCGCCATTCGGGGCGTCCGTTACGGCCAGGCGATCAGCGTGAACGGGGTTACCGTGTCCCTCCATCCGGCAGGGCATATCCTGGGATCGGCTCAGGTTCGTCTGGTACATCGGGGCGAGGTCTGGGTTGTCTCCGGCGATTACAAAACCGATCCGGACCCTACCTGTACTCCCTTCGAGCCGGTCCGCTGCCACACCTTCGTCACTGAATCCACTTTCGGGCTCCCGATCTACCGTTGGCCGCCTCAGTCTGAGGTATTCGCCGACATCAACAGCTGGTGGCAGGCGAACGCCGCGGCAGGCAAGGTCAGCATGCTCTATGGCTACACCCTGGGGAAGGCGCAGCGGCTGATTGCCGGACTGGACCCTGCCATTGGGCCCATTCTCACCCACGGAGCGGTCGAGAGGATGACCGCCGCCTATCGGGCCGCGGGCGTTGAGCTCCCTCCCACGCAGTATGCCGGAACCCTGGAGCGGAGGGTGGATGCCGCAGGCGCAATCGTGGTGGCACCCCCCCATGCCAGTGGCTCCCCCTGGACTCGGCGCTTCGGCCATCAGTCTACGGCGTTCGCCTCAGGGTGGATGCTGGTCCGCGGTGCCCGGCGGCGCCGGGCACTCGATCGCGGCTTCCCGCTGTCGGACCATGTCGATTGGCCCAGTCTCCTCGCAAGCATCGAGGCATCCGGCGCGGCCGAGATCTGGGTCACCCACGGCTTCACCGCGCCGGTTGTCCGCTGGCTCCGCGAACGGGGTCTGGACGCTCAGGCGGTGCAGACCCGGTTCGAAGGCGAACGGGATGATGAGGTCAGTGAGGAAGCAGGGACTCTGGGTGGCGGGGAGGCCGTGGCAGACGAGGCAGTGCTGTGAGAGCGTTTGCGACACTCTTCAGCGCTATTGACGAAACCAACGCCACGGGTGAGAAGGTTGCCGCTCTGGTGGAGTACTTCCGGGCGGCTCCCCCGCAGGACGCCGCCTGGGCCGTTCATTTCCTGAGCGGTCGCCGTCCCAAGCGGTTGGTGGGCTCTCGCAAGCTTGCCGCCTGGGCTTCCAGCGAGGCCGGTATTCCCCAATGGCTGTTCGAGGAGAGCTATCAGGCCGTCGGCGACCTGGCCGAAACGATCACCTTGATCCTGCCCGACACCGGTGCTTCCAGCGAGCTTCCTCTGTCGCACTGGGTCGAGCAGCGGCTGCTCTCGCTTCGCGGCGAAGACGAGGACGTTCAGCGCGAGGTCATGGTGGACTCCTGGCGTGAGCTGGATCGGCGGGAGCGCTTCGTCTGGAACAAGCTGATTACCGGCAGCTTCCGGGTCGGTGCCTCCCAACGGCTCGTCATCCGGGCTCTGGCGGAAACGAGCGGAGTCGAGGAAGGCGTGATCGCCCACCGGCTGATGGGCGCCTGGGAGCCGACCGCTGACTTCTTTCAGCGGCTGATAGCCCCGGACACCAGCGACGCCGATGTCAGCCGGCCGTATCCCTTCTTTCTGGCCCACCCGCTCGAGGGGGAACCGGCGGAACTGGGCGATATCGTTGACTGGATAGCCGAGTGGAAGTGGGACGGGATTCGGGTTCAGCTGATCCGGCGGGCCGGACAGAGCTTTCTCTGGTCCAGGGGTGAGGAGTTGCTCGCCGGACGGTTTCCCGAAATTGAGGATCAGGGGGCCCTGCTGCCGGAGGGCACCGTCATCGACGGGGAGCTGCTCCCCTGGTTGGAGGGCAGCCCGCTGCCTTTCGCTCAGCTTCAGCGCCGAATCGGCCGCAAGAATCCGGGCCCAAAGATTCTGGACGAGGTTCCGGCCATGCTGGTCGCCTACGACCTGCTGGAGAGCAATGGCGAGGACATCCGCGCTGAGCCACTCCGCAGTCGGCGAGCCCGCCTCGTATCGCTGGTTGAGTCGGTAGCGAGCAGCGGACGGCTGATCCTGTCGCCCAGCGTCGGCGCTTCCAGCTGGGAATCCCTCACCGAGGCGCGGAGCAGAGCCCGCGACATGGGAGCGGAGGGAATCATGCTGAAGCGCCTGAGCTCGGCCTACGGCGTCGGACGGCGACGGGGCGACTGGTGGAAGTGGAAGGTTGATCCGCTCACCGTCGACGCGGTGCTGATCTATGCCCAGGCCGGCAGTGGACGACGGGCGGGACTCTTTACCGACTACACCTTCGGGATCTGGGAGGGAGATCACCTGGTGCCCTTTGCCAAGGCCTACTCGGGTCTGACCGACGAGGAGATGCGGAAAGTCGACCAGTTCATTCGTCGCAACACACTGGAGAAGTTCGGGCCGGTGCGAACGGTCAAACCCGAGCTCGTCTTCGAGCTCCACTTCGAGGGATTGCAGCCGTCCAGCCGCCATAAGAGCGGTATCGCGGTTCGGTTTCCCCGGATGGCCCGGTGGAGGACCGACAAGAAGCCGGAGGAGGCAGACACGATCGAAACGGTTAGATCATTACTGAAAAGCGTAAGCGGAGAAGAGACAGCGTAAGCGGGAACAGCGGTATCGATCCCGCTCACCGCTCACGCTGTTGTTTACCCGCTTACGGTTTTATTTGACGAATGCCCAACTTTATCTGCATCACTTGCGGAGTCCAATACGCCGAGTCTCTGCTGCCTCCACCCCGCTGCGCCATCTGCGAGGAGGAGCGCCAGTACGTGGGTTGGGAGGGACAGAAATGGACCACCCTCAAGGACCTGCAGTGCAGTCATAAAAACCGGCTGGATGTCGAAGGGCCCGAGCTGATCAGTCTGGTGACCGAGCCGAAGTTCGCCATCGGCCAGCGAGCGCTTCACGTCCGCACCGGCAAAGGCAACGTGCTCTGGGATTGCCTGAGCCTGGCTGACGACCGCAGCGTCGCCGCCATTCAGGCTCTCGGCGGCGTTGCGGCCATCGCGGTCTCTCACCCCCACTACTACTCCTCCATCGTGGAATGGAGCCGCGCGTTGGGAGACGTTCCCGTCTACCTCCACGCTGCCGACGGCGACTGGGTCATGCGGCCTCATCCGGCCATCGTGTTCTGGCACGGGGATGCCCACGAGATTGCCCCTGGTCTGACTCTGCTCCGCCTGGGCGGGCACTTTCCCGGAGGCACCGTGCTGCACTGGGCGGGTGGGGCTGGTGGGAAAGGCGCGATCCTCAGCGGCGACATCCTGCAGGTGGGTCAGGATCGGAAAACCGTGAGCTTCATGCGGAGCTATCCCAATTACATCCCCGTCAGTCCCGCCACGGTACGGCACATCATAGCCGCACTCCAGCCTTACGAGTTTGAGCAGATCTTTGGCGGATGGTTCGGGCAGAACATCATGAAGGACGCCAAGCAGGCCTTCCAGTACTCGGCGGAGCGGTATCTGGCCGCGATCAGTGACTAAATCAGGCGGCAACCGCGGCTCTGCCCTGGCGGTGGACCTTCGGCGGGCACGGGCGGCGAGACGCCGGATGGAGGAGTCGGCTGGTCCTCGCGTCTCCGAACCTCCCAGGAAAGCGGCACCCACCATCGAGTGTGGCCGGCGCGATCCCATGGATTGCGTTCGAGAATGGTTTGCCAGCGAGGGGTGGGAGCCGTTCCCATTCCAGGAGGAGGTCTGGCGGGCCTATCTGGCCGGCGAAAGCGGCTTGATTCACGCGGCTACGGGCACGGGAAAGACCTATGCCGCCTGGATGGGACCCATTCTCGAGTGGCTGCGGGATTATCCGGCGGGTAAGAGAGGCAGCGCGAGAGGTGGGACGGCGGGGAGCGCCACCACTTCGCGTTTTGTGGGTTACGCCGCTCCGCGCTTTGGCCGCCGACACCGAGGCCGCTCTTCGGGCGCCAATCGAAGATCTGGGCCTTCCTTGGACCGTAGAGTCCCGCACCGGCGACACCGAGCCCCGAGTGCGGGCCCGGCAGAGCAAGCGCCTTCCTACCGCCCTGGTAACTACCCCCGAGAGCCTGTCGCTTCTGCTCACCTGGTCTGAGACGCCCTCGCTGTTCGAGCATCTTGAGCTGGTGGTGGTCGACGAATGGCACGAGCTGATGGCTTCGAAGCGCGGGGTCCAGACCGAGCTCGCACTTGCTCGACTGCGCCGCTGGAGGCCCGAGCTCCGCGTCTGGGGACTCTCCGCCACGTTGGGAAATCTCGACACTGCTCGCGACACCCTGCTGGGCCTCACCCAGGAAGGGCTCGCACGATCCGGCCGAATTATTCGGGGGCTGGTGCCCAAGGGATTGGAGGTCGATTCGCTGATCCCTGAGACGATGGAGCGGTTCCCCTGGTCGGGGCAAATCGGCCTGCGGCTGCTGCCCGAAGTCATTGCGGCAATCGAAGAGGGCAATACCTCACTCGTGTTCACCAACACCCGGGCAACCGCCGAACTGTGGTTTCAGGCGTTGCTGAGCGCCCGCCCCGACTGGGCGGGGGTCATTGCCCTCCACCACGGCTCGCTCGATCGCGACACCCGCGAGTGGGTTGAAGACGGGATCCGCGATGGCCGGCTCCGCTGCGTCGTCTGCACCTCGACCCTCGACCTCGGAGTCGATTTCACCCCGGTCGACCGTGTCCTCCAGGTAGGCAGTCCCAAGGCGGTCGGCCGGCTGATTCAACGGGCCGGGCGGAGCGGCCACCAGCCCGGCGCCGTCAGCCGCCTCACCTGCGTGCCGACCAATGCCTTGGAGCTGGTGGATGTCGCGGCCGCGCGCGATGCGCTCGACCAGGGTGCCATCGAGTCGCGGCCCCCGGTGGAGCGTCCCCTGGATCTTCTCGCCCAGCACGCCGTCACCATCGCCGTCGGCGGCGGATTTCGGCCCGACGAGCTTCTGGCTGAAGTGCGGACCACCCGCGCCTATCGCGACCTGACCGATGCCGAGTGGCGCTGGGTCATGGACTTCATCACCCGCGGCGGCTCGGCCCTGAGCGCGTATCCGGAGTACAACAAGCTGGTGGAGCGCGACGGCCGGTTCGTGCCGCGAGACCGGATGGTTGCCGCGCGACATCGCATGTCGATCGGCACTATCGTGAGCGAGGCGGCGATGAAGGTCCGGTTCGTCCGAGGAAAGACCATCGGGACCGTGGAGGAGAACTTCATCGCCCGGCTCCGATCTGGTGACGTTTTCACTTTTGCCGGACGGACGCTCGAGTTCGTCCGGGTGCGGGAGATGACCGCGTGGGTGAAGACAGCGCGGGAAACCACGTCAGTGGTACCCCACTGGACCGGCGCCCGTTTTCCCCTCTCCCCGGAGCTCGCGGCAGCGGTTCGAACCAAACTGGATCAGGCTCGCCAGGGCGTGTATGAGGGCGCCGAAATGGAGGCGGTGAGAGGGATCCTCGAGCTCCAGGCCGAGTGGTCCGGCATTCCAGCGGCAGACGAGTTGCTGATCGAACGGGTGCAGACCCGTGAAGGCAATCATCTGTTTTTTTATCCGGTCGAAGGCAGGCTGGTGCACGAGGGACTCGCGGCACTGTTTGCCTATCGACTGGCGCAGCTGGGGCCGATTACCTTCACCCTGGCGGCGAACGACTACGGCTTCGAGCTGCTCTCTCCCGACCAGGCCCGGCTGGAGGAAGCACTCGATGCCGGCCTGGTCTCCACCGATCATCTGGTGCACGACATCCCGGCGAGTCTCAACGCGGCCGAGCTGGCCAAGCGTCAGTTTCGGGAGATTGCACGGGTGGCCGGGCTGATCTTCCAGGGCTATCCGGGCCGAAACAAGAGTGTCAAGCAAGTCCAGGTTTCCAGCGGGCTTTTGTACGATGTGTTCGCCCGCTACGATCCGGACAACCTCCTGCTGTTCCAGGCGCACCGCGAGGTGTTGGAGAAGCAGTTGGAGCGGAGCCGGCTGGGCCGGACCCTGGAGCGGATCGGCCGGGGGCGCATCAGCATCAAGGAGTGCCGGCGCCCCACTCCGCTCGCCTTCGCCCTGTTGGTAGACCGCGCCCGGGAGCAGGTGAGCAGCGAGAAGTTTCTCGATCGGGTGCGCCGGCTGGCAGCACCACTGGAACGCGCGGCCGCCGCTGGAAACGGGAGCGCGCGGTTTGCGCGCGGACGAGGCAGAGGATTTCGATGACCGATGTGATGTTGAAGATCGCGGGCGAAGAGATCCATCTCCTGTCCGAGCGCGCGCTGTGGTGGCCCAACGCAAGTACCCTGATCGTGGCCGATCTCCATTGGGGGAAGGCTTCCACCTTTCGAGCCACCGGCATCCCCATCCCGATCGGCACCACCAGCGACGACCTGGCTCGGCTGGATAGCGCGCTCACCCGAACCGGTGCGCGGCGCATGGTGGTCCTGGGCGACCTCTTTCACGCCAAAGCGGGCCGCATTGCTTCGCATACCCTGGCCGAGCTGCGTCGCTGGCGGAGCCTGGCCGCCCCGGTCGAGATCCTCCTGGTACGGGGAAACCACGACCGCCATGCCGGCGATCCGCCCAGCGACCTCCGGATCAACTGCGTCAATGCGCCGGCATTCGTCCCGCCCTTCGTCTTCCGCCACGAGCCGGTGACTCAGGGCGATGCCTACGGGCTCGCCGGCCACGTCCATCCCGGCATCACCCTGCTCGGTCGCGGGCTTCAGCGGGAAACCCTGCCCTGCTTCGTCATCGGCCAGACCGGAGCCCTGATTCCGGCCTTCGGCAGCTTCACCGGATTTGGTACTGTGGAACCCGGACCCGGCGACCGCGCCTTCGTCGCGGTGGAGGGCGAAGTGCTGGAGGTGAGCTTGCCGGTTGACCTGGGCCCGAATGCGGTCCCGCCGGAGCTGCACGAGATGGCGGAGGTGGAGAGTCCGGGCTGGAGAACACAGGAGTCTTCAGACGAGAATCAGTAGGCATTGCGCCGACCGATGGCTTTGCGGAGCCGAAGCACCGCATTAGCCTTTTCGCATGACTCACCTACAACTCAGCGTTGCTCCCGAGGGCCAGGCCCTCCTCGAACAAGTTCGTGCGGCCGTCGACCTGCTCGAGGCCGTCATAGCGGACCGGGGCCTGCTGGCCGCAGTGCCGGCCGAGGAGCGCCACCGCCTGCTCAACGCGGCCGGTGCGGTGTACGTCCCCGACACCACCGCGCGCCGCCGGCTGGTGAAAGCCACGGTCCGTCGCCGGAAGGCCGAAAAGATCAGGCGGGAAGAGGCCGCACTCAGCCGCACCGGCATTCGGAGCCTGCGCCGTCAGACGGTCTTTACCACGCCCAACGTTTTTCCTCCGTCCGGCTTCGATCCACAGGACATCACCGACGACAGCGCACCTGAGGAGTGCCTCGACCCCCAGCACTGCTACATCTGCAAGCAGCCCTTCTCCGGGATTCACCACTTCTACGATCAGCTCTGCCCACCCTGCGCCGAGTTCAACTTTGCCAAACGCACTGAGCTGGCGGACCTGTCGGGGCGAGTGGCGCTGCTGACCGGCGGACGGGTCAAGATCGGCTATCAGGCTGGAATTAAGCTGCTGCGCTCGGGCGCTCAGCTCATCGTCACGACCCGGTTTCCCCGCGATTCGGCGGCCCGCTACGCCCGGGAGCCTGATTTTGCCGACTGGGCCGACCGACTCGAGATCTTTGGGCTCGACCTGCGGCACACGCCCAGCGTGGAGGCCTTCTGCCATCATCTGCTCACTACCCGCGATCGCCTCGATTTCATCATCAACAACGCCTGCCAGACAGTGCGCCGGCCTCCGGATTTCTATCACCACATGATGGAAGCCGAGACTGCCTCGGTCGGGCACATGCCGAATGCCGTTCGTCGGCTGCTCGGCAGCTACGAGGGACTCCGGGAGTACCACATGCTGCCCGAGCCTGATCATGAGTCCCCGCCTCAGGTCCGGATTCACCGCTCTCACTCCGAGCTCTCCGGGATCACTCACGCGGCCCGACTCTCCCAGATGCCGCTGCTTCCGGAGGAGCGCGGGGCCGAGCGACACCTCTTCCCCACCGGCCTGCTCGACCAGGACCTGCAGCAGGTCGATCTGCGGCAACGGAACTCGTGGCGGCTCCTGCTGGACGAGGTACCATCAGTGGAGCTACTGGAGGTTCAACTCGTCAACGCGGTAGCGCCCTTCGTTTTCAATGCACGACTCAAGCCGCTCCTGCTCCGCACGCCAGGCCGCGAGAAGCACATTGTCAACGTGTCGGCTATGGAAGGGCAGTTCTATCGGAACTTCAAGACGACCCGGCATCCCCACACCAACATGGCCAAGGCGGCACTCAACATGATGACCCGCACCTCGGCAACAGACTACCATCGCGACGGCATCCACATGAACAGCGTGGATACCGGGTGGGTGACCGATGAGGATCCCGCGGAAATCGCCGCCCGCAAAGTCGCAGAGCACCGATTCCACCCGCCGCTGGACATTGTCGATGGCGCCGCCCGGATTGTCGATCCTATCATTTCCGGGGTGAACTCCGGCTGTCATGTGTGGGGCCAGTTCCTCAAGGACTACCGTCCGACCGACTGGTAGCCAGTTGCCAGGCGCCTGATCGATTGCTGGCGTCACCCTGATCCTGCAGTAGATTGCGAGTTTTCCTGTCGCTCACTGCTTCTCCACGGAGTCCGCTTTTATGGTTACAGCATCCCCTAATGTGCGTCGCCTCCCTCTCGCTCTGGCGGCCAGTGCATGGCTTCTTTCAGGGTGTGCCGGGGTCACGCCTATCGGGGACCTCTTGAATGATCCGTCGCACTATGACGGCAAGAGCGTGCACATCGAGGGCGATGTCAAAGGCTCGGTTGGCGGTCTGGGGGTTGGAGCGTACGAAGTCCGGGACAAGACCGGTACGTTGACAGTGGTCAGCAATCAATCGGATCCACCGCGTACCGGCGCCAAGGTCGGGGTGAAAGGGACCTTTCAGGCGCTGCTCAGCCTGGGGATCAAGAGCCTGGCCGTGTTGAAAGAGGAGAGCCGCTCACTTAAGGATTGAGGCAGTCGGCATGGCGCGATTGTTTTGGATGCTCTTGATCTTCGCGTTTTTTGGTGCGCTGATCACCGGCGCGTCCTGGGCGGCCGCCTTCGCCAGTGTGGGCAAGCTGTTGGGCGCCCCGCCTCCCCGGATGGGCAACCAGAGCATCACGGTTCACTGGGACGGCATGTCCCGGCTGCTGGAGCATCCCCCGTGGTGGCGCTTTGCCTTCACTCCCACAGCCATTCCAGGGGCCACCCAGGTCCGAATCGACGTAAACCCCTGGGGCAAGGTCATCTCCACCTCTCCCGCAGACCTCGAGGATCGCATCAAGGCTTTCCACAACACCGGCTACTAGCTCTGGCGGTCCCGCCGCCGCTCCCAGCTGTAACTGTCGAAGGGTCAATCGCGTCTTGAGATTGTCGATTTCCAGTGGCCTCGAACGACTACTACACGACCACGTAGGCCACCCCATCAGGAGGATTCCATGAAATACCTGTGCCTCATCTACGAGAACGAGAAGAACTGGGAAACCATGCCGCAGTCAGATGCCGAAGGGATCATGAAGGAGTACTTCGCTTTTACCGAGGACATCCGGAAGAGCGGGAAGTACGTGGCGGGTGAGGCGCTTCAGCCTACGCCCACTGCCACCACGGTCCGGGTTCGGAACGGGAAGATCTCGACGACCGACGGGCCCTTCGTGGAGACCAAGGAGCAGCTCGGCGGATTTTACCTGATTGACGCCAAGGACCTGAACGACGCCATCCAGGTAGCCGCGCGTATTCCTTCGGCCCGCCTCGGTGGCATCGAGGTCCGGCCGGTGGTGGACTTCTCCGCCGAAGCCGCCCAACGAGAGGAGGCCGCCGGCGCCAGGGCATGAGCGCGGGGTCGCGAGTCACGAGTCGCGGGTCACGGCCGGACAACTTCCGCTTGTCGAGTCTGCCAGACTTCAAGCTCGACTCGCCGGACCATCTCGTGACTCGTGACTCGCGACTGGTGACGCAAGACACCATTGAGCAGATCTTCCGCACGGATTCCCGCCGCGTTCTGGCCACGCTGATCCGCCTGCTGGGAGACTTCGATCTGGCCGAAGAGGCCATGCAGGAGGCGTTTTCTGCCGCGGTGGAGCGGTGGCCTCAGGATGGAGTTCCGCGCAATCCACGCGCCTGGCTGATTTCGACCGGCAGGTTCAAGGCTATCGACTCGCTCCGCCGGCGAGCCCGATTCGATGCGTCGCTGCAGCCATTGGCGGACCAGCTGGGAGACGGGATCACCCAGCCCGAAGAGATCGAGGAAGAAGGTGTTCAGGACGACCGCCTGCGACTGATCTTTACCTGCTGCCACCCGGCGTTGCCGCCTGACGCCCAGGTGGCGCTGACGCTGCGCGAAGTATGCGGCCTCACCACGGAAGAGATTGCCCGCGCCTTCCTCGCTCCTGCGCCGACCTTAGCCCAGCGCATCGTCCGGGCAAAGGCCAAGATCAAGGCGGCCAACATTCCGTATCAGGTGCCCGCCCGCACCGCCCTTCCCGAGCGCCTTGCCAGCGTGTTGCAGGTCATCTACCTCGTCTTCAATGAGGGTTACTCCGCCTCCTCCGGCGCTTCCCTCACCCGTCATGATTTGTCAGCCGAAGCCATCAGGCTGGGCCGGCTTCTGGTAGAGCTGCTGCCCGAGCCGGAGGCGATGGGGCTACTGGCCCTGATGCTGCTGCATGAATCCCGTCGTGAGACCCGGACCTCGCCGGATGGCGAGTTGGTGTTGCTGGATGAGCAGGATCGTACCCGGTGGAATCGCGAGCTGATCGCCGAGGGCGTAGGCCTGGTCGAGCGGTCCATGCGGTCCAGGCAGTTCGGTCCTTTCACGCTGCAGGCAGCGATCGCAGCCATCCACGCGGAGGCGGCAAGTGCCGACACCACCGACTGGGACTGAGATCGTCGGGCTCTATGACGTACTGCTGCGAGCGGATCCTTCTCCCGTCGTCGAGCTCAATCGAGCGGCGGCGGTGGCGATGCGCGACGGCCCTGCAGCCGGGCTCACTCTTATCGACGGCATTCTGGCCCGGGGTGATCTTCAGGATTATCAGCTGGCGCACGCTGCCCGGGCCGAGCTCTGTCGCCGGCTGGGGCGGACCTCGGATTCGATTGCCTCGTATCAGCGGGCACTGAGTCTCACCCGCCAGGAGCCTCAGCGGCGATTCATCGAGAAGCGGCTGAGCGAGCTGGCAAAGTCATGAGACCAGTATTTATCGGCGGCTGTGAGCGAAGCGGAACCACCATGCTCGGGGCCACGCTTGGGGGCCATTCCCGCTGCCTTTGCCTGCCCGAGAGTCAGTTCATGGACGATCTGCTCGCCCACGCCGATTCCGATGGTCGGATCGATCCGTTCGCGGCGCTCGGGCGGATCGCCGCCCACGAACGCTTCCGGTTGCTTTGGGACCTTCCGCTGGACCCGGCCGGAATCCAGCCCCCAGAGCTCGGGCACGACGTTGCCTGAACTGTGGACCTGGCTGGCGCGGGCATACGGGCGGAAAGCGGGAAAGCCTGCCGCGGACGTGTGGATCGATCACACCCCAACCAACTTCAGGCGGGTGCGCGGTCTGCTCCGAATGTTCCCGGCAGCCCGTTTCATTCATCTGGTTCGCGATGGAAGGGCGGTAGCCGCTTCGTTGCTGCCGCTCGACTGGGGCCCCAACAACGCGCTTCACGCGGCCGAGTTCTGGATGGCCCGCTGTGCCCTTGGGCTGGCGGCAGAACTGGACCTGGGGCCCGATCGGATTCTGCGGGTCCGCTACGAGGACGTGCTGCAGGAGCCCGAGAGCAGCCTGCGCCGCATCGCAGGATTCATCGGACTGGATTATGAGCCAGAGATGGCTTCGGCGAACCCTTCCCGACCAACCCGATATCACGAGCGCCAACACCATTTGGTGGGACAGGCGCCGATTCGCTCGCGCGCTGCGGGATGGCAACAGGTCTTGAGCCGCCGCGAGGTCGAGATCTTCGAAGCGGAGACGGGCGACTTTCTCGAAACTTTAGGATACCAGGCCAGGTATGGAGTACGGGCAATGCCCGCAACACGGGTCGAAGTGTTCCGGCTTCGGCTCAGCGATTTGGCGCGTCGAGCCCGGAACAACCTTTTGCGCCGCTGGCGGGTCAGGACGTCGTTGCCGCAGCGTCGCCCTGAGTCATGAATCTCCAGAATTGCTGCAACGCAACATCCTAACGAGGACTCTCCCCAATGCGAGCCGGTTTGACCCTGACCTTGTGCCTCATCGCTCAAGGCTGCGCCCGATCCCACGTCGGACCAGACCAGCGCCGGGGCTGCAGCCGTGGCCCCGGCCGAATTCAGCAGCGCCAATCCATTCGCCCAGCCCAGCGCCCTGGCCTATCAGGCCCCTGCATTCGATCGCATCCGGAACGCGGATTATCAGCCCGCCATCGAGGAAGGCATGCGGCGGCAACGGGCAGAGCTCGATTCGATCGCCCGGCAGCAGGCATCCCCGACCTTCGAGAACACAATCGTGGCGCTGGAACGCACCGGCGAACTGCTCACCCGAGTTCTCAAGGTTTTCGGAGCAGTGGTGCAAGCCAACACGAATGACACGTTGCAGCGAGTGCAGACCGAGGAAGCTCCGAGATTGGCCGCACACTCCGACGCCCTGTACCTCGACTCCCGCCTGTTCCAACGGGTCCACAGCGTTTACCAGCGCCGGGCCTCGCTGAAATTGTCTACCGAGCAAAGCACGCTGGTGGAGCGTTATCACCGCAACTTCGTGCGGGCGGGCGCCCAGCTACCAGAAGCCGCCAAGAACCGCCTGCGCCAGCTCAACCAGGAGGAGGCTCGGCTCTCCACCGATTTTCAGAACAAGCTGCTGGCCGCCACCAAGGCTGGGGCCCTGGTGCTGGACGATCGGTCACAGCTCAAGGGGCTCAGTGAAGCTGAGGTCGCTGCATCCGCTGAGGCAGCCAAGGAGCGCGGACTCGCGGGCAAGTACCTCATCGTGCTGCAGAACACCACCCAACAACCTGCGCTCGCGTCGCTCGCCGACCGCGGTGTCAGGCAGCGGCTTTTCGATGCATCCATTCATCGCGCCGATCGCGGCGATACTAATGACACGCGCTCGATCGTCCGCCGGTTGGCTGCGCTACGCATCGAGCGGGCAAACTTGCTGGGCTTCCCCACGTTTGCCGGGTTCGCCCTGGATAATCAGATGGCCAGGACTCCGGATGCAGCCATCGGTCTGGTCAGCCAATTGGTTCCTCCCGCCACCAGAAAGGCTCGCGCCGAGGCCGCAAAGATGCAGGCCCTCATCGACCATCAGAACGGCGGCTTCCGGCTGGCTCCCTGGGACTGGCAGTACTACGCGGAGCGGGTGCGACAGGCCGAGTACAATGTCGATGAAGAGCAACTCAAGCCATATCTCTCGCTCGATCGGGTCCTGCAGGAGGGGGTCTTCTACGCGGCCACCCAGCTCTACGGAATCACCTTCAAGGAGCGCAAAGATCTGCCGGTGTACCATCCCGATGTCCGCGTCTTCGAGGTCTACGACCGGGATGGCAAATCGATGGCGTTGTTCTATGCCGACTATTTCAAGCGCGACAACAAGGGCGGGGGTGCCTGGATGGACACCTTCGTGGACCCCTCAGGACTGAAGGGTACCAAGCCGGTGGTCTACAACGTGGCCAATTTCACCAAGCCCGCTCCAGGGATGCCGGCGCTCCTGACCTTCGACGATGTCACCACCATGTTTCATGAATTCGGGCACGCACTGCACGGGCTCTTCGCTCACGTCCAGTACCCGATCCTGCTGAATACCCCACGCGACTTCGTGGAGTTCCCCTCACAGTTCAACGAGCATTGGGCCTTGCAGCCGGAGGTCTTCGCCAAGTACGCCCGGCATTACCAGACGGGAGCGCCGATGCCTCAGGATCTGGTGGATCGGATCAAGAAGAGCCGCACCTTTAATCAGGGCTACGCCACCACCGAATACCTGGCAGCCGCTCTCCTGGACCTGGCCTGGCACACGCTACCCAGCGGAACCCCGGAACAGGACGTCGAGAGCTTCGAACGCCAGGCGCTGGCGCGGTATCATGTCGACCTGCCCGAGGTGCCTCCCCGTTATCGCACGCCGTACTTTGCCCATATCTGGGGCGGCGGATACTCGGCATCTTACTACGCCTATCTCTGGAGCGAGGTCCTGGATCATGACGCCTACGCCTGGTTTATGGAGCGCGGCGGAATGACCCGGGAGAACGGCCAGCGTTACCGAGACATGATTCTCTCTCGCGGAAGCACTGAGGATGTCGGGACGCTATACCGTGCCTTCAGAGGACGCGACCCGAGCATCGAACCGCTGCTCAAGGCGCGTGGGCTGGAAGAGACGCCAGACGAACAGTGAGCCTGTTGGAGGACCGTTATAGATGGGAAACCCGGTGGAAACGTCCGACGACGGAGAGATGACGAACGACTACGAGGTGCGCGGTTGGCTGGTTCGGCTGACCAACACTCGACCCGACATCGATAGCCGTGAGGTTCTCGACCGCCTGGGCAAGGCACTCGACCTGATTGCCGTTCACGCACCGCGGCGATTTCGTCGGCTGCGGCAGGATATACAGGGCTTCGTCGTCCGTCGCTTTCCCTGCCGCGGGGCATTCTTTCCACAAACCGGAGAGTGCCTGGTGGAGCTAACCTTTACGGTGAATCCCCGCCACACGCTCGTGGAGATCGCCGCCTCCATCGTACACGAGGCCACCCATGCCCGGATTGCCGCCCGCTGTGGTCCGCTTCCCCAGTCCGATCGTGCCCGGGAAGAGCGGCTATGCCGGCAGGCCGAGCTGGAGTTCGGACTCGCGATGCCGGACGGCGCCACGGTGGTAGAACGAGCCCGACACGCCCTGAGCATGACCGACCGGGACGTCGCACCAGAGGTAGACTGGACGGAAGCCGCCCGCCGGGTAGCGGCGGCAGATGCGGAAGGCGGACCTGGCTAGTCGCTGAAGCTCACCGCCGCTTCAGGCTGGAGCCGGGATCCCCACCACAACCTGGCATGCTCGCGGCTCCACTCCTCCCCTACCTCGCACTCCGTCAGGAGATCGGCTAGTTCTCGCGCCGTCGCAGGCCGGTCCTCCGGCTGCTTGGCCAGGCAGGCAAGCACGATCTCATCCAGCCTCCGCGGGATGCTGAACAAACTGTAGAGCGAGGGCGGCTCAGGTGGGGTATGGATGTGCCGCGCCATCACCTGAACTGCGCCCTGTCCCTCGAACACATACCGTCCGGTGAGCATCCAGTAGGCCACACATCCGAGCGCATAGATGTCGGTCCGCTGGTCCACCGTCTCTCCCAGGGCACTTTCGGGTGACAGATACGCTGGTGTGCCGGACACCATGTTCGGCGCGGTGAGTCCAGCGTCCACAGTCGCGTCGCCCACTGCGCTCTTGACCAGGCCGAAATCCAGCACCTTCACGAAGTCGTAGTAATGCCCCAGGCAGCAAACCTGAATGTTGGCCGGTTTGATGTCCCGATGAATCAGCCCACGCTCGTGGGCTTCGGCCAGGGACTCGCAGATCTGTTGCAGAATGTGAACGGTCCGGGCGGGGGGGAGCGGACCGTACTCCTCTACCAGCGTTTGCAGATCCATTCCATTGAGCAGTTCCATCACGTAATAGAACGTGCCGTCCCCGGCTACCCCGAAGTCGTACAGCTGAATGGTGTGGGGGGAACGGAGATTCGCGGCAGCCCGAGCCTCGCGCCGAAACCGTTCCACCAGTACGTCGGCCTGGACCTTGGTTACTGCGGTCAGCACTTCAGGTTTGATCAGCTTGATGGCTGCCGGGCGGGCCAGGAAGCGATGAGTCGCTTCCCAGACCTCGCCCATGCCGCCTCGTCCGATCAGATCCTTCAGCACATAGCTTCCCATCTCCCGCGCCTTGCGCACCTCTCTACCCAGCCTGGTAATGATATGCGAGATGACCGGCGCTAACGCTGCACAGAGATAGTTCGGCACCGCCAGGATGAATACCGCAGGTATGCTCGGGGTCTCGACTCCCTGTGCCCGCCAGAACATGGCCGCCAGCGGGTCCATCGAGGCGGCCGTCAGCGCGGCAAGAAGCGACTTCCAGGGGGCGCTGGGGATGACCGAGGGGAAAAGAAGAATGATGACAGCTATCCAGGAGACCCCGGCTGGGGTTCCCACCGCGTAGTCCAGGAGTCCGATCGAAAGCGCGATGAGGACCTCGTACACCAGGGCGAGGTCGAGCAGAAATCGCGCGCTCCGCCTGCTCCGGCGAGTGTACCAGAAGAGCGCGATGGACAGGAGGAAGGTCGCCCCCCCCACCAGATCGAACACCGGGACCCACTCGGCATGCCGGGCCAGCTGCTCGTCTTGCAGCGTACCGGGCATGGGGTGGAGGAAGTGTACCAGCAGGAAGTTGGCGGCCCAGAGCGCAGCGGTGGCGAGACAGACGATCGCCAGCCGGTGAGCCGCTTCGTTGAGAAGGTCGTCAGGAAGCGTCGACCGGCCGGTGGAAACCCCCACGCTGGGAGGGTCTCCGGTATTCGTACTGAGCAGCCGCGAATCGGGAGCTGGAAGTCGGGCGGCGGGCGTCATATCCGGAAGTAAGGGTCTTCAGAAAGGCTAGACTCTCACCGTCGGGATTGCCAGCCCGCAACCAAGATCCTTAGAGAGGAGGTCGGCCTCCGGGTGGCGGGCCACCCGGGTCAAGAGGACCTTCTCCAGGCGGTGGCCCGGGCGGGCGCGGGTGCTTCCGCCGGATCTCCTCCGCCTTCTTCCGTTGCTCCGGTGTAAGCACCGAGTCGAGCTGTCGTCGAGTGCGGCTGATGATCGAGTCCAGCTGGGGCTGGACTTGGTGCCGAATGGTCCGCAGCTCGCGGCCCCGGCGTTCCATGATCGAATCGATTCGCGTCTGTTGCTCGGCGCTGAGGCCAAGCTCGCGAGCAAACCGATTTCGGAACTCGCGATCCCGCGGTCCGTGCGGCCCTGGTCCATGCTCGAACCGATGTCCCTCGAATTTCCGGGGCAGCAACACCCGGCGATCGATGGCAACTCCCGCCAGTCCCCCTGCCACGGCCACCAGCAGGAGTACCAGGACCGCGAGCAGTCTTCCACCCGGGCGCCACGGTGAGGGGGGGTTGGTCATTGAGCGACCGCCTGTTCGAAGAGCCAGTCACCGCTCTCCGGCGCCACCACGTGAGCCGACAGCTGACCTGCGTCCGACTCCTCTGAGTAGGCCGCGGCAAGGAGTGTGCTGTCCGCCAGGGTTTCCGTGGCGTAATCGGTAAAGCGTGAGACCTCCTCGGCCGCAGGCAGAATCAAGCCGGCGGCCAAGGAAGCCGCGAGGCCGAGCGGAATTGCGACCGGCATCCATCGAGTGACCCACTCCCACCAGTGGTGGCTGGGCGAGCGCAGGGCATTCAACTGCGGAGTGGCTGAGGCAAGGATTCGCTGATGCAGGTCGGCATCGTCCTGCCGGGAGACCCGCTCCAGCTTCCGCAGGGCATCACCCAGCTCAGGGTCTCGCCGGGGCTCTTGGAAAAGCCACTTCATTCAACCCACCCTTTTAGCGCCTCTCGCAGCGTACGCCGAGCCTGGTGGAGGTGCCACCGAATCGTTACCTGACTCACATTCAGCATGCCCGCAATCTCCTCGGTTGAGCGCCCGTCGATTTCGAATAGTGTCACGATCAATCGTTGCCGGTCAGGCAGGGATTCCAGGGCCTCGCTCAAAGAGCTTCGGAGCTCGGAGCGTTCCGCCTCCCGGTCCGGCCTGGTCCCGCCGGGGATGGCCTCAGGGTCGTGAGACTCGGTCCGGCGTACCAACTGCTTGCGGTGCTGGTCGCGCCCCAAATTGACCAGCAGGCGAGTGAACCAGGGTTCGAACGACCGAGAGGGGTCGAAGGTACCGATGCGTTCGAGGGCTCTCAAGAACGCGTCCTGCACCAGATCGTCGGCGTCGTCGGGATCCTGCATCAGGCGCTTCGCAATCAGGCGCGCCCGGGGTAGATGCCGCCTTACCAGCAGATCGAAGGCCGACCGGTCGCCCGCCTGGACTCGGACGATCAGACCGCGTTCGTCGTTGACGTCGGTGGCCTTAGGCAGGGCGACCGCCAACACCTGTTCCATGTTCAGGCCGCTCTCCCGGCCCAGGCGAACCTAGCGATGACAATCTCCTGGTCCAGGCGGCCACAGGCCCGGGTTGGGGTGGTTCAGGCGCGCTCAACTCCATATACGGGTGCCACTCATGGGTGTTGGGCAGAGTCCCGCCCAACGTTCGGCGTCCCCGCCGCGTAAACCTCCCTGAAGTCGAAATGAGCAGTCCATGACCTTCAGTTTGCCCCGGCCCGAAAAGCCCAGCAACTGGAGGAACCTCAACTGGAGTCCGACATGTCTCGCCCTTCATCTACCGCCCCCTCCGCCCCGCAGCGTCTGGCCCGGGTGCTGGCCACCCTCCCCCTGTTGCTTGGTCTCAGCGCCGGAGTGGCCCAGGCTCAGGGTGGCTCCGATCCCGCGGGCGACCATGCACATCCGCCTCATCAGCATATGCAGCGTTCGGCTGCCCTGGACGGCCCTCCCGCGCCGGCCGTCCTGCGAGATTCCATTCAGCTGAGTGGCAAGGCGCTACAGCAGTATACCCAGCGGTATGAGAGCCACATGTCGGGAACCAAAGCCAGCCGCGACAGCCTCCGGGCCGGCATGCAGGTCGTCCGCTCGGCACTCGAGAAGGGGGACCGTTCCGAAGCTCAATCCCGGCGGGAAGGGCTGGAGAAGCAATGGAAACAACTGGCCGATCAAGACAACAAGTTCGAGGCCGGTCTCAAGGACATCCTGACGAAGGACCAGCAAACCCGTTACCAGCAGTTGCAGGAGAATCGGAAACAGCAAGCGCGGGACCAGTGGCGGCATCATCATGGCGACTATCGCCCGCCGGCTGACTCGTCCGCACAGACCAGGTGAGCGAGACAATGGATCTCGATGACATTCCAGTTGGCCGGGTTGTGACCCGAAGGGAGGCCCTGGCATTTCTCGGAGCCACCGGAGCCCTCCTGTTCTTTGGCTGCTCAGATTCAACAGCCAGCAGCAACGGCAGTGACGGCAACTCGTCCTGCCTGGTGCGGCCGGAGCTGACCGAGGGGCCCTACTATGTTGACGAGGAGCTGAACCGGTCTGACATCCGAAGCGACCCCAGCACGGGAGTGGTGAAGGCCGGAGCGCTGCTGGCCCTCACCTTTAACGTCACCAGAGCCACATCGTCCGCCTGTGAGCCGCTGGCGAATGCCATTGTCGATGTATGGCACTGCGACGCGCTTGGCGTCTACTCGGATGTCAGCGATCCCGGGTTCAATACCGCTGGCCAGAAGTTCCTCCGGGGCTACCAGGTGACCGGCGCCGATGGGGCCGCACAATTCACAACGATCTACCCGGGCTGGTATCAGGGTCGAGCGGTGCACATCCACTTCAAGATTCGATCTTCGACTTCAGCGGCGGCAGCTTACGAATTCATCTCGCAGCTGTTCTTCGACGACGCGCTCACCGATCAGGTGCATGCCCAGCAGCCCTACGCAGCCAAGGGCCAGAGGAATCTGAGGAATTCGGGGGATGGGATTTACAATCAGGGTGGATCACAGCTGGTCCTCAACGTAACTCCGACCGGCGATGGCTACGCCGCGACGTTCGACATCGCGCTGGATAATGCCTAGGACAAAGCCAAACGCCCCGCCGACAGGCGGGGCTTCACGTCTCTGGCGTCAACGCCCGGCAGCCTCGGTTCCCCCTGCTGATGCGCCTCGACGAACCACAGCCACTTGTCGACCATCGAATCAACTCCTGCTGGTTATGGATCTCTCTTCACCTCGCCTCAGCACCAGGTGCTCGGGAGAGGAGAGTCCCCGGTCTACTTCGAAACCAAGGTCCCTCAACTGCACTCGGACGCGGTCAGTCCCATCGGGCCCAATCACCCGATCGTGCAGCTCGAGTACGATTTTGGTGACCGTGGGCAGCTCAGCCCCGTCGAAGAGCTCGCGCTCAGCCCCCTCGGCGTCGATGACGAGGAGTGTGGGCCGAACCTTGTCCACCAGATAATTCAGCGCCTTCCCGGGAACCTCCACCGGCTGCACCCCGGCTCTGCGCCGCACTACCGAGGATGAGATCAGGTGTTTGTCTCGATACAACGTTACCCGACCCGCTCGGGAGCCCACTGCACACATCTCCAGCGTAGGCTCAACCCCGTTCAAGAGATAGGTCTCGCGAATACAGGGCTCCAGCTCGGGATCCGCTTCCGCCGCAAAGACACGAGGGGACCCGATTCGCTGGGCGCAGTAGGTCGAGACCAGACCCAAACCAGCGCCTACCTCCAGGACCACATCGGTGGGGGATAGAACAGCTCCAATCAGCCGGAGCTCTTCTTGCTCGTAGCTGCCCTTGGAGAGCGCCTGTTCGACCCGCCGTGACATGTGACGTCCCAGCCGGATACGAACCCCTTCAACGGTGAGGATGGGGCGGCGGCTTACGCGGTATTGGTAGGCCAGCCAGGTGGAAAGCTTCCGGAGGGTTCTCCGGCTCCAGGAGCGGGAATGGGTCGGCATTGCAACCGATCAATTTAGCCCGTCTTTTCTGCCGGTCGACCTTGATGGGATCAGGCAGCCCTCCGGTGCGGTATCCACACCAGGGGGAGCAGCGGGCGGACAATCCGTGGGATCAGCAGCGCCGGCAGCTGACGTGAGGCCTCGAAATCCTCGATGCCCTCCCGCTCCTCCTCGGGTACATCGGTCCATCCGTTATAATCGCAGCTGAACACTTGTCGCTCCACTTCCTTGCCTGGCAGTGATACCAATCAACCTACCCCGCTGCCGCCCACGTACTCGGACCGAAACCGGGCACCTGGTGGCGCTTTCCCGCCCCAGGATAATCCGGCCCCCTGCGCCAAGATGTGTTGACACGGAGTGAAGAGATTGCATCCTTGGAAGCACCGTCCGCCCGCGACGGGGTAATCCATCCAACTATCCTTTTTCGGAATCTCCTATGTCAGATCATGTGTACAAGACGATCGAACTGGTGGGATCCTCGAGCAGAGGCATGGAAGACGCGGTTCAGAAGGCGGTGGGAAAAGCAGCCGAGACAGTTCGTAACCTTCGGTGGTTCGAGGTTCTGGATACGCGCGGTCACATCGAAGGGGCTCGCGTGGCCCATTGGCAGGTCACGCTCAAGATCGGCTTCACGCTCGAGGAATGATCGAACCCAATCAGCCGGCGGACCGGAGACGAGCTTGCACCCGATGATGAGCGAGGAGATCCGCATCCGGCGTGGCGCCTCTGAGGACGCCTCCGATCTGGCGCGCCTGCGGTACGCCTTTAGAACCGAGCTCGACCCGGCGGCGGAAAGCGAAACTGCCTTCCTCGCGCGTTGCACCCCGTGGATGGATGATCGGCTTCGCCCCGGCAGCACCTGGTGCTGCTGGGTTGCTCTATTGGGCCCGTCCATCGTCGGAACTGTCTGGCTGCAGCGGATCGAAAAGCTTCCCAATCCCGTGGGTCACTCTGGCTTTCACGGTTATGTGAGCAGTGTGTACGTCGTGCCCCGACTCAGAAATGCCGGTATCGGCTCGGCGCTCCTTGCTGCCTGCGTCACCGAGGCCGAGACTCAGGGGCTCGACGCCCTGTTTCTCTGGCCCACGGATCGCAGCCGTCCGCTGTATGAGCGGCATGGGTTTGTAGCTCGAGATGACCTGCTGGAGAGGAGGTCCGAAGCTCGAACGACACCTTGACGTCGATCGCAAGCTGCTGATGTTCGGCAATCTTGCGATCAAGTAGAGCCAGGATGCTACCGTTGTGTCTGCGGCGCGCTGTCTGCCGCCGTCGGGCCGGGCGGAGTTGACGTTCCTCCCCTTAATGCGTAGACGACCCAGACGACGATGATCAGGAGGAGAGCCCAGATCCATACCCGCTTCAGGCTCCCCTGGGAAGCAGGCTCAGTCATATCGATCTCCGGTTGAGAGAGTTACCCATCCGCTGGAAGGATACCTCCTAAAATGAAAAACGCGCCGGGGACAACCCCGGCGCGTTCATCGGCCTGACCCTGCCGGCTCAGATCACCTTGCCTCGCCGGACCCGGAAGTCGACCACGTTCTTCATCCATGACCAGAGCGAATCCTGCTGTTCCGGCCGTCCCGTGGAGACGAAGTGGCGGCGCCAGCCCTCCATCACTTCCGCGTCCTGCGTCCAGAGCCGCACCCGCTTGCGGGGCACGTTCTGCTCCCACCGCTGAGCGACCTTTGGCGAAGCATACAGCAAGCGGACCGTGACGCTCCGAGAGAGATACTCGAGCGGGGTCATGTTGATGCGGCGGTAGAGCTCATCGCCCTTGGCCCCAGGAATGTCGGGAACGCCGTCGGAGAACATCACGATGCTGAGCGGCGCCAGGCCCAGATTCTGCCGCTGCACGTGCACCGCTACGCGCTCGAAGAACGCATTGTAGTCGGTGATCGGGTCGTCCTCGGGGAACCAGGCCCGAAGACTGGCGGCAATCTGGGAAGGCGACTTCCCGGTCAGATCCTGAATCGGGTGAAAGGTCTTGGCTTCTCCCGGCCGCTGGCCGCCCATGGTGCCGATGAAGACGTCCGTGGGCCGGCGCAGGTCCTGGAATCCCTTCATGTGGGCATAGATGTACAGCGCCGCGAAGTCGATGGCATCGTCGAAGTGCCCGCCTTTGCGGAACGAGCCCGGAGACATCCAGCCCGATGACCAGGGTCGACTTCGGGGGCGGCGCGTTCTTGGGCGGAGCGCACCCAACAATCAGCGCGCCCAGTGTTGCGGCTACCAGAAAGGAGCGCTTCATACGGCCGCCTGGGGAGCGTTCCCCCGGACGCTTGCGCTCCACGACAGTGGAGTGGCCGCCAGCACCTCCTCTAAGCGAGCGGAACGGCAGGGTGAAGATGGGGCCGGCCGAGCAGAACAACCAGCCAGAAGTTGAAGCCGGATGCCAGCAGCTGAAGCACCGGCAGCGTGAGCAGCTCGAACATCTCGCGGGCTTCGTTCTTGAACCAGTCGACCTCGGCCTTGAGCGCCGCGATCGGGGCCTTCCAGAACTCGGGCTGCCGCGGCGGAGCCAGGTCGCGTGGACGCCGCTCGCGGCTCAGAGTCTCCCGGGCCAGCACGGCAATGAGGGCCGGGGTGCCGTAGCGGCCGAAGAGGAACCAGGTCATGCCGCGGACGCCAAGCCAGCCGGCAAAGGCAACCGCCAGAGTTCCCACGATGCCCAGATTGAACCCTTGCTGGGCCATCCAGGGCGTGATCGCATCCACCAGCTCGCGGTAGAGGAACAGCACCTCGAACATCGCCACCACGATCTCGATCACGGTCATCGAGATGATGGTGCCGTACTGCTTGCTCTTGATGGCGTCGTTCAGCGCCTGGACGCAGGCGAAGCTGCCGCCCACCAGGAAGAAGAGGAACATGTAGAGCAGCGCCGTCAGCATGACCGGGTTCGGCTCGAAACCGGTGAGGTCGGCCAGCAGCTCGTTCATGGTCGGGCGCAGCGTGAACGTGAAGATGGTGGCTTCGATCGCCGACCAGACGAGCAGCAGAAGGAACGCCAGCCATGGCACGCCCGGCTTGAAGTAGCGCCGCGAGGTCCAGTCCAGAATGGCAAAGGGAGAGTTCAGCGCGCCCTTGATCGCGTTCCAGACCAGCCGCGCGAAGGCGCGGATTCCGGCTGCCGATCCAGCCCAGGAGGACGAAGAGGAAACGGCCCATGCCGGCCCAGTAGAACCAGGCCATCCGGCCCACATCCCACCACGACATCAGCAGCGCGGTCAGGAAATAGCCACGGCCGGAGCGAAACGGCAGGGTGTAGAGCGAGACCATCGTCGCCCACATGCTCACCAGGAGCACTGCGGCCGGCAGGAGCAACAGAGTCGCCTTCACTACGGCCAGTCCTGGCGTGCCGTCGAAGACGAAGCCGAATACCAGGCTGCTGAAGGTCCAGGATCCACGACATCCCGGACCACATCCAGCTCCACAGCTGGGTCAGCATCCAGCTCCACTGCTCCGGTTGGCCCGTAACGAGAGTCGATTGCATACGCGTAGCGCCTCCAGCCATTCGCAGGAAGTGGGAACGGGTGCCTTCAGGGTGTGGAAGTTCGGGGTGGAGAGGGCAAGCCACGTGCCGTGGATGGCACGCTTTAGGAAGGGCCCGTTACCAGAGTGTGACCAGCAGAGTTGCACCGATGAGGAAGAGGCCTGATCCACTCATTTTAGCGGTGCCAGGCATGCACCCGACCATCGTTGAGGCGAACTGCGTCTGCGGGTGGTTCGAGTGAAAGTTGTTGCACCGGTAGGTTTTGTCAGCATCATTACTGATATCCCCACCCTCCGCCTCACCGTCGAACAGTGGCGAACGCGGGGACGAGCTGCAGGAGCGGACATGGCGGGCCGACTGGAAGCTATTTGGATCAAGCGCGCTCACCGGGGTCCTATGGATCCGGTGACTCGAGGAACCCTGGTCGCCAGTCGAGGTCTCAGGGGCAACGCCGACCAGGGACGTCGCCGACAGGTGACGATCATCGCCCAAGAGAAATGGGCTGACCTGATGCGGGAGGTTGGCGCGTCGATTACACCGTCAGCGCGGCGGGCAAACCTCATGGTCAGCGGGATAGAGCTGGCTCAGTCGCGCGACCGCATTCTCCGGATCGGTGGCACCCGCCTCCGCATTGGAGGCGAGACCAAGCCCTGTGAACGGATGGATGAGGCGTTCGATGGATTGCGCCGGGCGATGGCCTCGAATTGGGGTGGCGGCGTGTACGCCGAGGTGCTGGAGAACGGCGAGATTGCCGTTGGGGACGAGGTGGCTTGGGATTCGAATGATGGATGAGGCCGCTACCATGAATAGTCCAGGCGGTCCCGCTCTCGCGGTCCCGCCCGGGTTCTTTCACGACACAAGATCTGATTCTGCTTCAGACCTTCATTCGCTTGGCCTTTTGCCTCACAAACACGTAGTTCAGCGTCGGCAGCGTGTTCTGGTTGGCCGCTTTCTCGAAGAGCTCAGCAGCCTTGGCCTGTTCACCCTTGCCCTGGTACGCCATTCCGAGCCGATACAGCGTATAGGGGTCCTGCTGGTTACCGAGCTTGAGCTCCTCGATGGCCCGGGGATAGTTCTTCTCACCCAGGGCAATGGTGCCGGCCAGCTCATGGGCCAGGCGGATCTGCCCATCGTTTTTCTTCGCCACTGCACCCTTCAGGAATACGTCCGCGTGACCTTTGGCAGCGGCGTCGTCTCCCGATCGCGCCGCAACCCGGCCCAGGTTGTAGTGGTGAACCAGCCGGGCATTCTCCTTAACCTCGGATGAGAGGTCCGACTTTTCCTGGAGCTCCCGGGCACGGTCGTACTCACGCTGTGCCTCCTGGGATTTGCCGGCTTCCAGCAGAACATCCCCGATCGACGTGAGGTCGGCGGACATGGCCGCCGCATCGTTGATCTTCTCTGCCACTGCATACTCCCGGCGCAGCTCCTTCACCGCCTGCTCGTAGTTCGCCTCATCCGCGTACGTAACGGCGGTGCTGAACAGTGCCAGCCGGCGGTCGCCATCATTGCGAGCCGCCTCGTGCAGCTTCCATGATTCTGCCCGGGCGGCCTCGTGCTTGCCCTGGAACATCAGGTTGCTGGCGATGCCGAAGTGGGAGTTCGCGAAGTTCGGATCGGTCTGCAGCGCCTTACGGTACATGGCAATCGACTCGTCGAACCGCCCCATCTTCATCAACAGCTCGGCGTACGAGTCGTAAGGATTGGGATCGTTCGGGATCAGCTCGATGTATTTCTTGAAGGCCTCTTCGGCTTCCGGGAATTCTCCCTCCGCGCGCCGAGCATACCCCAGTAGGTTGTACGCCGGGGCATAGTCCGGCGCAAGATCGACCGACTTCTGATACTCCGATACTGCCTTGCCGTATTCCTGCTGGCCGAAATAGGCGCCCCCCAAGAGAAAGTGGGCTCGCTCATCCCGGGGATAGGCGGCGACCAGTCGTTCGTAATAATCCCGTTGCGACTTGGGGTCGGCATTGGCACCCGCCTGCAGGCCGAGAATCATCAGCCGCTCGCCTTCGGAGGCTTTGTCGGCCAGACGGACCGCCTCGGCCAGGTGGGTAAAGAAGTCCTTTGCCGTGGGAGCGGTCAGAGCCAGGCTGTAGTGCGCCAGCGCAAAGGAGGGGTCCTTTGCGGCCGCAGCCTCCAGGAATCGACGGGAATCGTGGGCCCGCAGATTCTCGCCCAGAGTGCGTCCTTTCAGATACTGCTCTCTAGCTTCGGATGACCTCGTGGTCACCGGAACCTTGGCCATTCCACCGGCGCTTTGCGCCGCCCCTTCATATGCGGACAACATCAGAGCGAGGACAGCGATGATCCCCACGCGCGATCCAGTCGATAGTTGCGACATGAAACCTCCGGGTTGCTGGAAGCATGCGATGAGATGAGAGCAGGAGAGTCCAACCTGCCTACAGGCTCTACTCGGGCCTCCTGGGAAAAGATTCACCCTGGCGATAACCTTCCCCGATGCCTGACCTTCTCGCCGCCCGCTCCCAGATGGCGGTCTCGCTCGCGTTTCACATCATCTTTGCCGTGGTTGGCATCGGCATGCCGGTGCTCATGGTCATCGCGGAACGCCGGTGGCAGAAGACCGGAGACCCGATCCACCTCGATCTCGCCAAACGTTGGTCCAAGGGCACGGCAATCCTCTTCGCCGTCGGCGCTGTATCGGGCACGGTTCTGTCATTCGAGCTGGGACTTCTCTGGCCCGGTTTCATGGAGCTGGCCGGTGGCATCATTGGCATGCCGTTTTCACTCGAAGGTTTCGCTTTCTTCACCGAGGCGATTTTCCTGGGGATCTACTTGTATGGGTGGGACCGGATCTCTCCCCGGGCACATCTCTGGGCCGGCATCGCCGTGGCTGTCAGCGGCGCGGCATCGGGCATCTTCGTCGTGACCGCAAATTCCTGGATGAACTCGCCGGCTGGATTCGATCTGGTGGGAGGCCAACCAGTCAACATCGATCCGGTTGCCGCCATGCTCAATCCAATGGCCTTTCAGCAGACCCTTCACATGACCCTGGCGGCCTACGCGGCCACCGGTTTTGCCGTTGGCGGAATTCATGCGTTTCTGTTGCTCTTTGACCCGGCCAACGCGTTTCATCGCCGGGCACTGACCGCTGCGCTGGCATTGGGAGCGCCGGCCGCGGTGCTGCAGCCGATCTCGGGCGATTTCAGCGCCCGTTCGGTTGCGGCTCGCCAGCCGATCAAGCTCGCAGCCATGGAATCGCATTTCGAAACCATGGCAGAGGCGCCGTTGACGATCGGAGGCTTCCCCGACGTGGAGTCCGGGGAAATTCGTTATGCCATCAAAATTCCCTACGGACTGTCATTACTTGCCTTCCACGATCCCCACGCCGTCGTCCGCGGTCTGCAGGAGTTCCCCCGAGAGGATTGGCCGAACGTGCCGATCGTTCATACCGCCTTCCAGCTGATGGTGGCTCTGGGCACTTACCTGGCGCTGGTCTCTCTCTGGGTCGGTTGGACCTGGCTCCGCCGGAAAGACGTGGTTGGAAGCCGCTGGCGCTTGCGGGCAATTGCACTGGGAGCGCCAATGGGCTTTCTCGCCATCGAAGCAGGGTGGACGGTGACCGAGGTTGGCCGGCAGCCCTGGATCATCCAGGGCGTGCTACGCACGGCCGACGCCGTGACCCCGATGCCGGGCCTCGTCGTACCCTTCCTGCTCTTTACGCTGCTGTACTGTTTCCTCGGCGTTATGGTGGCCTGGCTCCTCTACCGGCAGATCATCCGTAGCCCCAAGTCCAGTGAATGGAGCCGGGTGTATGCCCCCATGGGCGTCCGTGCCTGAGTTGGACTTGGCCGAGGTGCTGGCCGGGGTACTCGCGCTGTCGCTGAACGCCTACGTGTTGTTTGCCGGAGCCGACTTCGGTGGAGGTGTTTGGGACCTGCTCGCGTCCGGTCCCCGCCGGAACCGGCAACGCGAGGTGATTGCCCATGCCATTGGGCCGATCTGGGAAGCCAATCATGTCTGGCTCATCCTTGCCATCGTCCTGGCTTTTTCCTGCTTCCCACCGGTCTATGCCCGCCTCGGCACGGTGCTTCACATTCCGCTCACACTCATGCTGGTCGGCATCGTGCTCCGGGGCTCGGCATTCACCTTTCGCACCTACGACAGTCAGCACGATGCAACCCAGCGTCGCTGGGGAAGAATTTTTTCCAGCGCCAGTGTAATCACCCCTATCCTGCTCGGTGTGTCCATCGGGGCCGTGGCGTCGGGGCGGGTGGGAGGAGAGACTCGGGGCAGCTTTGTGCAACGGTTCGTCGAACCCTGGCTCACGCTGTTCGGGCTCAGCGTCGGCCTGTTGACGCTGGTGCTGTTCGCCTTTCTGGCCGCTGTGTTCCTCACCCTGGAAAGCACGGACCGGGAGCTCTGTGAGGACTTCCGGCGGCGGGCCCTGACTTGCGGAGTTGTCGTCTTCTTCGCCTCTGCGCTGGTCTTGTTGCTGTCGCCGGAGTCGGCGCCACTGGTTCGAGGCGGATTGATGGACTCTCCCTGGGCTCTTCCTCTGCACCTCCTCACCGCCGCCGCGGCAATCTCGGTGCTGGCTTCTCTCTGGTATCGTCGTTATCGACTGGCACGTCTGGCGGTGGGCCTTCAGGTCTCGTTGATCTTCTGGGGCTGGGCCATGGCTCAGTATCCCTTCCTGCTTCCCCCGAACTTCACCATCCAGAATACCGCGGCGGCGGAGTCCACCCTACGGTTGACCTTGATCGTCCTGGCAGCCGGCGGTGTGATCCTGCTTCCGTCGCTCTGGTACCTCTTTCAAGTCTTCAAGACCACACCGGCCGACCCGGGTGCAGTCCCCGCAGAGAGAATGGGTCCCTAGGAGCGAGCCATCATCCGTCTGATTGGCTTGATTAACAGGGTGAGGATGAGAGCCGTGGCCAGAGCCGTAGCGGTCACGATGGTGAACAAGGTCGTCAGCGGCAACGTCTCGTAGACGCTGGAAGCCATTCCGGCCAGGTAGTTGCCCACCGATAGGGCCAGGAACCAGACACCCATCACCAGTCCGGCGATACGGGCCGGAGCCAGGACACTCATCGCGCTCAGGCCAACCGGGCTGAGGCACAATTCACCCAGCGTCTGCAGCAGGTAGGAAAGGACCAGCCAGAGTGGGCTGACGCGGGCGCCTCCGGCTGCGGCCGCCGCGGCTCCGATCATTACGGCAAAGCCGAGACCGAGGAGCAGGAGCGCCAGCGCGAACTTGGCTGGGCTGGAGGGATTTCGGCGCCCCAGCCGAAGCCACAGGGCGGCAAAGACGGGGGCGAAGAGGATGATGAAGAGGGGCGGCAGTGACTGATACCAGCTGGGAGGAAAGCCGTGCCCGAGGACCGCATTATTGGTATTTCGAGCAGCAAACAGATTGAGGGTCGAGCCGGCTTGTTCGTAGGCCATCCAGAAAACCGTCGCAGCAGCAAATAGAACCGCTATCACTACCAGGCTCTTCCGTTCCTCTCTGGTCCACCCGCGGCTGAGGAAGAGCCAGGAGAAAAACGAAACGGTGACTGCAATCAGCACCCAACTGAAGTTTCGCGAGATCGTCTCCGGATTGAGACGCAGCAGGCCAGTGAATACCAACACAGCCACGATCAGCACGACAGCCAGGGTTATCATCCCGACCAGCCGAACCTGGCGATCGACCCGTGCCGCAGCCGCGGGGTCGCTCGGCCGAGCCGGGTGCAGGCCGTCGGGAGACAGGTGCTTCCCTCCCAGAACGTATTGGACCAAGCCCAGGAACATGCCCACTGCCGCAGCGCCGAAACCCCAATGCCAGGACGAATCCGGCTGGAACCCGGCGGAAACCAGAATGCGCTTGAAGCCTTCTCCCTGGGCCAGCCAGCCGGTGATGAAAGGAGCGATGAAGGCCCCGCTGTTGATCCCCATGTAATAGATGGAATAGCCGGCATCGCGCCGGGCATCTTCGGGCGGGTAGAGCTTGCCGACCAGAACGCTCACGTTGGATTTCAGCAGGCCAGTGCCAACCGCGATCAGAACCAGGCCGAGATAAAAGGTGCTCAGCGATGGAAGGGCCAGACAGATGTGCCCCGCCATGATGATGACGCCGCCCACAAATACCGCGCGTCTCAGGCCCAGGATCCGATCCGCAATCCACCCGCCGGGAACCGAAAGCAGGTAGACCGAGCTGACGTACAGTGCGTAGATCGGGCCGGCCGTCGCGGTATCGAAGCCCAGCCCGCCGGCAGCTGCCGGAGCGGTCATGAACAGAATGAGCAACGCTCGCATCCCGTAGTAACTGAACCGCTCCCACATCTCGGTGAAGAAGAGGGTAGACAGTCCTCGGGGATGCCCGAAGAATCGGGTGTCCTGTTCCCTCAGCTCGGGCTGGGGTGGGCGAACGGCGGCGGTGGCCATTGGAGTCCGTTCAGCGATTGCGCTTCTTGAGGATATCCTGCAGGACTACTCGGTCGATCTTTCCATCCATGCGAACCCGCACGTCGTAATTTTCCCAGTACATGAAGTTCTTCAGCGCCTCGAGGAACGTCGGCGTTGCGCTTCCCTGTTTGCTCTTGAGCCACTTGTCAGATTGCTTCACCGGTTCGTTCAGCAGGATCGGCTCCAGCTGGCTGACGATTGCAGGAGTGATGGGAACGACATCCTTCGGCTCGCTGGGGAAGAAGTGCAGCTTATGCAACGCGAGCAGCCGCTCGAGCTCAGCGATCGGATCGGGAGCATCGTAGACTCTGATGTCGATGAAGCGGTCGTTCGCGCCGAGATAGCCCCCATTTTTCCGGACCACGAGCAAAGCGGCGGACTGCATGCCCCGCTTGTCCCCTCCACCAGCCTGACCCGCCTTGAGCGCTGCCATGAGCCGGTCAGCCAGATTACCTGTGGTGCGCTCGAAGGTTTCGGCCAGGTTCTTCACCGTTTGATCCGACACCATGATGTTGGCCTGAGCGGCGTACCCTCGGCCCACGATGACCTCACCCTTACCGCCCAGGACGTTTCCCCGTCCAGACGGTGCACCTACCCTGCCCCCCGCCCAATCGAAGGTGGTCTTCCCGGTGAAGCTCGCCGCATTACCGCGGGCATCCACTAACCCCACCTGGCGGTCCTGCAGCATCGTATCGGTGCGCATCACAATCCTGAGGGCCTCCTCCGCAGTAGCTCCCTGAGCGATGAGATCGAGGCCCCGTTCGCCGTATGCGGTGTTTCCCAGGCTCTGGGTGGCGACGGCTCCCACGCCGGCCCGGCCCCAGGGCACGATTCCACCGACGTTGGGAAACTTGGATTGCACCGCCACCCCGAGGTCGCCGGTGGCGGAGTCATAGGCAACGATGCTGTAGGTGTGCGCCAGCTTTTTCCCGTGAAGAGGAATGGAGAGTGGTTGCTGGGCGGCAAGAGGTGAGGGGTAAGAGGTGAGAAGGAACAGAAAAGCGACCGGCAGGCAGAGGTGCAGCCCGGGCCGCAATCGTTCACCGCAAGGGATCGATGTTTTCACGAGTCCTTTCCCAGCTTCCGCTTCAGGAATGCGAGCTGCTCTTCGACTGCCTGCTTCAGCTTCCGGTCTGAATCGTCCGCGCTCCCATCCAACTCGAGTCCGGGACGGTCGGCGCCGGCGGCTTCGAGGTCGCGCCAGGCAGCATCGATCGAGTCGAAGACTGCCCCCGGTCGCGCCGACCGATATTCCTTGAGGATGTCGGCGGCCTCTCGCTCGGCGAGCGCCAGCTCATCGCGTTGGACCGCGAGCTTGCGCTCCAGAACCTGCACCCGGTCGCGGTGGCGCTGAGCAAATCGCTCGGCCACCGAAACGGTTTCCTGATCCGGCAACTGGGCGGCCAGCTGTCCCCGGCGTTCGGCATCGGCCAATTGCCGTCGCTCCAAGTCGAGCTCCCGTTCGGTGACCGCCAGGGCGCTGCGCATGGTGTGAATCCCCACCTTGGCTTCCAGCACCGCCTCCCGGAGGGCGGCGGCACGAGCCCGGGGGTCGGGACGCGAGTGATCCTGCAGCAGGCGCTCCAACCGGGCCTTTAGCCCCTCAAACACAGCCGGGTTTGGTCATGGCGATGCATCCTTAAGGGGGAACAAATGTTACGGACGCCGCTAGAGGAGGTCAAGCGAAGCCCACCACTAGGCCTCGAGCCTGATTTCGACTATTATCGAAAACTCCCTATCGAACATCCAAGAAGCACCTGCTGAGGCAGTGGAGGCTATCCATGGCTCTGACGCTACCCGGTGTCCTTCAGACCCTGGAGTTTCTGCGAAGCAAACATCGCCGGCGCCTGGCCTTCCTGGCGCCCCCGTTGGAGCGGCGGCGACCGGGCATCGCAGCGGAGGACTATGCGGCCCGCCATTCGATCGAGCATACGCTGGATCGAAAAGCCGAGCTCCGCCGGCTGGCGCCAAGCTCACCTCCGGCAGCCCGACGCTACCACGAGCTCCTATCCTACGAATTGAGCGGATTGCGGGAGCTGGTCCGCGCCTTGCACTCGGTGACGGAAGGCCGTGAGCTGGAGGAGGCGCTGGCCGAAGCGGCGGTGCAAATCGAGCGGCTCGAGATTGAGATTACCTGGTGCGCCGATCTGCTGCAGCGTGCAGTTCCGCGAGCCGTCATGAGGTAGCCATGGCTGAGCCGCCCGTCGCTCCCGACCAGACACGCTGGAGCCGGGTCTGGTCTCGATTGGGCGGCCGGGGAAATGGACGCCAGATCTTCGAACAGCTCGCTGCCGAGTACAATGAGCCCACCCGCACGTACCACAATATCGAACATCTGCGGCACTGTCTGACTGAGCTGGAGGAAAACATCGCCCTGGCTCATCGACCGGTAGAGGTCGAGGCAGCACTATGGTTTCATGACGCCGTATACGTTCCTGGAGATCCGGACAACGAGGACCAGAGTGCGCGCCTGGCGGAAACCGCACTCCGGGGCGGCGGAGTGGAGCCTGAGACTGCCGCCGAATCGCGGCGCTGGTGCTGGCAACCCGGCACACCGGGTTGGCGCCGGACGATGACGCCAGGCTCGTCTGCGACATCGATCTCTCGATCTTGGGCGGGCCGCCGGCTTCCTTCGAGCTGTTCGAGCGGCGGATCAGGCAGGAGTATCGCTTGGTACCCGATGCTCTGTACCAGCAGGGACGACGGAGGTGCTACGAGAGATTTCTGCTTCGCCCGTCGATTTACCAGACCGCGCCGTTTCAGGCGCGATATGAGAACCAGGCCCGCCAGAATCTGGCAGGTGCTGTGGCGGCACTGAAGGGCTTGATGGGTCTACTTACTTCCTTTTAGAGGACGTTCTCTTCGTTCGCCCGGTTGGCTTTCCGCTCCCTGCCACCTCCTCCTGCAGACGGATGGTTTCGTCCGCCGTGCACTGGTTTGCTGGTCTTCCAACAGAGACTTGAGCCGCAGGAGATCCTCGTCCATGGCTCGCTTCGGATCCACCCCGAGTAGCGAGGCCAGCGTATGTCCGGCCGCCCCGGCAGGGGGAGTGTAGGTCAGCTGCACGTCGATCTGAGTCTCGCGGTCTGAGACCGGACGCAGGCGAACCTGTCCCGACGTCTCTACCGCCGAACCCTCCACGCTGCGCCATCCGATAAACTGGTTTGGTACCCAGTCGGTGACGACCGCTTCCCACTCCGCGGGAACTCCGGCAGGGCCTACGGCTATCCAGCGGGAGCGCCCTTCCTCGATCTTCTGGACCTCCCGAAGGTGGGCCATGAATCGAGGGAAGCTCTCAAAGTTGCTCCATAACTCCCAAACCCGCTCTGCCGGGGCTCCGACGTGCAGCGTCTTCTCAACCGTGATCGCTCGTCCGCTCCAGCCGAGCGCAATCAGTCGACGCGGCGGAAGATTGGCAGCCGCTCGAGCGACCAGACCCATTCCAACGAGGCTCAGCACCTGACTCTGCAAGCCTCTGGTTCGCATACCTTGGAGCGCCACCAGGCCTCCCAGGGTACCAACCACGAGCCGCGTCGCTGGAGGCCAGTTCCCTCCCGTGCCCTCAGCTTCCGATTCGGGATCCCGCGCGGACCCCTGCAAGGACGGTATGCCGGTCGCGCTTGGGTAGATCTCCAACTCATTCTGCACTTCCCGTACGCCGCGAACCCGACCGACACCCCGGAGAAGAGGATCCAACTGGTGCTCCCGCACCTTGCCGCCGAGGGTTACTTGGCCCTCGAACGCGGTGACGGTTATCGCCCCCGGGTGAAAAACCAGGCGGCCGAGGGCGGATCGTACCCGGTCTTGAAGCACGTCATTGTCAGGCTCTTGGCGGCTGAATCGCCTGCGAAATTGGGCGGTTACCCCGAGCGAGCGGTTCCGGGTATCGCGTGCCGTTGCCGCAAGACCGTCCCCCAGCTTGTGTCCAACGTGAATGCCCTGGTCTCGCAGAAGCGATCGGCGGCGGGCACCCCGATCGGGATCCAGCAGGTACATCGCTCCCGCGCCCACAATGACGCCGGTGAGAAGCTTGCCTTGTCCCTGCATGGCTGATCCTCCTCAAACTCCGCTCGGAAAGGTTTCAGGCGCCTCCCCTGACTCCCATCCCCGCCGTGTCCTCCCCCGAAACATACTCCGATAATTCCTCCGCGTTCTTCACCAGTCGAGCATTCTGCTCGGCGTGAAGGAACTCACCCGTGGGATGTTCCCCGTCGCGCCGCAACAGATCGCCAGCCTGCCGCGGGAGGGCTACTCAGCGCCATAATCCGGCCATCGTCAGCGTGGCTCGCTCCAACAACTGGTGAACCTCGTCATCGTCGACCTGGGCGAAATCTTCATACCAGTTGCCCACGGCAAAGAAGGGCTCGGGTGAGATCAAACAGATCACCTCATCGGCCTCGCGCTTGAGCGCGGCACAGGTCTCGGCCGGAGCGACCGGTACTGCCACTACCAGATGCGCTGGCTCCTGGACTCGAATGGCGACTGCCGCGGCGCGCATGGTGGACCCGGTGGCCAAGCCATCATCCACCAACACTACTGTCCGATCGCGTATGATCGGGTGCGGTCTGCCATCCCGGTATGCCTCTTCCCGGCGGTCCAGCTCCTCCTGCTCCCGGGCAGCAATGGCCGCGATGTCGCGTTCGGTGACGGCGAACGCCGCGATGACTTCATCACTGAGGATTCGGATTCCGCCAGGAGCGATCGCTCCCATGGCGAGCTCCTCATGTCCGGGAACGCCCAGCTTGCGGACCAGCATGACGTCGAGGGGAGCGTTGAGTGCGCGGGCCACCTGGTAGCCGACCGGGACGCCACCCCGGGGCAGAGCCAGAACCAGCAGCTTCGAGCGGCCCGCGTATCGCTCGAGGGCGGCCGCCAGCCGGCGTCCAGCCTCTCCGCGATCGCGGAAGCGGACAGATACTTTCATCGAACACTCCACCAGCCCGCGAGATGTGGTGGAACTTACACGTTTTGAAGCCGCGGACCCGAGCGTACATTGTGACTCCGGATTTCGAGGCGACCCCCAACCCCCGGAGCTTGTGACTGATCAAGGCATTCTCTATGAAGTCACCCTGCAGGTTGAGCCAGCCCTCGCGCCTGCGGTCGAGCACTACATGAGAACCCATCATATTCCCGTCATCCTTCGGACCGGTTGCTTTTACCACATTCGGTTCGACTGGGCCGCCGAAGGAAAGTTTCGCACCAGTTATCGAGCCCACTCTCCTGCCGACCTCGAGCGTTACCTCCAGGACCACGCTCCCTCGGTTCGGGCCAAGTTTCAGGCCGATTTCCCGTCCGGCGTCGTCTTGACTCGGGAAACTTGGAACCCGCGCCAGGAATGGCAAACCGAGTAACTCCGATTTTGCGTTATCTTCTGAGGATGCTGCGCCCCTGGCCCACCGCCCTGATTCTTCTCCTTGCTTGCGGCCGCTCTGCCGACCGACCCTCCGCCGGGGCGGCTGCCTGTGGGTTGGCGTCACTGGCCGGCCCCACGGCGCTGCTGGGCCAGTTCAGTCTGCCCGACCAGACCCTCGGCCAGCCCACCGAAGCATCTCCCCGAGAGGCTGGTGGTGCGACTGGTAGCGGGGCCCGCCTACCCGGCGATCGTGGGACGCTCCGATTCGTTGTGGGTGATTGGAGTCGAGGGCGCGTTGCCTTCCAATGTGAAGCCCGGGTTTGGCGTGTTGGTGCTGGACCGAAGCGGCAAGACGCTGGGTACCATGCTCTACGAGGGAACCCCGGTGGAAGGTGCACCCGAGATAGGCACGGTATCGGTGGGAAACACGACGGTGCCGCTGATCGGCATTCAGCTCGACCCTGCCAGAATTGAAGATCCCCGCTGCCCGTTCTTCCCCGATTCGGTGATTCAGTGACGGCGCCGCGGATTGGCGGTGAGCGGCGTGGTGCGGAGCTGGGATGGGGCGGACCGTACCGGGGTCAACGCCGCCTACGTTCGAGCCGTCCTGATCGCCGGGGGTGTCCCGCTGGTGCTGTCGCCGCTGATGGGCACCACGATGGCGGCTCGAGCGCTCGATGGGATCGACGGGCTGCTGCTTACCGGTGGTGAAGACATCGACCCGGCCTGGTACGGTGCCGATCCTTCTCCTCACCTCGATCCGCCCAGCCGGGAGCGCGATCTGTTTGAGCTGGCGCTCTTTGCGGTGGCCCGGCAGCGCCGGATCCCCATTCTTGGCATCTGCCGCGGTATTCAGCTGATCAATGTGGCGCTGGGTGGTACACTGTTTCAGGATCTCCCATCGGAGCGAGCTGGCCCGGTGGAGCACCGCCCTCAAGGCCCGCGCGACGCCCGGAGCCATCGCGTTCGGCTGCTTCCCAAGAGCCGTGCGGCCCAGGCGTTGGGGACCAATGCGGTCAAGGTGAACTCATCTCACCATCAGGGTATCAAGGAGCTGGCGCCGGGCCTGGTGGCGAGTGGCTGGACCGATGACGACCTGATCGAGGCGGTGGAGAGTCCCGCCGGGACTCCCTGGCTGCTCGCCGTTCAGTGGCATCCGGAGGAGATGCACGCCGACGTCGAGGCCGCCGGACCACGGGCTGTTTGCCGCACTGATGCAGGAGGCGGAAGGAACTCGGAGTGGTTTAGTGGACGAAGGACGGGAAGAGGAGCGCGGTCACTCACGCCGTTCAGCGCACTCCGTAAGGCGGGAAAACGTTCGGCCGCGGTCCGCAGCACTTCGTCCAGTCCGTACTGGTGGGCCAACGCGTGGTCGGAGGCCAGACCAAACCCCCGGCTTCCCAGCGTCTCGTAGTAGCTGACATCCGGGCCAGCTTTGCGCAGGCGCCGGGCGGCGATATAATCGGGAAAGAGGCCGGTCAGCCAGAGCGCGTAGTTGCCCAGGTGTACCATCACCTTGAAGCGACGATCTCCCACGGTCGCCTCAAGGTCGGCCAGAATGTCTATCAGGTAGCGGTGGCGCTGGTCGTCGTTCCAATCGACGCGCCAGGCCCGGTCGCGCTGGCCAAACTCGAGCAGGAGCGCCGACAGATAGTCGGCCAGATCCCGGTCTTCGAGACCGGAACCGAGCAACGCATGGCGGATGACCACGTAAAAGAACAACGCTTCGGACGGCAGCAGCATCGAGCGGACGGTTAACAGCCGCTCGAGAAGATCAGGAGCATCGAGCAGCGCGTCTGGACCTTCGGTGGTCAGGCGCCGCTCCAGGTAGGCCCGTCGATGAGCCGAACCCCGGCTCAAGAGCAGGATCACCAGCTGCAGGTCTGCCGCAGTCAGGCGGCCCCGCGTATTCGCACGGATCATGACGCACTCCTCCTTCAACAAAACTCGCGCCTCAGACAGAGGTGCCTTCCTCCGCTGACACTGGTCTGGAGCTCGTCCGCCGGCTCACCGCGTTCGGTCAGGAGGTGGCGGGAACCCTGCGCCGGGCTTCCGTCATCGATCTCCTGGTCCGCCACGTTCGGGAGAGTCTCGACGCCCAGCGAAATCGCCGTGGCCCTCTTTCAGCAGACGGAGACCATCGACTTCGTCCTGGGCTGGCCTCCGGGCCGGGCGAATCCACGGCCCCTGCTGGAGCTGGCCAGTCGCCGCGGCCCTCTGCTCATCAACGACGGACTGGAGACGCTCCTTCGGGAAGCCGGCCTTGCCTCTCCCGCTGTGACGGCTGGGAGCTGGTTGGTTGCACCCTTCATCGCCAAAGAATAGAGTAACCGGAGCCATTGCGGTGCGCGGTGAGGCAGGTCGCTATGCCCCTGCCGACCTGGTCCTGCTCGAAGGATTGGTATCGCAGGCCAGCATCGCCCTGGAGAGTGCCCGGCTGATCGATCTTCATGATGATGGCCGGCGAACCTGGCAGGAAGTGGTGGATGCCATCTCCCCCGCCCTCTGCATCGTGGACCGCAGCGGGGCCATCCGCCGCGCCAACCGAGCCTTTGCCGATCTGGTGAACGCACCGCCCGCCAGCCTGATCGGCCGGCCCTGGCAGGCCTTTATTCCCCCGGAGTGGTCGCTGGAGCTCCAGCGGGCATTGGATCAGCAAGGAGCGGGCCGGGAGGTGGAACTGCGCACCGGCGAGCGGACCTATGCTGTTACAGCGGTGCCGATTAGCAGCACCGACCGGTCCGCGGTCGTCCTCCTGTTCGACGATCAAACCGAGCGACGCCGCTTGCAAGACCAGCTGATCCAATCGGAGAAAATGTCGGCCATCGGGCAGCTGATCGCCGGTATCGCCCACGACCTGAACAACCCGCTGGCCTCGGTGCTCGGCTTCGCCGACTTCCTGACCGAGGTCCCCAACGTGCCGCCCAACATCCGGGAGCCGCTCACCGTCGTACGGGAGGAGGCGGAACGCGCATCCAGTATCGTCAGAAATCTGCTGGGCTTTGCCCGGAAGCAGGAACACCAGCGCCGGCCCACCGCGCTGAAGCCGCTGCTGGACGGCACCTTCGTGCTGCTCCGCAATCAGCTCATGGCTCACCGGGTCGAGGCCGAGATCGAGGTCGAGCCCGATCTTCCCATGCCCGACATCGATCCCAACCAGATCCAGCAGGTCTTCGTGAATCTGATCAACAACGCGGCCCAGGCGATCGCCTCCACCGGGCGGCCCGGGAACATTCGTGGTCCGCGCCCGGCGTTGGCTCGACGGGGTGGCGGTTGACATCATCGACGATGGGCCGGGAATGTCCGAAGCCCTGGCCACTCAGGTGTTCGAGCCCTTCTTCACCACCAAGGCCGAGGGCGAAGGCACCGGCCTGGGACTCTCGATCAGCCAGGGCATCGTGAAGGAGCACGGCGGCCGCATCATGCTCTCCACCGAGGAGGGCAAGGGCTCCACCTTCACCGTGCAGCTCCCGCTCTCCACCCGATCGGCCGCCCCTCCGGAGGACGTCGGCGCCCGGGTGCCCGAGCCGCCGGTTGCGGGTGCTTGGTGGTAGACGATGAGCCGCACATCCTCCACTACATGCGGGCGACCTCGAGGCGTGGGGGCACATACCCGTCGTCGCCGGCGACGGAGAAGAGGCACTGGCCCGGGCGACCCGCGAGCAGTTCGATCTGATCATCTCGGATCTCCGGATGCCCCGCTTCGGGGGCCGGGAGTTCTACGAGGAGCTGGCTCGCCGGAACCCGCGGATGGCGGCGCGTCTCGTCTTCAGCACCGGCGACACCGTCCGGGGCGACACCCTGGCCTTCCTCGAGACCCTCGACCGTCCCTACCTGCATAAGCCTTTCAGTCTGGCCGAGCTCCGAACCTTGCTGGCGGACGTGGTGCGCGAGAGCGGCGCAGCCCATGCCGTGCGCGATGCGCCGGCGCTTGCGGGCGACGCACTCCCAGGACGTGAGTGCGGATCGTCCACGTCGCCTCGGGACGGGAGTGGCGCGGTGGACAACGACAGGTCTGGTTGCTCGCTCGCGAGCTGCAGGCCCGGGGGGTCGAGCCAGGTCGTCATCACAGCGCTCAGCCAGTGAGCTGTCCCATCGCCTGAGCCGGGCCGGGGTCCCCGTCCGGCCGGCGACTTGGAAGGCCGGGCTGGACCCCAGAGTTCTTCCCCCGCTATTGACCGGAGCTCCACCGCCCAGCACTGGTTCCACGCCCACGACGCCCATGCTCTCACCTTGGGCGGCGTGGGCGCGTGGCTGACCAGCTGCCCTCTGGTGGTAACCCGGCGCGTCACCTTCCCTCTCCGGCGACGTTTGCTTCTGGGCTCGGGCCTGCCGGATCATCGTCATCTCTCGAGCCGTGAGAGACGCGCTGATCGGCGATGGGCTGGATGATTCGAAGCTGGTCCTGATCCCGTCCGCCCTGGATCCCGCCGGCTCCAGCTTCCCCGGCCGTAGACCTTCGCACACGTCTCAGAGTGTCCCAGAAAGGACAGTTGGCGGTGGCTCTGGGATCACTGACCCCCGAGAAGGACCACTTAACCCTGATTCAGGCCGCCTCGCGGCTGGTCCAGGACTTGCCCGACCTGCACTGGATCATTGTCGGGGAGGGTCCGATGAAAGAGCGGCTGCAGCAGCGGAGTCGCGAGCTGGGAGTGGAGGATCGGATGCATCTGGTCGGGGGTCTGGAAGATCCCCATCAGGCGCTGGCCGAGGCCGACGTCTTCGTGCTCAGCTCCATCAGCGAGGGCTTCGGCAGCTCGGTGCTCGCGGCAATGGCCCGAGGCGTGCCGGTCGTGGCCACTCGAGTTGGAGGGGTTCCCGACCTCCTGGTCAATGGCTCCGGCATGCTGGTGGAACCGCAGAACCCAGAGGCGTTGGCTGCCAGTGTGCGGCTGGTGCTGAGTGACGCCGTCTTACGGAAAAGCCTTGCGCAGAAAGCGCGCGCGGAGCTGCCAAAGTACACCGTGTCCGCCATGGCAGAGCGGGTACTCTCCGTGTATCGTTCCTGCGCTCATTCTCTTGACGGCGCATGATTTACATCTGTATACCGAGCTACAATGAAGCCCCGACCATCGGGCTTCTCCTCTGGAAAATCCGCCAGGTCTTTGCCGGGTTCCCTCGCGAGTACCACCTGCTGGTACTGGACGACGGATCCAGCGATTCGACCGCAGAAGTCCTCGAGCGCTACACTCGCGTCCTTCCACTTACGGTCATCCGGCACCAGAGTCGCCTGGGGTACGCCGAAAGCGTTGAGGAGATTCTGCGGCAGGCAGTACAGCGCACCGACCGCCCCAAGCGGGACGCGGCGATCCTCATGCATGCCGATTTCACCCACGGCCCTCACTTCATCCCCGATCTGGTCCGCCGAATCGAGAGCGGGGCCGACATCGTGATCGGTCAGGCCAAGCTGCAGGGCGAGCGCTCCCGCACCCGGCGGCTGGTCCGCCGGCTGGCCCCGGTGCTGCTGCGGGGGGTCGTTTCGGTTCCGGGGGTCTCCGACGTGGTGTCTGGGTTTGCCATTTTCCGGCTGGTTACGCTTCGCAACGCCTTCCGGAACGGAGCCTCGCCGGTTCTGCAGACCGAGGGATGGGCAGCCAATGCCGAGCTCTACGAACGCACCGCGAAATTTGCCCGCCGGGTCGAGACCCTTGCTACCGTGGAGCGTCATGACCTGCGGCAGCGGTCCAGCCGATCGGGCGCATGGGCGCCTGCGCTGACCGTCTGGAGAGCCCGTGAGCCGCTGCGCCACCTCAATCCGCCGGCCCACGAAGAGAGGCCTGACCCACCGGGACGCCAGTCCGCAGGCGGAGGTGGCGCCCTCGTGATACGTCACCGGACTGCTCTTCCAGTTGGCCATTCAGGCACTTTCCCCTGCCACTCCGCCTCGGGACTACCCCTTTGGGGTAGGGGAAAAACTCTCGTACAGCGCCAAGCTCGGGATGCTTACTCTCGGCTCGGGTACCCTGGAGGTGGCCTCCGTCGACACGGTCAGGGGCGTGGAAAGCTTTCGGCTGCGCTTCAGGCTTCAGGGCAAGACCATGTTCTACTCGCTGGACGATGTGCTCGAGTCCTGGATCGGCACCTCGGACCTGACCTCACGCCGGTTTGTCCAGGATTTCCTCGAGAACGACAAGACCACCAAGCGGAGCTACGAGATCTTCCCCGATTCGGGGTTCTACCGGGAGCATGGCAAGGAGGGAAAGCAGGAAACGCCGGCGGATCCGCTGGATGACGCGGCCTTCTTCTACTTTGTGCGCGTCACCCCTCTCGAGGTGGGTCAGAAATACACCTACGCGCGTTACTTCAGAAAAGAAAAGAACCCGGTCACCATCGAAGTCCTCAAGCGTGAAAACATGGACCTGCCCGATGGCAGCAAGGTCAAATGTCTGGTCCTGCATCCGGTGATCGACACCAAGGGTCTCTTTTCCAAGCGTTCTGAAACCCGCATCTGGCTCACGGATGACACTCGGCGGCTGCCGGTCCAGATCCGAACGAAATTCCCCTTCGGGACCATCACCCTCAGACTCAAGGACATGGTTCTGCCCGGAGCCGCTGCCTCGGCGATGAGCCGCTGAGCGTGCGCTATCGAGAGGCAGATCTTAGCCGCATCCGAACCGTCCCGGTGGGTGAGCGGCAGAACAAGGTAGACCCTCATCTTCTCGCCTCCGCCCCAGGATCCGATCGTTCGTTTTCCGCATTCCTTTCCAGCCTTCCCGACGTTCTCGCCGCCCGAGACCTCCGGCTCGTCATCGACGCGGTGCTCCACGCCAAACGCATCAGTCGCGGCGTTGTTCTCCTGATCGGTGGACACGTCATCAAGGTAGGTCTGGGGCCGCTGGTAAATGCCTGGCTGGAGCGGGGGATCGTCACTCACGTGGCGCTGAACGGGGCCGCTGCCATCCACGACTTCGAGCTCGCCGCCTATGGCGGGACCAGCGAAGACGTGGAGAGCGGATTGAAGGACGGTAGCTTCGGCATGGCCGAGGAAACCGGGGCTGAGATGAATGCCGCAATCACAGCGGCGGCTGGGGCGGGCCAAGGCATGGGCGAAGGCCTGGCCCGAGCATTATCGGAGCGGACGCGCCTTCCCGGAGGTGATGTCTCCATCTTGCTCCGATCCCACCGCGTCGGCGTTCCGGTGACCGTACATCCGACAATCGGAGCCGAAATCATTCATCAGCATCCCGCTGCTGACGGAGCGGCGCTGGGCGAAACCGCCCAGCGGGATTTTCGCCGGCTTGCAGGATCACTACCGGAGCTGGATCAGGGTGGCGTCGCCATGAACTGGGGCAGCGCCGTGGTACTGCCGGAGGTGTTTCTCAAGGCGCTCACAGTCGCCAGAAATCTTGGAGGCGGGCGCCCGACGCACTTTACGGCCGCCGACTTCGACATGCAGCGGCATTATCGCCCCCGCGTGAACGTGGTTCAGCGGCCGACCCAGGCAGGCGGCGCAGGGTACCTCCTAACCGGTCATCACGAAATCCTTCTCCCCTTACTGGTCTGGGGAGTGCTGGAAAAACTCGGTGAAACGTGACGATAAGATCACCCCTGAGCCCCGGCGATCATCTCTCGAACTCGTGCGGCGGTTTCGGGGGCAAAAAGCCTCAGGATCTGATATATGATGAATCCCAGGAAGGCGAACCACAGCACAGCCCCGAGTAAGCCCAACACCAGCCCGAATAGGCCGAAGACGAGCTTGAGCACAAACATCGCCACTACGGCAAAGATCGCGAATCCCAGCAGGTTCCGGATCATCACAGTTTCCTCATCTGGACGAGACACGGCGCAGTACGCCTCCACGTTTCAAATAGTTTCATAGGTCCTCGTGGAGTCTACCCACGACATCGTCATCGTCGGCGGCGGCGCCGTGGGTGCTGCGTGCGCCAGGGAGCTGGCGATCAGGGGGCGCGAGGTCCTGATCATCGAGCCCGGCACGGCTATAGGCCAGGCATGGAGGGCGGCAGCCGGCATGCTGGCACCCCAGATCGAGGCCGATGGCAGCGACCCCTTGCTGCGTCTCGCGCTGCGCGCCCGCGATCACTACGACGGTCTGGCGGCCGACCTACTGGAGAACACCGGCGTAGACCTGGGACTCTGGCGCGAGGGCATCGCCCGGGTAGCCCTCGATCCGTCCGACGCCGAGGCTTTGCGGCTGAAGGTGGATTGGCAGCGAGGTCAGGGACTTCCCTGCGAGTGGCTGGACCCCGGCGAGCTGCGACACCGGTGGCCTTGGCTGGGACCGGCCATCGGCGCCTTGTGGGCTCCCCAGGACGGCGCGCTCGACCCGGAGCGATTGGTAGAGGCTTTGTTGGAGGATGCCCGGCGCCGCGGGGCCACCCTGATTCGCGATCGCATCGTCGGAATTGAAACCGGCGGAGACCGCGTCTCCGGCGTCATCGGCGAGCGGACGCACTATGGCGCTTCCCAGATTGTGATTGCCGCCGGCGCCTGGTCCGGGCAGATCCACGGACTGCCGCGCGCCATCCCGGTGCAGCCGGTCAGAGGTCAAATGGCATCGCTACAGTGGCCGCCGAGGATGGCGCGGGCCATCGTCTATCACAAGGATTCCTATTTGTTGGCTCGGGGAGGCGAGGCGATCCTGGGCTCCACCATGGAGTACGTCGGCTTCGATCCGGAAGTCACCTCGGCCGGCCTGGCGCAGATCTTCTCGAATACGCTGGCACTGTGTCCGGGGCTGGTCCGGTCGAAGGTGCAGCGAACCTGGGCCGGCCTCCGCCCGGTGACGCCGGATGGCATGCCGGTCCTGGGAGCTGAGCCCAGACTGAGGGGTCTCTGGTATGCCTGCGGTCACGGGAGAAATGGGATCCTTCTGGCCGGGCTCACCGGGGTGGTAATGGCCCGGCTGATCTGCGGCGAGCCGGCAGGTCTCGAGTTGCGGGACTTGGGCCCGGAGCGGTTCGGAGGCGTGGAGTCCGCCGAATGACGAAGGCTACCGTTCTTTGAGGTGCACGCTTCCGCTGTGAGCATCAGGACTCACCCGCAGCTCCACCCACTCGCCGTTGAGGGCGTGATTGGGAACGCCACACATCAACCAGTACCAACCCGCCTCTTCAGCCTCGAACGTGGTCTGGTCCGTTTGACCGGTCGTCAGACCCTCCGTGACCGAGCGGCTCATCGCGTTGCTGAAGGATGCCCGGCCTCCCTCGAGCGGGACCTTCTCTCGTTGGGTCATGACCACCAAACTGTGCACCGCCCCCGGATCATCGTTTCGCCAGTTCCACTTGACGGTCCACTTAAGGGGAACCACGATCTGGGCCTGGCCTGAGCGGAGCCCGTTGATCAGAGCCGAGGGACTGGCAGTCGGTTTGGTGACCACCAGGGAGAGCGTGACGGTTCGCTCTGCACTATCCGATTTAATCCAGCCGGTATCCGTCGCGGCCGGCGAAGAATCCGCGGCCGGCGAAGAATCCGCGGCCGGAGGAGAGACCGCAGGAGCCGATGGCGTGGGCGCAGACGAAGCGTTCTGGGACCTCCCGGAGCAGGCGATCCCGGCCGCCACGGTGGCGGTCAGAATGGACAGTCGGACGGCTCGCTCCATGGATTTCCTCGCATGATCTGGCAATGAAATAACGTCACCTGTAGCTTGCTGCCGAACCCAGATGATTAAATCCCGCTCGCGCCAGCAGTAACCTAATCTCGGGAGACTCCCTCATGGCGGGTCTGCTGTCCAAGGAGCGCATCATTGCCGGGCCGAACTTCAATCGCTGGTTGGTTCCACCCGCGGCGCTGGCGATCCATCTCAGCATTGGTCAGGCTTACGCCTTCAGTGTCTTCAAGCTTCCGTTGACCAAGGTCATCGGTATAAGCCAATCCGTTCCCGGCGACTGGAAGCAGACCCAACTGGCCTGGATCTTCACCATCGCGATCGTGTTTCTGGGACTCTCGGCTGCGGTGTTCGGCCGCTGGTTGGACCATGCCGGCCCCCGCAAGAGCGGGGTTGTTGCCGCCTGCTGCTGGGGCCTGGGCTTCTTCATCTCCGCCCTCGGCGTGTCGCTGCATAACATTTGGCTGATATATCTGGGCTATGGGGTTCTCGGCGGGTGCGGGCTGGGTCTCGGTTACATCACTCCCGTCTCTACCTTGATCAAATGGTTTCCCGACCGGCGGGGGATGGCCACCGGTATGGCGATCATGGGGTTCGGCGGGGGGGCGCTGATCGCGAGTCCGCTTTCCCAGCTGCTGCTGGACCGGTACAAGTCTGCCACATCAGTTGGTGTAGCAGAGACGTTCGTCACTCTGGGTACCATTTATCTCGTCGCGATGCTCTCGGGTGCATTCCTGTTCCGAGTTCCGGCACCCGGCTGGCGACCGGCGGGCTGGCTGCCGCCGGCTCCGAATGCCCGGGGACTCATCACCCACCGTCAAGTCCACGTGGACGACGCCATCAAGACGGTTTCGTTCTACCTGCTGTGGGCGGTCCTGTTCCTGAACGTGACCGCGGGGATCGGCATCCTCGAGCAGGCCTCCCCCATGATCCAGGAGATGTTCAAGGGCCGGGTAAGAGCGGACGCCGCCGCCGGGTTCGTGGGATTGCTCAGCTTGTTCAACATGGCGGGGAGGTTTGGCTGGTCCTCGTTATCCGACCGCATCGGCCGGAAGGCCACCTACGCCGTGTTCCTTTCCCTCGGGCCGATTCTCTATGTCATTCTTCCGTACGCGGGACGGATCGGCAGCGTGGTGCTCTTCGTTTCAGCCGCGGTGTTGATCCTGACGATGTACGGAGGGGGATTCGCCACTATTCCGGCTTACCTGTCGGACATCTTCGGCACTCAATACGTCGGCGCCATTCACGGCCGGCTGCTCACCGCATGGTCGGCCGCCGGCGTGGCTGGTCCGGTTCTGGTCAACTACATCCGGGAGTATCAGATCGAGCACGGCACCCCGGCCGCGCAGGCTTACAACATCACGATGTATCTGATGGCGGCCCTCCTTGTGGTCGGCTTCCTTTGCAATCTGGCGGTACGGCCGGTTCCTGATCGCTACTACATGGCGGAGGTCAGCTGACCGACCCAGCGATCGCCTCGGCCAGGTCGTCACGCTAGCGTTGCATAGATATAGATCGCACTGAATAAACTATGCCGGACGACCTTCAGTCTTCATTGAGCAGGAGCGATTGAATGAGCCCAGTCAACAACAATGAACCCGGGTCCGAGCGGGGGGTGTGGCGGTGGTGCTGGTCGCCTGGCTTCTGGTATCGGTGCCACTCATCTGGGGAGTATGGCAAACGATCAAGAAAGCGTCCGTCCTGTTTCGCTAGTGCAACCTTTTGCATCTCATTAGGTTGCATGATTATTCCACACCAAAAGCCCCTCCGGCGGCCAATTTAGGACTTGACGCCAGAACCGACCTCGTCAGATTGTAACCCGGTAAATACTTACAGCCACTGAACTAATCGGCGCCCCGGCGTTGGGCACCTCCCCCTTCGCGGCCTTGGCGCCGCAGTCATGATCAACGCAATAGAGACTTCCCATTACTACCGAGCCAGGCCCATCGGACATGATGTGGGCCTCGGCCTGCCGCTTGGCGGTGGGCCACGTCTTTGACCCTGCCCCCGAGGAGAGTGTGCCCATGAGGACCAGATCCGGTTGGTGGATGACCCCCGTGCTCCTGGCCATGGCGGCGCCGGTTGCCGCGCAAGGCACCGGAGACTGGACCACGTATGGGGGCAACGATTGGAATCAGCGGTACTCGAAACTGAAAGCCATCACCACCGCCAATGTGTCGCGACTGGTTCCCCGGATGGTCTTTCAGACCGGTATCGCCAAGCTCGGGTCGTTCGAGAACACGCCCATCGTCACCAACGGTGTCATGTATGTAACGACTCCGTATAACACGGCGATGGCGTATGATCTCACCACCCGGAAGGAGCTCTGGCGCTACGAGCACAAGCTGGGCACCACGATTTACTGCTGCGGCCCGAATAATCGCGGCTTCGGAATTCATGGGGGCGCCCACCTCTACATGGGCACCCTGGACGCCCACCTGGTGGCGCTCAACGCCAAGGACGGCAAGGTCCTCTGGGACAAGGAAGTGGCCGATCCGGCAGCGGGATACAGCATCACCCATGCGCCGCTCATCATCGGCGACAATGTGATTGTGGGCGTGTCGGGAGGCGAATATGGTATTCGCGGCCATGTCACCGCCTACAACGCCATGACCGGCGATCAGGTCTGGCGCTGGTACTCGATTCCAGCTCCCAAAGGTGACCCGACGTTCGATGAGAAGGCGCCTAACGGTTGGTGGGGCACCTGGGCCCCCAAGGCCGAGGACAGCGATCTGCATCGGGACGTCGCAAAGGAGAAGGCAGACAGTGGGAGGTATGCCGACGCCTGGAAAGTTGGCGGTGGCGGCGTCTGGACCACGCCGGCCTATGACAAGGACCTGAACCTGATCTTCGTCTCAGTTGGCAACCCCTCACCCGACCTCGACGGCAGCGTGCGGCCCGGCGACAACCTCTACACCGACGCGATCGTGGCAATTGACGCCACCAGCGGCAAGACCAAGTGGTACTACCAGACAGTTCCCCACGATGTCTGGGACCTGGATGCTACTTCGCCGCCGCTCGTCACCACCCTGGGTGGAAAAAAGGTCGTGGTGCACGCCGGCAAGACCGCCTGGGTCTACGTCCTCGACGCGGCCACAGGGGAGCTGGTCCGCAAGACCGAAAACTTTACTCCGCAAGAGAACATGTTCGCCCTGCCGACGGACAAAGGGACTCGGATGCTGCCCGGCGCCAATGGTGGCTCGGAATGGTCCCCCATGTCGGTTGATCCGAATACTGGCTATGGCTTCGTGGCGGGCCTACACCAGCCGATGAACTACATCACGCACAACGCCCCGCTGGAGAAGGGCAAGCTCTGGCTGGGCTCCGCTTTCGTGGCCATTCCGGGTGAGGAGCAGTATGGCCTCTTCTCCGCGGTCAACCTCAAGACCGGCAAGATCGCCTGGCAGAACAAGGTTCCCCAGCCGATGATGGGCGGGTCCCTGGCCACCGCCGGCGGGCTCACCTTCACCGGCGAAGGCAACGGTAACTTCAACGCTTACGACTCCAAAAGCGGGAAGCTCCTCTGGCAGTTCAATGCCGGCGCGGGATGCAACTCGGCTCCGATGACGTTCATGCACAAGGGTGAGCAGTTCATTGGGGTCGCGTGCGGCGGAAACTTCCAGATCAGCTATCCATTGGGCGACGCGGTGTTCGTCTTCGGGCTCCCGGGTAAGTCTCCCGTTTCCGGAGCGCCCGCGTCCAGCGGCACGAACAAGAATCAGTGAGCCACTCGCGCCGGCAGCGAGGCCTCCTCGTGAGGCCTCCTGCCGACCGTTTTTTGAGACGATGACCGTCGGCCAATGGGGATGGATGGTCTTGATTGCGGGATCCTTCGCAGCCAGCAGCCGGCTCCCGCTGGATCCGGGGCCTGAGTGGCTCAACGTCAACGGCAACGACTGGCGAAAGATGGAGCCGAAGACGCGGCTGGCCTACATCGAGGGATTCCTGGCAGGAGCGGCGTTGGGCCAGGCCGCTCAAGGGGCTCGGGACACAGCAGCGGTCCGAACCGAGCTCGACGCGTTACGCCGAAGTGGAGGCCTGCGTTTTCCCTTCGGCGCCCATGTGTACGAGAGTCGGGTAAATGATTACTACTGGTGGAAAAACCACCTCCCCCTGCCCACGTGGTACGCTTTCCTGGAGGTGAATGCAACGTTCGGTCGTCATTTATCGGATTCAGTGCCTTGAATGGATGTTGCTGGAACGACGGTTGGTTTCCGGGTTAGGCGGTCGTTGGCGGGTCATCCTTACTATGAGGGAGACGCACCTATGAAGCGAGTCGCACTGTTGTGTTTGGGTCTGGCGGTGGGAGCGGCGAGCGTCGCCGAGGCACAGCTGACGATGCAAATGAGCAACGGCTGGTCCTTCACGTTTTCCGGCAACGTGAACGCGTTTGCGATTTACGAGTCCACCAGCGACGATGGCGGCACGCTGGGAGCCCCGGGTGGACTGATCGGTATCGGCGGCAAGGGCTTCAACGTGAGAACCGGCCTCCTGCCTGCCTTTGCCGTGTTCGATGCGAAGGGCAAGGAAGGGAACACCGACCTCGGCGTGCACTTCGGGTTTGCCCCGCAGATTCAGTGCGGTGGCCAGGCCCATGACTGCTTCGGCGCCCAGATCGATATGCGTCAGGTGTACCTGACTGTCGGCGGAACCTGGGGCCAGATTCTGGCCGGCCGTGAAATCGGTCTGTTCAACCGGCAGAACATCCTGACCGACCAGACCCTGTTCGGCGTCGGGGCCACCGGCGGCATCAATGGTGGCGGCACCACGCTGGGCCGCATCGGCTTCGGGTATATCTATCCGAATTTCGTGGCTCAGATGACCTACTCGACTCCGGCCGGCAGAAGCACACAGCTGTCGATCGGTTTGTTCCAGCCCTCGGCACTCAATAGCGATGCCGGGACCGCCTACGGCCAGACCGAGGTTCCTCGGCTGGAAGCGGAGCTAACCCTGAAACCCGGCGACCTCCTGCTGTGGCTCAACGGGACCGCCCAGAATGCCAAGAATGCTGTGGCTGACGAGACCAAGACCGCGGTAGGCGCCGGCGGTGGGTTCCGCTTTGGCAAGACCAGGTTCTCCCTCACGGGCTCCGGCTACTTCGGCAAGGGCATCGGTACCACCCTGCAGTTCAACGGCGTGGGTGGCTGCGATGCGGTTGCCGGCTGCGGCCCGGTCCAGGGCATCGGCGTGGGGAGCGACGGCGAGCTCAGAGACTCCTACGGCTTCATCGGCCAGCTCACCTTTACGCCGTCGGACAGCAAGCTCACGGTTGCCGCCAGCTACGGTTCGAGCTTCCTCAAGTCAACCGACGGCGAGCCTATCGCCTTCAAGACGGAGAACACCCTGATCTCGGGTGGCCTCTATTACCAGGCTACCAAGTCCCTCAAGGTGGTCGGAGAGGGTAACTACGCCTGGACCAAGGAACACGAGAGCGGGGCCGACGAGAACAAGACCTTTGCCCCAGCGATCGGCCTGATGTTGTTCTTCTAGCTCCATCGCGGGTGCGTCAGAGAACGGCCTCCCTCAGCGGAGGCCGTTTTTTTGTTCGATCTCGAGCCGCGTTACATTACGTCCAACCTTTGCCGATCGGAGCACTGCATGCGGTACCGCTGGTGGGTCGGGACCCTCCTGCTTTTGCCTGCCTGTAGCCAGCACTACGCAGCGCCTGACAGCGTCCAGACCTCCGCCGGTCCGGATGCGGCGTTCGACTGCGTGAAGCGCCAGCTGCCCACTCTAGACTACAAGCAGCGCTCGATCGATGTGGCGGAGCACCGGATTACCGCCCAGAAGTACGACCTCGAAGCCCGTCGGTCTGACGTGCAGTTCCGACGGCTGATACACCGCATGGAAATCGAGGTCGGAGCCAACGCCGGAGGCCAGACCAGCATCGACGTGATAAGCCATACCATTGCGGAGTACACCACTCAGCGGGGACCCACCGAGGTGGAAGAGAAAGCCGCAGCAGATGTTAAGGAAGACGCGCAGAAGCTTTTGAAGGCCTGCCATGGCTAGCTCGGAGCCACGACTCTCGACTAGCTTCCTTTGATGCGATCTCGGCACCTAAGGAGATGACGTGGCGGTTCCTCTGGTCCAACTGACTCGATTCCCTTCCCCGTCAGGCACACTCGGCTCCGCGTCGGTCAATCCGGTGCGCAAGCCGAGCTGGCTCAAGGTCAAGGCGCCAGGGGGGCCGAACTACGCGCACATCAAGAGTCTCATGCGTGAGCTGGAGCTTCACACGGTGTGCGAGGAAGCCCGTTGCCCCAACGTGGGCGAATGCTGGGAGCACAAGGCAGCCACCTTCATGATCCTGGGAGACGTGTGCACCCGGAACTGCACCTACTGCGCCGTTGCCCATGGAACTCCAAAGGCCTTCGATCCGCTGGAACCGGTTCGGTTGGCTGAAGCCGTCGCCCGAATGGAGCTCCAGCATGTGGTGATCACGTCGGTGGACCGCGACGATCTGCCCAACGGCGGAGCGGAGGCCTTTGCCGGCTGTATCACCGAAATCCGACGGCGGCTACCTGATACCACAGTCGAGGTATTGATCCCTGATTTCAAAGGCTCCGAACGCGCGCTTTCGATCGTGATGGAGGCTCGGCCCGATATTCTGAATCACAATCTGGAAACCGCCGAGCGGCTTTATCGACTGGCCCGACCCGGAGGCCGCTACCCCCGGGCGCTGGACCTGCTGGCCCGAGCGAGGCGGATGCGGCCCGACGGCCTCACCAAATCGGGCATCATCCTGGGAATGGGTGAGGAGTGGGACGAGGTGGTCGTCTGCATGCGGGACCTCCGTCGCAGCGACGTCAACATCCTGACGCTGGGACAATATCTTCGGCCGTCTGGAAGTCACATGCCTGTCGCGCGGTACTACACTCCAGCGGAATTCGACGAGCTGAGAGACATCGGCCTCAACCTCGGCTTTACTCACGTGCAATCCAGTCCGCTCACCCGCTCCTCCTATCATGCGTGGGAACAGGCACGAGCCGCGACGAAGGATCTCTCCGTTGTGAGCGGGGTCGATAGTGGCTGAGTCTACCGCAGCCCGGCCCAAGGCCAGGTCCAAGGGACTCGATCCCGCTCGAGCGGACGAGTACCGCCGGTGGCTCCGCGAGATGATGCTGATTCGCCGGTTCGAGGAGAAGGCGGGTGAAGCCTACAGCCTCGGCAAGATCGGGGGCTTCTGTCATCTCTACATTGGACAGGAAGCTGTTGCGGTCGGCAGTCTGGCCGCTTTGGGCCCGGACGACTACATCACCTGCTCCTATCGCGAGCACGGGCACGCGCTGGCACGAGGGATATCGGCCCGTGCAGTGATGGCTGAGCTGTTCGGCAAGGCCGACGGGTGCTCCGGCGGCAAGGGCGGCTCGATGCACCTGTTCGATGCCTCGCTCGGCTTTCTGGGTGGGCACGGGATCGTGGGAGGCCACATACCGCTCACCACCGGGATGGCGTTCGCCGCCAAATACCGCAACACCTCTCAGGTGGCGGTCTGCTACTTCGGCGAGGCGGCGGTCAACAACGGTGCCTTCCACGAAGCGCTCAACATGGCCGCGCTGTGGAAGCTCCCCGCGATCTACCTCTGCGAGAACAATCGCTATGGCATGGGTACGGCTCTCGAGCGGGCCAGCGCCCTGTATGACATCTCCGAGCGGGCCTGCTCCTATGACATGGCCAACGAGGTGGTGGACGGGCAGGATGTGCTCACCATGAACGCAGCCATGGAACGCGCGGTTCAGCGCGCCAGGACTGATAAGCACCCCACCCTGCTCGAGGTTCGCACCTACCGATTCATGGGCCACTCCATGTCGGACCCGATTCACGGCCACTATCGCACCCGAGAAGAAGTCGAGGATCAGCGCAAGCGCGATCCCATCACGGTCTGGTCCCACCGGCTGATAGAGGACGGTCTCATGGACGAGCCTGCGGTGCGGGCCATGGACAAGGAGGTGCTGGAAGAGGTGGACGACGCCTATCAGTTTGCCGATCAGGCACCAGATCCCGACCCGAATGAGTTGTATACCGATGTCTACGCGGGGGAGAACAGCGTAAACGGTAAACGGTAAACGGTGAAGGGGCAGCAGCTCCCATTCACTGTTCACCGTTCACCGTTCACCTATCATGGCCATCATCACCTATCGCGACGCGCTGAATCAGGCTCTCCGGGAGGAGATGCAGCGGGATGACTCGGTCTTCCTCATGGGCGAGGAGGTCGGGGTCTATCAGGGTGCCTACAAGGTCAGCCGTGGGCTGCTCGACGAATTCGGACCTAACCGCGTGGTCGACACCCCGATCACCGAGCTGGGGTTCGCCGGAGTCGGGGTTGGCGCTGCCATGGTGGGGCTCCGGCCGGTCATCGAGTTCATGACCTGGAACTTCGCGCTCCTCGCGGTGGATCAGCTGGTCAACTCCGCCGCCAAGATGCGCTACATGTCCAACGGTCAGGTGGGAGTGCCTGCCGTGTTCCGTGGCCCTGGTGGATCGGCGCTGCAGCTGGCCGCCCAGCACTCCCAGGCATTCGAGAGCTGGTATTCCCACGTGCCGGGGCTCAAAGTGGTGATGCCCGCGACGCCGGCAGATGCAAAGGGCCTGCTCAAAAGCGCCATTCGGGATGATGATCCCATCGTGTTCATCGAGGGCGAGATGCTGTACAACACCAAGGGCGAAGTGCCCGAGGGAGAGCACATCGTGCCCATCGGCCAGGCGGACGTCAAGCGTGAAGGGGCCGACGTCACCCTCATCTGCCACTCCAAGACGGTGAGTGTCGCTCTGAAGGCAGCCGACCAGCTCGCGGCAGATGGCATCAACGCCGAGGTAATCGACCTGCGCACCATCAGACCCTTGGACGGCGAATCGATTTTGAACTCGGTGGCCAAGACTCACCGCTGCGTCGTGGTAGAAGAAGGCTGGCCCTTCGCCGGCGTCGGGGCTCAGGTGGTTGACACGATTCAACGCGAGGCCTTTGACGAGCTCGACGCGCCCATTCTCCGGGTAACCGGCGCCGACGTCCCCATGCCGTATAACAAGCAATTGGAGAAGGCGGCCAAGGCGGATCCGGCCAAAGTCGTGGCCGCGGTCAATCAGGTGTTGTATAGGGAGTGATCAATGGCCACAAAGGTCGTCATGGAGGCCCTCTCTCCCACCATGGAAGAGGGGCGTCTGGTCGAATGGAAAAAGCAGGAGGGCGAGCCGGTTACCGTCGGCGATGTCCTGGCTGAGGTCGAGACTGACAAGGCGGTGATGGAGTTGGTGGCCCGCGCCGGCGGGACGCTGCTCAAGCACATCGTCGAGGCCGGAGCCACGGTTCCGGTGTCGGAGCCCGTGGCGGTGATTGGGGAGCCGGGAGAGGACGGGGGGGAAGTGGGGAAGCAGGGAGGCGGGGATGGTGGGAAGCGAGACGGCGGGGCCGCGGGGCAGCGGGACGGCGGGGCAGATGGACAGCGCGCCGGCAAAACGCAGTCTCAACCGGCCCGATCACAGGCGACCCAGCCTGCCCCAGCTCGGGATCAGCCCACATCCATGCCGCCGGCCCCCCCAGCTCGGGCCGCGACCGAGACGTCCGGGGCGGTGGCCCAACCGTCTCCTGCTGCACGCACCGCCGGTTCCCCGGCAGCAGCGGGAGGTCGGGTCAAGGCATCGCCTCTGGCCAAGCGAATGGCCGCTGAGCGTGGGGTCGATCTTACTGCGCTGGCCGGCTCCGGTCCGGAAGGACGGATCATTGCACGAGATCTAGCCAGTATGCCCGAGGCCACCTCCGGCGCAGTGGCCCCCGCATCCCTGCCCCGCCGCCCCGCCGCCCCGCTCACACCCTATACAGATGTTCCCCTCACTCAGATCCGAAAGACCATCGCCCGGCGTCTGGCCCAATCCATCGGGCCCATTCCCACGTTCTATCTCACCAGCGAAGTAGACATGGAACGGCTCTGGGACTCGAGGGAAGCGCTGGCGGCCGGGCAGCGCGGCGGCGGTGAAGCGGGACAGCAGGTCAAGGTCTCGTTCAACGACATCATCATCAAGGCGGTGGCCATGGCTCTCCGCCAGCACCCGGCGTGCAATGCCTGGTGGCAGGAGGACCATATCCGCTACTGGAACGAAGTCCACGTCAGCATGGCTGTCGCGATCGAGGAGGGGCTCATCACGCCGGTGATCCGGCATGCCGATCAAAAGGGGTTGCGGGAGATTGCCGCGGAAACGAGGGACTTGGCCGGCCGGGCACGCGAGCGGCGGCTCAAACCTGAGGAGTACACCGGTGGCACCTTCTCCGTCTCCAATCTGGGCATGCTGGACATCGACGAGTTCACCGCGGTAATCAATCCGCCGGAAGCGGGAATTCTGGCGGTGGGTCGGATCGTGCGGAAGCCGGTAGCCGAACAGGAGCAGGTGGTCCTGCGCCGGCGCATGCGCATCACCATGTCGTGCGACCACCGGGTGATCGACGGGGCCACGGGTGCGCAGTTTCTCCAGACCTTGAAGGGGATGCTGGAAAATCCGCTGGCGCTGGTGTGGTAAAAGCGTGAACAGTAAACGGTCAACAGTGAACGGGGCCTGCGATCTGGACAGCCCGTTTACTGTTCACCGTTCACCGTTCACGCTTTTTCTAACCGAAGAGGGAGTCCGTGGCAAATACGTACGACGTGATCATCGTTGGCGGAGGACCGGCAGGCTATGTCTGCGCCATCCGGGCGGCCCAGCTCGGCCTTGCTACGGCCGTCATCGAGCGAGACAAGCTCGGAGGGGTATGCGTCAACATCGGCTGCATCCCCACCAAGGCGCTGCTGCACAGCGCGTATGTCGCCAACCTCGTGAGTCACGATGCCAAGGAACTGGGTGTCGAGGTCGGGACCGTTAAGACCGACTACGGTGTCGCCATGCGTCGTTCCCGCCGGGTCTCGGAGCAGAACTCCAAGGGCGTCGAGTTTCTCATGAAGAAGCACAAGGTTGCCGTGATCAAGGGCAGCGGCGTGCTCGGGCCCAATCGCACAGTCAAGGTGGGCAAGGACGAGTATCAGGCCAAGAAAGCGCTGGTCATCGCCACCGGATCCCGAGTCAAGGGCATACCTCAAATCGGCCTCGAGATCGACAAGAACTCAGTGATCAGCTCGGATGAAGCGCTCTTCCTGGAGAAGACGCCTGCCAGCATGGCCATCGTGGGGGCCGGTGCGGTCGGCTGCGAGTTCGCCGACATCTTCCACGCGTTCGGCACCAAGGTCACCTTGATCGAGGTGCTTCCGCGGATCCTTCCCCTGGAAGACGTCGAAGCCTCCGACGCCCTGACCAAGAGCTACAAGAAGCGTGGAATCGAGGTGCGGGCGGGCGTCAAGGTCAAGAAGGCCACTGTCGGCAAGGACAAGGTGTCGCTCGAGCTGGAGAGCAACGGGAAAAGCGAGTCCATCCAGGCCGAGAAGGTGCTGATGGCCGCGGGCCGGGCGGTGAATACGGAGAATCTGGGGCTGAAGGAGGCGGGCGTGCAGCTCACCGACCGCGGCTTCATCAAGGTGAACCCGGCGACGCTGGAGACCAGCGCGGCGGGCATCTACGCCATCGGCGACGTGGCCGGTCCGCCGATGCTGGCCCACAAGGGCAGCCGCGAGGGTATCGTGGTGGCCGAGCTGGTGGCCGGCCATCACCCGCAGCCGATCATGTACGACAACGTGCCCAGCGTCACCTACTGCCACCCGGAGGTGGCCAGCATCGGGCTGACCGAAGATCAAGCCAAAGAGCGCAAGCTGGACTACCAGGTCGGACGCTTTCCCTTCAGCGCCAATGGCCGAGCCCGCACCGCGAATGAGACCGAAGGGTTCGTGAAGATCATCCGGGACCGGAAGTACGGCGAAATCCTGGGAGCTCACATCGTCGGCAGCCACGCTTCCGAGATCATCCACGAACTGGCCGTGGCCCGGCAGAACGAATACACCGTCGAGGAAGTGGATCTGGCCATCCACGCGCACCCCACCCTGTCCGAAGCGATCGCCGAAGCGGCCCTCGATTCGATGGGGCGGGTGCTCCACATCTAGGCCGGACGAACCGAGGGCGAGTGAGCGGTCCTTTTGCTTTCGTCGTGAGCGGCGTTGGGGCCGGCGCGTTGACTGGCCTGGCCATCATCAGCGGGATCGTTCTGGGCGTGGACTCGCTTCGTTCCGGCAGTCAGGCTCCCCACGCTGAATGCCTCGTTCTACCTGCTGGTGGTCGGAACGCTCGCCGGGATTCTCGCAGCCGCGTTCTCCGCCTGGCGCTTGCTGGCGCCGGTCGGATCGGCTTACCGCCGGGGGGCCCTATCGATCGTTTGCTCCTTCGCCACCGTCCTGCTCATGCTGGTCTGCATCCCCGTCCATCAGCTGCTCGGCCGCATCGGCTTGCTCTGCCTCATAATCATCTCCGGTACTGACCGCTGCGCTCCTCGCGCATCGGGCCAGGCGTTTGGCGGTCGGCTCATGAGTCGCCGGCTGGTCGTGCAGGAGCTGGGCATCGAGGCCCTATGCCGAGGTGCTGGAGCTGCAGCGAAGCCTGGCCCGCCAGCGTATCACCGGGGAGCTGGCACGACGACCTGCTGCTTCTGGTCGAGCACGAGCCGGTGGTCACGCTGGGTCGCGGAACCCGTCCCCAGAGCCTCCGCCGCTCAGTGCGGCCGACTTGAGCCGCCGCGGCGTTCAGCAGTATCGAGGTCGAGCGAGGCGGAGATGCCACCTTCCATGGTCCCGGACAACTGGTCGGGTACCCCATTCTCGACTTGCGGGAGTACCGGGAAGACCTGCACTGGTATCTGCGCACGCTGGAGGAAGCGCTGATCCGAGGGCTCGATGCGCTGGGTATTGCCGCGGCCCGGAATCCCGGGTTGACGGGGGTCTGGACCAGAGGCCGGAAGATCGCGAGCATCGGCATCCACGTGAAGCAGTGGGTGACCTTCCATGGTTTTGCCCTGAACATCAATACCGACCTGTCCTACTTCGATCTGATCGTTCCCTGCGGAATTCAAGACGTTGTCATGACAAGCGTTGCGATGGAGCTCGGACGCACCGACGCGGCCCTTTGGAGTGAGACCCGCCGGGCTGTGGTGGAGGGATTTGCCCGGGCCTTTGATGCCGCCCCGGTCGAGCCTTCATCGTCGCTGATATAGCCCACCGGCCCCGGTTGCCTTTAGGGGAGCAATCAGCTTTTCTCCCTAACATGTCTGATTCGTCCCGCCGGCCCTCCCCGGATGCCCAGGCCGAGCAGCGGATCCGGGAGATTCTCCGGGCCGCAGACAGCTGGTCCCGAGAGGCGCCCCGGTCCCTGATGCCTCCCATCAGGGCGGTATGTATCCGTTTGGCGGAAATGGTGGCGGATCAGCGACACTACCTCGCCCCGCTGCCGGAGCCTCAGGAAACCGAGCGCCGCACCGTGTTGTCGCTGGTAGCGGACCGGCTTCGGTCAAAGCCGGTGATGGAAGGCGTGGAGCATCACTTGAAGGAGTTGGAGGAGCTGGAGCTGCGCTCGACCGGGTCGTGGGCTGTGGTGGCCACCGCCCAGACGGAGTGGATCACGACGGCGATCCGCTACCTGGAGAGCTGCGCCGGACGACTCCCACCGGGCGAGCGGCCCGATCCCTACTGGGCGGACGACGTGGTGGCCGGGATTATCGCGTCAGTCAGGGCGCTCATCGGGGTCGACGAGCTGCACGCCCGCACCGAGGCGCGCTATTCCGGGCCGATCAAGCGGATCTCACCGGACGAGGAGTAGGGCTTCCCGCCCCCGATCGGGCAAACATCTCGAAAAACCGTCCGAAGATTTCAATCCCGCTCCACAATTGCGACAGATCCAGCTTCTCGTTGGGGGAGTGCAGCCCATCGTCCGGCAATCCGATGCCGGTCAGAATGACCGGCGCGCCGGTGAGGCCAAGCTCCGGGACGATCGGGATGGAGCCACCGGACCGGATCTGCACGGCGGTTCGGCCCACCACCGACTCGAAGGCCTGATTCAAGACATCGAACGCCGGCGCGCTGACGTCGACCTGTACCGGATCGCCCCCATGCAGCAGGTTGACCTTGGCGTCGGCCCATTTGGGTGCTAGCCCGGCAACTGCGCGCTCGAGCGCCTGCCCCACTTTTTCGAGCTCCTGGCCCGGCACCAATCGCAAGCTCACCTTTGCGGTAGCCTGGGCCGGGATTACGGTCTTGGCTCCCTCGCCGACGAAGCCCCCGCGGATTCCGTGGATCTCGAACGTCGGCAGCGCCCAGACCCGCTCGAGCACCGTGTAGTCCTTGAGCCCGGTGAGCGCCTTTCCGGTGACCTCTCCTCGCATGAAACCCTCCCGGTCGAAGGGCAAGCGCTTCCAGGTGGCAAGCTCGGTTTCGCTGGGAGGCTTGACGGCTTCGTAGAGCCCCGGGATGCGGATCTCTCCGGTTTCCGACTTGAGCTGGCAGAGGATACGGGTGAGTGTCTCTATCGCATTGGGAGCCACGCCTCCGTAGCTGCCGGAGTGAAGATCCCGCTCGAGAGTCCGCACTGAGATTTCGGCGTAGCAGATTCCGCGCAGGGCGGTGTACACAGCTGGAAGCTCAGGGCCGTAGAATGACATGTCGCACACCAGCGCCGCATCGGCCCGGGTGCGCTCGGGCTCCCGGTGCAGCAGATCATAGATCACCTTGCCGCCGGACTCCTCCTCTCCTTCGAAGATGAAGTGCACGTTCAGCGGCGGCTGACCTCGGGCATCCAATACAGCCTGGTACGCCTTGAGCAGGCAGTACACTTGTCCCTTGTCGTCAGACGCGCCTCGGGCAAAGAGCTTTCCGTCCCGGATGGTAGGGCTGAACGGCGGAGTGAGCCATTCATCCAGGGGATCCGGCGGCTGTACGTCGTAGTGTCCGTAGATCAGGAGGGTCGGCTTTCCTGGCAGCTTGGGGCTTTCGGCCCAGACCACCGGATGACCCGGTCCCTCGATGATCTGCACCACGGGACAGCCGAGTTCCGTCAACTGATGCTTGAGCCATTCCGCCGCGCGTCGACAATCGGCGGTGTGGGCCGGCAGCGCGCTGACACTGGGGATGGCCAGAAACTCGGAGAGCTCCTGAATCAGCCGTGGCCGGTTCGAAACGAGGTCCTGGTTCATATGAGATCCCGGGTTAACGATGTTCTCCCACGGCGCGCCCCAGACGGGCGTACGCGCTGTCACCCTCTACTCCAGACATCAGCTCCTTCAGAGCGCTGACGCTCCGGCGAATGTCCTGGCCGTGCTGCTGGTACCATCGCTCAAACAGATCGAGCCGCGTGCGGTAGATCCGAGCCCCAATCAGGCGGGCGTTATTGATCGGCCGGTCCGATAGCCGCCCCACTCGCAGAGTACGGAGCCGTTGTCCGACGGGCCCCTCGAGCTCAGCGCGGGCCCAGGCCGCGGCCTCCCGCCTGCCCTGCTCCAGCGCCGCGGAATCAGGTTTGGTGGCGTAGAGGATTTCCAGCCGATCGACCAGGGACGCGTAGTAGTCACCCAGCACCATCTCGTCGTGCCAGCGATCGGCCGCCTGAGTCGCTCCTGCCCGATCTCCCCTCTCCTGAAAGAATGCCTCCGCCGACCGGTAGCCTACCAGCTGCGCAAAGCTCTCGTTGAATGGAGTGGCGCTCTTTACGTACAGGGTGTTGTGGGCGATTTCATGAAACACGGTTGCGGCGAGCTCCACCGAATCCGGTGTCAGCGCGGTGGAGAGGAGCGGGTCGTTGAACCAGCCCAGGGTGGAGAAGGCGCCGGAGGGTCGGAGGTAGGTGTCGAAGCCGCGGGCGGCAAAGCGGGATTCCTCGCGGCGAGCGGCCTCGGCGTCGAAGAACCCCTTGTAGGGAATTCGTCCCACCACCGGGTACTTCCAGGTGTAGGGACAGATGCAGTCCCTGGGTGCGGCCTGAAGGACCAGCAGCAGGGTGTCTCGACCCACATCGGCGTAGGTGGTGTAGGTCTCTTTGGCTTCGAGCCCCAGCCGGGCTGCATAGTCTCGCGCATCGAGCACCAGCCGCAGCGAACGACGCACTGCCGGATCGACCGCACTGTCTCGCGCCATGCGGCCGATGGGCTGCCTGGACTTGAGAATCCGGGTCTCCTCGAATCCCGCCCGAGTCAGGTAACGGACATCGTCGCTAGCCAGGTAGGCGGTGCCATATCCGGCGAACAGAGCAGCCACCATCACGAAGAAGACCATGCGCCTCAACGAATCCGGACCAGCGCAATTCGAGGCACAATCGACGTGGGCAATGCGGCGCCGGCCGTGCCGGTTACTCTCAGGTCGACTGCCGCCGCATTCGGCTGTTGGACCACGAGGACGTGGTGGCCGGACCCGGCGCGCAATGTCCCGCTGTGGCCGTACGCGGTGCCGTCGGTGTTGTCGGGCACCAAGGGAAATCCTCCGTTTAGGTCCCCCACCTCACGGAAGTTCCAGCTGGTGTAGCTCAGCCGGCTACCATCGGGAGAAAACCCAGGCAGGTCGTCCAGATAGTTGGTGAGCTGCCATTCACCCACCAGGGTGGAGAAGTCCACGCCGGTCCGTGCAGTCACGTTGGCGCTGCCCACCTGACTGGTCGCGAGCAGGTTTCGGGTGAGCACGGTTCCGAGCACGGTGCTCCCCCCGAAATGATCGGCGAGCCAGCGAACGAAGAGCCAGTTGGCGCCGCGTTCCTCCAGCTGGCCGGTCGAACTACCCGGCTCGATTAGGTAGAAATCTTCGGGCGAGGCCAGATACTCCAGCGCGTTGAGCAGGTTTCCCTGGCTCAGGAACTCCTCTTCGCAGGAGGTGGCCGACGGGCACTGCACATCAGGGACCTCCCGCGCGCCCAACTCCTCGGCAAAGTGCGACAGACCCTCGTTCAGCCAAGTGTCCTCCGAGCTTCCGTGCCGCAGCAGCACGTGCTGGTTGAAGCTGATCATGTGCTGAAATTCGTGGATGAACGTAGCCGGCAGCTTGCTGGTGGCCTCGTCCTTCGAGACCTGGCAGCGGGAATTGTTGACGTCGGGAACCAGGCCGTAGAACACCTCCCCGTCGTTGGACCCGGGATTACTGGGCCCCGGGGGCAGCAGATCGGCACCGAAGAAGTAACCCAGGATGATTCGCCCGGTGCTGCTGCAGTCCGGACTGAGCGCGTTCACCAGCTGGGTCAGCAGAACGACCACTACGCCATTCCCGTCCACATCCGACTCTCGGCCGAAGGCCACCGTATCGATAGGATAGAGGTACTGGTCGAAGAGGGTCCGCACTTGGTCGAGGTCGCCGTCGGTGTATCCACCGTCCGGCGCAGCATTGTCGACGTAAATCGCGACCCGGGCGCCCACCGATCGGGCCGTAGCCGTCGACTGAGTGAACCCGGTGCAGCTCGAGGAGGCGCAGACATTGAACGTGCGTTGATCGCCGACGACAGGAGGAGCCTCCTGCGCAGCAATGCGCGCCTGGTCGAAGAGCGCCCGGGAACCATCTTCCGCCAAGGACTTCTCCCGGGCGCGCAGCAGACTGTGGAATGCTTCGGCGGCCATCGGGGCCTGAAAAGCGGAGAGCCGAGGTGCCGGCAACTGAGGCGCAGAGGCCATGGGAACCGCTGTCCCGCTCAGCAGATAGGGGGCGGAAACTCCATCCGGCGTCTCCTGGCCGGCCGTGGCAAGGGGAATATATAGATGCTCCGCTCCGCTCGAGCCCGCCGCCGGAAGCCGCACGCAGGCACCGGTCGAGTTCGGATCCAGAATCTCGTATTCCCCAACCTGGAGGGTCCGGGTGCTCGCCTCAGAGCAGTCCAGGGAAGGCGGGACGCCCGGCCCCGTGCTGTCGCCACAGCCGGCCAGGATGGCTCCATAGAGCACAAGGAAGAAAGAGCGCGAATTTCGCACTTGCCAACCACTCCACCGGTAGTGAAAGCAGGGAGAACAGGGCACCGGGAGAACCGCGTAGATTTTAGCAAGATAAGATGCGGCAACGGCTTTTGACAATCGCTTCACCTGCCGGTACTTTCACTCGGTGTCCGAATACATTCGACTGTCGGCGGTCGGGTTCGGTGCTGACGGATTGGCCGGCTCGCTGGCGACAATCAGGACGCGCTCGACCGCAGATCTTCACCGCCTGGCCCCACTTTTCCCATCGCGCCGCGGGACCTTGTTGCCCAGGGCACACCCGCGGCCTGTCCAGTGCACGCGTCGAAACCAGACTGGTGAGCGGCGGGTTGATGAATACTGACTCATGATCCGCGACTGATATGCCATTCGTCCATCTCCACACCCATAGCGAGTACTCTCTTCTCGACGGGGCCAATCGGATTCCCGAACTGGTCAGCCACGTCAAGAAGCTCGGCATGGACAGTCTGGCGGTAACCGATCACGGGAACATGCACTCCGCCTGGACCTTCTACGACCAGGCCAAGGCGCAGCATATCCGGCCCATTCTGGGGTTCGAGGCTTATCTCGCCTTCGGTCCCCGTACCCTGCGGGAAAAGCCCCAGTGGGCGCCCGCCGCGTACAGCCATCTCGTTCTCCTGGCCCGGAACCGGACGGGCTACCGGAACCTGGTCCGACTGACCTCGATTGGATTCGTAGAGGGATTTTACCGCCGGCCGCGTATCGATAAAGAGGTGCTCGCCGCACACTCGGAGGGCCTGGTTTGTCTGGCAGCCTGCCTCTCGGGAGAGGTGGCGCTCTATCTCCGGCAGGGCAAGTTCGACGAGGCCAGGAAGAGTGCCGAGTGGTTCAGCCAAACTTTCGGCCCCGAGGGATTCTGGCTCGAGATTCAGCAGCATGGAATCGGCGAAGAACGCCAGGTCACCGAAGGCATGCTGCGCCTGGGGCGGGAGCTGGGTATCGGCGTGGTGGCCACGAACGACGCGCATTATCTCCGGCGGGAGGACGCCGAAGCGCACGACGTCCTGCTGGCCATCGGCACGGGGAGTGATCTGGATGACCCCAAGCGTTTCCGCTTCCTCGGCCAGGAGTCCTACGTCAAGTCCGAGGCGGAAATGCGGGCGCTCTTCCCCGAGCACCCGGAGACGCTCGAGAACACGGCCCTGGTGGCCGACCGGTGCGAGTTCGACTTCGAGAAGCGCTACTTTCTGCCCGTCTTCCCCCGCCCGGCCGAGTATCAAAGCGATGAAGCGCTGCTCCAGCATCTCGCCCACACCGGCGCTGAGCGGCGGTATGGATCACCCCTTCCTGCGGAGGTGCGGGAGCGGCTGGAGTATGAGCTAGGGGTCATCGAGCGCGCCGGCTACGCCGGCTACTTCCTGATCGTCCAGGATTTCATCGCCGCCGCACGTGCGCGCGGGATTCCGGTGGGCCCTGGACGCGGGTCTGCCGCCGGCTCGCTGGTGGCGTATTCGCTCGGTATCACTGACGTCTGTCCCCTCAAGTTCGATCTCCTCTTCGAGCGGTTCCTCAATCCCGAGCGGGTGTCGATGCCCGATATCGACGTGGACTTCTGCTTCGAGCGCCGCGGCGAAGTAATCGAATACGTCCGGGAACGGTACGGTAGGAACAGTGTGGGACAGATCGTGACCTTTGGAACGATGAAGGCCCGCGCGGCGGTCAAGGACGTGGCCCGGGTGCTCCGCATTCCTCCCGGTGAGGCCGACCGGATCACGAAGCTGATTCCCTCGGGCCCGGCCTACAGCCTCAACATTCGCGATGCGGAAAAGAAGATCGACGAGCTTCGGGAGCTGGTCCGGAGCAACCCGGTTTACCGTCGGTTGGTCGATCTGAGCTCCCGGATCGAAGGCATATCCCGTCACATGTCGGTGCATGCCGCGGGCGTGGTAATCGCTCCGGGGCCGCTGTCGGATTACGTACCGGTCTGCGTGGCTCCCACCAACCGGGTCAAGAGCGATGTCGCCGGGACTCCGGCGGAGGGCGATGAGTCCATCATCACCCAGTATGAGATGGGCGCGCTGGAGAAGGTCGGCATGCTCAAGATGGACATGCTCGGCCTCAAGACCTTGACCGTGATTCACGACGCCGTGGCGATGATCGAGGCATTGCACGGGACCCGACCCGACATGGCCACGCTGGAGCTGGATGACCCCAAGGTCTACGACCTGCTGCGCCAGGGCCGAACCGCCGGAATCTTCCAGTTCGAGTCACCGCTGGCCACCGATACCCTGCGGTCGATGAAGTGCGACCGCTTCGACGATCTCGTCGCCAGTAACGCCCTGCTGCGCCCCGGACCACTCGATGCGGGAATGCATCTCGTTTTCATCCGGCGGAAGCTGGGACAGGAGCGGGTGACCTATCCTCACCCATCCCTCACCGACATCCTGGCCCCCACCTACGGCGTCATCACCTATCAGGAACAGGTGATGCGCATCGCCAATGTGCTCGCCGGATTCACCCTGGCCGAAGCCGACGTGCTGCGAAAGGCGGTGGGCAAGAAGGATCAGGAGCTGGCAAACCGGGAGGTCGCAAAGTTCGTCGAGCGGGCCGTTGCCCTGGGACACTCCAGAGGCATGATCGAGGAGCTGGGCCGCCAGATCGTCACCTTCGGCCGCTACGGGTTCAACAAGTCCCACTCCGTGGCATACTCGATCCTGTCCTATCAGACGGCATGGCTCAAGGCTCACTACCCTGCCGAGTTCATGGCCGCCCTGCTCTCGTCCGAAATCGGAAACACCGACAAGGTGGTGCAGTACATCAACGAGGCCAGAGAGCTGGAGCTGGAGATTCTCCCCCCCGATGTGAACGAGTCTGGATTCAAGTTTACCGTCGTGGGCGATCGGAGGATTCGCTTCGGCCTGGGAGCTGTGCGCAACGTGGGCGAGGGCGCGATCGCATCGATCATTGCCGGCCGCGCCGAGGGCCCGTATCAGACCATGGCCGAGCTGGTCGAGCGCATCGACCTCCGGTTGTGCAACAAACGGGTGCTCGAGTCACTGGTGGCCGCCGGAGCCTGCGACACACTCGATGGCCATCGCAAACAGCTGATCGAGGCGCTCGATGCGGCCCTGGCCGAGGCGCAGTTGCTTCAGGCCGAGCGGGAGGCGGGCCAGGGATCGCTGTTTGGAGAGGTCGGGAAGGACGGCAAGGACGGGAATGACGCCGAACGGAATGGTCACCCGGCCCTCCCCGATATCCCGGCATGGACCGAGGCGGAACGGCTGGCCAAGGAAAAGGAGGTCCTCGGGTTCTTCATTTCGGGCCATCCTCTGGAACGGTTCAGACAGGAGGTCGAGCTGTTCGGCACTCGTACCACCGCCACACTGAGTGAGTGGGGAGAACACCAGGTGAGCGTGGCCGCCGTCGTCACCGCGGTCAAGCGCCAGATCTCGAAGAAGACCGGAAAGGAATACGCCCGGCTGGTTCTCGAGGATTTCCACGGAACCGCGGAGGCCATCGTCTTCCCCGAGGCCTGGGCCAAGCTCAATCAGATCATCCTTCCTGACTCGGCACTGCTCCTGACCGGGGGCTACAGCGACCGGGATCGGGGAGACGATCAGGCGCCCTTCATCGTGGAAGTCGCCCGACCCCTGGCTGAGCTCAAGAGCTCGGGTGCGCTGGCGCTGAGTCTCCGCTGGAGAGCGCCCTCCGCTCCCGAGCCGGGCGCCGTCAAAGAGGTGGCGGCCATCTGCTCGGCCCACCCGGGCCCGACGCCGGTCTATATCGAATGGAGCGATGGTAATGGCGAGGCCGTTCGGTTACGATCGCGCCGCATTCGAGTGGCCGCTGAGGACGACCTGGTTCGCGCCCTGCGCGATCTGCTGGGATCCGAGTCCGTCAGTTACGTGAAGGCCAACTGACCCCATGGCCTCCGCCTACACCCTGGATTTCGAGAAGCCTCTGCTGGAGCTGGAGCGTCAGATCGACGACCTGAAGCGGATCGGCAGCGAGCGGCAAATCGACATCGATGGGGAGCTCGAGGGACTCAACGGCAAGCTGGAGTCACTCAGGGCGGATATTTACCGGAATCTCACCCCGCTCCAGCGGGTGATGGTTGCCCGGCACCCGCGGCGGCCGTATACCCTGGATTATCTCAGCACCATCTTCACCGATTTCATCGAGCTCCATGGCGACCGGCTCTACATGGACGACCCGGCGATCGTCGGCGGATGGGCCCGTTTGGCCGGCATTTCGGTGATGGTGATTGGACACCAGAAGGGGCGAGACACCAAGGAAAATCTCAAGCGCAACTTCGGCATGCCTCACCCTGAGGGATACCGCAAGGCGCTCAGGCTGATGAAGCTCGCCGCCAAGTTCGGTGCCGGCGTCATTACCCTGATCGACACGCCGGGGGCGTATCCCGGTCTGGGAGCCGAGGAGCGGGGGCAATCGGAAGCGCTGGCGCGAAACATTATAGAAATGTCCTCGTTGCCCACACCCTGCATCGCCGTGGTGATCGGTGAGGGAGGCTCCGGCGGTGCACTGGCGTTGGGCGTGGCCGACCGGGTGCTCATGCTGGAAAATTCGGTGTACTCGGTGATCTCCCCCGAAGGATGCGCCGCCATTCTGTGGAAGGATGCCAGTCAAAGGGAGCGGGCCGCCGAGGCGCTCAAGATCACGGCGGACGACCTGCTGCGGCTCAAGGTGATCGACGAGATCATCAAGGAGCCGGTGGGAGGAGCGCACATCGATCCTGACTCGGCCGGTGAAGCGCTACGGGAAGCCTTGATCCGACATCTCACCGAGTTGCGCAAGATTCGGCCGGAGAAGCTGGTCCGGCGCCGGGCCGAGAAGTACGCCGCTATGGGGGCGTTCACCGAGGACTGATGAGTCAAACGATCGAAGTCCGCTTCAAGGGCACCCGCAAGGCCTACTTCATGTGGGAGAATGATGCCGATCCCCTTCACCTGAAGGAGCCGGTGATCGTGGAGGTGGAGCGCGGCCGCGACCTGGGCCGAGTCAGCGCAGTGGGCGAGACCGCCGCGAAGAAGTGCGGTGGGTGCACCAGCTGCGCGACCGGCGACGCCAGCCCTGACCCGGGTGCGCTCAAATCCGTGGTGCGCCGAGCCACGGCGGAGGACTGCAAGACCCATCAGGAGCTTCGGATGGGCGAGGAGGAAGTGCGGCAGAAAGTCATCCAGCGGGCCCGGGCCCACGAGCTGCTGATGAAAATCAGCGACACCGAGTGGCAGTGGGACCGGAACAAGCTGACCATCTATTTCACGGCCGACAAACGGGTCGACTTCAGAGCGCTGGTGCGCGACCTGGCCTCGTTGTTTCGCACCAGAATCGAGCTGCGGCAGATTGGAGTACGGGATGAGTCGGCCCGGCTCTCCGGCGTGGGCCGCTGTGGCCGGGAATACTGCTGCTCGACCTGGCTCAAGGAGCTTTCGCCCGTCAACCTCGGCCTCGCCAAGGACCAGCATCTGTCCCTCAATCCGTCACAGATCTCGGGCGGCTGCGGCCGCCTGCTCTGCTGCCTCAAGTACGAGCACGAGTTCTACGTTACCGCTCGAAAGCGTTTTCCCAAGGAGGGGAAGACATTGAAGACCGCAGTGGGCGCCGAAAAGGTGATTGCGGTCGACATCTTCCGCGAGCGGGTGTTCCTCAGACACGACGATCTGGGATCTCGCATCATCCCGCTGGCTCAGCTTCGGAGCGAGGTCGAGGCCCTGGGCGAAGTCTTTCCTACGGCCGAGGTTCGCAACCGCCGGGGTCGTGGTGGGGCCTCCGAGTCGAGCCCCCGGAACTAGCCAACCGCGACTTACCCTTTATACTCCCCAGCTGAAGTCGGCCGCAGATAAACGCATGCACCCGCCAGGGCGGGTACCGACGCAAGATTCATCGTATTGCGTCACCCGCCTCAGCGGGTGCTGCGTTCATCTGCGGCTAAAGTTTGCTCCCTTTTGGAGACAATAGTTGCCCAAGTTTTTTCTGACCACAGCGATTGACTACTCCAACGGCGATCCGCATTTGGGGCACGCCCTCGAGAAGGTGGGCGCGGATGCCATTGCCCGCTATCGGCGACTCCGCGGCGACCAGGTTCATTTCCTCATGGGAATGGACGAGCACAGCCAGTCGGTGCTGCAGGCGGCGGCCCGGGCTGGGGTCCAGCCGCAGGAGTGGGTGGACCGGATGGCCGGCCGGTTCGAGGAGTTCTGGCGGCGGCTGGAGTGCAGCAATGACGATTGGATCCGTACTACCGAGTCGCGCCATGCCCGCTCGGTCACCGAGCTCCTGCGCCGGATCCAGCAGTTTCATCCTGACGATCTCTATGTCGCCGAATACGAGGGACTCTACTGCACCGGCTGCGAGGAGTTCAAGCAGGAGAGTCAGATCGTCAACGGACGCTGCATCGAGCATCCCACCCTGGAGCTCATCCGGACCCGGGAGCGGAATCACTTCTTCAGGCTGAGTCGCTACCGCGACCCGGTGCTGGACCTGATCCGAACCGGAAAGTTCCTGGTGGAGCCGGCAATCCGGCGCAATGAGGTGCTACGGCTACTCGAGGGAGGACTGCAGGATATCTCGGTCTCCCGCCTGCGGCAGCCCTGGGGAATCCCGTTTCCCGGTGATCCGGAACAGACGGTGTACGTCTGGTTCGACGCCCTGATCAACTACCTCTCCGCCACCGGCTTTCCCGATGCCGGATACGAGCGGCTCTGGCCTGCAGATCTCCACGTGATCGGAAAGGGAATCACCCGGTTTCACTGCGTGATCTGGCCGGCCATGCTGCTGAGTGCCCGGCTGGATGTTCCCCGCGAGGTGTGGGCCCACGGTTACGTACAGTGGGAGGGCACCAAGATGTCAAAGACGAGTGGAACGGCGGTAACGCTGGACGAAGCCATCGAGCGCCACGGTCCCGATCCGCTGCGGTACTTCCTGCTCCGCGAAGTGGGCTTCGAGTCCGACGGCAACTTCACCTGGGAGCGCTTCGACGAGCGATACACCGCCGACCTGGCCGATGGGCTGGGCAATCTCGCCTCCAGAACCATCGCGATGTTATTGAAGTACCGGGACGGAGTGGTGCCGCGATCGGCTGCATCGACGGCGCTGGATCGAGCCGGAGCTGAGTCGCGTCCGGCAGTACGCCAGCGGCAATGGACGCCCTCGATCTTCGGACCGGGGCGGAGGCAGCCTGGTCCCTGGTTTCGGCGGCAAACCTGTTCGTGCAGCAGACCGCACCTTGGGGACTGGCAAAGTCGCATCGCGACGCCGAGTTGGATGATGCCCTGGCGGCGCTGGCCCGCGCCCTGGCTCGCCTGGCGGTGCTGGTGAGCCCGTTCATTCCAGCCAAAGCCCAGCAGTTGTGGCACATGCTGGGGATGAAAGGGGCGGTGGCAGAAGCGGATTGGTCGGCCGGAGAGCAGCCCGAGGTGGAGGGACGCAAAGTCGAGCGCGCCGACGTGCTCTTTCCCAAGCCCGCCAGTGTCTAGAACTTACCGCGAACACCTGCGAAACTTCTTGACAGTGAAAGAGTTATCACTCTAAGATCTACTTGACAATCCTTATCCGCCTGAGCCACCTTAACTTTGCAGCCATGACTCCGGGCTCCCCACGAGCGCGGAGTTATTGTCAGATTGGAGCGCAGACTCGCAGAGTTTTTGACCATGCTGTACGAGGTGCAACGTCATGCCCAAACGCCGCTGGACCCTGGTTCTTGTCCCTCACGGGTCGGAGCCCTCGCGTATAGTCGAGGTCTCCTATAACCTGTTGCGCGGCGTCGTGGCTGTTATCGGCTGTTTCGTTGTTCTCGGATTGCTTGTCGGGTACCTCACCGTCAGTCACACCACCGACCTCTCTCGCGCTGCACGGCTCCAGCAGGAAAACGCATCCCTCGCCCGGCGAAATTGGTGAGCTGCACGGACGGCTGAGCAGCCTGGCCGATACTCTGAGCACGATCTCACAGCGCGATGCCCGCATTCGGGTGCTGGCCAACCTCGACCCGATCGATCCCCAGGTACAGAAGGCCGGCATCGGCGGACCCGGCAGTTCGGATCTCGATATCACCGGCCTCAGCGGGCTGGCCCGCCGCTCCGCGGAGGTACGCGTGGATCTCGGCGCGCTGATTCGCCGGGCCAACCTGCTGGCCTCGTCGTTCAAGGAGGCAGCTGACAGCCTGGCTTTCCACCGGGCACGCCTGGCTGCCACCCCATCCATCATGCCGACGCAGGGCTGGCTCTCCAGCGCGTTCTCCGCCATGCGCGCCCATCCGATCCTGCATCTGGCTCGTCCGCACGAGGGGATCGACGTCTCCGCCCCCATGGGCAGTCCCGATCGAGGCGCCCGCGGCTGGGGTTGTGAGCGAGGCAGGCTGGGAAACGGGCTACGGCAATACGATCACGATCAATCACGGCTACGGCATCGTCACCAAGTTCGCTCACGCGTCCAAGCTGCTGGTGAAGACCGGCCAACGGGTGGCCCGGGGTCAGCGCATCGCGCTGGTGGGGAACTCGGGCCTCGCCACCGGCCCTCATCTGCACTATGAGGTCCACGTGAACGGCCGCCCGGTGGATCCGCTGAAGTACGTCTTGCCCGAAGGAGTGGTGACGGACTAGGCGGGGCAGCGGGGCAGCGGGGCAGGAGCACAAAGGACAGCGGCCTTCGGATACACATCCGAGGGCCGCTTTGCTTTTGTTGCTCCCAATCCGCTACCCGCTGCCCCAGCCTGCCCCGCTGCCCCGCGCGCCTAAAACTTTACGGTTGGCGCCTGGGCGGCTCCCTGCGAGGCCTCGAAGTATTCCCGCGGCTTGCCCATTCCGAACACCTTGGCGGTGAGATTGTAGGGAAAGCGGCGAATGTAGGCGTTGTACTCATTCACGGCATTGTTGTAATCCTGCCGGGCCACCGAAATCCGGTTCTCGGTGCCCTCGAGCTGGTCCTGCAGCTGGCGGAAATTCTGACTGGATTGCAGCTGAGGATAGTTCTCGGCGATGGCCAGCAGGCGGCCCAGGCCCTGGGACAGCACCGAATCGGCGGCAGCCATTTGGCGGACGTTGCCCGACTGGATGGCACCGCCGAGTCGCGCTCGCGCATTGGCGATCGAGATGAACACAGTGTCCTCCTGCTTGGTCACGCCCTTCACCGTGTTCACCAGATTGGGAATCAGATCAGCCCGCCGCTGCAACTGGGTCTGGATCTGCCCCTGAGCCTGGTTCACCCGCTCATCCAGCGTCTGGATCTGATTGTATCCGCAGCCGGCCAGGAACAGGGCCGAGGCGAGGAGCGACAAATACATTCTGGAGGCGCGCTGCATTCCTGATCTCCCTGCTAGAGTTGATCGACGAACTGTGCCGTCTGCTCCACAGCGTTCATATAGTTCTCGAACTCGGGTGCCCCGCAACGCCACTCCCGGTCGGCCCGATGTTGCACAACATGCAGCAGGTGCTCGGGCTCGAAGCCGATCGCTCCGGCAGCTGCGGTGCTCAGCTCGGTCGAATCCACCGGAACCGGACGGCCCATGACCGCGAGGACTCCGCGGAGGAGCACGAGAATCGTGGCCGCGCTCTCCAGCCCCAACCTTCCCAGCGCCGCGGGCTCCGGGGCAAAGGTGGCATAGCCCTGCCGAAGCCGGAGCAGCTTCCCCCGGAACTCACGTTCCAGCGCCTTGCGCAGGTCACCGGTATCCACCTGGACTCCCTGAAGCGGATCGGCCCCGCGCAGCACCTGGTAGGAAAGGCGCATATCGGTGATCTCGATGGGAAAAGCATCCGAGGCGCGGGTCCACTCGGCCCGGCTGATCAGCAGCGGTGGCTCCGGGGTCGACTTGCGCCAGCACGGCAAACGCGCGTCCCAGCGCGCGCAGCGTGGGCGTGGTTACCTCGTCGAGCACCAGCATCAGATTGACATCGGAGCGTCCCGGGATGTAGTCGCCCCGGGCCGCTGAGCCGTAGAGCACTGCACTGTACCCGGCTCCGGCCACCCGATCGACCTCGGTGAGGAACGGGTCAACCACCCGTGAGACCGTAGTCCGCATCAGAATCTTCCCCCGGCACCACCGCCGCTAAATCCACCTCCGCCACCAAATCCACCGAAACCGCCTCCGCCCCCGCCGAAGCCGCCGCCGCCGCCCCAGCCGCCGCCGATCCACGGGCCACCCCAATATATCCCGCTCCTTCTACGCCGACCGCCGCGAAATGCGCCGGATATCGATCAGCAGAAAAAGATCAGAAGGAACAAGCGGCAGCAGGATGCTCCGCCCAGGTGTGACTACCCCTCCCGAACCGACGGCGGCTGGTAATGCGGTGAGCGTCGTATCGGATACGCCGTACCCCGCGCGATGCGGCTCAGCCAGCGCCCGAACCCCCAGCACAGCCGTCCCGTAGTTGCCTTGTGAAGCTCCGGCCGCATGACGTCATCCCGAATCCGGCCGGCAGCAGCATCGGTAACGATGCCTTCAAGCCCCTGACCCGACTTCGATGCGGACTGGCCGAGTCCGGGTCTGCCTGATCCGTTCGGGGCACGACCAGCAGAACGACCCGCATTTCTGCCGCGGAATCTCCGATATCAGCCTTGGCGCCAACCTTCCATCTCCGGCCGATGGCGAGCGCCACTTCGGAGGCTTCCCGATCGCCGATGGGGGTAGGGTGACCACTGCCAGCTCGGCGCCGGTCGCCCCTTCAGCCGCCGGATCAGGTATCCATCTCCTGGGCGGCGTCGGACCGGGATCACCGAAGCAAAGTCATTCACATATCCCACCGGCTGGGCGTGGGACCAGCGAGTCCAGAGCGGTGGCCTGCGCGCCCAGGCCACGGCTGTGCAGCCGCCGGAGAGAAGACCGAGCATCAGTTGAAGCGCTTCCGGAGGGCGATAGCTTTGGCCCGTGTGCCTCTCAAACTGTCTCCCTGCGCCGGCGCGTTCACCGTTTCCACACCCATGAGCCTCCTGATGCTGCGAAGCGCGGTGGCACTATGTCTAGGAGCCGCCTGCCTGGGCGCCTGCCATACCGACCGCGACGTCGCGGTTAGAGTCTCGATTCCCGACGCAGAGTCAGAGGAGACGCCGGCTGCGGGAGTGGGCATCATCGCCCTGCCCTACGATCGAGACAGCATTCTCGCCAGCCTGGAGGCCAGAGCGCGAACCCCCCGACCACAAACCGCGACCCTCGACACGCTCTTCGCCCGGTTTCGTGGACCGTTTACTCGCTATACCGATGCCTCCTACCGAGCTTCGCAGCTTCGGGATTCGCTCGATCAGCTGCGCCGCGGGCCTCGACAGCGGCTCGAGCTCCGCTCAGCTTAAGCGGCTGGCCGACTCCATTCGATTGCTCGAGCGGCAAGTCGATCGCGCCCGGAGCGAGCTCGACCGCGCGCGGGCCGAGTTCGTCAGCCGGAGCGAGGGCCCGCGCGCCGCGGTTCGACGCTGGGAAGATAGCACTTACCGAGGATACGACAGCATCGTCGAAAATTTGGCCCGAGCCCGGGGCCGGGAGCCCGTCACCGACACGACCGGCGCGACCGGATGGGCCCACCTCACACTGCCGGCCGGCCGCTGGTGGATTTATGCCCGGGCGTGGGACACCAGCGACCCCAACGCCGAGTGGTACTGGAACCTCCCGGTTCAGGAGGATACCGTCCTGTTGTCCAGCCGGACCGGCCGGCGTCGACCGCGATATTAGGAGATGGTAATGGCGGTGTTCTCAACGACCTGCGCTTTAGCCCTGGCTCTCGCCGCCGCGGCACCCATCTGTGCCCAGACCGCCCCGGCGCTGAATGCTCGGAGCAAGGGATCGACCAAGGCACCGGTCACGGTGTACGAGATGTCCGACTTCCAGTGCCCCTACTGTCGCCAGTTCGTGGAGGAGACTTTCCCCGGGCTTGAGCACGACTATATCGCCACCGGGAAGGTGCGCTGGATCTTCATCAACTATCCCCTCACCAGCATCCACCAGCATGCTGCGGCCGCGGCCCAGCTGGGGATGTGCGCTGCGCAGCAGCAGGGGTTTTGGCGGGTTCACGATCTGCTCTTCAAGTATCAGGAGACCTGGGCACCGCTCAAGGAGCCGGCCCCCTTCTTCGTATCGCTGGCCGATTCGGCCAAACTGTCGAAGCCGGCCCTGCTCAACTGCCTCGAGTCTCCCGAGACGGTGAACAGCGTTCGGGCCGATGCCGAAGGCGCGGCACGGTCCGGCGCCACCAGCACCCCGACGTTCTATATCGAGGGTGGTCTGCTGGAAGGTGCGCTGCCGATCGAGGTGTTTCGGCAGGTACTGGATTCGGTGTATGGTGTTAAGTCGGGAAAGACGGGAAAGGCGGGAAAGACTGGAAGGTAAGCAGACAGGGAGATAAGGCGGTTAGGCGCGAACCCTTTCTGCTTTCCTCCTTATCCTCATACGTTCCCGACCTTCCCGACCGTCTTCCCGTCTCTTAATCCCCGCCCCTACAATGCCAGAAAAACATCATACAACGCATGCGTCCATGCGGTGATCCCGAACCCGCGCAGCAGGTAGAGCGCACTGAAGAGGAGACCGGCGATAGCGCGGAAGGTGAACGAGCCCAAGGCGAACCGCTCGCCGTAGGCGCCCACATAGTGGAAGGCCGCGAAGATGAGGGCGCCCAGGATTACCGCGAAGAGGCTTGCGCTCTGCCGCGACCAGCCGAAGCCTTTCCTCGCAATCAGCATGAGCCCTGAGACGAGCAGTACGCGGAACACAAGCTCTTCGTAGATGCCGGCTCCGAGCGACACCATCACCTGAGCGGGAAGGCCGAGGGGCGCCGGGGCGATGGCCAGACGGGGAAGGAGCAGACCGGTAAGCGTCCCCGCGACAAGGCCAAACACCAGCCCGTAGGCGACCGATTCCGCCGCCATGAATCCAAAGTATCGGAGCCGAATTCCACCCGAGCCGCGAATATCTCTCCAGACCAGCGCGGCTCCTCCACCCACCAGGAGCAACCCAAACACGGCCAATCCGTATCGGCCACCGAAGCCAACGAACAGTTGCTTCAGCAGCACGTCCGCGCCGTTTCGAACCCGCACCATTTCGAGCCGGGAAAGCAGAAACGCTAACGCTTCGTACGTGACCAGGAGCGGGAAGGCAAAGCTCAAGCTGTAGCGTGGCGACCGTGAGACGCGCCAGTAGTTGGCGGGAAGGGCGAGGCGGGTTGAGGCGGTCATGAAAAAAAGGGGCCGCTTGAGCGGCCCCCCCAGGTTCGAAGTGTCGCCTGGGTCTTAGCTTGCAGCGTTAACTAGCGGCCGCAGGCGACCCTTGACTCTGTAGACAATGGATCACCTCCTCGGTTGCAGGTGGAACATGGTATTGCGGTAATAATTGTAGCAACATCCGCCGGCGCGTTGCAAGCCTCTTCCGTTTGGAATGGACGCCCGCAACATTGCGCCATGCCGTCCACCTCGGGGGCCTATCGGGCTGTCATTCGGATCGGCACAGCGGTGGCTCCCGCACTGGGCCTTCTTCGTCCCCGAATCCGGGCCGGGCTGCGGGCCCGACTGAATGCCGGTGAACGGCTCCTGGACTGGTCCCGATCGCACCGGGACCTGAACCGAGCCCTCGTCTGGTTCCACGCGGCCTCGGTGGGAGAGGGCCGCCAGGCCGAGAGCGTGCTGCTCGCGCTGCGTCGACGCTGCCCCGAGTGCCAGATCGTGTATACCCATTTCAGTCCGTCTGCGGAGCAGCTGGCGGAGGGAATGGCCTCCGATGCTTCGGACTACCTCCCGTACGATCTCCCCGAGAACGTGGATCGGCTGCTGCGGGCACTCCAGCCCGACCTGCTGGTCTTTGCCAAGCTCGACGTCTGGCCCGAGCTGTCCACCCGAGCGGCCGGCAGCGGGGTCGACGTAGCTCTCATCGCGGCCACGGTAAGCCGTGGGAGCAGCCGTCTTGGCTGGCTCGCTCGGCGGCTGCTGGAAGCCGGTTACCGCGCCATCACTGCCGCCGCCGCGGTCGCGCCCGACGACGCGTCCCGGCTCGAGCTGTTGGGCGTTGCTCCGGAGCGGATCCAGATCCTGGGCGATCCACGCTTCGACAGCGTGGTCGCGCGAGTCAAGGCAGTCGCCTCCGACGACCCACTGCTCCGGCTGGGGGGCGGAGCGCCCACCCTGGTGGCCGGGTCGACCTGGCCCAAAGATGAGGCCGTTCTGCTCCGTGCCTTTGCCGGGGTGGTTCGAGAACGGCCCGATGCGAGACTGATCCTGGTTCCCCACGAGCCCACCACCGCGCACCTGGCCCGGATCGAGCGGAGCACGCAGTCTCTCAAACTTCCGTCGCCGGTGCGGCTCAGTAACGCAACCGGAAGCGATTCCATCGTGCTGGGAGATCGAGTCGGGGTACTCGCGGCCCTGTATGGTGCGGGCACTATGGCGTACGTCGGGGGAGGCTTTGGGCGAGCCGGTCTCCACTCCGTGCTCGAGCCCGCTGCCTGGGGACTGCCGGTGCTGTTTGGTCCCCGCTGGCGGAACAGTCGTGACGCGGAGCTACTACTTCAGGCCGGCGCAGCCCGGTCTCTGACGCACGGCCGGGTGGGGCCGGCGGCTCAGGGGCTTCAGCGGCAGTGGCAGAGCTGGATCAGCGATGAAGGCGCTCGGGAGACCCAAGGCGCAATGGCGCGGGAGGTGGTGAATTCAGGAGTGGGTGCTTCGGAGCAAACCGCCGACCTGCTCGCCCAGCTTATTTCACGACGACGCCCTCGAAAGTTACGCTCCTAGGTACCAACAGACCTGCAGTCAAAATTGTGACCAGCACGTCGGGAAAGCGGCTGTGCACTGTGATCCGGAGATTTCCGACGGCGCTGCCTCCGGCCAGTTGGGCCGCAAGCGCTTTCCTTAACGAGGGTTCTTTAATCTTGGCCACACCCCATAAGGCAAACACGGCGTGAGACCTCACCTTGAAGTTTGCTCCTTGTAACGGTTGGTCGGCTGATGCAGCCATCGTAATCGGCACACCGAGCCTGGCAGCGTCGAACGTCTGGGAGCAGGCGGTCAGCGTGCCGACCAGGAGCAGGGCGGTAAGGATGAGGATCGAGAATGCCGGCCGGGCCCTCCGAACGATCACAGACCGGGAATCCGAAAGGCGTAGTGTGCACCCACGCCGAACACGCTGGGGTCGCCTCCATCGAGGAAGAGGCGGTCGTAGGCCGCGTGCAGCCCGAAGCCATTCAGCAGATTGAACTCGACTCCGCCGCCCAGGCCGAAATTGGTTTCCGTTTCGGACACGCCGCCTCCGGATACCTTCACCACATCTACCCGGGGAGCGATCCAGGGACGGATGGCCAACGCCGGGTTGGGAATGGTAAGCGCGAACCCCAGACCTACGGGGAACCGCAGCTCCGTTTCATCGTCGGGAAGAATGGTGAGGTCGGGCTTGGAGTAGCCTATTCCGCCCTGAAGCGTCACCGAGAGCGGGACGAGCGGGCCGCCGATCACCCGGTAATTCAGCGTAGCGCCAAGCGAGACGTCGTTCTCACCGTTTCCTTCGGGATCGAAGGTGGAGACCATTGCGGTGGCGCCGAAAGCTCCGAATCCGGCCCGGCCGGTCAGCGCCATAGCCGGTGCCTTTGCCCGCCTCCTCATCCGGGAAGCCCACATCGCCATAGAGCGCGATGCCCGAGGCAACGCCGCTGTTGTACACGGGGATGCCGCGAACCTGGGCCACTGCTACTGGGCTGCCAGCGGTGAGGCACAGCGTCAGGCTCGCGATCGCGAGAGCCGCCTGGGCGCATTGTCTCATCGTCGTCTCCAGAGTTAGCGGAACTCCGCCGGATGGGGCGGCGCGCCAGAAGCTAGTCCGGGCTCTGCCCCAATGCAAACGCCCGCCCGCGATATCGCGGACGGGCGGAGGCTCACAGCGGAGTTATTTGATGTACGTTGCTGCTATGCCGAGACCTTCGATGTCACCCACACCACCACTGACCCGCACTCCGAAGTTCTGGCTGAACCGCATGTCCACACCCAGACCCAGCGCGAAATCCACATTGCTGTCGCCGCCGCCGAAGGTCGGGACGAGTACCGGATGGGCGTAGGGAGTAAAGGTGGTTTTCGAATTTTCCAAATCGAAGCGCCGGCCAAGCGAGAAGCCGACCGGAATGTAATAGGCATCATCGCCATCACCCACGTTGGCGCCGAGGCCCACGGTGAGAGCCCCATCCAGGGGGAAGCTTTCACTGTACTGGACAATGCGGGTGCGGAAATCTCCGCCGAGGAGGACCCGGGTACCGCCCCCGATTTCTGTCCCGCTAAAGGTCTCATCGGACAACTCAGACCAGCCACCACGAATGCTGAAGTCGTAGGGTCCCTTCCCGTAGGAATAGAACCCTTCCATTGCGTAGGACACTCCTTCGCCCGGATCAGAAAACGCAGCGCCGAACTCATGATTGGTGAACGCCCGGTACGGCGCCTTGAACATCGGCGTTCCGGTCTCCTGCGCCGCCGAATCGGTCACCCACAACGCGACCGCCGCTGCCACCAGGATCCCGCCGCAGAGCTTACGACGCATGAGATTCTCCTTGTACGTGTTCGGTGACCACGCGCACCCGATTGTCGACGACCTGCAGGAATCCGCCACGTATGGAGAAGCGACTGACGGTTTCGCCGCGGCGGACCGTCAGAGAACCCTCACCCAGCAGTGTCATGAACGGTGCGTGGTTCGGCAGGATGCCGACCTGTCCGTCAAAGGCGGGCACGACCACCGCGTCCGCCTCACCGTCGAACATAGATTTCTCGGGGGAGATCACCGTGACCTGCATCACCCGCTCGCGAGCTGCTTGGCGCGGGCGATCACATCATCGATACCGCCCTGCATGTAGAACGCCTGCTCCGGCAAATTGTCGAACTCGCCCGAGACCACACGCTCGAAGCTCGAGATGGTGTCTTCCAGCTTGACGTACTTGCCGGGGAATCCGGTGAACTGTTCGGCGACGAAGAATGGCTGAGAGAGGAAGCGCGCGATCCTCCGAGCCCGGGCGACAATGAGCTTGTCTTCTTCACTCAGCTCATCCATGCCGAGAATGGCGATGATGTCCTGCAGCGCCTTGTAGCGCTGCAGAATTCGCTGCACTCCGATGGCCACGTCGTAGTGCCGCTGGCCGACGTACTGTGGATCGAGAATGCGGCTCGAGCTGTCCAGCGGGTCCACCGCGGGATAGATGCCCAGCTCGGCGATGGCGCGGGAGAGCACCACGGTGGCGTCGAGGTGCGCAAACGCGGTGGCCGGCGCCGGATCGGTCAGGTCGTCGGCCGGAACGTAGATGGCCTGCACCGAGGTGATCGATCCGCTCTTAGTTGAGGTGATCCGCTCCTGCAGATCGCCCATTTCGGTGGCCAGGGTCGGCTGGTATCCCACGGCGCTCGGCATCCGGCCGAGCAGCGCCGAGACTTCGGAGCCGGCCTGGGTAAAGCGGAAGATGTTGTCGATGAAGAGGAGCACGTCCTGCCCCTGGACATCGCGGAAGTATTCAGCCACGGTAAGGCCGGTCAGCCCCACCCGGAGCCGGGCGCCGGGCGGCTCGTTCATCTGCCCGTAGATCAGCGCCACATTCTCGAGAATCTTGGCTTCCTTGAACTCGAGATAGAGGTCGTTGCCCTCGCGGGTCCGTTCGCCCACGCCGCAGAACACCGACCGACCGCCGTGGCCCTTGGCCACGTTGTTGATCAGTTCCTGAATCACCACCGTCTTGCCCACGCCGGCGCCCCCGAACAGACCGATCTTGCCGCCCTTCACGAACGGGGCGATAAGGTCGATGACCTTGATTCCGGTCTCGAAGATCTCGGTCTTGGGCTCGAGATCGGTGAACTTCGGGGTCTCGCGGTGAATGGGCCAGCGCTCGGTGTCCTTGGGCAGCGGCGGTCCACCGTCCACCGGCTCGCCCAGCACGTTGAGAATGCGGCCCAGCGCAGCCTCACCCACCGGCGCGGTGATCGGGCTGTTGGTGTCGGTCACCTGCATGCCCCGGGTCACCCCGTCGGTGCTGCTCATCGCCACCGCGCGCACCTGATTTTGTCCGATATGCTGCTGCACCTCGGCGGTCAGCCGGACAGGCACCGCGCCGCTGCTGTCTTCGATGACCAGCGCGTTGTAGATCTCGGGCAGGTGCTCCGGCTCGAACTCCACGTCGAGCACCGGGCCAATGACCTGCACCACCCGGCCGATGTTCTTCTCGGTGGATTTGCCCGTCCCGACTTGCTCAGTTGCTATCGCAGTGGCCATCTCAGTCTCTCGATATCAGTGTGATTGTCGTCCTGCTTTTCTCGCCTCGCTGCCCCGCCTATCCTTGCAACGCCGCCGCGCCGCCGACGATCTCCGAGATCTCCTGAGTGATCTGCGCCTGCCGTTGGCGGTTGTAGGTGCGCTTCAGAAGCTCGAGGATCTCGCCCGCGTTGTCGGTGGCGTTCTTCATGGCGGTGCGGCGGGCGCCGTGTTCGGCCGCCGCCGTCTCGACCAACCCGCGATACACCATGTTCTTCACATATAGCGGAAGCAGCTCCTGCAGAATCGCCTCGGCACTCGGCGCCAGGATGTAATTCGCCACCATCTTGCTCTGCCCCTCTGCCTCGCCGCCCCGCTGCCCCGCGGATATCCCCCCTTCCCCACCTCCCCGCTTCCCTAGCACTTGTTCTACCGGAAGGATTCGCACCGTCGTGGGAGGCGTCTGCAGCGCGCTGATGAACCGGGCCTGAACCAGCTCGACGCTTCCCAGTTCCCCCGCGGCGTATGCCTCGATGAGCGGGGCCACGATCTCCGCCGCATGCTCTGCGGTGGGGCGGTCGCCGATATCCATCCGTTCCAGGGAGAGCTTCCGCCCCAGATACTTGAAGAACCCGATCCCCTTCTTGCCGATCCCGTAGAGGTCGACCGTGTACCCCTGCTCTTCCAGCGCCTCGATCCGGCGGCGTGCTTCCTTGATGAGATTGGAATTGAAACCGCCGGCCAGCCCGCGGTTCGAGGTGAGCAGAATGAGGGCGGCCCGCTGCGGACCTCCCTTGGACGGAGGGGCGGGCTGCCGCAGCAAGGGAAACTGGTCGGCTAGATCAGGAGTGAAGAGATCGGCGATGACCTCGCGCAGAGCCTCGGCGTAGGGACGCGCAGCCACCACCCGGTCCTGAGCCCGCTTCAACCTCGAGGTGGCGACCAGCTCCATCGTCCTGGTGATCTTGCGGGTGTTCTGGACGGAGCGAATCCGCCCCTTGAGCTGCCGGCTCTTAGCCATGCTCGGGCGCGAACATCGGCTTGAACGCGGTTATCGCCGACTTGAGCCGGTTGGTCAAGTCGTCATCCAGTGCCTTCTTGGTCCGGATGTCGTTTAGGACCGCTGGATGGTTCGCCTCGAGGTAATCCAGGAAGTCCTGTTCCCACTGCCGGATGTGCGCCACGTCTACGTCGTCCAGGTAGCCGTTGGTCACGGCGAAGATGATCACGACCTGCTTTTCGACCGGCACCGGACGATACTGGGGCTGCTTCAGCACCTCGACCAGACGGGCCCCGCGCTGGAGCTGACGCTGCGTTGCAGCGTCGAGATCCGATCCGAACTGCGCAAACGCCTCCAGCTCGCGATACTGGGCCAGGCTGAGCCGAAGCGGTCCGGCCACCTGCTTCATCGCCTTGATCTGCGCGTTTCCACCGACCCGGCTCACGCTGATGCCGGCATCCACCGCCGGCCGCACGTTGGAGTAGAACAGGTCGGTGGTCAGGAAGATCTGACCATCGGTGATGGAGATGACGTTGGTGGGGATGTACGCCGAGACGTCGCCCGCCTGGGTCTCGATGATGGGAAGCGCGGTGAGCGAGCCCCCCGGCTTCTTGATTCGGGGGTCGAACCGGATCGTCTCCGCGTTCTCGTTGATCTTGGCGGCCCGCTCCAGCAGCCGGCTGTGGAGGTAGAACACGTCGCCGGGATAAGCCTCGCGGCCCGGGGGGCGGCGGAGAATCAGGGAGAGCTGCCGGTACGCCGCCGCCTGCTTGGATAGGTCGTCGTACACGCAGAGCGTCGCTTTCCCTTCCTCATACATGAAGTACTCGGCGAGGGCGCAGCCCGCGTAAGGCGCGATGTACTGTAGCGGCGCGGGGTCGGACGCAGAGGCGACCACCACAATGCTGAATTCCATGGCGCCGGCATTCCGGAGCTTTTCCACCACGTTGGCCACGGTCGAACGCTTCTGCCCGATGGCGACGTACACGCACACCACACCGGTGCCCTTCTGGTTGATGATCGTGTCCACCGCGATGGCCGTCTTTCCGGTGCCCCGATCGCCGATGATCAGCTCGCGCTGGCCTCGGCCGATCGGGATCATGGCGTCGATGGCCTTGATGCCGGTCTGCAGCGGCTCCTTCACCGGCTGCCGTACGATGATGCCCGGCGCGACCATCTCGACCTGACGGCGGCCGGTGGTCTGGATCGGTCCCCGGCCGTCAACCGGCTCACCGAGAGCGTTCACCACCCGGCCCAGCATGGCCGGGCCCACTGGCACGTCGAGCAGGCGTCCGGTCCGGCGAACCTCATCGCCTTCTTTCAGCTTGAGGTAGTCGCCCATGATGGCAGCGCCGACGTTGTCTTCTTCGAGGTTCAGCACCAGGCCGGCCACGGTCTCCCCGGTTTCCTGGGCAGTGAACTCCAGCATCTCGCTGGCGATGGCGCTCTTGAGGCCATAAATGCGGGCGACGCCGTCGCGAACTTCGAGCACGGTGCCGACTTCGCTGACATCTTCGGTGGTGAGGTCCGCAGAGGCGATCTCGCGCAGCAGGATCTCCTTGAGCTCGCCGGGACGCAGAATGGATTCAGTGGCCATGGGTCTCGAACAGGGCTAAAGGTAGGCTTCTAAGATAGCTTGTGAAAATAGTCACAATGGTAGGCGCGCGGTAGACGGAAGACAGATGGGCAGAGCGGGGCAGCGGGGCAGCGGGGCAGCGGGGCAGAAGCTGAGTCCTTCGTCAGCTCACTGCTGCCTTGCTGCCCCGCTTACCCTCAGGCCCTGCTTCTTGTATTCCCTCGGGCAAACGCCGACAAGCACACCTCGCGGTCCCAATTTGCCAAGCTCCGGAATTGATGCGTTCGCTATCCGGCGCGCGGTGCTGGCGAGGTGATCGGCGGACGCGAAGTTCAGCACCCGCACCACCATGGGGACCGTGTAGCCGGGGTTGCCGAGCAGCTGGGCCGCGCAGGCAATCCGGTTCAGATCGATCACCCGCTTCAGATTCGGCGCGCCCCCTGCCCCAAACTGCCGAGACAGGTGTTCGCGGCTGACCCGGAGCCGGCTGGCGAGCGCGCTGGTGCGAATGGGGCGCTCCACCTCTCCCAGCAGGAGGTCCCAGGCCGCCCGCTGGATCTTCTCAGTCAGCCGGAGCACCCGGGGTCCGTCGGCCAGCGCGCGTCGGCGCTCTGCGGTCATGGAAGCGCGCACCACCAGCTCACCGACAATGGGATCGTCCACCCCCTCCACTGCGACGGCGGCAACCGCATTGCGGCAGGCCAAGAGCAACTCGCCGTCGTCGGGGCGAAAGGGTGCGTAGGCGACCAGAGGGACCAGAGGAAGTCGAGCTCGCCACTGAGAGAGCTCGGGCAGGAGGACGGGTTGAGGCGCCAGGACCACAGCGTCGATCAACCGCTTTTCCATCAGAAGCTGAAGGGCCTTGGCGCTCCGGCAGGTCACCACCCGGGGCCCGCCTTTGGGAAGACTTCTTCGCAGCGATGTCAGCGCGGCCCGGCTTTCCAGCAACGCGGCAATCGCGGGCATGCTAGTCGGCGGTACGGCGGTACGGCGGTAAGGCGGTAGTTCCGGGGGAAAGCGCCTCCTGATTCACACCTTCCGTCGTTCCGTCATTGTCCTTCCGCGTCCCGTCGTTCCGTCGTCCCGTCGTCCCGTCGTTCCGTCCTTCCGTCGTCCCGTCGTCCCGTCCCTCCGCCCCCTGATCGACTGACCGCCTGACCGCCTGACCGCCTGCCCCGGCCCCCACCGCTACCAGAGTCCGCACCATCTCCCCGGCCCGCTTGAGCACGCCCCGCGCGTTATCGTAGCTCAGGATCTCCAGCGCCTCAGGCAGCGGCCTCCACTGGCAGGCGGTGATCCCCTCATCGACCTGGGGACACACCTCGCCTTCCGGACTCTCGAACAGAAAAAAGTGACAGTACTTGTGGATGTGGCGGCCGCGGAAGCGGAAGTGCCAGTCGATCACCCTGATCGGTCCCTGCAGCACGAGTTGCTGGAGCCCGGTTTCCTCGGCGGTTTCCCGCAGAGCAGCCTCCGCGGGCGACTCGTCTCCTTCGAGGTGTCCCTTGGGGAAACCCCAGTTGTTGTAGGAATCGCGAATCAGCAGGTATCGCGGTACCTCCCCCGGAACCCGGCGGAACACGATGCCTCCGGCGCTCACCTCCAGCTCGGCGCGACGTTTACTCATCAGAACACGGAGATCTTGAGATACTTCTTGGGGTCGGCCTCGATGGCCTTGATCAGCTCGCGGAATTGCACCACGGTTTTCGTGGTTTCCAGGTACAAGGTAGAATCGCTGGTCAGCAACCCGATCGTCCCGCTGCCGGTCTGCAAGCGGGTCATCAGCGAGTCAGCTGCCTGGACCACCCGCACCAGGCTGGCTTCGTTCGATCGGGCCGCGGCCATGACCGAGCGCAGATCGGCAGCCGCGGCGCGAACGTCCGCGCTGGAGTTCCGGGAGTTTTCCAGGATATCGCGCAGCTGGTTGTCATTGGTTGCGCTGTCCAGCCGGGCCACTGCACCCTCAAATGTCCGCGCTACGCCGGAGAACGCATCCGAAGTATTCGCGACGTTCTGCCCTACCCGTTCCATCCGAACGGTTTGAGCGTGGGCAAACTTCACCAGACGGGCCGAGATGGCCGCCAGATCCTTCACGCTCTGCTGCAGATTCTTGAGCGCGGTGCTGTCGAACGCCTGCCCGATGCGCTGGGTCACGTCGGCCACGTCTCCCGCGATCCGGCTGGCCTGGGCGGTGAGCTGCCCGATGTCCGGCAGGGTGGCTCCGGGCCAGGCCTCCCCGCCGGCGCGATCCGATTCAATCAGCGCATTCCGCAGGTTGGGGTCAACCGGCAACGGCTCGAAGGGAACGATATTGGCCGTCCATTCGCCGAAGAGACTGGCTGAAGCGGAGATCACCGCCGGATTGCGGGGCAGCACGACGCTCCGGTCGATGCTGAACTCGGTCTCGACCCACTCGTTCTCTACCAGGCGAATGGCCTCCACCCGTCCGACCTTGACGCCCCGGAGCGTCACCGGTCCGCCCACCCCCAGACCGCCCACGGTCCGGAAACGGGCGGCATAGGTGGTCTGCTTCTGGTTGACGTCGGTCTCGCTCAGCCAGAGCGCTCCGCCGATCACCAGCGCCAGCGCTGCGAGCACGGCGAGCCCGACGGCAAATTCGTTGCTGCGCTTCACCCGACGGACCTCCGCAACGTGGGCTCGACCAGAGCAGGGCCGGGTCGCCCCTCGATGAACTGGCGCACCACAGGATCGTCCGAGGCTCGCACCTCGTCAACGGAACCGGTGTGCCGGATGGCTGCCCTGATGCAGCAGGGCGATGCGGTCGCCCACGGTGAAGGCGCTCCGCATGTCGTGAGTGACCACGAGCCCGGTGACGCCGAGATCGCGCGTCCGAATGATGAGTTGGTCCATCACCGCGGCGGTGATGGGGTCGAGACCGGTAGTGGGTTCGTCATATAGAATGTAGCGCGGCTTGAGGGCGATCGCCCGCGCGATGCCCACCCGCTTCCGCATGCCGCCGGAGAGCTCGCTGGGCAGCTTGTCCTCAGTCCCGCTGAGCTCCACCACCCTGAGGCTCTCCTCCACCCGGGCCCGGATCTCCGCCGAACCATAGCCCCGGCGTACCAGCCCCAGGCCGATGTTCTCGGCCACGGTCATGGAGTCGAAGCAGCGCGGCGAACTGGAAGACGTACCCGATCCGGCCCCGGAGCGCCGCCAGTTGCTCCCGGTCGAGCTCCTGCACGTCTTCACTGTCGACCAGACACCCGGCCGCCATCGGGCTCGATGCAGCCCCACGATCAGCTTGAGCGTGACGCTCTTCCCCGCTCCGGACGCCCCGATGATGACGGTGTTCTGCCCGTCGGGCACCTCGAGCGACACGCCGTTCAGGACGGTGCGGGCGCCGAAGCACTTGGTGAGGTGGTCGAGGAGGATCATGGGAGGGGGCAGCGAGGCAGCGGGGCTGCTGGGCAGTAACAGCACACCACCCGAGTATGATTAAGCTTGCAATCTACCGCCCCGCCGCCCTGCTGCCCCTCTGCCCCGCCTCATAGCAGCACCAGCGCCCAGAACGCGTCCAGCACCAGAATCGCTTCGCAGCCCAGCACCACCGCGCGGGTGGTGGACTGCCCGACTCCCTCGGCTCCACCCTCGGCGGCGAGGCCGCGCAAGCATCCCATCAGCGCCACGGCGCCGCCGAAGCTGGCGCTCTTGACCAGTCCGAACCAGATGTCCTTGAAGCGGTAGAACAGCTTCAGCCCCTTGAAGAAGTCGGGACTGGAGAGATCGAGCAGATTGATGGCGGTGATCCAGCCGGAGGCGACGCCCACCGCCCATGGCAAAGGCGGTGACCACCGGAAACATCAGGTGGCGGCCAGCACCCGGGGGACGACGAGGTAGGCATAGCGGTCGTAGGCCAGCGTCTCCAGCGCATCCACCTGTTCGGTCACCTTCATCGTTCCCAGCTCGGCGGCAATGCTGGCCCCCACCCGTCCGGCCAGGGCCATCCCGGTCAGCACCGGCCCCAGCTCCATCATGATGGTTTTCCCCACCAGCGCTCCCACGAAGTAGAGCGGAACGGTACCGGTGAAGATGTAGGAGGAGAGGAGCGAGAGGACGATGCCGGTGAAGACCGCGATGAAAAGCGCGATCGGCACCGAATCCACGCCCAGCCGCCGCATCTGGTTGGCCAGCAGCGGGGGCCAGGTCCGCGACATCCGCCAGCGCGCGACCCGCTTCGATGCTGCGGCGGCCCACGATGCGCAATGAAGCCCTGCCGCGGCGGGAGGCCGAGGAGCCACGGGTGCAATCACGGCGGAAGCTAAGCGGGGAGGCTGTGGGCAGCAGGGCAGCGGGTAGTGGCAGTGACAAAGCTCGACCCGATGTCGCCGTGGCTGCCCAGCTGCCCCGCATGCCCCGCTGCCCCGCCTTCGTCATGCCGCAAAGCTCGCCAGCGCGCGTCCGACCTCGCCCTCCCGCAGTCGCTTGAGGGCCCGGTCTCGGAGCTGGCGCACCCGCTCGCGGGTGACACCCAGCATGCCACCGATCTCCTCCAGCGTATGCTCCCGGCCGCCGTCCAGGCCGAAGTAGAGCCGCAGCACCTTGGCGTCGCGCGGCGCCAGCGATCGAAGCGCACGGTCGATCTGCTCGGTCAGGAAGCTGCTCCATCGCCTGCTCTTCCGGGTCGCTCTGCTCGTCGGCCATGAAGCGGTCGATCATGGAGCGCTCGCTCTCCTGCTCGACCGGAGCGTCCAGCCGGACGTCGCTGGTGTTGAGGGCCGCGAGGGAGTGGACCACGTCGACGGCGAGCCCGGTGCGTCGGCGATCTCCTCTAGGTGGGCTCCCGGCGGAGGTCCTGGCGAAGCGTTTCGGACGTGCGGGTGATCCGGGAGAGGTCGGCGGTGCGGTTGAGCGGGACCCGTACGGTGCGGCCCTGGCGGGCCAGCGCGGCGAGGATGGACTGGCGGATCCACCAGACGGCGTAGGAGATGAACTTCACTCCCTGGTCGGGATCGAACTTCCGGGCCGCCGTCAGGAGCCCGAGGTTGCCCTCGCCGATCAGGTCGCTAAGGCCCATGCCCCGGTTCTGATACTTCTTGGCGACGGAGATGACGAAGCGAAGGTTGCGCTTGATCAGCTCCTGCATCGCGTCGGCGTCGCCGGCCTGGACAAGGCGGGCAACCGCCATTTCCTGCTGGCGGTTCAGCAGCGGAGTCTTGCTGACTTCGAAGAGATACTGATCGAGGATGTCGCGATCGGCATCGAACACGCCGAGGTTCTTGGTGGCCCGTCTCCGGGTCCGCCGCGGCTTGGCGGCTCGACTTGGCGAGATATCGGCGGTCGTGAGGTCAGGAACCGGGTCAGGGAGCGACTCGTTATTCATCGCGATAAGATCACCCTTCATCAGCACGGTTGGCCGAGTGGCGGGCCATGGTGCCTCGTTGACACTCACTCGGGCGCGGGATACGTTTCCGTGCTTGCCGCGGCGCCGTTCGAGGGCGGGACAATAAATACGCGGGGGCGTAGCTCAGTTGGGAGAGCGCGTGAATGGCATTCACGAGGTCAGGGGTTCGATCCCCCTCGCCTCCACTGGCCCCTCTTCGGCCGGCTCAGACCCTGCATGCGGGTCGTTGCGCCGCGGCGGGTCGGACGCTAGAATCCTGACCGTTTCGCGGGAATAGCTCAGTTGGTAGAGCACAACCTTGCCAAGGTTGGGGTCGCGGGTTCGAGTCCCGTTTCCCGCTCTCTGAGGCGGCCAGCAGTATGGTGCAGGCCAAAACCGCAGCTGTTGGACGGTCTCGAGTATCGGCCCGAGTATCGGTCTCGGTAGTGAGTCTGAAGCACACGTCGCGGGGTGGAGCAGTCTGGTAGCTCGCCGGGCTCATAACCCGGAGGTCGTGGGTTCAAATCCCACCCCCGCTATTGAAGGACGGGAAGGATGGGAAGGACGGGAAGGGCGGGAAGGACTGGACAGCGAGAGGGGTCGCTCCTGAGTGCGGTCCTGCTTGGCTCGCGGACCTCCTGCCTTCCCGTCCTTCCCGTCTTTCCCGTCCTGCACCGCGGGCGGTTAGCTCAGTTGGTTAGAGCGCCACGTTGACATCGTGGAGGTCACAAGTTCGAGTCTTGTACCGCCCATGCGCGCCCTTAGCTCAATTGGATAGAGCATTTGACTACGGATCAAAAGGCTGGGGGTTCGAGTCCCTCAGGGCGCACTCGACAAACCGTGAGCGGGACTAGGACGGGCGTAAGCGGTGAGCGGGCTCCGGGAGATCGCCGGGCTGACTCGGCAATCTCCTCTGGCCATCCCGCTTACCTACGTTTCCTACCGCTTACGTTGTTAGAATACGGGGCGTAGCGCAGCCCGGTTAGCGCGCCTGCTTCGGGAGCAGGAGGTCCCCGGTTCAAATCCGGGCGCCCCGATGAGTAGTAAACTGAAACCCCGACCACCGTTATGGCTGGCGGGGTTTTAGTTGTCTTCTTCGCGCCCGATACCTGAGGATGGTTCACCTCAGGAAGGTTGCGCCATAGCCCCGCGACTGGTCTTCAGGATCGTCGGCTCCCACTCATCCCATCTTTCTGGAGCCGAGAACGCCAAATTCACAGTAATTCCTTTTGCCCCTTCAGAGTTCAAGGTCAAGACTGCCTCGTAGGAGCCGGGCGGGAAGTAGTGCTGGTGAGTATTGGGCAGGGATAGCGCCTTTGCCGTGCCGGGCCAGCATCCAGGTGGTCCACCGGGGATCGTGAACAGGACATCCAGGCGCCTATCGTCGAAGCCTATGTCTACGGGATGGGCCCCGGAGCTATCCACGGAGTAGTCTACATCAGCCCAGTGGAGAGGAAATCTTTTTTCGGCGAGCCTCAGGTTTCCTGGCCACTTAGTGACGGTGAAAACTCCCACGCACCGCATCGCAGTATGGCTGCGGAGGTTGCAGACCTCAAGCGTGAAAACACGTCGATAGCGATTTTCTCCCAATTCCAATGTGCGAAGGTCGCGCTCCCGGTCGAATGGCCGAATGGCAATCCTGGGGCGGTGTAGCCAGCGCTGAAACGCACTGGCTGCCTGCCAGAAGAAGGAGACAAGCCCGGCGACAGCCCCGATTTCCGTAAAGCTCGCCATAGGGTACAACCTAAACCTTTGATCGCAAGGCGTTCACTGAGAAGACCCAGGCTCCCCGGGGCGAGCGATGCCCTTGGGGGCCCTCCGCCACCTGTAACCGGCGGCTGAGGACCTTGCCTTCGCTCACTAGTCCGGAGTTCTTCCTTTCGCCCACAGGGGGAACGCCGGCCGCTTGGCCACCTGTTTCGGCCGCTTCGCCAGCTCGTTCATCACAACCGCCACGGCCTTCTCCAGCTGCGAGTCGCGCCCCTTCCGCCACGCCGCCGGCTCCAGGTCCACCTCGACGTCCGGCGCCACGCCCTTATTCTCCACAGCGTATTCGCCCTCCGCCGTCCACAGGGCAATCCGCGGCGCGGTGACCAGACCTCCGTCCATCAGCGGAGGATAGCCGCCGATCCCCACCAGCCCGCCCCAGGTGCGGGTCCCGATCAGTGGCCCGATCTTGAAACGGCGGAACAGCCAGGGCAGCTCGTCTCCGCCCGAGCCGGCGTATTCATTGATCAGCATCGCCTTCGGCCCATAGATCGCGCCGGCCGGAATCGGCACGTCCTCTCCATAGCGCGACGTCACCCAGTTGAACGGCGCCTGCCGGCCCAGATACTCCACCATGTAGTCGGCGACGTTCCCACCGCCGTTGAACCGCTCGTCCACCACCGCGCCGAGCTTGTCCTGCTGAGCGAAGAAGTAGCGGTTGAAGCGGGTGTAGCCCTCGTTGGCGGTGTTGGGCACGTAGATGTAGCCCAGCTTGCCGCCCGAGAGGCTGTCCACCACCCGGCGGTTGTGATCGATCCAGGCCAGATGCCTGAGCATCACCTCGCTCGGCAGCGGCACCGCAGTCACGTCGCGGGCTCCGCTGCCGTCCGGCTTGGGGCCCACCCGGAGCACCACCGACTTTCCCGCGGTGCCTTCGAGCGCCTGATCCACATTGTCCTTTGCGGTGAGCGGCCGGCCGTCCACCGCCAGCAGATACTCGCCCGGCTGCACGTTCACGCCCGGCTGGGTGAGCGGGGCGACGGTAGACGGATTCCAGTTCTCGCCGGCATAGACCTTGGTGAAACGCCACCGATCGTTGGCAATGGTGTAGTCGGCCCCCAGGAGACCGTTGGGAGGAGTCTTGGTCGGCGTCTCATTCGGACCGACGACGAACAGGTGGCCTACCGTCAGGTTGCCGAACACCTCCTCCAGCAGGTAATCCAGATCGGCGCGCCCGCCCAGGCCGTCGACATAGCGTTGATAGAATTTCTCGGTTTTATCGAGATCGAGGCCGTGATAGTTGGGGTCATAGAAGTAGGCCCGCTGCAGCCGGAACGCCTCGTGATACATCTCGGCCCATTCCGCCCGCGGATCGGTCTGGACCTGGATGTCCTCGGTGTTGAGCACGCCACCCGCACCAGCGGAGGCGCTCTCCGGACCCGCGGCAGCGCTGTCGGGCGGCGGCGGCGGGCCCAGCGGGGCAATGGTCCACTTGCCCTGCTGCCGGTAGAGCAGCATGCCCCCGTCCCGGGACACATCGAAGTCGCCCACGTCCCGCATCAACTCCTTTGCCTTCCGCTCGCCCAGATCGAACTTGTGCAGAACGAAGGTCAAGGTGTCCGGCTGGATGTCCACCGGTATCAGGGGCTGCTCGGCCAGCACCACGACCCCCTGCTTGCCGGGGATCAGGGCGACGTAGTTCTTTGGGTCCGCCGGCAGCGCGATCGTGCGCTGGTCGATGCCCTCGAAATCGATCCGCACCGGCTCCGGAGCGGCCACCGCCCCCAGGCTGTCCTTCCCTGGCTTCACCGCCTTGGCGCCCTTCACGTCACCCGCCGCCGCCTTGGCGTTGCTCTTGGCCGCGCTGTCGCCCTTGGCCCTTTCCTCATCGCTCTCGGGCGCCAGCGGCGACGGCTGGTCGTTCCTGAGCACGATGGCGTAGAGCCCCCGGGTGATCGGGTGATCGTAGGTCGTCATGCTGAAGTCACTGGCCGGCCCCGCGTCGGTGCTGGCGACGAAGTAGAGGTACTTGCCGCTGGCGTCGAATCCCGGGGTGCGCACGTCGCTCAGCCCGTCGGTGACCTGGGTGAACTTGCCGTGCTCCAGGTCGTACACGAACACGGCGCCCAGCCGGTTCTTGATCGAGCGGGCATACGCCAGCCAGCGCGAGTCGGGTGACCAGGAGCTGGAGAAGGAGTTGTCCCAGCCTGGGCCCAGCGGATCGGTGTCCACCTTGGTGGTCTTGCCGCTGGCGACATCGGCGTACCACAGCTCGCCCCGGGAGTTGTTGTAGGCGATTCGCTTCCCGTCGGGCGACCAGATCGGGCGGAAGTAGTAGGTGTCGTCGTCGCCCAGCTTGATACTGCGCGGTTGCCCGGTGCCGGCTTGGCCGCGAAGCTCGAGGTGATAGGCGCCGCCGGCATCGGAGAAGTAGGCCACCGTCTGGCCATCGGGCGACCAGCTGGGATAGCGCTCGGTGGCGCCCGGCGTGTGGCTGATGTCGCGGGCATCGCCCTTCTTGGCGGGCACCGTCAGGATCTCACCCCGGGCCTCGAACGCCGCCCGCACGCCCGTCGGCGACAGCGCCGGATGTTCGAGCTTGTCCCCCACTGGTACCCAATGGGGCAGCGCGGCGGTGAGCTCCCCCGCCAGCGTCACGGGCACCGGCGACGATTTCCCGGTTTTCAGGTCGTACAGGTGGAGGCCGCCGAACTGCTCGTAGACGATCCCACCGGGGCCGGCAGAGGCATACTTGACGTCCAGACCCTTGTTCTCGATCCGCCGGACCACGCGCTTGGTCCGAGTATCGTAGCTGTAGAGCGTGGCCGGCCCCTCCCGGTCGCTCACGAAGAAAACCGTGTCGCCCACCCACATGGGATATTGGTCGGTGGAGCCCTGACGCGGGATTTTCTCCACCGCGGCATCCGTCAGCGACGCAATCCAGATCGGCGTCGTGCGCCCGCCGCGATAGCGCTTCCAGGCCCGGTTGGCCGGAGGAAACGGCAGGTAGGCCAGCCGCTTGCCGTCGGCGCTCAGGGCGCCATCCCACACGCTGGGCAGGTCCACCGGCGCCGGCTGCACCCCGTCGGGCGCCTGGACGAAGAGGCGGGGGGCTCCCAGGGCCTGAGCCAGAGCGATGCCGTCGCGGTCCGACATGAACAGCACCTTGCCGTCGGCGGTCCAGCCGCGAACCCGGTCGGCCGAGGGACGGTAGGTGAGTCGCTTGGGGGTGCCGCCGCTCCCCGCAATCACGTACACATCGGCGTTGTTGTTGCTGGTGTTGGTATATGCAATCCAGCGTCCGTCGGGGGAGTAATGGCAGCCCGACTCCGTGCCGGGCGAGGCGGTCAGCCGGTGCGCGGTACCGCCGGTGCGACCCACGGTCCAGAGATCTCCGGCAAAGCTGAAACAGATTTCGGAGGCACTCAGGGCGGGCTCCCTGAGGAGAAGTGGCGAACCGCCCTGGCCGTAGGCTGTGGCAACAAGGAGGCAGGTCGACGCAGTGAGCAGGTGGATGCGGAGGACAGGCATTGGCCCTTTTCCTAGATCACGGAGACAGGATGCTGGAAGCTATTCCGCTCGAATAGGCATCCCGCTTGCCCGGAAGGCAACACCCCTGTCTCCCTCTGCTCCTTACCGACTCGCGTCCGGGCTATAGATTCTGCCCCCATGGCGACCCCCCTGCCGGTCGAGCCGCACATCATCAGCGTGCTGGTGGTGGACGACGAAGAAGTGATGCGCGCTCTCCTCATCCGCACCATGGAGTTCGAGCACTACCGGGTCTACTCGGCAGCCGATGGAGTGGAAGCCCTGGCGGTCTTTGAGAAGAACTTTCCCATCGACCTGGTGATCGCGGATGTGAGCATGCCGCGCATGGATGGCCGCGAGCTCGCGCTGGAGCTGGCCCGGCGGCAGCCGCACCTGCCAGTGGTGCTCATCTCGGGGGTTTACCTCCACGGTGGGTCCGATCTTCCGGGGCCCGTATTGCCCAAGCCGTTCACCCCGATGGCCCTTGCGGCGCGGGTGCGGGAAGTGCTTTCCCTTTCCTGACTCTCCAGTCCTCAAGTTTGCCGGCGGCATCCCGAGACTCTGCTCGGCTGTTTGGTTTTTTCCCGGGAAAGGGAGGACTCGCGGTGGACGTTCGCGAGGCAAGGCTCAAAGAAGAGTTTGCGGCTCAGTACCCCGGCATCCCTCCCGAGGTTTGGCTTCCCGTGGCCGAGCTGGCCCGGAAGCTGGTAGAACGTCACCAGAGCGGGCGGAAGGCCGGCCGCTTCACCCGGACGTTCGATCCCACCCACTTCGAGTTCCGCGGCGGCGCGAGCGAGCGACGCTCTCGCGGGTCTCGCACCCGGATTACCGACCGGAAGCATCCTCCTACTCGGCAGCTCCCAGATTCTGAAGGCCCCCGACTCGAATCCTGATCGGCTGACTCGTCCCAGTTGATTTCACGCGGGAACCGGGTGATCCTCACGCGATGAATTCACCCCGGCGTCTGATTCGCGACCCTGAAGGCCTCAATACCGCCTCCTGGCCCGTTCCTCCCCAGGATTTCATCACCCCGGTCGATCGCTTTTTCACCCGGAGCCATGCGGCGGTTCCCCGGATCGATCCCCAATCCTGGCGGCTCGAGATCGGCGGACTGGTGGAGCATCCGCGGAGCTACTCTCTGCCCGAGCTGATGAGCGCATTCACCCGGCGGACCGTAGCGGCTACGCTGGTGTGTGCCGGCCTTCGGCGGGACGAGTTTCTCCACCTGGGGCCACTGCCGGGAGAGCTTCCCTGGGGGCCGGAGCCGGTGAGCGCGGGCGAATGGACCGGCCTGGCTCTGGGCGATCTGCTGCAGGCTATCGGGGTGAAGGGTGAGGCCCGCCACGTGGAGCTGATCGGTCTCGATCGCGTAGAGCGCCATGGCCGGGAATTCGGCTTCGGCGGATCCATCGACCTGGCCAAGGCGCAGAGCGATGAGGTGCTGCTCGCCACCCATCTGAACGGCGCTCCTCTTCCCCCTGCCCACGGCTTTCCGCTTCGGGCGGTGGTGCCCGGCTGGATCGGGGCCAGGAGCGTGAAGTGGCTGGGTCGGATGAATCTGCGGAGGGATCCCACCGACAACTACTTCCAGACTCAGGCCTACCGGGTGCAGCGCGAGCTGAATCCGCGAGACCCGCGTGACGTGTCGGCGGGAACCGCGCTGACAGAGGTTCCGGTGAATTCGGTGATCGTGCATCCCGAGCCGAACCAGCTATTGGCGCCCGGCAGAACGATCGTGCGCGGCTGGGCGATGGGCTCCGCCGCCCGGCTGATCACCAGAGTCGAGGTGACAACCGAGGGCCGGGACGAGTGGGTCCCCGCCCGCATCCTGCCTCAGGAGTCGGCTTGGACCTGGGCCTTCTGGGAGGCGGAGCTCGACCTCGAGCCGGGGCAGTACGTCCTGTGCGTGCGGGCCAGCGACAGCTCCGGCGCCACCCAGCCCTCCGATGTGCGGGACGCCTGGAACGTGAAGGGGTACGTCAACAACGCGTGGCACCGGGTGCCGGTCAGGGTGGAGCGCTAGTATTGGGCTGCTACGCGCTTCCCCGACGCCCGCGGGTCCAATAGTTTAGGGTCGTCCGCATGGTGGTGCGCGCCCTGCCAGTGCCCACCCACTACTCGATCGCGTCCAACACTCAGAATATGCGGCTTCCTTTGCTGGCGCCGTCCTCAAGATTGCTGCGCTCCCCCTGGCTGCTTCCCGCATGCATGATCGGGATCAGTGCCATGGCGCTCCTGGCTGCCCGGGTTTGGACCGACTGGTCCCGGCTGCTATACCTGGTGCCCTACACCTTTCTCGGCAACTCGCTGGCCCCGTTGCCCTACGATGGCGCCGTGCTGTATCTGGGTGGCCGCTACTCGTTGGCGCTGATCGTGCTGGTCGCGGTACTGGCGACGCTGGTGATCGAGGCCTGGAACATGGAGCTGCTGAGGCGACTCATGGCCCGCGAGGGCACGCGAGGGTTTCGGTCTCATCGGATCACCCAGTGGTCTCTCCGGTGCTATCGCAAGGCGCCATTCTGGTCTCTGGTGGCCACCTGCGTGCTGCCGATCGTGCCTCACTATCCCATGCGAGTTCTGGCCGTGCTGGCGGAATACCCGATGTGGAAGTACCAGCTCTCGGTGGTGCTCGGCCGGGGAACCCGCTATCTCGGGCTGGCTGGAATGGGGTTGGCCTATCGGGTCCCGGGTCCCTGGATTGCCGTGGGGAGTCTGGTGGTGCTGGCACTGGGTATTCGCGCGGCGCGCCGGATGAATGAGTCGGGCGAGAGCATCACCACCCTGCCGCCGATAGCAGAGGAAGCATGAACCGCTGTTTTCTGCTGCTGGTGGATGGACTCCGTCCCGATGTGGCTCAGCGAAGGCTCGAGCTGGGTGACCTTCCCCATCTCGCGAGCATGCTGCGCCGGGGCGGCAGCACCACCGCCATCACCGGGTTCCCTTCGACAACTAGCGTTGCGTATCTGCCGTTCCTCACCGGGTGTGCCCCAGGCCGGTGTGACATTCCCTCCATTCGCTGGCTCGACCGGACGACCTATGGCGGACGCTGGTGGCGCGATCGCGCTGCGGTGCGGAGCTATTGCGGCTATCAGGCGCCCATGCTGGACGCCGACATCAACCCCGCGGTGCAGACCATCTTCGAGCTGGTGCCGGAAAGCGTCGGGATTTTCACCCCGGTGGCCCGTGGGCTCGACCGGAGCAGGGACCCCTCCCGGTTGGAGCGACGGATCTGGGGCTCGGTGGCCCATGCCGCCAAGTGGCACCAGCCCTCCGATGATTCGGTGGCGCGCCACCTCCTCAAGGCGGCCGCGCAGGATTGGCGTTTCGTGTTCGCCCAGTTCCCTGCGGTGGACGGCTACACCCATCAATCGGGCCACGATTCCGCCCCCGTCCACCGGGCCTTGCGCAAGGTGGACGAGACGGTGGGCCGGCTGCGCGACCTGCTGCGGCGCCGGGGAGAGCTGGAGCGGAGCCTGATCCTCCTGGTGAGCGACCACGGGGCCTCGCCGGTGCACACCCATCTCGACCTGGCCGACTGGTTCCGGGAGCAGGGCATCCCCACCATGTCCCACCCCGTCATCTGGGAGCGGAGCCCGCGGGCGGCGGTGATGGTGGCCGGCAACGGTTCGGCGATGGTGTACGCTCGACCCGACGACCGCCGGAACCGCCGCTGGTCGTTCGAGCGGCTGCGCCAGCCCCAGGCATTCGGCAGCGGCCGTGACCTGCTGGCCGCGCTGTCGGCCGAACCGGCGGTGGCGTTGATAGCGGCCGAATCGGAACACGGCGGGATTGCCGTGGCGAGCGGAGATGGCGAGGCCCGTCTCCATGAAGAGAATGGGCTGGTCGAGTACCGACCCTGGGCCGGAGATCCCCTGCAGATGGGAGGCGCCTGGAAGGGCACCTCCCGCGACTGGCTGGAGCAGACGTGGAACGGGACCTTCCCCGATGCGGCGTTTAACCTGCTGGACCAGTTCCGCACCCGCCGCACGGGCGATCTGCTGGTGGTGGCGCGGGAGGGATACGATTTTCGCGACCGGTTCGAGGTGCCGGAGCACCGGGCCGGCCACGGCAGCCTGATCCGGGTGCACATGCAGACACCCGTTTGGGCCAGCGAGCCGGTGCCGAGCAGCGCGCTCAGGACCGTGGACCTCTTCCCGGCGATGCTGTCGTGGCTGGGTGTGCCGGTACCGGATGATATAGATGGCGAGAGCGTGTGGAACCCGGCCCACTCCGCCCAAGAGAACTTCTCACCGCGCGGTGGAGGTCGGGGCCTAAGCCGTCGGGCCCATTCACCTGTAGTTGCAAAGAGCGTCCCAGTCGGCCAACTTCCCCTCACATTTCGGGTCCGTAGCTCAGTTGGATAGAGCGCTTGCCTCCGGAGCAAGAGGTCGCGCGTTCGAGTCGCGCCGGGCCCACTCTCATCAAGAGGTCGCGCGTTCACGCACCCGCTGCGCGGGTACCCGGCGCCGAGCCCATTCCAGAATTCAATCCCCGCTTGCATCTCCCTCGCTGGCGGGGGCGTTGTTTTCCTTCCAAAATGATCCTTGATCCAGTTGATCCCCCCCGAGACTCGGCGCAGGCGGTCGTCTCCGATTGCCGTCTGGGCCAGGCGCCCGAATTGTCCTCCCAACCGTGCCTCCAGGGGGGAAGGCGGGATGCTTACCTTACCAAGCAGATGAAGAAAAGGAAGCAGGAATGAGCAAGGTCAACGGGGAGCACATCGCTATGAAGCATATCTCGATCGGGGGACTCGACGTCTCGCGCATCGGACTCGGCGCCATGTCAATGTCCGGCTATTACAACATCGACGCGGGCAGCGACGCGGAATCCATCCGGACTATCCACCGAGCGCTCGAGCTGGGCGTCACCCACATCGACACTGCCGAGATCTATGGCCCCTACGGCAACGAGGAACTGGTGGGCCGGGGGATCAAGGGCCGCCGTGACCAGGTCGTGCTGGCGACAAAGTTCGGAATCGTCTCGCACTCCGGCCGCGGGCCCGGCGTTCTCGACAGCAGCCCGGCGAGCGTCCGCGTGGCGGTCGAGGGGTCCCTGAAGCGGCTCGGCACCGACCACATTGACCTCTACTACCAGCACCGCGTCGACCCAGAAACACCAATTGAGGACACGGTCGGCGCGCTGGCCGAGCTAGTCGCCGAGGGCAAGGTCCGCCACATCGGCCTGTCCGAGGCTGGCCCCGACACGATCCGGCGCGCCCACACCGTGCATCCAGTCGCTGCGCTGCAGACCGAGTACTCCCTGTGGACCCGTGACCCCGAGGCCGAGCTGCTGCCCCTTCTGCGCGAGCTGGGCATCGGCTTCGTTCCCTACTCGCCGCTCGGCCACGGCTTCCTCACTGGCGAGATCCGCTCGCCCGAGCAGCTCCCCGACGGCGACTGGCGCAAGACCAACCCGCGCTTCACTGGCGAGAACTTCCAGCGCAACCTGCGCATCGTCGACGAGGTCAAGGCTGTCGCCGACGAGGCGGGCGCCACACCGGCACAGGTGGCTCTGGCCTGGCTGCTCGCGCAGGGCGATGACATCGCCCCGATTCCTGGCACCAAGCGGGTCGCACGGGTCGAGGAGAACACCGCCGCTGACCGGCTCGAGCTGAGCGCCGAGCAGATCGATCGCCTGAACAACCTCACCCCCGCCGCCGGCGAACGCCACGACGAGGGCAACATGGCCGTCATCGACCGCTGAGCCGAGATTATGGTCCCCAAGAAGAAGAGGATTCATCGCCGGCGCGACGCCGACCCCGCCGAGGGCCTCAAGAAGTACGGCCAGACCCGATTTGCCGATCCGACCAACAAGAAATACCCGATCGACACGCCCGGCCGGATCAAGGCGGCCTGGGCCTATATCCACCAGCCCAGCAATGCCCGGAAGTACAGCGCAGCCGAGCGCCGGACCATCACCGGCCGAATCAGGCAGGAGGCGAAACGCCGGAGGGTGACGCTTCCCGACCCCGAGGAGTTCCTGGAGCTGATGGCGCGGGTGCGCTCCCGGAGTCGAAGCTCCAACTAGGTCAGAAGGTGGTGTCCTCCAGGGCGAACCGCACCGCGTCCACCGAGGTATGGATCGGGCCTTCCCGCAACACCGTGAAGGCCTTCCGCTGATTGGGGCTGCCCCCGGTAATAAACCAGGCGTAACACAGGAGGGCGCGGGGATGCCCCAGGATGTCGAACAGGGCTACCTCGAACTGCTGGTTCTGCTCCCGGACTCGCTCGGAGGCCCGGTAGGTGGCGGGGCAGCGATGAGCACGCTCGACCGCCGCCTTCAACTGCGCGATTTCAGTATCGTTCATCCTATACCTTACGCAGGACTGTTGCGCCTGCGGGACTCGCTGCGTGATTGTGGGGTCGAGGCGCCGCCGCGGAACTCGAAATGGTCGGACCGGAGAACCCGCTCGGGGGCCATGTACCCGCGGTCCGGCTGGCGAAGCATCCAGGCCACCACCCGGTCCGCCATCAGCGCTGCCGACTCCCAGTGCGCCGGCTCCAGCGGTGGATACAGGTGAGCAAACTCGGGCCTGAGGCGCGCCTCTCGAATCCTTGGTTCCTGGAGATCGCTTCGGTCTTCGATAATCCACGCTCCTCTCCTGGTCGCACGTGTCCCGCGCCGCGCCGTTGGCCCAGCCCGGAACGACGTTGTCCAGTGGTATACCGCTGTAATCCGGCTATACCGGTGGGGCTTCCAACTGCGAGGAAACTAGCGGATCAAGCCCCTCCTGCCGTGACTCTGCTCACGCGTGTCGCCAGCGACCATTTCTTGATGTAGCTTAGGAAAACAGAGCCGAACGGCTCACCCGTTTCGCCCTCCTCGTGGGGAGGGCTCCTGAACGCCCTCGAGGCGCCGGAGCCTTCATGCCCACGCATCGTATCGCCTATTCCCGCCGACGCGAGTCCGCCCATACGCTGCCGTACGTGGAGCCCATTGCCCTGGTTCCGCGTCCCGATCCCTTCGATGATCCCGACTGGATCTTCGAGCCCAAGTACGACGGCTTTCGCGGTCTGGCGTATTCCTCCGGCTCCGGCTGTGAGATCCGATCCCGCCGCGACATTCCCCTGAGACGGTTCGAGGACCTCTGGAACCGGCTGTCCGAGGTGCTGCGAGGAAGAGAGGCCATCCTGGATGGGGAGATCGTGGCCCTCGACCGGAAGGGCAAACCGGTCTTTGACCGTCTGGTCCGGCGTCAGGGGTTCATAGCGTTCGCCGCGTTCGATCTGCTCTGGCTGGACGGACAGGACCTCAGAGGCGAGCCCCTGGTCAGCCGAAAGGAGCTGCTCGGTTCCCTGCTGCCGGAGGACACCGGGCCTCTGTACAAGGTGCTCGCCATCGAGGAGCATGGCCGGGCGCTTTACGGGGCGGCAAGGCGAATGGATCTGGAGGGGATCGTGGCCAAGCGGAAAGCCGATCGGTACGAGCCGGGAACGGTCTGGTACCGGATTGCCAATCCGGCACACCGGCGAATCCACGGCGCCCTCCCGGCCGGGGCACCTCAGGGAACGCCCTGCGCACTCCGCTCCCGATCGATAGACGGTTGCCGTGCCTGCCCCGGGATTGACTCCAACCCCGGGACCCACAACCTTGTACACCGAGTTGGTCAGACGGTCGGCCTCAATCGAGCCGGTCATCTCGCTCGCCGTAACCCCGTGACTATCACAACTGCTCCTTCGTGACTAGAAGACCGTGGATGGAGCGGCTGAGGCCCTACCTCTGGGCCGTGATTGCAACAGCCGTGGCAATCCTGCTCCGCTCGGCCCTGACCCCCATCGTCGGGGTGAGGCTGCCGTTCATCACGCTGTTCCCCGCGGTATTCGTCTCGGCCTACCTGGGCGGTTTCGGCCCCACCGTTCTGACCACCCTGGTCGGCATGACGGTCGCCGTGTTCTGGTTTAGCGGACCCACGTACGCCGCCACCTTTTCCGACCCCATCGCTCAAATCGGATTAGCGCTTTTCGGCCTCTCCGGCGCCGCCATCGGCTGGTTGGGTGAGACTCGGTTTAGAGCCCATCTCAAGACCGCGGAGGCGTTGCGCATCGCGGAACGGGAAATGGCCCGGGCGGAGCAGGAGGCGGTCCGGGCGGAGGAAGAGGCGGCCCGCGCCGAAGAGGAGTCAGCCCGGGCCGAGGAAGAAACCCTGCACTCCGAGGAACAGACCGCCCGCGCCGAGCAGGAGGCGAAGCGTGCGGCGCAGGCATCGGAGCGGGTGGAGCGCATTCTGAGCAGCATCACCGACGCCTTCACCGTGGTGGATCACCAGTGGACCATCACCTATATGAATGAACGGGCCGCGGCGATGGCCGGAGGAAAGCCTTCGGACTACATAGGCCGGAACCATTGGGAGGCCTTTCCGGCCATGGTGGGCAGCCCGTTCGAGGATGCCTACCGGCGCGCCGTGGCCGGCGAGCACGCGGCCAAGGTCACGGCTTTCTACCCGCCCCGCGAGATCTGGATCGAGGCCACGGCATATCCCTCGGTTGAAGGCTTGACCGTCGTAGCGCAGGACGTGACCCACCGGGTCCGGGCGAACGAGGCCACCGCAAGGCTCGCCGCGATCGTGACCTCCTCCGAAGACGCCATCATCGGCAAAAAGCTGGATGGTACGGTCACCAGCTGGAACCACGCCGCCGAGGAGATCTTCGGCTATACCGAGGCGGAGATGGTCGGGAGCTCGATCTACCGGCTGATTCCGGCCGAGCTGCATGACTCGGAGACCGATATCCTGCGGCGCGTGTCCCGGGGTGAGCCGGTCGAATTTTCCGAGGTCGAGCGCGTCCGGAAGGACGGCCAGCGGATCCATATCGCACTCTCGGTCTCCCCCATCCGGGACGGCTCGGGGAAGGTGGTGGGTGCCGCGTCGGTCAAGCGCGACGTCACGGAGCGAAAGCGGATTCAGGCGGCGCTGGAAGCCGAAAGCGCCCGCAGCCGGGAGTTGGCCCAGGCGCTGGAGGTAGCCCAGGCGTTAGTCCGGGACTTGGACGGGCGGATCACGTACTGGAGCAGTGGCGCGGCCCGGCTGTACGGATTCACCGCCGCGGAGGCCATTGGCCGGGTCTCGCACGAGCTGCTGCAGACCGAGTTCCCACTGCCGCTGGAGGAGATCCGGAGCGCGTTGCAGGCCGCGGGCCGCTGGCAGGGCGAGCTGGTCCACGTGGCCAAAGACGGACGCCGGATCCACGTGGCCGCCCAGTGGATCCTTCAGCGGCGCCGGCGCGAGGAGTCAGCGTCGGTTATCGAGGTTACCACCGACGTCACCGCCCAACGGCTGATCGAGGAAAGGGTGCGGCAGAGCGAGCGGATGGAAGTGGTCGGACAGCTCGCCGGCGGTGTGGCCCACGAAGCCAACAATCAGATGACGGTCGTCCTCGGCGCTTCGAGTTTTCTGCTGGGCCGCCCCGATCTTCCGGAAGCCGCCCGAAAGGACCTCGAATACATCCGGGAGGCGGCCGAGCGCACTGCGGCCATAACAGCTCAGCTCCTTGCCTTCAGCCGCCGGCAGGTCGTGCAGACCCGGGTCTTCGAGCTGGACGACGTGATCCAGGGGCTCGAGGGCGTCCTCCGCCGCGCCCTGGGCGAGCGCTCAACGCTCGTGCTGCAGCTCCGGGCCGGCAGCCGGGTCAACGCCGATCCGGGTCAGGTGAGCCAGGTGCTGCTGAATCTCGTGCTCAACTCGCGCGACGCCATGCCCCTGGGTGGACGCCTCAGCATCGAAACCCTCGTCACCGAGCTGACCGAATCCTATGCCAAGCAGCGGCCCGGCGTGGCCATCCGGCCCGGCTCCTACGCCGTGGTGGCGGTCAGCGATACCGGCCACGGCATGGGACCTGAAACCCTGGGCCATCTGTTCGAGCCGTTCTACACGACCAAGCCCATTGGTAAGGGCACCGGGCTCGGACTGGCCACCGTCTATGGAATCGTGAAGCAGAGCCAGGGTTACGTCTGGGCCTATAGTGAACTGGGCCAGGGCACCACATTCAAGATCTATCTACCGCTCGACGCGTCCTCGGTGGCCCCCACCGCGATGGCTGAGCCGCCGGCCCGGGCCACAGGTGAGACGGTGCTTCTGGTGGAGGACGAGCCCGCCGTCCGGATCATGACCTCGCGGGCGCTGCAGGAATTCGGCTATGGGGTCATCGAGGCGAGCGGAGGACATCAGGCGCTCGGAGTGCTGGAACGGAAGGACACCCCCATCGATCTGCTGATCACCGACGTAATTCTGCCCGGCATGGATGGTCCCGAGCTGGCCCGCCGCGCCGCGGAGCTCACCTCAGATCTGCCGGTGCTCTTCATCAGCGGCTACACCGACGCCGAGATCGTCCGCCGCGGCTTGCTTCAGGAAGGTCAGCCGTTTCTGCAGAAGCCATTCACTCCGGAAGCCCTGGCGGTGCAAGTCACCAGGCTGCTGAAGCAAAAGGTCAAGTCAGGCAAGCGGAGCACCGCCGGAGTGCGCTAGCCGCTTTACGGGCCAGCGCGGTCCGGACCTGACTTGCTCCTCCGGCCGGAATACTTCTTACTTCAGCAGTGCTCGCCACCCAAATGCGTAGAGGAGTTACCCCCTACCTGATTACCGGGGCCGCCGTGCTGCTCATGACGGTGGTCCGCTGGCTGTTGGACCCCATCCTGGCCCAACAGCTTCCATTCATCACCTTCATTGTTGCCGCACTGTTCGCTGCCTGGCTGGGCGGGCTCGGGCCCGCCCTGTTTGCCACTGTGGTGGGCGGCGCGCTCGCCCTCTTCCTCTTCATCCCTCCGGCATACTCGCTCCACTCGATCGGGACCATGGGCACGGTGGGGATGCTGCTGTTCGTCCTGACCGGCTTGACCGCAGGATTGCTGGGCGAATCTCGCCTCCGGGCCCAGGCCCGCGCCGAGGCGTCAGCGATCGAAGCCCAAAACGCGGCGAACCTGGCTCGGTCGGAGGCCAGGCGCGCCCAGAGGAGAAATCGCGGGCCGAGGCCGCCGCGCTGGAGGCGGAAGAAGCGCTCAACCAGCAGCTCGAGGTGGAGGCGGCGCTCCGGAGCAGCGAGGCGCGCTTTCGCGCCATGGCCGAGTCGTCTCCCCTGGGCATCTACATCACCGACCCTGCCGGTGATTGCTTCTACACCAACCCGGCCTACCAGCGGATCTCCGGATTGAGCGAACAGCAGGCCCGGGGAACCGGATGGAGCAAGGCGATTCACCCGGAGGACCGGGAGCGAGTGTTCCGGGAGTGGTATCAGGCGGCGGAGCGCAGAATTCCCTTCCAGAGTGAGCATCGATTTGCCCACGCCGACGGCAAGGTGGTGTGGACCCGGGTGAACGCCGCGGAGATCACCGACGAGGAACAACTCGTAGGGTACGTCGGGCTGGTGGAGGACATCTCGCAGCACGCGGCGGCTCAGACGGCGCTGCGGCAGAGCGAGGAGCGCTACCGGGCATTCATCGAGCAGACGGCGGAGGGTGTCTGGCGATTCGAGATGGAGCAGCCGGTGCCGGTGACGCCTGCCCGAGGACGAGCAAATCGAGCGCTTCTATACCCACGCCTATCTGGCCGAATGCAACGACGCCCTGGCCCAGATGTACGGCTACAGCAAGGCGGGAGAGCTGATCGGTGCGCGCCTGGGTGACATGGTGCCCCGCTCCGACCCGCAGAACCTGGAGTACCTCCGCGCATTCATTCGGAGCGGGTACCGCCTGACCGACGCGGAATCGCACGAAGTCGATCGCGAGGGAAACGAGCGCTACTTCCTGAACAACCTGATCGGATTCGTATCCGAGGGACGAACTGCGGCGCGCCTGGGGCTCCCAGCGCGATGTTACGATCAATCGACAGGCCGAGTCCGCCATTCTGGCCAGCGAGGCCCGTTTTCGCAGCGTGTTCGAGTCGGGCATGATCGGTATCGCCTTCTGGAACGGCCAGCTGATCACCAGCGCCAATGATGTCCTGCTCGACATGCTGGGCTACACCAGAGAGGATCTGGCCCAGGGGCGGCTTCGGCAGGGCCGCCTCACCCCGCCGGGATACGAGGGGGCTGACCGTAAGGCTACCGAGGAAACCCGGCTCAAGGGCTCATGCACTCCGTACGAAAAGGAGTTTTTGCGGAAGGATGGAACCCGGGTTCCCGTACTGGTGGGAGGAGCTCGGCTGGCCGATCACATGGCCGACGCCGTGTTCTTCGTGCTGGATCTTACGGCCCGCCGCCAGGCGGAGGACCGCCTGCGACAGGCGGAGCGAATCGAGGTCGTGGGTCAGCTGGCGGGTGGCATGGCCCACGAAGCCAACAACCAGATGTCCGTGGTCCTGGGCGCCGCCAGCTTCATTCTCGCCCGGAAGGACCTGCCCGAGCCCGTGAGACAGGACGTGGACTATATCCGGCAGGCCGCCGAACGCACCGCGTCCATCACCCGCCAGCTGCTCGCCTTCAGCCGGCGGCAGATCCTCAAGCCCGAGGTGGTAGATCTGAACGCGGTGCTGAACAACCTTCAGCCCATTCTCCGCCGCACTCTGACCGAACAGCAGACGCTGGAGCTCCGGCTGGATCCGACGGTGGCTCCGATACGGGCCGACCCGGCCCAGCTCGATCAGGTCCTGCTGAACCTCACGATCAATGCCCGGGACGCGATGCCCGACGGCGGCACCTTGACCATCGAGACCCGCGAGGTGGAGCTGGCCGACGAGTATGCCGCCCGGCGGCCGGGCGTCTCCATCATTCCGGGCACGTACACCGCTTTGGTCGTAGCGATACCGGCCATGGCATGGATCAGGAAACGATGAAGCATCTGTTCGAGCCGTTCTTCACCACCAAAGCCGTCGGACAGGGAGCGGCCTGGGCCTGGCGATGGTGTACGGCATCGTGAAGCAGAGCGGCGGATAACATCTGGGCTTACAGCGAGCCCGGCATGGGAACGACCCTCAAGCTGTATTTCCCCTCGGTGCGGGAATCGGCGAGCGGATCCGCGCCCAGCGGAGCCGGATCAGCCGAGCGCCGAGCTGCCAGCGGAAGGATACTGATCGTCGAGGACGATCCCCTGGTGCGGGAGATGGCCCGGCGCTCGTTGTCCGAGGCGGGATACGAGGTAATGGAGGCGGCCAACGGACAGACCGCGCTGGATCTGGTCTCCCGAGGGCTCGCGGAGTCGATGCGGTGCTCACCGACCTCGCAATGCCGGGCATGGGCGGACGAGAGCTGGCGCGGCGACTGTGGGAGAGCCGGCCCAGCTCTGCCGGTGGTCTTCATGTCGGGCTACACCGATGACGTCGTCATTCGCCGCGGCCTGCTGGAGAGCGGAGTCCCGTTTCTGGAGAAGCCGCTGTCCCCCGTCGAGCTCGCCCGAAAGATGCGACAGGTGCTCAATGGCGGAATGCTGTGAGCAACCTCACTCCCCTCGTCTCCCGACAACTACATATATTTCCTCGCCCTGTCGGGCCGGGGTTGTGACACTCCGAGCGGGCCTTGGTCATCGGAGACAGCGTCCAACCCCGAACTCAAGGCCGTCGCTCTCCGCGGCGGCCCTCCTCAAGGAGTCGAGGCATGGCTAATCGTGAAGGGGGCAAACCTGGCGGCGGAGGCGGCGGCCAAGGTGGCGGTGGTGGTCAGAAGGGTGGTGGCGGCGGACAAGGCGGCGGTGGGGGCCAGAAGGGCGGCGGCGGTGGCGGCGGTGGTCGACCCGGAGGACCTGGTGGTGGTGGCGGACAGGGTGGCGGCGTGGCGGGGCGGGCAAAAGGGCGGCGGCGGTGGCGGCGGTGGTCGTCCCGGCGGTCCGGGTGGCGGCGGTGGTCAGGGCGGCGGCGGTGGCGGCGGCGGTCGTCCTGGTGGTCCGGGTGGCGGCGGCGGCCAGGGTGGCGGCGGACAGGGTGGTGGAGGTGGCGGTCAACGAGGGGCGGTGGCGGCGGTGGACAGGGTGGTGGTGGGCGGGCGGCGGTGGCTGGGGCGGCGGCGGTGGAGGCCAGGGAGGCAACCGGTAGGTAAACAGCGCAACAGGCGTGATGAACGCCTCACTCTCTCCGAGAGTGGGGCGCTCTTCTTACCGGGGGTACGGCGGGCTATACTAGGGACTGGCTTAACTTCAGATCTTCGCCGACACATCCGGCTTCAGATCACTGTCTCTCTACCTGCCATCGGGGTGGTGCGGCGCGAGGAGATCGAATGAGCTCAAAGCGCGGACGCGAAGGGAGACTCAAGCCGCAACACGCCAATCTGTATCCTGGGCTGGAGCCGGGGGTCTGGCTGCCGGTCGAGAACCTGATTCGGCACGTTACCCAGCTGATCTACCAGGACCCGTCACGGCGCCGGGTCATTACCGGGCCACGGCTCTTGCATCAGGAGCACTTCGAATATCGCGGTGCATCGGAACGGCCCGAGGGATTGCCCGCCAGCGCCAGTCGCCTGAGCGACTCCAGCGCCGAGCCCAGCAGGTTCCCTCCACCCGGACCGAGGCCGATCAGCGGAACCAGAGAGGACCGACTTCATGAGCCAACCCCCCCGAGCAGGAGTGCAAGCCGGCCGGCGCGTGCGCGCCGACGTACGGCAGGCGCTCCTCAAGTCGAGCTCCGCCCATCTCTATCCCGGTATCCCGCCGGGTGAGTGGCAGCCCGCCACTGTCATGGTTCAGCTGGTGTTGGCGCTCAAATCAGCCAACGGTCGTGCTCCCTCGGCCCGCGATCGCATTCTCGACGGCGACCACTTCGAGTTTCGCGGCCGGCTTTCCGCCGGAGGTCAGGACGACCAGCGCCGAACCCGACTCGAGGAACGGCATGATCGCAAGGAGGGGACCCTGGACGCGTGACTGCTATCACGTCCTGAAGTCAGCGCTAGCCCTACGTTCGCCGGGTGAGGCCGGGTGGGGTGGAGGCGGAGTTGTCCGAGTGAACAGCAGAGGTGAACCTATGAGAAACACCGTCAGCTCCGGGCCTGACACCACGGGAGGCAATCAGTAGTGCTTGCCCAGGTGGATTCATGACCCTCCTTCCCGATGTTCGCAGCGCCCCCAGCATTCTCGTAGTCGACGACATGCCGACGGTACGCCGTATGGCGCACCGGCTGTTGACCGAATGGGGCTTCCGGGTATTCGAAGCCGAGAGCGGCGAAGAGGCGATCGAGGTATTGGAGACGGCAAAGGGGGGAGTCCAGCTGGTCATCGTGGACGTGATTCTTCCGCTTCTCGATGGCGTCCAGGTAACCCGCCGAATTCAGGAGCGCTGGCCCGGTCAGCGTACGCTCTATATGTCCGCCCACCCGGCCGAGGTGCTGGCCCAGCATGGGCTGACCGAGCTGAGCGTACCTTTCCTGGCCAAGCCGTTCACCCGCGACGAGCTGCTCACCAAGGTGAGTGAGGCGCTCGCCCGGCCCAGCTCCCCCGCCCAGAGGCCACCTCGCTAGAGCCCGGCCCTCCCGAGCTCGTGGTCCACAAGCCGGCCCGCGAGTGTCCGGTCAGCGAGCCTCATCCCCCCGACAGCTGCGGCATCGTCAAGGCACGGCGCGAACGACAGCTGGCGTTGACGTCCGCCTCCCCGGCCCGAACCAAGTCACGAGCGAGCCCGGCCCAGGGTGAAGTAAAACGTCGCTCCCTGCCCCACCAGACCTTCTGCCCATACCTTCCCGCCATGGCGGTGGATGATGCGTTGAACCGTGGCGAGCCCGATGCCGTTCCCGGGAAACTCCTGCTGGGAATGCAGCCGCTGAAAGGGGCCGAACAGCCGGGCGGCGTACGTCATGTCGAAGCCGGCCCCGTTGTCGCGGATGAAGTAGGTCGGCTCGCCTGAGGCTCTGGGTCACCCCGAACTCGATTCGCGGCTCCGCCTGCTTGCCGGTGAACTTCCAGGCGTTCTGCAGCAGGTTCTCCATGGCGATCTTCAACAGCTGGCCGTCCCCCGTCACCACCACTCCCGGGCGGATCTTCACCTCCACCCGCCGATTCGGCTGGGCTTCCTGCAGCCGGCTCACCACCAGCTCTGCCACCTCGCTGAGGTCTACGTCCTGGTCCCGCAGGTCGGTCCGGGTAACCCGGGAGAGGTACAGCACGTCGTCGATCAGCTGCGCCATCTGCTGGCTGGCCTCCCGCACCCGGCTCAGGAACTTGCGCCCCTCGTCGTCCAGCCGTCTTCCCTGACTCTCCAGAATGGCCCGGCTGAAACTGTCGATTCTTCGGAGCGGGGCGCGAAGGTCGTGCGAAACAGCATAGCTGAAGCTCTCCAGCTCCCGGTTCTTGTGCTCCAGCTCCCGGACCAGCTCGGCGCGGGTCTCGGCCAGCTCCAGCGCCGCCTGCTCGCTCTCCGCCAGCAGGGCGGCCTGGCGGCGGAGCAGCTCGTTCTTCTTGGCCAGCTCCACGAACACTGCCACCTTGGAGCGCACGAACTCCGGCACCACCGGCTTGACCAGGTAGTCCACGGCGCCGACGGCGTATCCTCGAACCGCCTGGGTCTGGGTGGTGTCGGCTGCGGTGAGAAAGAGAATCGGGGTATGGCGGGAGCGGTCGCGCTGCCGGATCAGCGTCGGCGGTCTCGAAGCCATCCATCTCCGGCATCTTCACGTCCAGCAGGATCACGGCAAAATCGTCGCTCAGCAGGCGCTTCAACGCTTCGCGCCCCGACTCGGCCCGGACCAGGTTCTGCCCGAGATCCTCCAGCATGGCCTCCAGGGCAACCAGGTTGGCGGGCTGGTCGTCGACGAGGAGGATATTGACCTCGGTCGTCGGTCAGGCGGCTGGCGGGGCGCTTCGCGGTCAGGCACCCGCCGTGGGTCAGCGATCCTCGTCCATGGGAAGCCGACTGTCCCCGCCGCCCCGCCTGTCCCCGCCGCCCCGCCTATCGGTACAGCCATACTCTCAGCAGCGACAGCAGCTGGTCCATATCGACCGGCTTGGCGATATAGTCCGACGCGCCGGCCTCGATGCATTTCTCCCGGTCGCCCTTCATTGCCTTGGCCGTGACCGCGATGATGGGAAGGTTGCGGAAGCGCGGCATCTCCCGAATGGCGCGCATGGTCTCGTAGCCGTCCATCTCCGGCATCATCACATCCATCAGGACCACGTCGACGTCCGGCGTGTCCTGCAGCCGCGCGATGCCATCCCTGCCGCTCTCGGCGTAGACCACCTTCATCTCGCTCCGCTCCAGGAAGGTGGTCAGCGCGAAGATGTTGCGCACGTCGTCGTCCACGATCGAGCGCCTTCCGGCCGGTGAGCGTAGGATCGGTGCGGTGGAGCTGCTCCAGCATCCGCTGCTTCGATTCCGGCAGCCGCGCGGTGACCCGGTGGAGGAAGAGCGCCGTCTCATCCAGCAGCCGCTCGGGCGACTGCGCGTCCTTGATCACCACCGATTCCGCCATCCGGCGCAGCTCCGCCTCTTCCCGCTTGGTGAGCTGCTTGCCGGTATAGATGATGGTCGGCAGCTTGCGGAGCCCGATCTCGCCCTTGACCCGGGTGATCAGCTGGAAGCCGGTCATATCGGGCAGACCGAGATCGAGCACCATGCAGTCGAACGCCTCCCGCTGCAGCGCCTCGAGAGCCTCCGCCCCGGTGCTCACCGCGGTGGTGACCACGTCGCCATCGCCGATCAGCTCGGCGATGCTCTGCTGCTGGGCCTGGTCGTCCTCCACCACCAGCAGCCGCTTGACCGGCCGGTCCACGAAATCGTGCAGCGTGGTGAGCGCCTCGGAGAGCGACTCCTTGGTGGCCGGCTTGGTCATGAAATCGATCGCGCCCAGCCGGAGCCCTCGCTGCCAGTTCTCCTCCACCGAGATGATGTGCACCGGAATGTGCCGGGTGGAGGCGTCGTGCTTCAGCCGGTCGAGAATGGTCCACCCGTCGGCGTCGGGCAGCCTCAGGTCGAGAGTGACCGCGGTCGGTTGATATTCCCGGGCCAGAGCCAGGGCCCGGTCGGCCGACTGGGCCACCAGTCCCTTGAAGCCCCGTTCTCGCGCCAGATCGAGCAGAATCTGGGCGAAGTTGGGGTCGTCCTCCGCGATCAGCAGGATGCGATCGCCCTCCTCGACCGTGGCGCGATCGTCGTTGATCGCCCGCTCCACCACCGGAGCGAGCACCACCCGCGAGCTGGCCGTCAGCACCGGCTTCGGCTCGACCACCAGGCCGATGCCGCTGCTCGTGTCCTCATCCACCGAGGATGTTTCCACCGGCTGCGCCGGATAGATCAACGGCAGGTAGAGGGTAAACGTGCTGCCCTGGCCCGGCGAGCTCTCGATCCTGATTTCGCCGCCCAGCAGCCGGGTGATCTGCCGGCTGATGGAGAGGCCCAGACCGGTGCCGCCGTACTTGCGGCTGGTGGTGCCGTCGCCCTGCTGGAAGGCCTCGAAGATGACGCCGTGCTTCTCCTTGGGAATGCCGATACCGGTATCGGTCACCGAGAACGCGATCACGGTGTTGGCCGCGTTCAGCATCTCCTGCTCCGGATTCCAGCCCTCCGTCGCCACCCGGGCCCGAAGCGAGACGCTGCCCCGCTCGGTGAACTTGAACGCGTTGGAGAGGAGGTTCTTGAGCACCTGCTGCAGCCGCTTGGTGTCGGTCTGCAGGGCTGGCGGAAGGCTGGGCTCGAGATGGACGTCGAACTCCAGTCCCTTGAGGTCGGCCACCTGACGGAAGGTGCTCTCGACGAACTTCCGCACCTCGGCGAAGGAGCACCGTGGTCACGTCCACCGCCATGGTGCCGGATTCGATCTTCGACAGGTCGAGAATGTCGTTGATCAGGTCGAGCAGGTCGGAGCCCGGAGCTGTGGATGGTCTGGGCGAAACCCGACCTGCTTGCTGGTGAGATTCCCGTCGGCGTTCTCGCTCAGGATCTGGGAGAGAATCAGCAGGCTGTTGAGCGGGGTCCTGAGCTCGTGCGACATGTTGGCCAGGAACTCGGACTTGTACTTGGAGATCAGGGCGAGCTGCTCCGCCTTTTCCTCCAGCGCCACCTTGGCCTGCTCCACCTCCTTGTTCTTCTGCTCCACCTCCGCCTTCTGGCCGGCCAGCAGGTGGGCCTTTTCCTCCAGCTCCAGGTTGGTCTTCTGCAGCTCGTCCTGCTGGTTGCGGAGCAGGTCTTCCGATTTCTGCAGCGAGCGGGTCTGCTGTTCCAGCCGCTTGTTGGTCTCGGTGAGCGCTTCCTGCTGGGACTGGAGGCCCTCGGTGAGCGCCTGCGACTGCTTGAGCAGCTCCTCGGTCCGCATGTTGGCTTCGATGGTGTTGAGCACGATGCCGATGCTCTCCGCCAGCTGCTCCAGGAAGGTGAGCCGGATCTCGTCGAACTGGTCGAAGGTGGCCAGCTCGAGCACCGCCTTGACCTCGCCCTCGAACAGCACCGGCAGCACCACGATGCTGCGGGGCGGTGCCCCGCCCAGGCCGGAGCTGATCTGGATGTAGTCCTGGGGAACCTGGTTGATGGCCAGCATCCGTCCCTCGACGGCGCACTGGCCGACCAGCCCTTCGCCCAGCCGGAACTCGCTGGAGACGTGCTTGCGGTCGTTGTAGGCGTAGCTGGCCAGCAGCTTGAGCGTGGCCTCTTCACCGGTCGGGCTCGACCACGTAGAAGACGCCGTGGTGGGCAGTGACCAGCGGCGCCAGGTCCGACAGAATCAGCTGGGAGACGGCGCCGAGGTCGCGCTGGCCCTGCAGCATCCGGCTGAACTTGGCCAGGTTGGTCTTGAGCCAGTCCTGCTCCATGTTCTTCCGCGTGGTGTCGCGGAGGTTCCGGATCATCTCGTTGATGTTGTCCTTGAGCTCGGCCACCTCGCCCTGGGCCTCGACCGCGATCGACCGGGTCAGGTCGCCCTTGGTCACCGCGGTGGCCACTTCGGCGATGGCGCGGACCTGGGTGGTGAGGTTGGCGGCGAGCTGATTCACGTTGCCGGTCAGGTCGCGCCAGATGCCGGCGGCTCCCGGCACCCGGGCCTGGCCGCCCAGCTTGCCGTCGATGCCGACCTCGCGGGCCACGTTGGTGACCTGATCGGCAAAGGTGGCCAGCGTCTCCGTCATCCAGTTGATGGTGTCGGCCAGCGTGGCGATCTCGCCCTTCACCTCCACCCGGAGCTGCTGCTTCAGGTCGCCGTTGGCCACGGCGGTCACCACCTTGGCGATGCCGCGCACCTGGGCCGTCAGGTTGGCCGCCATGGAGTTGACGTTGTCGGTCAGGTCCTTCCAGACGCCGGCGACTCCGGTCACCTGGGCCTGGCCGCCCAGGGTTCCCTCGGTACCGACCTCGCGGGCCACGCGGGTCACTTCGGAGGCGAACGAGTTGAGCTGGTCCACCATGGTGTTGACGGTGTTCTTCAGCTCGAGGATTTCGCCCTGCACGTCCACCGTGATCTTCTTGTTCAGCTCGCCGCGGGCCACCGCGGTGGTCACGTCGGCGATGTTACGGACCTGGGCCGTCAGGTTGCCGGCCATGTAGTTCACGTTGTCGGTCAGGTCCTTCCAGGTGCCGGCCACGCCCTTCACGTAAGCCTGGCCGCCGAGCTTTCCTTCGGTGCCGACTTCTCGCGCCACGCGGCTCACTTCGGAGGCGAAGGCGTTGAGCTGGTCCACCATCGTATTGATGGTGTCCTTCAGCTCCAGAATTTCGCCCTTCACGTCCACCGTGATCTTCTTCGACAGGTCGCCGTTGGCCACCGCGGTGGTGACCTGGGCGATGTTCCGGACCTGGGCGGTCAGGTTGCCGGCCATGGAGTTCACGTTATCGGTCAGGTCCTTCCAGACACCGGCGACGCCGGTCACCTGGGCCTGGCCGCCGAGCCTGCCTTCGGTACCGACTTCGCGGGCGACGCGGGTCACTTCCGACGCGAAGGAGTTGAGCTGGTCCACCATGGTGTTGATGGTGTTCTTGAGCTCCAGAATCTCGCCTTTCACGTCGACGGTGATCTTCTTGTTGAGCTGTCCCAGCGCCACCGCCGTCGTCACGTCGGCGATGTTACGCACCTGAGCCGTGAGGTTGCCGGCCATCGAGTTCACGTTGTCGGTCAGGTCCTTCCAGGTGCCGCCGACGCCCTTCACCTGAGCCTGGCCGCCCAGCTTGCCTTCGGTGCCGACTTCACGGGCCACGCGGGTCACTTCCGACGCGAAGGAGTTGAGCTGGTCCACCATCGTGTTGATGGTGTTCTTGAGCTCGAGAATCTCGCCCTTCACGTCTACCGTGATCTTCTTGTTCAGCTCACCCCGGGCGACCGCCGTGGTCACCTCGGCGATGTTCCGGACCTGAGCCGTCAGGTTGCCGGCCATCGAGTTCACGTTGTCGGTCAGGTCCTTCCAGGTGCCGCCGACGCCCTTCACCTGAGCCTGGCCGCCCAGCTTGCCTTCGGTACCGACTTCACGGGCGACGCGGGTCACTTCCGACGCGAAGGAGCTCAGCTGGTCCACCATCGTATTGATGGTGTTCTTGAGCTCGAGGATCTCGCCTTTCACGTCGACGGTGATCTTCTTCGAAAGGTCGCCGTTCGCGACCGCGGTGGTCACGTCGGCGATGTTGCGGACCTGGCCGGTCAGGTTCCCGGCCATCGAGTTCACGTTGTCGGTCAGGTCCTTCCAGGTACCGCCGATACCACGGACCTGGGCCTGACCGCCCAGCTTGCCCTCGGTACCGACCTCGCGGGCCACGCGGGTGACCTCGGAGGCGAAGGAGCTCAGCTGGTCCACCATGGTGTTGATGGTGTTCTTGAGCTCGAGGATTTCGCCCTGCACGTCCACCGTGATCTTCTTGGACAGGTCGCCGTTGGCCACTGCCGTGGTGACGTCGGCGATGTTTCGGACCTGCGCCGTCAGGTTACCGGCCATCCAGTTGACGTTGTCGGTCAGGTCCTTCCAGGTGCCGCCCACGCCGGTCACCTCGGCCTGGCCGCCGAGCTTGCCTTCGGTGCCGACCTCGCGGGCGACGCGGGTCACCTCTGAGGCGAAGGAGCTCAGCTGGTCCACCATGGTGTTGATGGTGTTCTTGAGCTCCAGGATCTCGCCCTGCACGTCGACCGTGATCTTCTTGTTCAGCTCGCCTCGGGCCACCGCGGTGGTGACTTCGGCGATGTTTCGGACCTGCGCGGTCAGGTTCCCGGCCATGCTGTTCACGTTGTCGGTCAGGTCCTTCCAGGTGCCGGCCACGCCCTTCACCTGGGCCTGGCCGCCCAGCTTTCCTTCGGTGCCGACTTCGCGGGCGACGCGGGTCACTTCCGAGGCGAAGGAGTTGAGCTGGTCCACCATGGTGTTGATGGTGTTCTTGAGCTCGAGGATTTCGCCCTTCACGTCGACCGTGATCTTCTTGGACAGGTCGCCGTTGGCCACGGCCGTGGTTACGTCGGCGATGTTTCGGACCTGCGCCGTCAGGTTGCCGGCCATGCAGTTGACGCTGTCGGTCAGGTCCTTCCAGGTGCCGCCCACGCCCCTCACGTACGCCTGACCGCCCAGCTTGCCTTCGGTACCGACTTCGCGGGCCACTCGGGTCACTTCGGATGCGAAGGAATTCAGCTGGTCCACCATCGTGTTGATGGTGTTCTTGAGCTCGAGAATTTCCCCTTTGACGTCGACGGTGATCTTCTTGGAGAGGTCGCCGTTGGCGACGGCGGTGGTGACCTGGGCGATGTTTCGGACCTGGGCGGTCAGATTGCCGGCCATGCTGTTCACGTTGTCGGTCAGGTCCTTCCAGGTGCCGCCCACGCCCTTCACCCTGGCCTGCCCGCCGAGCTTGCCCTCGGTGCCGACTTCGCGGGCCACGCGGGTGACCTCGGAGGCAAACGAGCTGAGCTGGTCCACCATCGAGTTCACCGTCTTGCCGATCCGGAGGAACTCGCCCATGAGCGGCCGGCCCTCGATGTCGAGCGACATCGACTGCGACAGGTCTCCCCGGGCCACGGCGCCGATGACGCGGGCCACTTCGCTGGTGGGCTGAACCAGATCGCCGATCAGGGTGTTGACCGAGTTGACCGACGCCGCCCAGGCTCCGGCCGCCCCGTGGAGGTGCGCCCGCTGGGTGATCTTGCCTTCCTTACCGACCGCCTTGCTCACCCGCTCGAATTCCCGAGCGGTCTCCCGGTTGAGATCGATGATGTCGTTCAGGGCGTCGGAGATCTTTCCCGCGAGGCCTACCTGAGAGACCGGCATCTTGACGGAGAAATCGCCCTTGCGAACCGCGATAAGAACCGCAAGCAGTTGATCGGTGTCCAGTACATCGGAACCGGCTTGGACGGCAAGGCGACTATTCGCCCGGCGCTTGGACTTACGCCCGTTGCCGGTCGTGCGACCGTTCACGGTCGACTGTTCAGTCGGCATGGAAACTCCTGAAGGGCCTGATTCTGAAGCAGGGGGTGGGCAAAGTTGTGTAAGCTCCGCGAGAGGCGGCTGTGAGGCAGGTCACATGGTGTAGAAAAAGCTTAGCCGGCGGCTGGCGCTTGACTTAATGCCGGCAGTGAACACACTTCAGACTGACCTCTTAAAGATAAACAGCGGGCGGGGAGTTGGTACCCAACCCTCTGCTCTTGCCTCAGCCCGGCCCTGATGCTGCCAGATCCGCTCCGCATACTCATCCTGGAAGACGTGCCGATGGACGCCGAGCTGGTGGAGTATGAGCTCGAGCGGGCCGGGGTCCCGTTCATGTCCCAGCGGGTGGATACCCGGGACGGTTTCCTGCAGGAGCTGGACGGCTTTCAACCTCACGTGATCCTGTCGGACTACACCCTTCCCCAATTCGATGGGATGAGCGCGCTCTCGCTGGCCCGGGAGCGCGCCCCCAGCAATTCCCTTCCTGATCGTCACCGGATCGGTCAACGAGGAGACCGCCGTCGGCTGCATGAAGGCCGGCGCGACGGATTATCTGCTGAAGAGCAATCTGGCCCGGATCGGTCCGGCCATCGAAGCGGCGCTGGAGCGCGAGAGAGCGCGCGCGGAAAAAATCAGAGCCGAGTCGGCACTGGCCGCCAGCGAGCGAAGGTTCCGCTCGCTGGTGCAGAACTCCTCGGACCTGGTGACCATCGTCGCTCCCAACGGCTCGATCCTCTACGCCAGCGATTCGGCCGAACGGATCGTGGGCTACTCCCCCGCCGCGCTCGTCGGCACCAGCCTGATGGACTACGTCGCCCCAGACGACGCGGAGCCGATGCGAGCCTTGCTGCAGAACGGCGACAGCGCACCCAGCGAGACCGGTCCCCTCGAGTTCTGCCTCCGCCGGAGCGACGGCACCCCGGTGTGGCTCGAGGCGGTGGGTACCAACCTGCTGACCGACCCCACCATTCGGGGCATCGTGCTCAATGCCCGGGACGTGAGCGAGCGGAAGCGGGCCGATACCGCTCTGAGAGAGAGCGAGGAGCGCTACCGCGATCTGTTCGACAATGCCAGCGATCTGGTCTGCATGGTGGATCCAGCCGGCGTGCTGCTCTACGCCAACCATGCCTGGCAGCAGGGGACGGGCTATGGCGCAGACGAGATCGGGAACCTGCAGCTTTCCGACATTCTTCACCCCGACAGCCGGCAGCACTATGCCGGCGTGATCGAGCGGGTGCTCGCCGGCGAGCGCCTGGACCACGTCGAGCTGGTGTTCGTCCCCAAGTCCGGACCGCCGATTACGGTCGAGGGTAACCTGAGCTGCACCTTCAAGGACGGGAGCCCATCAGGTATTCGGGGGATCTACCGCGATGTCACCGAGCGGAAGAAAATCGAGGAGCATCTCCGGCGGGCCGAGCGGATGCAGGCGGCCGGTAAGCTCGCGGGAGGCGTGGCTCACGAAGTGAACAACATGATGACGGGCGTGATCGGGTTCAGTGAATTCGTCATCCGCAGCTTCGACCAGGACGATCCCCGCCGCAGTGACATGGAAGAGGTGATCCGGGCCGCCAGCCGGGCGGCCGACGTCACCCGCCAGCTCCTCGCCTTTACCCGGCAGCAGTATCTGCAGCCGCGGATGGTCGACATCAACGCCGTGGTCCTCGATATGGAGAAGATGCTGCGCCGCTCCCTGGGCGAGGACAAGCACCTGGAGCTCCGGCTGGCTCCCCAGCTGGGCCAGATCCGCGCCGACCGGGGGCAGCTGGAGCAGGTACTCATCAACCTGGTCCTGAACGCCCGTGACGCATTGACCGACCATGGCCGGGTGACCATCGAAACCAGCAGCACGGTGTGGGACGCCGCGTACGGCGAGCGCCACGGCGGGGTCGAGACCCCGCTGGGACACTACGTCATGCTCGCGGTGAGCGACAACGGCTGCGGCATGGACGCCGAGGTGCAGGCTAGAATCTTCGAGCCCTTCTTTACCACCAAGCCGGTGGGACAGGGCACCGGCCTCGGCCTATCGACCGTTTACGGCATTGTGAAGCAGAGCGGCGGCTTCATTTGGGCGTACAGTGAGCCGGCCCAGGGCACCGTCTTCAAGGTCTACCTTCCGGAGACGGTGGCCCCGGAGCACGGAAAGGTCACTCACGAGCCGGGCCACGACGTCGTAGCCGAGCATGGGGTCGAAAGCGTGCTGGTGATCGAGGACGAGGACGTGGTGAGGAACCTGGCCATCCGCGGCCTCAGAGATCATGGCTACACCGTGATCGAGGCCAGGAATGGGGTCGAAGCCCTGGACTACCTGAAGCGGTATCCCGGGAGCATCGATCTGGTTATCTGCGACGTGGTCATGCCGGAGATGGGAGGACGGGAGTTTGGGCAGCGTCTGGCCCTGCTCGAACCGGACCTTCCGATCCTTTTCATGTCGGGGTATACCGGTGAGGATGTGGTGCAGCGGGGGTTACTGGACCCGGGCGCCTCTTTTCAGCAAAAGCCCTTCACTCCGGGAATTCTGGCCACCAAGGTCAGATCCATGCTGGACCAGCGGCCGCAGACCCGGGTCCGGGAAGTCTCCCACTAAATACCCTTAACCATCACGCCGATTGCGATTTCGCTTCGCTCTCGGCGGGACGAAACTCCAGGTGCTCCGCCCGCAGGGTGACAAACCCGCGCGGCGTTGCCAGCCGGGCCAGCCGTTCTCCCGCCATGTTCACCATGCGTTGGGTAACGCCAGGAAAGATCGGCACCACCTGATACCAAATCTTCGGATCGAGGTCCAGATACCTGCGCCGGTGTTCGTCCTTGAGTCGGGCCTGCACTCCGGGCATTTGTGCTCCGAAAGCGGGGAAGTCGGGAGTGGGGAAGACGGGAAGGGCGGGGTGAAGGAATATAAGGTGCCAGGCCTAGCCGCCCAAGTCGCAAACTTTCCCCGTCCTTCCCGTCTTTCCCGTCCTTCTAATACGCCGGCGGGTCGCTGGCGGGGAACGACTCCTTGGATCCCTCGTCCACTCTCTTGGCGTTGGGCCGCGACTCCGGCGTGGTGGAGGGTCCCGGCCCGATGGCCCGGGCCTTCTGCCGGCCCCAAAGCAGCTGCCGCAGCACATACTGCAGGATTCCGCCGTGCTGGTAGTAGAGCACCTCCTGCGGGGTGTCGATCCGAATCGTGACCTCGAAGCGGGCCACGGCGCCGTCCTCCCTGCGGGCGTTCACCATCAGAGTGCGGCCGGCGGCAAACGCGGTCTCGATCGCACGGGCGAGGCCCTCCAGATCGTACACTTCGCGTCCGGTGAGCCCCAGGCTTTGGACCGATTGCCCCGGGGTAAACTGCAGAGGAAGGATGCCCATCCCCACCAGATTCGAGCGGTGGATTCGCTCGTAGCTCTCGGCGATCACGGCACGAATTCCCTGCAGGGCGGGGCCCTTGGCCGCCCAGTCCCGGCTGGAGCCGGAGCCGTATTCCTTGCCGGCCAAAACCAGCAGCGGCGTCTCTGAGGTCTGATACCGCACCGCCGCGTCGTAGATCGACATGACCTCGCCGGTCGGCAGGTACGTCGTGACGCCCCCCTCGGTGCCCGGCGCCAGCCGATTCCGAATCCTGGTATTGGCAAAGGTGCCCCGGACCAGAACCTCATGATTGCCGCGCCGGGATCCATATGAGTTGAAATCCGCCGGGGCCACGCCCTGAGCGATGAGATACCGCCCAGCCGGGGAATCCTTCTTTATGCTCCCGGCAGGCGATATGTGGTCGGTGGTGACGCTGTCGCCCAGCACGGCAATGACTCGTGCCCCGCGGATCTCCTCCACCGTTGTGGGGCTCTCCTTCGACATGCCTTTGAAGTAGGGCGGCTGCCGGACATAGGTGGACGTAGGGGCCCACTCGAACCGATCGCCCTCGGGCACCTCCAGGCCGTTCCATCGCTCGTCGCCGGCAAAGACGGCGCCATAGCTCCGGCGGTACATCTCGGATTTGATCGACGATTGGAGAGTCTGCTCCACCTCCGCCGAGCTCGGCCAGATATCCCGGAGATAAACCGGCTGGCCCTGGGGATCGTGTCCCAGCGGCTCCTCGAACAGATCGATGTCGATCCTGCCTGCCAGGGCAAAGGCGACCACCAAAGGCGGCGACATGAGATAGTTGGCCCGCACGTCGGAGTTGATCCGCCCCTCGAAGTTGCGATTGCCGGACAGGACCGAGCAGGCCACCAGCTGCCGCCGCTGAATGGCGTCGGAGATCTCGAGCGGAAGGGGGCCCGAGTTGCCGATGCAGGTGGTGCAGCCGTATCCCACCAGATTGAAGCCCAGCTGCTCCAGATAGGGCGTGAGCCCCGCCCGATCGTAATAGTCCGTCACGACCTTGGAGCCCGGAGCAAGCGACGTCTTGACCCAGGGTTTCCGCTCGAGCCCGCGCTCCACCGCCTTCTTGGCGAGGAGACCGGCGGCCAGCATGACCGAAGGATTGGAGGTGTTGGTGCAACTGGTGATGGCCGCGATCACCACCGAGCCGTGGTCGAGCACCTCGGCCGCATCTTCGAGCATGACCGCGCGAGTAGACGGCGATTCCGGCGAGCCCTCGCCCCAGACCCCCACCGCGCCCGGCCCTTCACTGGAGCCCTTGGCGGCCTCCTTGCCCGGCAGGCTGGTGCCGGCAGGTAACAGACTGGGCAAGGCATCACGGAACGAGCGGCGCGCTTCGGAGAGCCGAATGCGGTCCTGGGGCCGGCGGGGACCCGCGATGCTGGGCTCTACCTTGGAGAGATCGAGGGCCAGGGTGTCGGTAAACACCGGCTCGGGCGACCTGGCCGAATGGAAGAGCCCCTGCTCTTTCATGTAGGCCTCGACCAGAGCGACTCGCTCGTCGGATCGGCCGGTGAACCGGAGATACTGCAGGGTCACGTCGTCAACCGGGAAGATGGCGCAGGTGGCCCCGTACTCGGGCGACATGTTCCCGATGGTGGCCCGATCGGCCAGCGCCAGGCTGGCGAGTCCCGGGCCGTAGAATTCCACGAACTTGCCCACCACGCCTTTGCGACGGAGAAGCTCTGTCACGGTGAGCACCAGGTCTGTTGCGGTGGCTCCTTCGGGCAACCGTCCCTCCAGCCGGAATCCGATGACTTCGGGAATCAGCATGGAAACCGGCTGGCCCAGCATGGCGGCTTCCGCCTCGATCCCTCCGACTCCCCAGCCCAGCACCCCCAGACCATTGATCATGGGGGTATGCGAATCGGTCCCTACGAGGGTGTCCGGGTAGGCCTGGGGCAGCTCTCCGCTTCGGGCGTGGGGGTTCTCATCCGAGGTGAACACCACCCGCGCCAGGTACTCGAGATTCACCTGGTGGACGATCCCGGTGTTGGGCGGGACCACGCGGAAGTTGTCGAAGGCTCGCTGGCCCCAGCGGAGAAACTGGTATCGCTCGCGGTTGCGCTGGTAGTCGAGATCGACGTTGGTCAGGAAGGCGCTAGACGTCCCGAACGCATCTACCTGCACCGAGTGATCCACCACCAGCTCCACCGGCTGGAGTGGATTGATTCGAGCAGGATCCCCCCCCAGCTCGGCCATGGCATCGCGCATCGCGGCCAGGTCGACCACCGCGGGGACCCCGGTGAAGTCCTGCAGCAGCACCCGCGCTGGAGTGAAGGCGATCTCCCGGAGCGGAGCGTTGGCCGGCGTCCAGCCAGCCAGGGCCACGATATCATCCCGGGTGACGGTGACCCCGTCTTCGGTTCTGAGCAGATCTTCCAGGAGAATGCGGAGGGAGTACGGCAGGCGAGTAATGTCGATTCCGTTCCGGGTCAGAGCGTCGAGCCGGAACATTTCGAAGCTTCTGACGCCTACTGTCAGCTTGGCTCGGGCACCAAATGAGTCGTTCATGTTCATAAACTAAGCGGTTTAGCCCATTCGAGCAGGTTGGCCGTACGCTGCCACAATGCTGCCGGTATCTCTGACAGTGGACAATCCGACCAGAGCCTTTTACAGTGATGGTCCGTTGGATGTTCGTGGCATCCATCATCCCACCCAATGGTCATAGCCGCAATGCCACACGCCGCAGACGGTGCGATGCCGGTCGTGGCCGGCAGCGCCAGTTGTCTGATCGTCGATGACGAACCCAGCGTTCGTCGCTCGCTGTCCCGCATGCTTCAGGCTCAGGGATTTCACTGCCTGGAGGCCTGCAGCGGGCGAGAGGGGCTGCAGGTTCTGGAGAGGACCGGCGAGATCCCGCTCATCATCTCGGATATGAAAATGCCCGAGCTGGACGGGATGGCTTTCCTGGAGGCGGTGCGCCGGCAATTCCCCGACAGCTCGGTCATCATGTTGAGCGGCATGAGTGAGACGACGACCGCGGTGGACTGCCTCCATCTCGGCGCAGCCGACTTCCTGCTGAAGCCCATCTCTCTCAGTGAGCTGCAGGCCCGAGTGAGCCGGGCGCTGGAGAAGCGGGCCCTGGTCCTGCAGAATCGGTTTTACCAGCAGCATCTGGAGCAACAGGTCCAGGCCCAGGCCACGCGAATCCAGGAGCTGTTTCTCCAGGGAGTCCAGATGCTGGCCCGAGCGCTGGAGGCCAAGGATGCCTACACCCGGGGGCACTCGATGCGGGTAAGCCAGTACGCTGTCGCTACCGCGTCCCGCCTGGGATTCAGCGGGCAGAGCCTGGAGGGGATTCGCCTGGGAGGGGAGCTGCACGACATCGGCAAGATCGGCACCCGGGAGGCGGTCCTGCACAAACCGACTTCGCTCACCCCGGAAGAGTTCCGCCAGATCACCGAGCACCCGGTGCTGGGAGAGCGGATGCTCTCACCCCTGGCGCACGAGTCACCCGATGTTCTCAAGATCGTGCGCTCGCATCACGAGCGGCTGGACGGCCGCGGCTTTCCCGACGGTCTCAGGGGGGAGAAGATCCCGATCGAGGCCCGGATCGTGGCGGTCGCCGACTCCTTCGACGCCATGACCACCCGGCGGCCCTACCGGGAAGCCCGGCCCCCGGCCGAGGCGCTGGGCGAGCTTCGGAAAGTGGCCGGCACGCAGCTCGATCCTGACGCCGTGGAAGCGTTCGTCGCGGCCTACCCCGATCCGAGGGTGCTGCCTATCCCGGCGTAACGACCGGGCTACAACTCCCGCAGCATGGTGCGCATCCGAATGGCGAGCGCCTCGATCTCCCGCAGGCTCGTGAGCGTCTCCGGATCGATTTTCGACTCGTTCAGCAGCAGCAGCTGGGTTTCGGCAAGCAGGGCGGAGAGTGGATTGGAAAGGTCGTGGCGTAGCCTACTGAGCCGCTCGGTGTCGTTCATCGTGGCCTTACGCCAGGAGCAGAGACCTTGGGAAACGGGGCTTGTGCTGGGGGTGGGAAACATTGTAGCTGCAGGGAACGTTCCGCAATAGGGCGTCCCCCTTGACTCTCCAGGCGGAACTGTCTACCTTCGAGTGCTTCTTGGTCACTACGAAACTCCCCGTCTACACACACCTTTTCGTTAGCTCCGGCCCTGTTTGACGGGCCACTACATACACAATACACAGTACAACCCCGCTGGATCTTGCACTTTCATACTTCCCCATTAGGCCCACTGCGTGCCGAGCCCGTCCGCCCCTGGAGTTCCACTCGTGGATATCGCTGAGCTGAAGCAGAAGTCCGTCGCTGAGCTCCACACCCTGGCTGAGCAGTTGAACATCTCCAACTACTCAGGCCTCCGTAAGCAGGACCTCATTTTCCGGATCGAGCAGTCGCTGCTGGACTCCGACACCGTTATTCGCGGTGAAGGCGTGCTCGAGATCCTGCCCGAGGGGTACGGCTTTCTCAGAAGCCAGGATTGGAACTACCTCTACGGTCCCGACGACATCTATGTCTCGCCCAGCCAGATCAAGCGGTTCGACCTGCGCACCGGCGACACCGTCATGGGTCAGGTCCGGCCCCCCAAGGAGGGCGAGCGCTACCTGGCCCTGCTCAAGGTCGAGCAGGTCAACTTCGAGGAACCGGAGAAGACCAAGCACCGGATCGCCTTCGACAATCTGCGCCCCCGGTATCCCGACGCCCGGATCCGGTTGGAGCGCAAGAACGGCGATTTGTCGATGCGGGTGGTCGATCTGCTCAGTCCGCTGGGCAAGGGCCAGCGCGCGCTGATTGTGGCCCCGCCCAAGGCCGGCAAGACGATCCTGATGCAGAAGCTGGCGAATGCGATCAGCGAGAATCATCCGGAAATCGTGCTGATCGTGCTCCTGATCGATGAGCGGCCCGAGGAAGTCACCGACATGGAGGAGAACGTCAAAGCCGAAGTCATCTCCTCCACCTTCGATGAGCCGGCCGACCGCCACGTTCAGGTGGCCGACATGGTCATCGAGAAGTCCAAGCGGCTGGTCGAGCATGGCCGCGACGTGGTCATCCTCCTGGACTCGATTACCCGCCTGGCCCGGGCCCACAACGTGGTGGTGCCGCACTCGGGCAAGATCTTGTCCGGTGGTGTCGACGCCAACGCCCTGCAAAAGCCCAAGCGGTTCTTCGGGGCCGCGCGGAACATCGACAAGGGCGGAAGCCTGAGCATCATCGCGACGGCCCTGATCGACACCGGCAGCCGGATGGACGAGGTGATCTTCGAGGAGTTCAAGGGCACGGGCAATTCCGAGCTGGTGCTCGACCGCCGCCTGGCCGACCGCCGGATCTATCCCGCCATCGATATTCAGCGGACCTCCACCCGGAAGGAGGAGCTCCTGATGGACAAGGACGAGCTCAACCGGGTGTACCTGCTACGGAACTTCCTGGCGGATATGCCGCCGGTGGAGGCGCTGGAGTTCCTCCTGGAACGGATGAAGCGCACCAAGAACAACAAGGAGTTCTTCGCCACGATGGCGCAGTAGCAGTCCCCAGTGAACGGTGAGCAGTGAGCGGTGAGCGGGTCCGGAGAGCAGATCCCGGTTGCCCTCTCACCGTTTACCGTTTACCGCTCACCGTTTATTTTGGCTTCGATGCCCATCCCAACATCCGGCCGCATACTCGCCATCGACTGGGGCGAGGTGCGAATCGGGCTCGCGCTGAGCGACGAGACCCAGACCCTGGCCACACCGCTCGACACCCTGGTCCGCCGCGCCGGAAAGCGGTTCCCCATGGCCCGCTTCCTCGACCTGGTCTCGGCTCACTTGCCGGTGGGTATAATGGTCGGCCTGCCGCTCACCCTCGAGGGGAACGAAGAGGAGAGCGCGCTCGCCGCCCGGCAACTCGCCCAGGACGTGGCGGCCCGGAGCCGGCTCCCGGTGGATATGTGGGACGAGCGGCTGAGCACCGCCCGGGCGCTGGCCGCGGTCCGGGAACAAGGTCGGTCTACCAGAGGTCGAAAAAAGGCGGTGGACGCCCTGGCGGCCGCAGTCATGCTGCAGCATTTCCTGGACGCGCGTCGAGGGGGACTGCAGTGACGGGGAGACTATCGAACCGTTCAGAGATTGGGAGCACGAGGGCCGTCCTCGTCATCCTCTCCGTTTTATCTGCCCTCTCCTGCACCTCCTCGGCCAAACCTGCCCGGGTCGTTCTCCCACCCGGCGCCTCCTTCGGGGCCGTGACCGACAGCCTGGCCGCTCACGGCGTGATCTCCCACCCTGGCTGGTTCAAGCTGATGGCCAAGATCAGGAGAGTGGAACGATCGGTCCACGCCGGCGTGTATGAATTCCCGGCCGGCACTTCTCCGTGGACCGCGCTCAGCATGCTGGCGCACGGGAAGAAGGCAGCGCTTCGGTTCACCGTGCCCGAAGGGTTGACCATCCAGGAAGTGGCGGCGCTGGCCGCGGAGCGGCTCGGCCTTCGAGCTGATTCCTTCGTGGTTGCGGCACGTGACAGCCAGGCCGCGAGCGAGTTGCTGGGTATGCGGGTCCCCTCTTTCGAGGGGTTCCTGCGGCCCGAAACCTACGTCCTGCCGGCCGACCTCACCGCTCGACAGCTGGTGCGGATCATGGCCGATGGCTTCAAGTCTGAATGGAAGCCGGCATGGGATGCCCGACTGGACACCCTCAAAATGAACCGCCTGGAGTTGGTGACGCTCGCCAGCATTGTCGAGGGAGAGGCGAGGGTCGACGCCGAACGCGAGACCATCGCCGGCGTCTACCGCAACCGGCTCCGGATCGGCATGGCACTCCAGGCTGATCCCACGGTGCAGTACGCCATCAGTCTGAAACGGGGAAAGCGGAAGACCCGGCTGTTCGAGAAGGACTATCAGTTCGACTCGCCCTACAACACCTATTTGAATCCCGGGCTGCCTCCGGGCCCGGTGAACTCACCCAGCCGGCGGAGCATTGAGGCTTCACTCTACCCGGCGGACGTTCGCTATCTCTATTTCGTGGCCGGACCGGACGGACGCCACGTCTTCTCTCGCACCTACAACGAGCACCTCAGAGCGATCAGAAGGCTCAGACAGGGAGGCTAGCCCGGTACTCCCGTGCCGCGGCCTCGATGTCGCTCGCCCCGAGTATCCCCGACACAACCGCCACGCCGGTTCCCCCCAGCGATAGCACCGGTCCTACGTCTACCGGTCTGATGCCGCCGATGGCGATGCAAGGCTTGCCCCGCGCCAGCTCGATAATCTGCCGAAAGCCCTCGGAGCCAAGCGCAACGCCCGCATCTCCCTTGGTCGTGGTCTCGCGCCAGGGTCCCACGCCCCAGTAATCCGCTTCAGCAGCGGGAGCCGCCTCGGCTTCGACCCCGACCGATGCACCGATAATGAAACCAGGCGGACTGACGGCCCGGGCGAGGTGCACCGGCATATCGTCGGGGCCGAGATGCACCCCCGCGGCCCCCGCGGCAATGGCGATGTCGGGGCGGTCGTTGACCAGCACGGGAACGTCCAACCCGGCCACCAGCCCCCGTACCAGCTCGACCAGCTCCCTCGGGGTCTCGTGTTTAAGCCTGACCTGTAGCGCCGTCATGCCGCCCCGCTGCGCGGCACGGGCCAACTGCAGCAGGTCTCTCCCCTGCACCAGCCGATCATCCGTCACCACCATCAGGCGGAGGAGCAACGCTACATTATGTCTCATGCCGTCTCCAGCTCGCCTTCAGGGAATCCGAGGAGCTACTACAGTCAGCCGGAACGATCCCGGCGAGATCCTGTCTGCCACCGACGAACTGCTGCGGGCCCTGATCGATGCCAACAACCTCGAGCCTGACGATATCGTCAGTGCCCTCTTCACGGTGACCAGGGATCTGGACGCCGCATTTCCCGCTCGAGCCGCCGAAGAGTTCGGCTGGAATATCGTGGCCCTGCTCCATGCCACCGAAATTCCGGTTCCCGGCTCGCTCCCCCGCTGTATTCGACTTCTGGTTCACGCCTATACCACCCGCACCCGTTCGGAAATCAAGCATTGCTATCTACGAGGAGCCACGGTTCTGCGGCCCGATCGGGCGTGACCGTCGCCAAGGTGACCCCCCGCGGCGCGGAGCGCTGGGTTCGAGGGCACCCATGGATCTACCGGAGCGAGGTGCTTGCCGCCCCGGAGAATGCAGGTCTGGTCAGGGTGGAGGATGCCCGCGGAAAGTTTCTGGGTCAGGCGCTCTACTCACCCTCATCGGAGATCCGGCTCCGGCTCTTGGAGCGAGGTGAGCGCACGGTAGATGCGGCGTGGTGGCGAGAGCGGATTGCGCAGGCCGTCTCTCGCCGGGAGAGCATTGATGCCACCGCATACCGGGTTGTCCACGGCGAGGGAGACGCACTGCCTTCGCTGGTCGTGGATCGCTACGACCGCTGGCTGGTTGTGCAGGTGCTCTCCGCCGGCCTGGAGACCATGCGAGACCGGATCATCGATGCCCTGACTGAGGTGCTGAAGCCGGAAGGGATCCTGCTGCGAAACGACGTTCCGGTCCGCCGCCGCGAGGGGCTGGCCCTGACACCAGAGCTGGCCCACGGAACTGTTCCAGAGGAGATCGAAGTGCGGGAGGGGATGGTCCGCTACCTGGCCGCACCCTGGCGCGGCCAGAAGACCGGCGCGTTCCTGGATCAACGGCCCAACCGGGTTCTGGCAGGAGATCAGATGCCACCCGGTGGCCGGGCGCTCGACTGCTTCACCTATCACGGGTCGTTCGCGCTGCACCTGGCTCGGCAAGCCGCTCACGTGCTGGCGCTCGACTCCAGCCAGGAGGCGCTGGAGCGCGGCGCCGCCAACGCGGGGCTCAACGGGCAGACTAACATCGAATGGCGAGAGGCCAATGCGCCGGAGGCGCTGCGGCAGATGGAGCGGGCGCGGGAACGGTTCGACGCCATCGTGCTGGATCCGCCGGCGTTCGCGAAATCACGAGCATCGGTGCCGGATGCGTTGCGAGGATACCGGGAAATCAATCTGCGCGCCCTCCGTCTCCTTGCGGAAGGAGGGTTCCTCTTGACCGCCTCCTGCTCTTTCCACGTCCGGCTGCCACAATTCCTAGGCATGCTGAGTGAAGCGGCGGGCGACAGCGGACGGCGGGTGGTGCTGGAGCGGATTCTCGGCCAGGGCGAGGATCATCCGGAGGTGCTCACCATCCCCGAGACAGGGTACTTGAAGGGGGCAGTGTTGCGAGTAGTCTAAGATGAGAGACTAGACTTTACGCTCCACCTTTCCCAACTTGCACCATGCCCAGCGGAGCAGACTCTCGGGAAAAATCGTCCGGGGCCCGCCGGGTCCTTGGCGGCATCCTGCTCGCCAACATCGTTGTGGTCATCGTGAAATTCGCGGTTGGGTGGAACACCAATTCCTTGGCGGTATTCGGTGATGCCCTTCAGTCGTCGGTCGATTCGGCCAACAACATCTTCGCCATCTTCGTGGTTCGGGTAGCCGCTAAGGGACCCGACGAGGACCATCCTTATGGACACGCCAAGTTCGAGACGCTCGGGGCTCTGCTCATTGCCCTCCTCCTGGCGCTCTCCATCTTCGAACTGGTTCGCGGAGCCATCGCCCGTCTGATTACCGGCTCTCCCGTGGTCAGCGTCTCGAGCACGGCGCTCGCGCTGCTCGTCTTTACCCTGATGGTAAACATTGGGGTGGTTTGGTTCGAGACCCGGGCAGGACGCAGGCTGGGCAGCGATCTGCTCCTGGCTGACGCGCTGCATACCCGCACCGACGTGTTCATCACCCTCGGCGTTCTCGCGGGATTGTTCCTGGCCCGCTCCGGTCTGGAGTGGGCCGATCCCGCACTTGCTCTGATCGTGGCCATTCTGGTGGGCCGAGCCGGCTATCAGATCCTCCGCCGGTCGATTCCTACCCTGGTGGATGAGCGGGCCCTGGACCAGGCCACCATTCAGCGAGAGGCCGAAGGTGTGGCGGGCGTCGTCTCAGCCTACTCCATCAGATCGCGCCACGCCGGCGACCGACGCTTTGCCGAGCTCACCATCGCGGTAGATGGAAGCTCCAACGTGACCAGCGCCCACCTGATTGCCGACCAGGTCGAGGATCGGCTGCGGGAGAGTCTGCAGCTGGATGAAGTCACGGTGCACGTCGAGCCATGCTGAGCGCGACGCAGGTCCGACAGGCCTCGCGGCGGCGACGGTCGCCCTACTCTGACAAGCAGCACTATCAGGAGTACATCCTCCAGCGGATCGAGGGCTACAAGAATTCGATCGGCAGAGACGAGCTGCTCCGCCTGGGCGACGAGGCCGCCAGCGAGCTGCAGGCGATCTCCGAGGGTCAGTTCGTGCTCACCGAGGTGCTGATGCTGGAATCGGTCGACCGGCTGATCATGAAGCGGCTATCGCTCAAGCCGTACCGCCGGTGGCGCCCGCAGTTCCTCAAGCTGCGCGCGGCCCAGCGCACTCCTACCCACTGGGGGCTGGACTCCCACTGCCCCGTCGCCGCCATTCTTCCTCGAATCGAGCCGGAAGACTCGGCGCTGGTCGTTGGCAGCGCCGCCGCACCGACCACCTACCTGCTCGCGGCGCACGATGCGGCGGTCACCTTCCTGGCCGGTGAGCTGGGGTGCGTGGAACGGGTGGAATCGCGCATGGCGGCGGAGGCTCTCTCCAGTCTGTTCGAGAGCTACGTCACGCACTTCGATCCCTGCCTGCCGGAGTTCCTCCACTTTCTGGATGGGTTCGACATTGTCATTCTCGACCCGGGCGTCCTGCTGCAGCTGGGAAGCGCGTGTCGCAACCGGCTGGTCTCCGACCTTCAACGACGCAGCCGTCCCGGCGGAGTCCACGTGCTCCTTCCCACCTGCGCCGCCCTGGCCCCGGACGCGCTCCGTTCCCTCTACCCCGATTGGAAACAGGAAGAGATCAAGCGCCGGAAACGCGGCACCCTTGCAAAGGCCGCTCCCGGACTGATTCTGTCCAAGCCGTGTCCCGCGGACACGGCATAGCTGCCCGCCCGCGTCCGACCGACACGGCAAAACCCCGAGCTTACAAACCCGAAGTACAATCCCTGCTTCGACATACGGTCCCACTCCATCCGGCACGGACGGTGCTTCTAGTGCGGCCGTTGTCCCCCCTGGTAAGGAGAGGACCGTGACCCGAAGGACTTTCGTCGTGGCCCAGCCTGAACCGCTGGGGATTGTGATTCGGAGCGGCGCCCCACAGCCCAAGCCGGTGCGTTTCTGGGCCTACGTGTGGGCGACCGACGATGACGATGCGGTAGAGCTTCATTGGCATCAGAGGGTCCCCGCCGAGCACGCCGCGTAGGACCAGGCCCGCCTCACTGCGGTCGTGCGGCGCGCCGAAACGCCCCCGAGCTCCGGTTCGGGGGTGTTTGTACGTTTTGGCCAGTCGCCAGTGTCAGCCGTACCGATGAAGGTCCTTCAGCCGGGGACTGCGGACTGGCGACCTGTGACTCTACTTGCTCTGCACACTTTTCCCGTCTAAACTCGACTTATCAACACCCTCGAAACGGTTGCAATGCCTACCCTGACGGTCAACGGCAAATCCATCCCCTTCGAACCCGGCGCCACCATTCTGGAAGCGGCGCGCACCGTTGGTATCGAGATTCCGACGCTGTGCTGGTACCCCAAGCTGCCCATCGTCGGCAACTGCCGGATCTGCCTGGTTTCGGTGCAGGGCCAAAACAAACTGCTGCCGGCCTGCGCGACCCCTGCGGCCGATGGCATGGTGGTGGATACAGAATCGAAACCGGCAGTGGACAGCCGGCGCGGTGTGCTCGATTTCCTGCTGGAGCGCTATCCCGGCGAGCATCTGCTCAACCAAGCCCCTCACCCATCGAACGGCGGCAACGGATCCACACGGCGAGGTCGCCGGAGGCAACGGCGGCCGGTCGCACCCCCGGAACGAATTCGAACGCTATGTGGTGCAGTACGACGTCCCGGTGCGTTCCCATCACGAGCTGCCCCTGCGCACCGGAGATGAGCGACCCGGCGACGTGATGATCCAGCACGACATGAGCACCTGTATTCTCTGCACCCGCTGCGTGCGGGCCTGCGAGGACATTCAGGAAGTGGGGGTGCTCGACGTCGCCATGCGGGGCGAGCATGCCCAGATCATCGTAGGCGGCGACGGCGACCCGGACCATGCCGGCTGTACCTGGTGCGGCGAATGCGTGCGAGTCTGCCCTACCGGCGCCATCTTCGAGTTCATTCCCAAACAGCGTTTCGGCAGTGATGCGCTTCGCGCACCGGACCGGGTAGTCCGATCGGTCTGTCCCTACTGCGCTGTGGGATGTCAACTCGACCTCCACGTCAAAGACGACACCGTCATGCGGGTCACCTCGCCCTGGATCGAGGAAGCCACGCCCAACCAGGGCTCCACCTGCGTGAAGGGACGTTTCGGCTACGACTTCCCCCAGCATCGGGACCGGCTTACCACGCCCCTCATCCGCAAGGGTTGGACGTTCCAGGACGGCCGCTGGGTCTGGACCGGCGAGTGGCCGAGGCACCGGGAAGGGCCCTGGCTCACCATCGAGGAGATGGGCGGACGGAAGAAACCCAGGCCGCCGCTCCGGCAGGTCGGCAAGCCGCCGCTCACGGGCATTCCGCAGCTGGGCGACGACGACGTGCGAGACCGCGTGGCCACGCCTGCCGGCTGGTACAGCGCCTTTCGCGAGGCCACTTGGGAGGAGGCACTGAGTCTCGCGGCCCAGGAGATCCTGAGGATTCGGGATCAACACGGGCCTCGCGCTCTGGGCGCGCTCTCGTCGGCCAAGTGCAGCAATGAAGACAACTACGCGTTCATGCGTATGGTGCGAGGTGCCTTCCGGACCAACAGCGTGGACCACTGCACCCGGCTCTGCCACAGCACCTCGGTGTCTGCTATGAACCGGGCGCTCAACACGGCAGCGGCTTCAGGCTCCATGCGCGAGATCGAAGAGGCCACCGACGTCATTTTTATTGCGGGCGCCAACACGACCGAATCACATCCGGTCTTCGGTGCGCTGATCAAGCGCGCGGTGGCGCGCGGCGCCAAGCTGATCGTGGCCGATGTGCGCCGGGTCGAGCTTGCCGAGCTGGCCGATATCCACCTGCAGATGCTCCCCGGCACTGATGTGGCCTTGTTCAATACCATGTTGCATCACATCATCGACGCCGGTCTCACCGACCCCACCTTCATTGCCCAACGCACCCGCGAGTTCGAGAAAGTAGCGGCCGCGGTCCGGCCCTACACCCTGCAGATGGGCGAGAAGATCACCGGGATCCCGCGGGAGACTATCCGACAGGCGGCGGAGATGTATGCCCGGGGCCCCCGCACCTCCACCCTCTGGGCCATGGGTCTCACCCAGCACGCCACCGGCACCGACATCGTGGCGAGTTTGCTCAATCTGCTCCTGGCCTGCGGAATGATCGGGAAGTGGGGCGCCCAGATGATGCCGATTCGGGGACAGAACAACGTCCAGGGTGCCAGCGACGTCGGGGCCATTCCGTTCGCCTATACCGACTACCGGCCGGTTTCCCAGCCCGCCAACCGGGCGGAGTACGCGCGGGCGTGGGGAGTGCCCGAGGAGAACCTTGTCGCTGGAAGACGGCATGATGGTGACGGAAATGACCCGGGATGACAGCCCCATTCGCGGTCTCTACATCATGGGCGAGAACCCGGTGATCTCCGATCCGAATATCGCTCACGCGGAGGCATGGGTACGAGGGCTCGAGTTTCTGGCGGTGCAGGACCTCTTCCTTACCGAGACCGCGCGTTGGGCCGACGTGGTGCTGCCCGGCTCCTCCTTCGCCGAGAAGACAGGCACCTACGTGAACACCGAGCGGCGGATCCAGCTGGCTCAGGCCGCGCTCGACCCGCCGGGCGAAGCCAGACGGGACCTCGATATTCTCATCGAGCTCAGCAATCGACTCGGTCTGAAAACGACCTGGCCGGGACCCGAGACTGTCATGCAGGAGATCGCCTCGGTGACTCCGTCGTGGCGGGGGGTCACCTACCAGGGACTGAAAGGCAGCGGACTCCAGTATCCGGTTCTTACCCGGGAGTCCAAAGGCGCTGCCTTCCTCTTTGCCGATGCGTTTCCCACCGCAGACGGCAAGGGGATCTTCGTTCCGGTGGAGTACGTAGCCCCCGAAGAGCTGCCCGACGAGGAGTATCCCTTCATCATGAACACCGGACGCCAGATGTACCACTGGCATACCGGAACCATGACCCGGCGGTCCACCGGACTGGACTCACGCGAGCCGGTCCCCGTGGTCGACATCAACCCTCGGGATGCCCTTGAGCTCGGGATTGATGAGGGAGACACGGTCCGCGTGACCTCCCGCCGCGGCTCCATGTTGATCGGAGCCCGACTCTCCGAGCGTCAGGCCCGGGGACAGATCTTCATTCCGTTCCACTTCCGGGAAGCCGCGGCCAACCTGCTCACCAATCCGCGGCTGGATCCCTACGCCAAGATCGCCGAGTTCAAGATCAGCGCGGTGCGGGTGGAGCCCGAGATGGTGTTGATGGATTAAGGGCGTCTTATATTCTCCCCCATGCGCGCCCTGGTCAAAGAGTCCGCCGGTCCCGGCATTGTTCTCCGCGATGTGCCGGTTCCCACCTGTGGACCGACGGAAGCGCTGATCCAGGTTCATCACGCCGGTGTCTGTGGAACCGACCTTCACATCTGGGAATGGGACAGCTGGGCCAGCAACCGGCTCAAGCCGCCGGTCGTGATTGGGCACGAGTTTGCCGGCCGCATCACCCAGCTGGGCAAGGAGGCCGCGCAGGACAACCTGCTCGCGGTGGACGATCTCGTCACCGCCGAGGGTCACGTCGTCTGCGGACATTGCCTGCAGTGCCGCCTCGGTGACGGTCATCTCTGCCGGAGGACCCAGATCATCGGGGTCGATCGGGATGGCGCGTTCGCCGATTTCATCGTCATGCCCGCCTCCAACGTCATCAAGCTCGACGGCATCCCCACCGAGATCGGCGCCATCATGGATCCCCTGGGCAACGCGGTTCACACCGTGCTCGAGGCGCAGGTACCGGGCAGCACCGTGCTGGTGCTCGGCTGTGGCCCGATCGGATGCTTCGCGGTGGGAGTCGCGCGGGCGGCCGGAGCATCCCTGGTCATAGCCAGCGACTTCAACCCTACCCGGCTCGAGCTCGCCCGGGAGATGGGCGCCCAGGTCACTCTGAATCCTGGAACAGACGACGTGGTGGCTCGCGTCCGCGAGTTGACCGATGGAGATGGCGTCGATCTAGTGTGTGAAATGAGCGGACATCCCAGCGGGCATGCTCAGGCTCTGGCCGCGGCTCGAATGGGAGGACGGGTCAACCTGCTGGGGACGCCCAACCGGACCACGGAAGTGGATTTTGCCCGCGATATCATCTTCAAGGGGCTCACCCTGTACGGTGTGACCGGCCGGAAAATGTACCAGACATGGCATCAGATGCGCCGATTCCTTCGGGCCGGTCAGCTGGATCCGCGGCCGGTGATCACCCATCGATTTCCGCTGGAGTGCATCCGGGACGCCATTCAGGTGATCAAGGATGGCCAGGCGGGCAAGGTGATTCTGGAGATCGGCTCATGACCAACGCGCTGGAACAGCGAATCGAGCCCGAGCTGGAGCAGTTCATCCAGAACGGCACCTACAAGCGACTCAACTACCTCGATAGCCCGCAGGCGGCCCGGGTCCGGATGGAGGATAGGGGCGAGGTCATCATCCTGTCGTCCAACAATTACCTCGGGCTTTCCAACCAGCCCTCGGTTGTGGCTGCCGGCAAGAATGCGCTCGAGCGATTTGGCGCCGGCACCGCCTCCGTCCGTTTCATCTGCGGCACCTTCACCATTCACCGCGTCCTGGAAGCAGCCTGCGCCCGGCTGGTGGGGACACCGGCATCACTCTCGTTCGTCAGCGCCTGGAACGCCAACGAGGCGGTTCCCGCGACTGTCCTGACCCAGGATGACCTGATCATCAGCGATCAACTGAATCATGCCTCCATCATCGATGCCGTGAGGCTGGCCAAGGCCATCACGAAGTGCCAGAGCGCGGTATATCAGCATTCCGATCTGAGCGATCTCCAGGTAAAACTCGCCGCGGCGCGGGACCGCCGAGTGAAGATGGTAGTAACCGACGGCGTCTTCTCGATGGAAGGCGCGATCGCCAAGCTCCCCGACCTGATCGAGCTCTGTCGCAAGCACCAGGCGGTGCTGGTGGTGGATGACTCGCACGGAACCGGCGTCCTGGGAAAGCACGGGCGGGGCACAGCAGAACACTTTGGCGTGCTGGGGGAGGTCGACATGATCACCTCCACCCTCGGCAAGGCGCTCGGAGGCGCCGCCGGTGGGTTCGTGGCCGCTTCGGCGGCCGTTTGCGACTACCTGACTCAACGCGCGCGGCCCCAGCTCTTCTCCAATGCCTTGCCACCAACGGTCGCGGCAAGTGCGCTCGCCAGTATCGAGTACCTGGAGCAGCATCCTGAGCTCATTACCGCCTTACGCGAAAACGCTCGTTACTTCCGCGATCAGCTCCTCGGGCTGGGCTTTCGGCCTCTTCCCGGCGAGACCCCGATTATCCCGGTAATCTTGGGCGAGACGGCCGCGGCCATCCGGATGAGCGATCTATTGTTGAAGGAGGGCGTTTTTGTCACCGGCTTCGGTTATCCGGTGGTCCCTCAGGGTCAGGCACGAGTGCGGTGCCAGATCTCGGCAGCCCATACCCGTGCTGACCTGGACCAGGCTCTGGCGGCGTTTCGTAAGGTAGGAAAGCAGCTTGGACTCATCTGACCTCATCATGACACTCGGCCCACTCCTTGCACTTCCCCCCCTCTCGACGGGCCTGGGAGGATTGGCGAGAGCGATCTAAGTCATTGCCAGCCAGTATTGTAGCACGGCGCTTTTTTAGCCCGCCACTACCTCCCCTCTCCCGTAGTCCAAGCACGAGTTCCCGCATTTTGACGTACCGCGCGAAGCGGCACCGGTAAGCGCCAGGAAGGTCCTGGTGCAGACACTCTACGGAGGCAGTCTGATGCGTATGGTCACCCGGATTTTCCCAGTCGTGGCGCTGGCCCTCGGCTTGGGGGCGGCCCAACTCTCGGCTCAGGAGCCGGGCGGCGGCACCTTTCAGTGGTATATCGGCGGCCAGGGTGGCGTCATGAATTTCAAAGCATCCGCCCAGGATCGAGACAACATTCCGATGGCTGGTGGCCACCTGCTGGTCGTAGCTAAGCGCACCGGGCTGCTGCTCTCTGTAGAGCAGGGATTCGGGTCGGATCAACTGGCTTTCTTCACTGACGGCGTCGGCACCACCCATGCCGTCACGTTCGATGGCATCCGAAGGTACTCCGGCTCGCTAATGGCGTTTCCTTTGCGGTTACCCATCCAGCCCTACTTCGGATTGGGCCTCGGCATCCAGCACGTGGTGAACCCCGTGAGTGATGGGCTGCAGGAGGCCGCCGTGGAAGTCGGCTCGGCCGGCTTCATGCTATTTCTCGGTGGAGTTCAGTTCAAGCTTTCGCGCTTCGTGGGCTTCGGCCAGGCGCAGGTCACATCAGCGTCAGCAGTCCAGCAGTCGTCGGGATTCGGTGCCAATGTGGGAACCGGCCGGCTGGTGGAAGGCCCCACCTACACCTTGTCCGCCGGACTGCGTATCGGTCTCGGCAATGCTCGGGAGCGCGCCAGCGGCGGCGGATACTGATCTAATCGGATGGCTATTCGGGCGGGAGATCGCGAGATCTCCCGCCCGTTTCTTTGCGGGATGTCCACGGCGAACCGGCCACATGAAAGCGGAGCGGCCAGTCTGCCGCCTTGGTAATGCCGATTCGTGGCGTTACCGCAACCCGCGGCTGCTCCCATGCTGTGGGGGGGCGCACGATGACCGAGCTCCGCGCCATTCTGGTGCCGTCGAGCGAGCGATCGAAGCCCAGTGCCTGACACAGTTTTCCCGGCCCCGAGCACAGGTCCTTGGTCTCCACGCCCCTTCTTCGCCGCCGCATCACGTCCAGACCCTCGATTGGCTCCAGCGCACGCAGCAATACCGCGCTGGCCAGTCCGCGGCGCTGGCAGACCAGGTTGGCACACCAGTGCATGCCGTACGACAGATACACGTACCAGAAGCCTGGAGGACCGAAGAGGGCCAGGTTACGAGCATTGCGCCGGTGCCGATAGCCGTGTGAGGCGGGGTCGTCGTAGCCGAGATAGGCTTCGGTCTCGACGATCCTGCCCTCCGTCACCTCACCGCCGACCGTGGACACCACCATCATCCCCAGCAGCTCGGCGGCTACCTGTTCGGTAGGACGAACAAAAAAAGAGACGGGCAGCGTGGCTGCCCGTCGGACCTGGCTCATTCCGGCTTTTTCCGGCTGCGCGTTCGGGCGCGCTTGGGAGGAGCTGCCTTGGCCGAGGCCTCGGCCGCGGCTTCGCCGGTCGGAGTGATGGCGGGCATCTCTGAGGGGGCAGCGGCTCGCTTCCGGGGGCGGCGTGGCCGCGGCCGTTTGGCCGGCGTCTCGGCCGGAGACTCGGCCTCAGTGCCAGCAGCCGTAGCCATGCCGTCGGGCTCACGGGCCTGGGCCGGCTCCGCCGGTGGCTCGATCCGAACGACGCCGATGAGCGGGATCTCACCCCCCCGGCTCGGACCCCTCGAACCCCGACGGAACCGCACCCCGAATCGCTGGCCGTTATCCCGCTGGCCTGGAGCGCCGGCATCCTGGGTGGCGTCCGGGTTGGGCGGGGCAGGTTGCAGCTCCTCGGTGGGGAGCGCAGGCGGAGTGGCAGCACGCGTCGAACCACCTTGCGCCGAAATTTCGTAATCGTCGTCGCCCACCTTCCGGACGTCGGCGACTTCGGCGTCGTTGGCCTGTCTCAGGAGGCGAGGGAAACGGGCGGCATCGAGTAGCGCGTCCTCTCGGCCGTGCATGGCCACCATCCGGAGCCGTAGTGCCTCTTGGCCGACCGGAGAGCGAAACTCCGAAAGGGCCTGCGACATCAGCTGGAAGGCCCGAGCCAGGGTGAGGCCGCTGTCCGGCCGTTCTTCCCGGGCGCGCGCGCCGTCGCGCCGGGAACCTCCGTTCATACGATCGCGAGGCGGCGCTCCTTCCCGCCCCGAGCGATCCCGTCCTCCCCGTCCCCGGCGTCCCCGTCGGCTCCGACCCCCATCTTCCCTGCCCCGGACGCGGCCCGACGCATCCTCCCGTCCCACCTCGCTCGGTAGCTGCACTGTGGGTTCTGTGCCCGGCGCATTCCCGCCAGGGCCAGGAGCGACTTCGTACTGCCCGTTGTCCAGCTTGGTGATCAGGACGACGCCCCGATGACCCGGCCTCGATGACGAACTTGCTGAAGCGGTTAAACCCGGCGTTGCGCTCGTCGAAGTTGGGATCGATCTGTTGCATGACCTGCTTGAGCCGGTCGGAGCGCATTACATCCCCGTTGCGGGCCATCTGCGCAACCGCCTCTGTGGCCAGCTCCCACGGGTCCCGCTGGGTGGACGGAGTGTCGACCTCCTTGGTAAGACCGGCCAGATCGTTGTACGAGTAGTACTCATCGCAGTTCTGAATCAGCAGATCGCTGGCCGATTCGCGTATCCCCACTCCGATGACGTACTTCCCGTACTCCTTCAGCTTGATGACCATGGTGGAGAAGTCGCTGTCGCCGGAGAGCAGGATGAAGGTCCCGATTTCCGGCCGGGTAAACACCAGCTCTATGGCATCGATGGCCAGCCGAATGTCCGTGGCGTTTTTCTTACTGGACCCGAACGCCGGCGCAAAGATGAGATCGATGGAGGATTCGGACAGCGGAACGATGTACTGCGGATAGCGGCGCCAGTCGGCATAGGCGCGTTGTACGGCGACTTTGCCTTTGATGATGTCGCTGTTGAGCAGGGTGCGAAGTTCTTTCGTCAGGTCCTTCTGAATGCCCAGCGTGACGTTGTCGAAGTCAATCAGGAGGGCGGCGTGCGGTGCATGGACGGGGGGCTGACTCAGATGTCGGCCCGGCCGAATTAGCGGTCGGTTCACTAGGCGCTCGGTGTCAGGCCAACCTCCTGCGCGAGCCCTCTCGCCGCACCAGCCGGCATGCGGCAGTGATTCGGGAGCTCACGAGGCCGGGAGACCTCTTGTGAAGGCGCGGAGCAGAACCTCTTTGGTTCTCGCTTGCCTGCGCCGGAGTTGGGTCGGCTCTCACGGACATCGGGTACCGGCCACGGCGGCCGTGCCATGATGCCATCCCAGGATTATGCCAGCATCGATGAGACGCCGCCCGGGGCCGCCCGGCACGTCCATATCGGCTAGCTGGAACAATTTATCGAGGGGACCGAAGGAGATCAACCGAACTGGGTCTCGCCGGCGGGCGGCAGGTCCAGGGCAAAATAGAACCGGGTTCCGTAGCCAGGCGCCGTCTCGACCTGCAGCACTGATCCCATGGCCTCGACCAGCTTTCGACAGATGGAAAGACCCAGCCCGGATCCGGAGAACGTATATTCGCCCAGCTTCTGTCTCCGTCTGAAAGGCTCGAAGAGGGTGGCCATGGACTGAGGCGGTATCCCCCGGCCGGTGTCTCGAACCGAGAACTCGATGCAGCGGGAGTTCCGGGCAACCGGCACTCACCTCCACCGAGCCTTCGGCGGTGAACTTGAGAGCATTGGTGGTCAGGTTGAGCAGCACCCGGCTCAAGGCCACCGGATGTCCAATCCGAAAGTCGGCGTCCGGCGACGTGACCTTCACCTGCAGGTTCTTCTCTTCCGCAATCGGCTGAACGATGTCACGAACCGATTCCAGAATGTCCGTCACCGAGAACGGAATCGGGTCCAGATCCACCAGACGATCACCGCCGCGGGCCAACTCGATCACGTCGCTCGCGACGGAGCTGAGTCCAAACGCAGCGCTGTATATCAGGCCGAGCTGCCGTTCCTGAACCGGGTTGACCGAGCCGCTGCGACCGCGCTGCAGGGTTTCCGCCAGGAAGAGAATCGAGGTGAGGGGCGAGCGCAGGTCGTGCGCCACCTCCACGACCAGTTCCAGGCCATCCGGGGCGGAAAGCCGGTCGGTAAAATGCTGTGACCAGTCGGCCTCCAGATGCTCGGCAACAACCTCGATCGCATGAAGAACTCTGAGCAGCTGGGCAGGGTCGGGCGAGGGAAGGCTGCGCCCCGGGTGATGAAGGCACCGCGAATCAGCCCCAGCAGGCGCCGAGAGAGGCGTTGCGGGGGACCGAACTGAGGTCGGCGGAGGTACCGGTTGCCTCCTGGCGAATGGCCGCGCTGAGATGGGCCAGGTGAGTGCGTGGCCTCCTCGGCTCCCGCGGCGTGCTCGGCCACTCGCTCCCACTCGGCCTCGGCCCACAACACCGAGTCGCGCAACGCATCCCAGAGGATGGGTGCGACGGGAGCGGAAGGTCCGTTGGGGTCCCAGGCGTGGACCGGTGCCCGCGGCTCCTGGGCTGCCCGGCGGCGCTCTCCGCTCGACGAGGCGGGCAGGAGCGTCTCAGGGGTCACGCCGTCGACCCGGGGCTGTCGTCGCGCTGGAATTCGTGTTTGTCCATCAACCGGTACAACGTCGTCCGGTCGATGCTCGCGAGACGCGCGGCCTTGGACATGTTCCCCCCCGCTCGGCTGATCAGGCGAGTCAGGTACTCCTTTTCGAACTGGATGACCACCCGGTCCTTGGCCGGATGGTACGCCTCGTCCATGACCCCGGCAGGCGCAACCGTCTCAGCCGGCCACTCGTTCCCGTCGTCATAGACCGGGATATCGTTCGGCTGGATGTTATGGTCCGGCTCCGCCAGGACCGCCACGTGCTCGATCACGTTCTGCAGCTCCCGAACGTTGCCCCGCCAGGGTCGTGAGCGCAAGAACGCGATGCTGGCCTCGCTCAACCGGGGAATCCGGTCGCCCATCTGGCGATGACGCTGCCAGTAGTAGGTCAGAAAGTGATTGGCCAGAAGCGGAATGTCCTCCGGGCGCTTGCGCAGCGGCGGGAGCTTGATCGGCACTACCCGCAGCCGGTAAAACAGATCGCCCCGGAGGACGCCCTCGTCCACCGCTTCCTGCGGCTCCCGGTTGGTGGCGGAGATGAACCGGACGTCTACCACCGCGTCCTGCTGTTCGCTGCCTACCCGGCGCACCACCCCGTCCTGGATGACCCGGAGGAGCTTGGCCTGAAGCGGCATTGACATCTCGGTAAGCTCGTCGAGGAAGAGCGTACCGCCGTTGGCGGTCTCCAACAGACCTGGCTTGTCCCGGTCGGCCCCGGTAAAGGCGCCCTTCCGGTGGCCGAACATTTCGGACTCGAGAAGCGGCTCAGGCAGGGCCGCGCAGTTGATCGGCACCAGCGTCCGGCTGGCCCGCCGGCTGTTCTGATGGATGAATTGGGCGATGACCTCCTTGCCGGTGCCACTTTCCCCGCTGATGAACACCGACGCATCGGTCCCGGCCACTTTACGCGCGAGGTCGACCGCTTTGCGGAAGAGAGGCGAGATGCCGATCAGGGCGATCTTGTCGCTGTGACCGACCTGCTTCATCAGCTGGACTCTGAGGTCCTGGGCCTCACGCGACATCATCACGGCATGCGAGGCCCGGCCAATCAGGACCTGGAGGTGGGTCGCGGAGAACGGCTTGGGCAGATAGTCCCAGGCGCCGGCCCGAAGCGCCTCGATGCTGCTGGTCACGCTCGGGTTTCCGGTCATGACCACGACGATGGTGTCCTTGTAGGCCTCCAGGGTCGGCCTGCAGGATCTCCAGGCCGGAGACCTGCGACATATAGAGGTCGACCAGGATGATGTCGAACTTGCGCCGGCGCACCGTCTCCAGCGCCTCCTCCCCCCGCCCGATCAGCGTGACATTGTAACCGTCCATCTGCAGCACGCTGGCGCAGCTCTCCCGGAGGGTTCGCTCGTCGTCGATCACCAGCACGCGAATGCTGGCTTTGACTTCACTGGGTATGGAGAGTGGATCGCGGGCGCTGCTGTCCGAAGCGGAAATGACATTCCGCTCGGTTTGGGCGAGAGGACTGACCATCCAATGACTCCCGGGGCGGACCGCGGAGGCGGTCGGTTTAACTCAGATCCGGGTCAGCTGACCCGGCAAGCGTGGGCGATCTCCGAACCGCCATCCGGGCGAACCAACTGCTCCCCGGAACGACAGGAGTAGTAACGTTCTTACCACAACTTGACGCAAAAGTCAAGCAGGTGATGCCCCCGGTCAACAGTTTGGGTGGCTAAGCGGGTGTCAGATCGTGGGTTCCACACAACAGTTGTAGGGATGCCGCTCAGGTGGGGGAGGTCAGCGGGGCTCTGATCGAAGGCTCTCACCTGTTCCGCGTCTCCGTCCCGCTTGAGCTCGCGAAGCGCAGTTGTGGCGCGGAGCAGCAGCTCCACGGCGTCGACCGGAGACTCGGCAAAGTCGGAGACGGCGCAGTACCCGGCCCGCATTTGAGGGATCGCTCTCCCCCTCTCACGGGTATGGGCGAGCCCTCGATGCTTGCCCCCAGCCGCTGGATCAGTCGAAGAGCTCCCTCACTCGAAGTTGCCGGCGCGATCACCGCAAACTCGGCATGACTCAAACGGCCGATTGCATCCGATGCTCGTCCGGCTCGCTTGAGGAGTTGTCCGACCTGCTCGGCGATTCGCTGGATTTCCTCGTCCGAGGATTCACCGGGCCCGCTCTCTTCCGCTTCGGGGGATATGACAACGCAGGCCAGCGGATCACGGCGGCGGAACGCGTCCGCCCCAATCTCATGGGCGCGATGGGAGAGGCCCCGCATGTTGTACAGTCCGGTGCCGGGTCCAACAGGCTCTCCTCCCGGAGTGCATCCACCTCGAGCTTGCATTGCAGGAAGGTTCGCAGCTTCAGCAGCAACGACTCGCCGTCCAGGGGCTGGCCCAGAAACTCCCAGGCGCCCGCCCGGTACGCTTCGAGTCGCTGGGTACGGCCTGATGGCCCTGACGTGGTGATCACGATCGGTGTGGTGGCACTGAAGCGGGGATCGCTGCGGAGCATGCGGCACACTTCGAAGCCGTGGATGTCCGGCATCTGGGCATCGAGGATGATCATGTCCGGCTGCGCGGTTCGGGCCCGCTCCAGCGCCTGCTGCCCGGTGTAGGCTCGCACCACGGAGTAGCCATTGGGACCCAGAATGCTCTCGAGCGATCGGGCTGACCATTCTTGATCGTTGGCGATCAGAACCATCGGCGGGGAGGAAGCGTTGTCTCTATTTGCCATTGCACTTCTTGCGAGAGAGTGGAAAGGACAGCCACCGGGGCTCTCTACCGGGTAGCAGGAGTCGTGCGCTTTCGGGACAATTAGTTAACGCTCTATAACACAGAAACTTGTCGTCGGCCACTCCAGCCCGCTCCAGCATCAGGCGGTGTGACTACGCAACAGTTTGGATGCTGGGATGCCACGGCTCTTGACACCGTGCAGGTTGTGGCAATCGAGCGGATAGGTGTGTGGTGCTGCAGCAACGGAGGGTCATGCGCGGCAGCGGTGGGCCAGCCTCGGACCTTCTCCGCCAAGCCAATGACAACGAAGAGGTTAAGCAGCCTGGATGGTGACCGATCCTCCCGCCTGCCGCCCCGCCGGTTTTTCGGCTCCATCCTTGAAGCGGACACGGGCCACCCCTAGTAGTTCCAGCCGAACTTTTATTCGGAAGCTTTACACGAATGCCGATTGAACCGCTGCCTGACGTCACCGGCAACCGACGAGGGACAGGACGACCTCAAGCCTTCAGATCAGGCAGAGCTGCCAGTCGACCTTTCCCAGTTCAGTCAGCGACTGGCCAGCTTCGGCTTGGGCGAGTCGCCCGACCCGCTGCTGACGGAGGCACGTCCCCCCGCCAAGCGTCGACCGCAGCAACTGACTAGGGTCACAATCATGTACCGTGAGTCGCATCACAGGTGTCCCGTTCGGGCGCGTGTTAGGCTAATTTGGGGCTTCTTCCAGCCATTGGTCCACCCGCTCGAATAGAGGGATGCTGTTTTGTCGGTTTCGATGACTGAACTTTTTCCTCTCGTCGAGCGCCACCATGGGAATTGCGATGCCGGGTATTCGGAGTAGCAACCCCTCGATTCCTGCCGTAACGGGTCTCGAGTCACCCCTCCCCCGTCCGCAGTACCGGGATTGGAGCCGCGGCGAGGTGGCGGAATCATCCAGCCCGGAGTGGCTGCGACGCAGCGTCAACTTTATCCTGGCGCTGGTTGCCTTGATCATTTTGCTGCCCGTCATGCTTTTGATCGCACTGCTGGTACGCCTCACCTCTCGCGGTCCAGTGTTTTACACCCAGGTCAGGGTCGGCTTCGACCGAAGGACCAACGCGCGGAGCTCGCAAAACCATCGCAGGGAGAGGAACCTGGGCGGCCAGCCCTTCACGATTTACAAGTTTCGCACCATGCGGGTGGACGCCGAGCATCAGAGTGGCGCGGTGTGGGCCCAGCAGGGCGATCCGCGGGTTACCTCGATCGGCCGGCTGCTGCGGCAGTACCGCCTGGACGAGCTGCCCCAGTTGATCAACGTGCTCCGGGGCGAGATGAACATCGTGGGTCCCCGCCCGGAGCGGCCCACCATCTTCGCCGAGCTGCGGGAGCACATCGCCGAGTACCCGCTGCGGCAGCGGGCCCGGCCGGGAATCACCGGCCTGGCTCAGATCAATCACCACTACGACCGCTCGCTGGAAGATGTGCGGACCAAGGTGTATTACGACCTGGAGTACATCCGGCGCCAGTCGGTGGCCGAGGATTTCCGAATCATGCTCAAGACGGTACCGGTGATCCTGCTGCGCCGGGGTGGCTGGTAGGCAAATTCATGGTGTCCGGTCTCTCCCCTTGCTCGTCGCCGTTGCTCCGGGGCCACAAAGCTGCCACAATCGGGCTTCCGCCCGTGGGTGCCCACTAGAAGAGACTTTCCTTCCTCTTGCCACTCAACAACTTACGCATTCAGTTCGGCTGGACCCCGGCGGAACGGCGATTGCTGGCATGCCGGGGTCTTGAGCCATACCTTTCCGTGTTCAAAGACAGTGAGCGACTAGTCCGCATGGTCTTGGCAAACCCTCAGGCTTTCCCCCTCGGCAATCCCGACCTCTCCGTGGTTGCTCCGCTCTACAACGAGGCGGAGAACGTGCGGCCTTTGGTGGAGTGGATCCTTCAAGCCCTCGATACCTATCCGGGCGTGTTCGAGGTGATCCTGGTGGACGACGGCAGTAGAGACCACACCTGGAGCGAAATTCGGGCGGCAGCGGCGGATCCCAGAGTTCTGGGACTTCGATTGGGCCGCAATGTCGGACAGACCGCAGCCATGATGGCCGGTTTCGACCATTCCCGCGGACGAGTCATTGTCTCGCTCGATGGAGACCTGCAGAACGATCCGCGGGACATTCCGGCCCTGATTGCAAAGCTGGATGAGGGTTACGATCTCGTGTGCGGTTGGAGGCGGCAGCGGCAGGACAAACTGCTGCTGCGGAAAATTCCTTCCTGGGTCGCCAATCGCCTTATCCGTCGGCTGACGGGAGTACCCATCACCGACAATGGCTGTTCCTTGAAGGCATATCGCCGCGACCTGCTCAACCGAATCTCGCTCTATGCGGAGCAGCACCGGTTCATTCCCGCGTTGTCCGCCAGCGTGGGTGCCAGGATCACGGAAATGCCGGTCCGCCACCATGCCCGGCGATTTGGCGAGAGCAAGTACGGTATTTCCCGAACGGTAAAGGTGCTGGTCGACCTGCTCACTCTGAAAATGATCACCACCTTCCGATCCCGCCCGCTGGTGGGCTTTGCTCTGGCGGCGGTGCCTGCCATGGCCGTCGCCGTCGTATTTGGTGCCATGTGGGTATTCAGTCTGACCCACTTTGGAGCGGACAAGGCCGCGGCGCTGGTATTTCCCGGAGCGGGGCTTCTGAGCGTCGGGGTTGCCCTCTATCTCTTCATGCTCGGCTTGGTAGCCGAAGTCGCGCTCAGCAGCGAGCGGACCGGCGCTAACGATATTCCAGCTGCCGCGGAGATTCGCTGACATGAGCACACCCGGTATCCTGATGGAGCCAATGTCCACTACGCCCACGATGCCCCACCACTCCGAAGCCGATCTGATGTCCGTCATCGTGCCGGTGGTGGAGCGCGCGGAGGACGTGGCGGCGATGTACCGCGCCTTCGCCGAGGTCTTGGATGCGCGCGAGCAGCCCTACGAGTTCCTGTTCGTTTTCGACGGGCGAATCACTCCCCCGGCCGATCTTGTGGCCCTCAGCCGAGACAAGAACAACGTCCGGATACTCCGGTTTGCCCGTGAGTTCGGTGAGACCGCGGCGCTGCGGCTGGGAATCGAGCGGAGCCGGGGCGAGCTGATCCTGACGCTACCGGCCTATTTCCAGGTGCGTCCCGAGGGCATCGGGCAGCTGTTGGATGCGGTAGAAGCGGGGGCCGATATGGCGGTGGCGAACCGCTCGCCCCGGCTGGACAGCTGGCTCAACCGGATGCAGTCCCGCGCCTTTCACAGTATCCTCGGCGGCGTGTCACAGCAGCGCTTCCATGATATGGCGTGCGGGGTACGGGTGATGACTCGTTCGGTGGCGGAAGCGCTCCCGCTCTACGGCGATCTGCATCGCTTCATCCCCGCATTGGCGCTACGGGAGGGATATAGAGTCGAAGAGGTTCCGATGGCCCAGCACCCCAGCGATGCCCGGGCGCGAGTATATCGGCCTGGGGTGTACTTCAGGCGTCTACTCGACATCGGGGCTTTCTTCTTCCTGGCCAAGTTCACCGAGAAGCCGCTGCGCTTCTTCGGACTGGTGGGATCGGTGTTTCTCGCGTTAGGAGCTGTGATCAGCCTTGTTCTGCTGATCCAAAGGGTGGAGGGACAGGGAATCGCCAACCGGCCGGCTCTCTTGCTCGGAGTCCTGCTGGTGGCCCTGGGAGTTCAGCTCATCGGGCTGGGCCTGGTGGGTGAGATCATCGTCCACCTGCGTGCACCCCATCGGCGAGCCTACCGGGTCCGCGAGCGGACCTGAGCGTCGTTAGCCTTCAGTGATGATGTCGACATGCAGGGCTCTCGAATGAGGCTCCCGACATCAGCCTTATTGGGCCATGCGACGCGACCTCTCTAGACTCCTCGAGCGAACGTTCGACCTTCTGGTCGTGGGGGCAGGCATTCAGGGTGCCTGCATCGCCTGGGACGCGTGTCTGCGAGGGTTGACCGTAGCCCTCGTGGACCGGGGGGACTTTGGGGCAGCCACATCCGCCAATAGCCTCGGGATCGTCCACGGCGGGCTCAGGTATCTCGCTCGCGGAGATCTGCCTCGAATGCTGGACTCGATCCGTGAGCGCTCAGCCCTCCTGCGAATCGCTCCCGGTCTGGTGGAGCCACTGCCGGTGCTCCTGCCCACCTATCAGGGCGGGCAGGGCCGTGCCGCCTACCGCACCGCCCTTCTGATCAACGATTTGATCTCCCGTACCCGGAACCGCGGGCTCCCTCCCGAGTACGCAATTCCTGATGGCCGGGTGATCGCCAAAAGCGAGTGCCTGAGGCTCTTTCCCTGGTTTCCGGCCGACGGACTCACCGGTGGAGCCCTCTGGTACGATGGCCGGCTCCGCCACCCTGAGCGACTTACCCTCAGCTTTGTGCGCTCTGCCGCAGAGCGGGGGGTGGTTCCGATCAATTATCTCAGGGTAGATCGGATCCTGGTCCAGGACGGGCAGGCCGCGGGGGCCCGGGTCACCGATCTTGCCCAGGGAACCCAATGCGAGGTGAAGGCCCGTTCGGTCGTGGTGGCGGCCGGACCCTGGACGGAGAGCCTGATCTCAGGCACTCTGGGGAGGGAGGCAGGAGCCGTCACTGCGGGCCACGCCCTAGCGGTCAATATTCGGATCGATCGGGTGCTGACCAGCGTGGCCATCGGGGTAAGATCCCGAACCGGGGCGGATCTGGATCCGGTTGGGGGCGGCGGCCGTTACCTGTTTGCCGCGCCGCAGTCAGGGGGGACCTTGCTGGGAACCTGGTACGCGCCGGCCGGGAAGGGCCACGCAAGCCCCGACCATGGTCGCATGACTCTGCTGCAAGAGTTCAACCAGGCTTGCCCCGGCCTCGAGCTCTCCGCCGCGGAAGTGACGGGCTGCCAGTGGGGCTGGCTCCCGCTCAAGGGAAGTACCGAGAGAGGAAGGAGCATGGCTCTGGCAGATCGGCCGCGGATAGTAAATCACGGTGGACCCGGCGGCATCGGACACCTCTTTTCGGTGGAGCCGGTCAAGTACACCACTGCCCGGAGTGTGGCCGAGCGGGTGGTGGATTGGGTGTTCCGCGATATGGGCAGGACAGCGCCGGCCTGCAGGACGGCCGAGGTGCCTTTGCTGCCGGCCGGCACGGAGAGAGTCTTGACGGCCAGCGACGTCCGGAGGGCAGTCCGTGAGGAGATGGCGGTCAAGCTCGGCGATATCGTCTTCCGACGCAGTGATCTGGGGAAATCTCCCCGACTCGACCAGGGAACAGTTACTGAGATTGCCCGGCTGGCCGGCGCGGAACTGGGGTGGGACACCCTGCGACAGGGTGCGGAGGTGGAAGAGGTGTTGAACTCAACGCAGCATCCTGTGGTCGTCGAGGAGCCGGTCGGGTGAAGATCCTGGTCCTCGCCCCGCATCCGTTCTTCCAGGCGCGTGGTACTCCGCTTGCGGTCCGGCGAGTGCTCGAATTCCTGAGCTCCGGGGACACCAGATCGATCTCCTGACCTTCCACGAAGGCGAGGACGTCGAGATCCCCAACTGCCGGATCCACCGGATTGCCCAGCCGCTCGGAATCCGGAATATCCGGCCGGGATTTTCGGTGAAGAAAGTTGTTTGCGACCTGTTCATGTTCGTGAAGTGCCTGAAGATGGTCCGGCGGAACAGCTACGACTTGATCCATGCCGTGGAGGAGGCAGCCTTCATTGCGGCGGCGATGCAGCGCATGGCCGGCATTCCGTACGTCTACGATATGGACTCTTCACTGGCAGAGCAGCTGGTAGACGCGTATCCGGGGTTGCAATTCGCGTTCGCCACTCTGCGGCGGTGCGAAGCGGTTGCGGTAAGACACAGCCTGGGCGTCCTCACCGTTTGCGCGGCACTGGAGGATGTGGCCCACGGGCACGCACCGGACAAACCCATCGGACGGGTCGAGGACACGACTCTGCTGATTCCCGACAGTCAGTCCGGGAACGGACGCTCGGAAGGCCTCCTTCCCGCCGGGGTTGACGGCCAGAGTCCCATCGCGATGTACGTGGGAAACCTGGAGCATTATCAGGGCATCGGCCTCCTGCTGGAAGGCTTCCGTCACGCGTTGCTTCGTGTGCCCAACGCCCACCTGGTGATCGTTGGAGGCTTGCAGGATGACATTGCGCACTACAGCCGACGCGCGGCCCAGCTGGGTATCTCCAGTCGGGTGCATTTCCTGGGGCAGCGGCCGATCAGCGAACTGGACGACCTGTTCCGGCGGGCCGACGTGCTGGTGTCTCCCCGGCTCAAAGGCCTCAACACTCCGATGAAGATCTACTCCTACCTCGATTCCGGCACCGCGGTACTCGCGACCCGGTTGCGAACCCACACCCAGATCCTGGACGATCGGACAGCATACCTGGTCGAGCCCGATCCTGAAGCCCTGGGAGACGGACTGGCAGAGCTTCTCACCGACCCCGTGCTGCGTGAACGTCTGGCCATTCAGGCCAAGGCCTATGTGCAACAGGAGTTCACCCCCGAAGCTGCGCGCCGCAAGCTGGGCTCGTTCTATACCATGATGGAATCCAAGGCCAGTGGGGCCAGCGCGTGAGGAAGCTCTGGTATAGCCCCACTCTTCGAAGCGCGGTGATTTATGGAGCTTCGGGATTGGGATTTGCCGGCGCGAATCTCATCCTGGCCCGGGTGCTGCCGACCGCAGAGTATGGCCTTTTTACCCTGGTTATCGCGCTGATCAACCTGAGCTTTGCCTTGGCACCGGCAGGGGTCGATGGGATGGTGAACCGACGCCGGCTCGATACCGGCCCCAGCCTCCTTCGGCGCACCTTGCAGGCTGGGCTTATTGTCGGCGTTGGTTTTGTGATCATCGCCGAAGTTGGCTACCACATGAGTCTTCCGCTGGTACTCGTGGTCTTCGTCTCCACCATCGCCGGCGGGGCCATGCTGGTTGCCGGTGCCCAGTTCCAGAGCGAACAGCGGTACGGGATCTCTCTGACCTTGAGTCAGAGTCCCAATCTGTTCCTGATCCTCGCGGCACTGGTCGTGGTGGTCACCGGGGTCCGGGCGATCTGGATTCCACTCGCCATCTGCACCCTCGGGTTCCTCATCGCCGCCATCTTCGGTTGGTGGATGCTCTTTCGCGAACGGACCAGCAAGCCCGCCGGGGAAAGTTCCTTCCCCTGGACTGAGGCCCTGTCGTTTGCTGGGCTCAATGCTGCTGGATTGATCCTGCTCCAACTCGACCGGCTGGTTATTCCGCATGTCCTCCCCATTCACGACCTCGCCACGTTTGGCGTGCTGGCGGCGATCGCCGGATCCTTATTTCGGGTCCTCTCGATGGGCGTGGGATATACCCTCGTCCCCCGCCTTCGAGCCGCTGGCAGCGTGCTCGAACGGCGCCGGCTGGTCGCTCATGAGGCCACGTTGGTGAGTGCGATCGTGCTGGGCGGCTCGCTGGCTATCTGGGTCCTGAGTCCGTTGATCGAGCGGTCCTTTCTGGAGGGCAAGTACCACCTCAGCGGGTCGCTCTTGCTCGCGGCCATTGTCAGCGGCGTAGCGAAGATCATGAATTCCTTCACCAAGTCGATTGTCACCGCACTGTCGACCCCGGCGGAATTATCCAGCGTCAATCTGCTGGGCTGGGTCTCGGTGACACTGGCTGTAGTTGCGTCTATCCTCGGTGCCCGTTGGGGACTGGCGGGAGTGATGTACGGTGTAGCGTTCGGTTGGTTTACCCGGGCGCTCACCGCATTCTATCTCACGCTTCGCTATCTCAAACTGCCGAGGGCGGTTCCGGTGACAGCCCCCGGACTGTCCCCACCCAGTTAGTCAGATTGTTGCACATGAGTGTCTCCGAACCCCTCAGATCACCACAGACAGCGGAGTCTCCGGCAAAGGATTGGGCGCTAGCGCTGTTCAGTCGGTCCGTGCTGAAGCAGGCCAAATGGGATAGAATCCTCGAGTTCTTGCAGGACCCCGCGGGAAAGACCAACCTGGACGTCGGCGCGGACAACGGGGTAATCAGCTTCTTGTTGCGGCAGCGAGGCGGCCGCTGGTACAGTGCGGATCTCGATGCTGCCGCGGTTGCCTCCATTCGACAGCTCGTCGCCAGCAACGTTCATCAACTCGATGGCGGCACCACTCCGTTCGCCGGCGACACTTTCGATCAGATCGTGATCGTCGACTTTCTCGAACACATCCCCCATGATCGCGAATTCGTCCGTGAACTGGCCCGAATCCTGAAACCGGGCGGGCGACTCATACTCAATGTGCCGCACCTCAAGCCCCACTCGCTACTGAATCGCTTTCGCCATTCGATCGGGCTCACCGATGAGTGGCATGGTCACCTTCGGCCGGGTTACAGCCTCCCGGGTTTGAGCCAGCTGCTGCAGCCATACTTCGAAGTTGAGCGGGCCAGGACATACTCCCGGACTTTCTCCGAGCTGGTGGATACCATTCTCAATGGGGTCTACCAGGGCCTGAAGCGGAGGAAGAGCCATGGTACCGCGTCTACCAAGGGGAACATCGTGGGCCAGACCGAGCTAAACCAGCATCGCAAGCAGTTCCTGTTGCTGCAGATGCTGTATCCGCTGTTCTGGCTTACGGCGCGGATGGACGCTCTGTTGCCGCTTCAGTCTGGCTATAAGCTCATCGTGCAGGCGCGTCGCCCGGTGGAGGGGCGCGAATCGGGATGAGGATTGTCTACATCACCCAGCGCCTTCCGTTCGGCAGCGGCGAGACCTTTGTCATACCTGAGGTGGAGGCACTGCTCCAAGCCGGACATGAGGTTCTCATCCTGCCGCGGATCCCTGGGAAACGGATCATTCACGGGGATGTGCGTGCCCTTCTGCCCCGCACCCGTCGGCTTCCCGGTGCTGCTGCCTTGGGAGCCTGTGTAGCCGCTCACGTCGCGCGCGAGCCTAGCAAGGCGCTGCAAGCCCTCTGGCGGTTGCGCCACACCCGCCCACGCTGGCGGGCGATCCTCAACGCAAGGGCAACAGCTCAAGGGATCTGGGCCGGAAAAATCGCGAGGGCCTGGGGCGCCGACCACATCCATGCCCACTGGTCGGACCTGACGTCTACGCTCGCGATGAGCGCCAGCGCCGTCAGTGGGATTCCGTGGAGCTTCACGGCTCATCGCTATGACATCCTTCGGAACAATCTGCTCGCCCAGAAACTGCGCTCGGCTCGGTTCGGACGGTTTATCAGCAAGGAGACTCTCGCGATGGTGCTCCCTGGTCCCGGCCGATGCGATGGCGCGGGCGATTCTGCTGCACATGGGGTGGTGCTTCCCCGCGTTCCGGAACGGCCTCTGCCGCCTCACGCAACGCCGATCGTGCTCTGTGTCGTCCGGCTTGTTCCGGTTAAGGGACACACCTATCTGCTTGATGCCGCTGCTCGGCTGAAGCGGCAGGGGATAGTCTTCAACTGCTGGCTGGCAGGTGACGGGCCGGAACGGGGGCTCCTAACGCAGCGGATCGGTGAGCTTGGTCTGGCTGCCTCGGTGCGCCTGCTGGGAAACGTACCTCACGACGAATGCTCCGGCTGTACCGAGAGCAGAAGGTGGACTGCGTGGTGCTTCCCAGCCTCGACCTCGGAGCCGGCGAGCACGAAGGGATCAGTGTGGCTCTCATGGAAGCGATGGCACACGGCGTTCCAACCATCGCGACCAGCACGGGTGGCCTGGCTGAGCTCCTCGGCGGAGGAGCAGGGCTGCTGGTCCCCCCGCTGACGGAGAAGCCTTGGCCGGAGCCCTAGAGCGCGTCGTTCGACTCGGTTTCGTTACGTTCCGACTTGGCCCGGCTCGGCCGGCAACGCGTTGCTGAACAGTTTGAGATCGGGGCAATGACCCGGGAGCTGGTGCAGTGGTTCGAAGGAATGTGGCCGTTCGATCGCCGGCATCAACGTGGGGCCCAATTTCCCGACCGGCGCGTTCGGCCGGAGCGAAGGCTAGCACGACACTGAAAGCCATGGATCTACCAAGTCATGAGCGAGCTCGCCGGGCGCGATCCTGCTGGCTAGCTGATCTGGGATAAACGTGGATTCCCGACCGGGAGTGCTGATAACCGGCGCCACCGGCTTCACCGGAATGTCTCTGGCCTTGGCCCTGGCCGCCGGCGGATACCCCGTCCGGGCTCTGGTTCGGGATCGGACCCGAGCGGAGCCTCTCGAGAAGGCTGGCGTTACTCTCTTGGAAGGAGATCTGCTGGAACCCGATTCGGTTCGTGCTGCGGTCACTGGAGTCGACACCGTTTATCACCTAGCCGCGGTCTTCCGGACCGCCGGACACAAGGGTTCCGAATACACCGCCGTGCATGTGGATGGTACTCGGCTCCTGGTTGCAGCCAGTGCTGCCGCCGGCGTGCGTCGGTTCGTGCATTGCAGTACGGTAGGTGTTCATGGCAGTGTGGACCGCGATGCACCCGCCACCGAAGAGGCCCCGTTCCGACCGGGCGATGTTTATCAGCAGACGAAGCTTGAAGGGGAGCAGACGGCGGTGGAGGTCGCCCACCGGTTGGGCCTGTCACTTACGGTGGTTCGACCGGGCCCGATCTACGGACCCGGCGACCGGCGATTTCTCAAGATGATCGGCGGAATTGCTCGGCACCGGTTCGTCCTGCTGGGAGATGGAACTCCCCGGTTCCAAATGGTGTACATTGACGATCTGATCGAGGGGTTGCGCCTGGCCGCGGAGGTACCGTCCGCCGCCGGCCGCACGTACATCATCACCGGCGACGAGGCTCCTACGCTGCAGGAGCTGGTGGATCGGATCGCTGCGATTGCCGGCGTCCGCCCACCGCCGTTTCGACTCCCAGTTTGGCCTTTTTCCCTGGCGGGTGCGCTGTGCGAGGCCGTCTGCGTGCCGCTTCGCATCGAGCCTCCGATCTACCGGCGGCGCGTGAAGTTCTTCACCAGCAATCGGTGGTTTGATACGTCGCGGGCCAAGCGGGAGCTCGGGTTCGTTTGCCGTGTTCCCCTTGAAGCGGGGATCAAGCGCACCCTGGACGCCTACCGCCAGCTGCACTGGATCTGATTAGCCCGCAGCGTATACCGAGGAACCCCTCTGCCCCTCTTAAACGGGGGTATGCGTACGGTCCTAAGAGATGGACCTGCTGGCCAGCTCCAGCTCTGAAAGCAGCTGTCGCGCACTCTCGGACCACGAGAACTGTTGAGCCCGCCTGAGCCCCCGATCACGAAGATCGGCGGAGAGCCCTGGTTCGCGCAGGAGCCGAGTCATTGCGCGCGTCATCCCCGCTACATCGTCGGGATCCACCGCCAGCGCTGCGTCGCCGACTACCTCCGGGCAGGCAGGAGCATTCGAGGTTATTACCGGACAGCCGCAGGCCATGGCTTCAACCAGGGGGATGCCGAAGCTTTCGTAGTACGACGGAAAGAGTAGCGCTCCGGCCAGGCTATACACCGCAGGCATGTCGGCGTGATCGATGAGACCGGGAATTCTGACCGCTGCCGGATCGACATAGGTCCGGAGCACATCCGGAGTCAGCCGGTTGGACACTCCCGCGCCGAGAATTACCATGGAGGGGCAGTCAGGAACCGACTCCCGAACACTGGCGTACGCTCGCAGTGCTCCCTCCACGTTCTTCCGGGGACAGAGCGCCTGCCCAGCGTACTCGATCCGGGCATACCCCTTCACCACCATCAGAAAGAACGGCTCATCGGGAAGCTGGTACTTCCCGCGCACCCGCTCCAGCACTTCGGAATCGGTAATGCGCACGAAGCGCTCGTCTGCCGCAGCGTACACGGTGCTCATCTTCTGGCGAGGCACCTTGGCGACGGTCTCCAGCTCCTCCGCCAGGCTGTTGGAGTTGGTCAGGACCCGTGATGCCCGGCGACAGAACAGCGGGATGGTCGCCATGTTGTACCAGCGGTTGAGTCGATCGCCCGGCTGAGTGTAGTACTCGGGAAAGCTCCAGTATTCCGTTCCACGCTGCTGGACCACGGTGGGGCACGGGGCTACTAGTGGAATACTGAACTTGTGGTGGAATAGGACGTCCAGATTCTCTCGGCGGGCAGCCCAGGGTACATAGACCTGGTCCCAGAGGAGCTTTCCTGGCGCCGTGACGACCCGCTCCTCCACGTTGGGAAAGCGGGCATAGCGTCCCCGCTGGCGCTGGCTCATATAGAAGAGCACGTAGCGATTGTGCCGATCGATCTCAAAAAGCGCGTCGCAGAGCTGCCGGATGTACACTCCGGCGCCGTCGTACTCGTCGATGCCTCGAAGCATAAGCCCGATCCGCAGTGGACGATGGCCGTCTGGAGCGGAGCTCACCTGCCGCTTTCGGGCGGGGGTGAGAGGGGCTTCAACTCGAGCCGACATAGCCGAACGCTTTCCAAGTAAGGTTAAATCCACTCATTGCTGTTTCCGCTCCCACCCACTCCAAAAGCTAATCTATCAGGCGAGTCATTCGCGTGATCTGGGCCGCTGTGCTGTTCATTCTTGCAGGCTGCCTGGGCTGTAGCCCCAAATAGCCCGAAGAACGGTTTCCCGAGGCGGCTGAGGCACTGCTGCAAGGCTTTCACGGTCAAGCTGCCCCAACATCTGGAGCCTACGACAGCCTATTTCGGTACTTCCTGCTCGGCTGGGAAACATACCGGAGCCTGAGGGGGCCGGTGCCCTCTATCCGGGACTCCCGAGCAAGCACGGAGCTGGAGCCGATCGCCTGGAAGCGTTCTCGCGGTTGACCCCTATGGTGGCTGCCTGGATCTCCTCCGGCAGGCCCAGATCAATCGAGCTTTATCTCGGGCAAGAGCTGGATCTCGCCGTCTGGATCAGAAGGGGCGTGGTCGCTGGAACCGATCCCCGCTCTCCGGCTTACTGGGGAACGATACAGCACCGTGATCAACGCATCGTGGAGGCATCCGACATCGCTTTGGTGCTCTGGCTCACACGGCACAGCGTGTGGCAGAGGTTGACGGTTTCACAACGTTCTCAGATTGGCCGATGGTTGCTTCAGGTGAACGGAAAGCAAGTCAGCGACAACAACTGGCATCTGTTCATCGCCTTTACCAACGTGGTCCTTCGGGCACTGGATCAGCCGGCCGACTTGGAGAATGCCCGGCAGCACTATCTGCGACTCAAGAGCTTCTACCAGGGCGACGGGTGGTTCAGTGATGGGCCGCGCCGGACTTTCGACTACTACAACGCTTGGGGGATCCATTACCAGCTTTATTGGCTGGACCAGGTGGATCCAGAATGGGACCGTGAATTTATCCGTGACGCGTTGGGGCTGTTTGTGGGAAACTACCGCTATTTCTTCGGCTCACGCGGCTTTCCTATTAGAGGCCGGAGTATATGCTATCGGATGGCAGTTCCTGCTCCGCTGGTGATCGGACAGTCGGTGCACCCGAACATCGTGCTTCCCGACGAGGCCCGTCGTGCACTGGACGAGATTTGGCGGTACTTCATCAATCGGGCCGCGGTCACCCACGGCACCGTAACGCAGGGTTACTGCGGTCCAGATGCCCGACTCCTCGACAATTATTCCGGACCGGCGAGTTGTCTCTGGTCGCTGCGGTCGCTGGTGGTGGCATTCTCCTTTGGACCTGATGACCAGCTCTGGACTACCAGGCCGGGACGGTTTCCCGTCGATACCGCAGACGTCGACCTTACAATCCCCGCCATCGGCTGGAGAATCGTGGGCCGGAGAGGCTCAGGGTTTGTGACGCTCATCAATGCCGACACAGTGGCGTCATGGGCCAGCGGCACCCTCGAGGCTCCCGGATGGTTCCGGCTGGCGCTGGAGCGAATCTTTCAGCGACCGTTTCGACCCAGTAACACCGAGGCCAAGTACCATCGAGCAGTCTACCGCGGAGACCAGCCATTCTGCGAATGCCGCCAGCCCGCTTCCTCGGGTAGATCCGGTTCTCCTCCTGAGCTAGCTCACTGATGGTGGTCCTGGAGCGGCGGGTTGTTTCCCAGCCTACCGTCTGATCACACCGCCACTAGGTCGGAAATCGCAATGGCAGCTGTTTTCGGGATTCTGGGGGATGCCAGTCCCGCTGAGCTCGAGCAAATGAGCGAACGTCTGGCTCATCGCGGTTCTCACGCCGTCCGGTGGTCGCCGGCACCTTCGGTTCACCTGGGGATGCGGGGCACCGTACCGGCAGTCAGGCAGGCGGAAGGTGGTGATCTGGTCTTCGACGGCGCCATCGACAACCGGCTCGAGCTGGCGACTCTACTCCGTCGACCCGAACCGAAGGGCGCTTCTTCCGATGATGACCTCGGCCTGATGCGCGATCTGCTGAGGTCCCTCGGCAAGGAAGGCCTCCAGCACGTGGCGGGGCAGTTTGCTCTGGTGATGTGGGACCGAGCCGGAGGACAGCTTCTGCTGGCGCGGGATCGAATTGGATATGCGCCGCTGTATTTCACACAGGACCGGGACCGCCTCATCTTTGCCAGCGAATACAAGGCGCTGCTGGCGATCCCATCCGTTCCGGCACGCCCCAATCGCAACGCGATCCAGATCATTCAGTCAACCAAGTGGATGCAGCCCGGCGCCACGTGTCTCGAGGGCATTTTTCCAGTAGCCCCGGGGACGTGGATGGCCGTGGAACACAATCGCTTGTCTACCGCCCGGTTCTGGGAATTACCGATCCAGGTTCGGCACCACGACGAGCCGGCCCATATCGCAGCGCTTCGAGCGTCCTTCCTCGAGACACTGCGGCGGCAAACCGAGCCCTACCAGCGAATCGGGGTCTCCCTGAGCGGCGGCCTCGATTCAGCCATCATGGCCGGGGGCGTACGACATGTGGCTCCCGGCAAAGAGATTCACACCTTCAGTGCCGGATACGGACCGGATGACAGGGAGCTGATTAACTCCGCGCGAGTGGCCGGCGAGCTGGGCACTCACCACCACCCGCTGGTGCTCAGTCCTGACGACCTGCCGAACCTCCTGCCCTGGATGGTGTGGTACATGGAGGAGCCGATCGGCAGGGAGGATATTGCCTATCTCTTTGTCGCGGCACGGGAGGCGGCCCGTCATGTCGAGCTGATCCTCACCGGATTTGGCTTTGACGGGTTGTTTGCGGGGTTGCCTCGACACCGAGTGGCCGATCTCGCCTTGCACGTGCCGCCCATAGCGGGGCCCTTACGCGAGTTTTACGACTACACCGTACGAAGTGTGGAACCGAGAGGGGTCGGCGGACGCACCTTGAAGAAGCTGTACTACAGGGGGAGCGAGTATCCGGCGCCTCAAGTGTGCGGGGCTGCGCCGCTCCAACCGTTGCCCGGATTTAGAGTCGGTGGGGAAGAGCCGCTGAGCCAGTTCCTGCGGAAGGGGTTTCTGGTTCTGCCCTACCAGTCAACGGTCGAGCGATTGTACACGGCCTCCGGCGTGCGGTTCAATGCCCATCACACCGATCCCGCCTTTCTCGCATCTGCTTTTTCCATCCCCGACCGGCTCAAGATCAAAGGCCGCACCCAGAAGTATGTGCTGCGCAGAGCGTCCGCCGGACTCGTGTCGCCCTCAATCCTAAGCGTTGGAAAGAGCTTCAACCGCCTGAAGCACGATCTTCATCTGAGCAACGTGCTGGATGGGCTGGCCGACCAGCTGCTCGCGCGCGAATCCGTTCTGGAACGAGGACTATTCGATCCCGATTATATCGCGGTTCTGCGGCGCAGGCCTGGGAGCAAGCCGTACTCTCAGGAGCGGGTGTACCGCCTCTGGTCACTGCTTCTCGCCGAGATGTGGAGCAGGATGTATCTCGACGCGCGAGGCTCCCAACCCTCCCGCGTCTTCACCAGCTAAACTCTTTACATTGCCTTGCCTGTCGTCACACGTGGCAACTTTCAGCGGTGACCGCGCAACCGGCGGCCCGGAACGCGATCGGAGCACGTGAGCCACATTCTGAGCAAGAAAGCACTCATCAGCTCGACCGTCAGCGGAGTCGGTGCCCAATACACCGGCGCCATGATCACCGGCGTCGGCCAGGTGGTCGTGACCGCGGCATTGGCGCGCCTGCTCACGCCCGCGGATTACGGTTTGGCCGGGCTGGCCGCAGTCTATGTGGGGCTCGCCGCAATCCTCGCACAGTTTGGTATCGGCCCCGCCTTGATCCAACGGTCGGAGCTGACGCCGAGAATCATCCGCGCCGGCTTCACCGCGACCGTGCTGATCGGCTTCCTGACCACCGCTCTGGTATGGCTGACCGCCCCGTGGGCTGCCCGGCTGCTGGGAGATCCGGCTCTGACTCCGATCATTCGCGGGCTCAGCTTCACCTTCGTGCTGGCCAATCCCGGTTTTGTGGCCGCGGGCCTGAGCGAGCGGAGTTTGGCCTGGCGCAGGCTGATGTGGGTCGAGGTTGCGGCGTTCATGGTGGGCTACGCGTTGCCCGCTCTGGTGCTTGCTGCCGCCGGATTCGGGGTGTGGGCCATCGTCGGAAGTAGCCTGGGCCAGAACCTGGTACGCTCGGCCGTTCTCCTGAAGCTCCAGCCCCACCCCAAGTGGCCTCGGATCGGCCCGGAGATCCGCGAGCTGCTTCGCTTTGGTTCTGGTTTCACGCTGGCGCGCGCGTTCAACTACGGCGCCGTCCAAGGCGATAACCTGGTGGTCGGTCGAGTTCTCGGCATCCTGGCATTAGGCTACTACAGCCGGGCCTTCAAACTCATGATGATCCTGGTAACGTACTTTGCCATAGTCGTCACCAAGGTTCTGTTCCCCGTCATGTCTCGGCTCCAGGGCCAGCCGGAGCGACTCCGATCCACCTACCTCACCGGGGCCGCGGTACTCGGAATGGTCAGCGCTCCGCTCGGGGCCCTGATGGTGGTTACCGCGCCGGAGATTGTTGTGGTCATGCTGGGCCCGAGGTGGATCCCTGCCATTGTGCCGTTTCAGATTCTGACCGCGGGCATCATGTTCCGAAACGTGTACCTCATGGCATACTGCCTGGACGGCGCCCTGGGACGCATGCGCAACCGGACGGTGCGTGACGGCATCTACGCACTCGCGGTCATCGTGGCCAGTCTGATCGGCGCCCGATACGGATTGACCGGGGTGGCCACTGGAGTAGTTCTGGCGATCGCTATCAACTACTTCATCGGTGCGGCGATGAGTCTCAAACTGCTCGGCGCGAGCTGGCGCGAGTACGCTCACTCGCAGGCCCCGGGCATCGGATTGGGGCTGCTCACGGCGGTTGTAGCCTATACGCTTCGGCTGGCGCTCATTGCTGCGGGAGCCGGCCCGTTTCTGCGGTTAATGCTCACTGGGGCCGTCACGCTGAGTTTGATTGGCGCGCTGTGCTGGATCTACCCAGCATTTGCCGGCCGGTACGGGAGCATGGCCCTGCGGCACCTCACCTCGGAGATCGGTTCCCGAATTCTCAAACGGGAGCCGGCATAGCTCAGCCATTGACTCGCTACCCGGTGCCCCGAAGGCCCGATAGACGCGTCGCTTTAGGTTCGCGCCAAATCCCTGATGGAGTGCAGCAGGTTGGCAACGCTGTGGCCGTTAGACTCCAGAGGCAGTTGGGACGAATGGCCGACGGCAGGCCGCGGTGTGTGACCGGCAAAGGAGATCAGAGGTATCCCATCTGCCGGTACCAGGCACCGGTGAGCCGAAGACCCTGATCGAGCTCTATGCGAGGTTCGTAGCCCAGCTCTCGTTTGGCGCGGGAGATGTCGAACGCCCGGTTCTGGCGATACCAGTCCACTCGCCGGGGAAAGATCGGCGGCGTGATGCCGAGGGGACGGCAGATTTTCTCCATGACGTGACCTAGGGCCACAATCGGAAGAACGGGATAGTGCGGGATTCGAACGGCAACATCGAGAGCCCGCGCAACCGCCTGGACGATCTCCTCGATCGAGTAGTACTTCTCGTCGGCGATCAGATATTCCCGCCCGCTTCCCACTCCCGGTGGCATGCACAGCACAAATGCGTCTATCAGATTGTCGATGTAGAGCGGGTGGTACAACGTGCGCCCGGAGCCGAACATCGGGAAGGTGCCATTGGCCACCCGCCGGAAGATCATGAAGAACCGCTCGGGATCACCCGGGCCGTAGATGGCGGCAGGACGAAGGATGACCACCTCCAGATCTCCCGCCTCGTGTTTGACCAGCGGCTCGGCTTCGTACTTGGTGCGCTGGTAGTAATCCGCCGGGCGAACAGGAGCATCCTCATTGGCCGGCGGGTGCTGGACATTCCCATGCACACCGCAGGTGCTGCAGTAGACGAACTTGCGCACCCCGGCCTGGCGCGCGGCATGCAGAACGTTGCGGGTGCCCTCGACATTGACCTCGTCGTAGAACGAATTCGGCACGTTCAGCTCGCGAAAGGCGGCGGCGAGATGAAACACGAAATCCACGGCGTTCATGCTGCGCTTCACTGCAAGAGGATCGGTCACCGATCCGATCTGCACCTCGGCCCCCTGGGAGCGGAGCGTGTCAGACTGCAGCCCCTCCTTATAGTCAAAGGCGACCACAGAGTGGCCCATGACGAGCAGCCGCTGGACCAGCGCCGTCCCGGAAAACCCTGTGCCCCCCGTTACCAGAATCCTCATACGCTACCAAATGGTGAGGGTTGCGATCCGCCGGATTGTAAGTGACTATCAGCCATTCAGGTAGCCAAGCGCCGGGCTCCGGTGGACAGGCCTCCGGCCGGGACCTAGCTTCCGAACATGACGGGCAACGGCCGATACGAGGATGGCTTGGTGGAGGATGCTGACATTGCCACCTCGTCGGAAGATTACGCTCGGCGGTTTACCGGCGCAGCAGGGCGCTGGTTCGTCGAGACCCAAACCCGCATAACGCTCGGCTTTCTCAGCACCCTTCCGGTGGGCTCTTCAATCCTGGACGTGGGTGGCGGGCATGCTCAGATAACTCCGCCGCTGCTCAAGGCGGGATATGAGGTCACGGTCGTCGGCAGCGACCCTTCTTGTGGCGTCCGGCTTCAGCCCTGGCTTGCCAATGGCCGGTGCAAGTTCGAGGTGGCCGATCTGCGGGCGCTCCCCTACCTCGATCGTTCCTTCGATGCGGTAGTCTGTTTGCGGCTACTCCCTCACAGTGTCGACTGGACTGGGTTGATCGGTGAGTTGTGTCGGGTGGCATCGCGCTCGGTGCTCCTTGATTATCCCTCGGTGCGCAGCGTCAACATTGTCGCGGAGAGATTTTTCGAGGTCAAGAAAGGGATCGAGCTGAACACCCGGCGTTTCCTGACGTTTTCGCCCCGCCAGATCCGCGCTGCCTTCGCGGATCACAGCTTCGCCGTGCGCGCAGAGCAGCCGCAATTTCTCTGGCCGATGGTGCTGCACCGCTTGGCCAACCAGTCACTTCTGAGCAGGGCCGCCGAAGTGCCCGGCCGCTGGCTCGGTCTCACCCGCCGATTCGGTTCACCGGTGATCGTGCGGGCCGATCGCCGGGCCGCCGGATAACAGCGGCCTGGTTCGCTGCCCACTTCAGCAACCTCTCCACTCCAGCCACCATGTCGCGTCCAATCGGACGGTTTCTGGCCTGCGCCGGCCTTCTGTTCATCGCCCTGGCCACACTGGTGCCCATCCCGCAGCAGGAATTGGCGGCCCGCCTAACCCCTTGGTGGTGCCTCATATGTGGGGAGCATGGTGGCCAGGACGTGGTGAACAATGTTCTGCTGTTCATTCCCTTTGCGCTGGGTCTGCGGCTCGCCGGGTTGCCCTCGCGCGCCGTCGTTGCCACCGGTGGCCTTGTCTCGCTCGGCATCGAGCTCCTGCAATGGAGCGTCGTGCCCGGACGGGACGCGAGCCTGAGCGACGTGCTTACGAACACCATGGGGAGTCTGGTCGGCGCAACCCTCGCCTCGCACGGGGTTCAGCTGCTGCGGCCGACTGGGCCGACGGTGGTGCGCCTTGCCGGCTGCTGGGGTGCCCTGTGGCTCACCGTTCAGATTGGGAGCGCCCTCCTGCTTCAGCCCTGGGCACCGGCAGACCAACTGCGGGGATTCTGGGCGCGCCGGGTCTTGGGACACCGCCCATTCGAGGGTGAGGTGGTTTCGGCGAATCTCTTGGGGGCTCCGATTCCCACCGATTCCCAGCCTCTCACTCCTGAGATGGCGCGACAGATCCGGACCGGACGCTTCGACCTGCAGCTTCGCCTGCGATCCGGCCGTTCGGGGAAACGGTCCTCAGTGGTCGAGGTGCTGGGTCCGAGGGGTTCAGTAATAGCGATCGAGGCCAACGGTGGAGACCTCGCGTTCCAACCGCCCATGCGATCGTCTCTCCTTCGCCTGGCAAGGCCAGCCCTTCGGATTCCTGGCGCCCTGAGCTCGCCACCCGGCAGCGTGCTCACTCTTGTGGCACGGGACCGGGGGTTCGCGCTGGAGGCCGAATGGACCAGTTCCGGCCTGACCCAGCGGGCCCGCCAGGCCCTTGGTCCGAGCCTCGGCTGGAGCCTGCTGGCGCCCTTTCGACACACCTATGGGCGGGGCACCTCCGTCATCACCTTGGTCTGGCTGGCCGCCTGGCTCCTCCCGCTTGGGTACTGGACGCCGCACGTCTCGGGGAGACCTTTCCTTAGTTGGGGTGCTGTGCTCCTGCTGGTTGCTCTCGGAGTTGGACTGGTCCCGCTCCTGACGGGCTATGCGCCGGCCAGGTTCTCCGAGTGGCTGGGAGCTCTGCTGGGGCTCGCTGCCGGAGCGGCCGGGTACTGGGGCACGACTTATTTTGAGGCGAGATGCGACTCTCTTTCCACCAGAGAATCCTCCTGATCCTGATCTGCCTGGGGGCGGTGCCAACCGCACTCGCCATGCTTGGGTGGGGTCTGACCCTGCGCTCGACAACCCAGGCGCCCGGGCCTCGTGATGCAATCGAAGGCGTGGCGCAATCAGGCCGGGTGCTGCTGCGCAGCATAGACTCCACCAGACTGCAGCCGACTGAACGCCATGCTCTCGCCGATCACGCCACCAAGCTGAACACCGCGATCGGCCAGTTTCAGCGCGCCGACACCTTCAACCGGTACTATTACGCCGGCCTCGGTATTCTCATCCTTCTGCTGGGTGGGGCCTTTCTGTACGCCTCGGTGCGGTTCGGCGGGCACCTGTCTCGCCAGCTCAGCCGCCCCATCGAGGAGTTGATCGGGTGGACCGGAAATATCCGGCGGATGGAGCCGCTGCCGCCTGACAGCCCACGGCGGGGCGCTCCCGAGTTTACTGCCCTCCGAACAGCCCTCCGCGAAATGGCCGGTGGTCTCGAGCGGGCCCGAATGCAGGAGATCGAGGCGGAGCGGCTGCGAGCATTTCGGGAGACCGCCAGGCGGGTCGCACACGAGATGCGTAACCCGCTGACTCCGATCCGCCTGGCCATAGCTCAGCTGAGCCGATCGGCCGCTCCGGAGCAGGCCGAGGCCATCGACGTATTGGCCGCGGAGTCGGATCGGCTGGAGCAACTCGCCCGCGAGTTCACCGAATTCGGACGCCTGCCGGAAGGCCCGGCCGCTCCGGTCGACTTCACCGAGCTCCTGGCCGAGCTGACTCGCACTTCACTCCCACCCAGTATGACCGCACGGCTGGAGCTCGACCCCAGAACACCCGTGCTGCTCGGCTACTACGACCCACTGCGCCGCGCGTTCAGCAACATTCTCCGAAATGCCGCTGAAGCGTGCGAGGGCAAAGGCGAGCTGGAGATCGTGGCCGCACCGTACAACGGCGGCGGAGTTCGAATCGAAATTCGGGACCACGGTCCGGGCGTTCCGCCGGAGATGGCGCAGCACATCTTCGATCCCTATTGCACCGGTAAGCCGGGCGGGACCGGCCTTGGCCTCGCGCTGGTGAAGCAGACCATCGAAATGCATGGGGGCTCCATCGAGGTGGGCGACACGCCGGGGGGCGGCGCCACGTTCGTAGTTCAGATGGCGCCGACATGAGTGACGGGGCTCAGGTCCTGCTGGTGGATGATGAGGCCAACATTCGCCGGATGCTTGGAGCCCTCCTTCGAACCGAAGGGTTCGTGGTGACTGAGGCGCCGAACGGGAACTCCGCCTTATTGTTGCTCGACGAGATCGATCCCGACGTGGTGCTGCTCGATCTTCTCATGCCGCCGGGGCCCGATGGGCTGGAGACTCTCACCCAGCTGCGGGACCGCGGAACCGGAGCACCGGTCATCATGATGAGCGGCAAAGCCCAGCTCACCGACGCGGTTCGGGCGGTGAAGCTCGGGGCCTTTCAGTTTCTGGAGAAGCCGCTCAGCCCCGAGGCGGTGCTGGTCACGGTTCGAGCAGCGCTCGAGCTCAATCGAACCCGAGCGCAAAACCGCGCTCTCCAGGAAGAGCTGGGCCGCCGGTCAACTCTCATCGGGGAAGGCCCGGCCATGCAGCAGGTGCGAGCTCTGATTGCACGGGTGGCCCCCACCGAAGCGCGGGTACTCATTACCGGTGAGTCCGGTACCGGGAAAGAGCTGGTTGCCGCGGCCATTCACGGGTCCAGCCGCCGAAAGGGCCGGCCGTTCATCACCGTGAATTGCGCGGCGATTCCGCGGGATCTGGTGGAGTCGGAGATGTTCGGACATGAGCGCGGGGCGTTTACCGGCGCCACCGAACGCCGGCTGGGGCGCTTCGAGCTGGCGCACGGGGGGACCCTGTTCCTCGACGAAGTCGGCGATCTGAGCCAGGAGGCTCAGGCCAAGCTGCTCCGGACTCTGGAGACTGGTGAGCTGCAGCGGATCGGAGCTGAAGCCACCACCCGGATCGATGCCCGGGCTATTGCAGCCACCAATCGTCAGCTGGGCGACGCCGTCCAGCACGGAGCTTTCCGGGAAGACCTCTTTTTCCGGCTGAATGTATTCCCAATCGAGATTCCTCCGTTGCGGGAGCGGCTGGAGGACCTTCCTGCCCTCGTTTCCCACTTGGCGGAGCGAGTCAGGCCAGGTCACGCCGTGAGCTTTACCGAGGCGGCGCTCGCCGCCCTGTCGGGGTATTCCTGGCCCGGCAACATACGGGAGCTGGCCAATCTGGTTGAACGTCTCAGCATTCTGAGCGGACCGGTGATCGATGCATCGGCGGTTCGCCAGGTGCTCCGTGGGGGAAATTCGTCGGCTCCAGTCAATCAGCAGTCGGCCCTGTTGGGCCGTTCTCTGACGGATGCGCTGGACGAGTACGAACGGGAGCTCATCACCGCCGCACTTACTCAGGCGCAGGGGAACATGGCCGAGGCCGCGCGGATCCTCCAGACCGACCGGGCCAACCTCTATCGGCGGATGCGCCGGCTAGGGGTGGAAAAGAGCGCCGAGGTCGAGCTGTAAATCCCTTCAGCTGCGAGACCCGTTCCATGCGTCTGACCATCGCGGGGCTGCTGCTCGCCCTTGCCGGGCCAGTGTGGGCTCAGGACAGCGTTATCGTCATCGACCCCAATGCGCGCCCGAGCGATTCGTTCGTGCGCGGTGGCCCGCCGGCAGATGTGGTCACCGACCTGATTGCCTTCTACAACGACTCCGCCACCACCCGGATGCAGGGCGACGTCACTATTCCCGCCGGCACCAGGATCGACGGGAAACTGGCCCTGTACGGCGGGTCCTTGACGATCGCCGGACGAGTTGCCGGACCCGTCGCGGTCGCCAATGGAACGCTGTATCTGCTGCCCGGATCGGCGGTAGAAGGTGAGATTCTGGTCGTGGGAGGGCGGCTGCTCCGGTCCGAGCAGGTGCAGCATGCCGGTCCGGAACGGGTGTATTGGGATGCCGCGCCCGTGGTCAGGGGAAGTGATGGCCTGCTCGCATTGAGAGAGCGGCGGCGGCCGTTGGGCGAGATTGCCACCGCCAGCGCGACCTTCCAAACTGGGCGGATCCGCACCACGCTGTCGCTCTCCACCGGCGGCACCTACAACCGAATCGAGGGGCTTCCAGTCCACTTCGGCCCACTCTTCGAATTTCGTCCTTCCCCCAGCATCTATACCCGGCTCGACGCCCGGGGCATCCTCCGAACCGCGGGCCAGAGTACCGACTCGCGCAGCGATTTCGGGTACGTGGTCCGGGGCGACGTGCGCTTTGCCGGGGGCACCGAGTTTGGCCTGGGCGGCCGCCTCTACAGCGAAGTCGAGCCGATCGAAGACCAGCCCCTCTCTATTGGGGAAAACGGATGGGCGTCGTTTCTGCTGCAGCGGGACTACCGCGACTACTACGAGCGACAAGGTTTCGCCGGCTCGGCCTACGTCCTACCGATCTCCACCCTTCGGCTGGAGCTCACTCTGGGCTGGGACGCGGAGACATCGGTCCGCGCGAGCGATCCCTGGTCCCTATTTCGCAACAGTGACCGCTGGCGACGCAATCCCCTGATCGACGACGGGCACTACTTCAGCACCGGTTTTCTGGCCGAGTTCGACACCCGCAACGATCGGGACCTGCCCACCACCGGCTGGTGGCTGAGCGGACGATACGAGCATCTCACCAGCGACGATATCGCTCCGGTAGCGTTGCCGCCGGTCGTGCGCCCCCCACCCCCGACAGGAGGCGGCTACGGAACCGATCGGTTGTCCTTCGACCTTAGGCGCTACGCCAGACTCACGCCCTCGCTTCGGGTAAACGCGCGGGTCCTGGCCGACGGCTGGATTGCGGGAGACCGGCTCCCGCTTCAGCGACGGCTGTCCCTCGGCGGCACCGACGTGTTGCCCGGCTTCGACTTTCGAGCCTTCACTTGCGCACCAACCGGATTCAACGATCCGGCGCAGCCGGCGCTCTGCGACCGGTCAATCGCCACCCAGCTGGAAGTGCGTACCCACCTGAAGCTCAACCTGGGATACCGGATGCCTGAGCGCGGCCCCGAGAAGCCTGGCCGATTCATTGGCATCGAAGAGGCCGACCTGGTTTTTCTCAGCGACGCCGGAAAGTCCTGGCTTGCCGGTGACGGACCGGGACAGGTGCCGGTCAACCGGATTCCGGTTCTGAGCGAGTGGGCGCTCGACGTAGGGGTGGGGCTCGATGCCGGCGAGATCGCGGCGTACCTGGCGAAGAGTCTCACCTCGGGAGAGTCGGTGAAGTTTACCGTCAGGCTGCAGCGCCGCTTCTAGTGTCGTTCTCGCCGGATCCGCTGCTGCGCTTTCTTCGATGGGGAACCTGTGCGATGGTGAGCGCCGGGTGCCTGTCCATGAGGCCTTTGCCACTGCTGGCTCAGGAGTCGGGCGACATTCGGTTGCTCATCTCGCTGGCCTCGGATTCCGCCCCAAATGGCTCCCGAGCCCCCATCGTACGATCGGAGAACATGCTGGAAGGCAACAACCGCTGGCTTTCCGCCCTGCGATCAGGGTTGCCCGTGCGTCTGCATTATCGCGTGGAGGTGTGGCGGTCGCGGGGGGCGTGGTTCGACAGCTTCGAGCGGCAGGCCGAATGGGATGTCCTGGTTCGGCACGAGCCATTGCTGGACCAGTACACCCTCGTCACCTTCGTCGGGAGAGCTCGTCAGGAGCGACGCTACGCGACCATCGATGCCTTGGGCGCCGCGCTGGCCTTTGCCTACCAGGTTAACGTGAGGCCGGCCGAGCCCGGCCGCTACTACTACGCGGGAAGCCTGCAGGTCACCACGCTCTCAGACTCTGACCTGGATGAGCTGGAACGATTTCTGGCGGGAGATATGGGCCAGGCCGACCGGGACGGAAATTTGGGTGACGCACTGGGACGCGAAGCCACTCGATTCCTGCTCCGACTCGCGGGTCTCCCCAGCCTGAGACTGGAAGTGAGAAGCCCACCCTTTACGGTTCGCTGAACTCCGCTAGATCGTCCCACCCAACGCCCGCAGCGCCTCTTCACCATAGAAGAGCTTGATGTATTTGGCTTGGGTGACAGAAAGTCGGCGAACTGCCCAGGAGAGATGAACGAAGTGCGGCTCGTGAGGTGGAACCGCCGGATGCATGCCGCATTCCTGCGGCAGGTGGTTCCCTTTGCGAGTGTTACAGGAACTGCAGGCGGTCACCACATTGCTCCAGTCGTTGTCACCGCCGCGGGAGAGCGGGATCAGGTGATCTCGGGTCAGGCACTCCCGATGCCGCAGATCCGATTGCCCACGGTGACAGTACTGGCACCGGTAGCCATCGCGAGCAAAGAGGAATGTGTTGGTGACTTGACGACGGAAGCGGCGGGGAACGTGTACGAACTTGACGAGCCGGATTATTGCAGGTTTGGGAAGAACCAAACGTTCGCTTCGGACAACGTCGCCGTCATCCGACTCGACGATCTCGGCTTTTCCCTCGATGACCAACCTGAGGGCACGCCGTACCGGGACCATGGTGAGCGGTTCAAACGAGGCGTTCAACGCCAGACACCGCACGCGACTTCTCCCAATGTGGTGAACGAGGCCGTACCCCTACTGCTGCGGTTGCCCCCGGATTTCTCAACCCCGCAGGCAGGCACAGCCGCAAGTCCCGGACCAACGTGGGCTAACTCACAGCGATATCGTATCGTAATGAGCGACATGTGCAGGAGCAAGGGAACGGTACGGGCTCCCAAGGGAGGTCACCTTGGATCGGGAGCCGGACCCTAGGTGCTCCTGCGGGAGGCTCATCGCCGAGGCCAAGAGCAATGGTTTGCCCCAAATCGCCTGACCAACCTCAGGCGCCTGCGGCTACGCCGCTTGATCCAGGCTCCTGAGGTGGACTTGGCGCACGAAACCGGCTGGTCTAATTTTGTGCTATCTCAATATCCAATCTCTGGTACCTGTACAATGCTGCCCTGCGCCGCGGGGCCGAGCAGTGGAGCTCGCCGGCGCGTCTGAGGCAGCTTCGTGCTCACCGGCTTCGCCGCCTGGCGACGCGGGCCTCGAAGGTTCCCTACTACCAGGACGCCTTTGCCCAGGCCGGCGTTCGGCTGGATGATTTCCACGATGAAGCGGTGCTTCAACAGCTCCCCTTCCTGACCAAGGCCATCCTGCAGGAACAGTTCGATCGTGCCGGCCTGACGAACGAAGCAGGCTTCGAGGTGGTGACCTCCGGCTCCACCGGTGAGCCGCACCGGGTTTTTCGCACGGACCGCGACCAGGCCGAAATTTCCGCGGTCTGGGATCGGCTGTTTGTGGCTTTCGGGCGTCGCCGGTGGGATAGACAGGTAAACATCGGGAGCGGCCGGCCGATTGGAAAGCAGGGACCGGTGGCGATGCTGCGCCATTTGGGTGTCCTTCCTCCGCTGCACCAGCTCTCCAGCTTCGACCCGCCCAAACAGCAGATCGATCTCCTCCGGCGGGTGCGGCCCCACATGATCAGCTCGTACGCCGTTGCTCTCGAGGATCTATCCGAAGCCGTGCTCGAGGCTGGCGTACGCGATATACAGCCGCGGCTGGTCTACAGCAGCGCGATGGCCCTGAGTGACCGATGTCGCCGGCTCTGTAAGGAAGCTTTCGGAGTGCGTCCGCTGGACGTGTACGCCACGGTGGAAATCGGTCCGGTGGCGTGGGAGTGTCCCCATCGCCCGGGGGCACTCCATCTCAACGACGATGTGCAGATCGTTGAGGTGGTCGATGTGGATGGGCAGTCGCTTCCCGATGGGGCGGTGGGCGAAATTGTGATCACCCAGCTGAACTGCTTTGCCCAGCCGCTGATCCGCTATCGGATCGGAGATCTAGGTTACAGGATTCCCGGACGTTGCTCCTGCGGCCGAGGTCTTGGGCTGATGGGACCGGTAGCCGGACGAACCAAGCATACGATTCGCACCGCCGATGGCCGGATGCTCAACTCGGCCGTGGTAGGCTCCTGTATTTCGCCGTTCCGGGAGGTGCGCCGCTGGCAGGCCCGACAGCTCGCGGCTGATGCGTTGCGAGTCCTCCTGGTTCCGACCGGGGAGTGGAGCGACAGCAGTCTCGAACAGATTCGCCTGAGTCTCCAGGCCAAGCTGGGTGGGAGTCTGGAGGTCGACCTCGAGCTGGTCAGCGAAATTCCGCTCGCACCGAATGGAAAGGTCCAAACCATCGTCCCATTCGACGGCTACTTCACGAGCTCCTGAATCCGGCTGGCGATCGCCTTCCGAAGGCGCTGGTTTCGGGTGATCACCAGGACGGTATCGTCGCCGGCGATGGTGCCGATGATCTCAGTCCAACCAGCCTGATCGAGAGCCTCGGTTATCGCCCCCGCTGAACCACTTGCCGTCTTCAATATCAAAAAGGGCCCCACCCCGTCGACGCTGACCAACAACGTCGGGAGAACCTGACCCAGCTCCGGACGCACCGCACCCCGATGGGGGTGGGTGTAATACGCGCCTCCAGAATCGGCCAGCTTGGCCAAGCCCAGCTCTCGGATATCCCGAGAGAGCGTCGCCTGGGTGACCAGGATGCCGACTGAGGCCAGAGCCTCCTTCAGCTCGTCCTGACTCTCGATCCGGCGTTCGCGGATGACCCGCAGGATTGCCGCCTGCCGCTGGGTTTTCATTCGGAGCGGTGCACCTCCATTCCACCCACGTACGTTCGCAGTACGTCATCCGGCGAGCTGGCCAGAACTCGTTCCGCTGGAGTCTCACCGGTGTCAGCCACTCTGATCACGGTGCAATCGGCCCATTTTCCCGGTTCGAGGCTCCCCACCTCGGCCTGCAGATTGAGCGCTCGAGCACCCTCAATCGTGCAAAGCCCCAGCTGCTGATCGGCCGTGAGTGCCGCATCCTTGCCCGCCATTCGCGCCTCGGCCAGCAGATCGAGGCGGCCCACGCTGACGACCGAGTCTGTGCCCAAGCCGACCCGTACACTGGCCGCAAGCATGGACGTAATCGGGGCTGTGCCGTGGCCGTGCGCCCGGTTGGAGATCGGGCAATGCGCCACGGCCGCGCCGGAGTCGGCCAGGACCCGAATGTCTGCCGGCCCGAGTTGCACCGCGTGGATGCAGAGGGTCAGCGGAGAAAGTACGCCACGCTTTGCCAACCAGGCTATCGGGCTCATTCCCCGTGAGGGCGGAAGCGGAATATTCCGCTCTCGCCACGCCTGAGCGAAAGGCCCGGAGCCCGCCAGCAGAAATTCGGTTTCTTCGGTCGACTCGGCGGCGTGCACGGCCAGAGGAAGGCGCTCCTGTTGCGACCATGCCGCCACCGAGCTGAAAAGGCCGGCGCTCACGGTGTACGGGGCGTGGGGAGACACTCCAATCCGGAGTCGGGGCGAGGTCAGGCTCGAGAGCTCCTGGACCCGACGTTGGAGACCGGCCAGGCTTTCCTCCGCCTGAGAGGGATCTGGGCCAAAAACCTCCTGGTACGCGATGCCTGAGCCGCCTGCCTCGGCAAGCACCCGGACCACGGCACCCGAATCTCCGGTGTCGGCGATCGTGGTAACACCGCCTGCGTAGCAGTCGGCCAGGCCCTGCCGGGCAGCCCGCAGGTAATCGTCGGACGTGCGGGTGGTCTTGAGCTGCCGCAAACTTCGGATCCAGGCCGGAAACTCAGGGGCGGTAACCTGGCCTTCGAAGCCGGTGAGCTCCAGGTGTGTGTGGGTGTTGATCAGGCCGGGAAGGAGTGCAGCGTCGGGAAAATCGAAGGCCGGCACAGCGGGGGGCCGGGGTACTGCGCGGTCAGGACCAATCGACTGAATCCGGCCGTCGGCACCGACCAGGACTGCGCCACGCTCGATCGGCGCACCGGCCATGGGAAGGACCCAGCCCGCGGCTATCCGCCGCTGGCGCACCTCAGCGCGGGGGATTGGGAACTGGCCCAGCTCCCCCCATAACTCCTGCCGTACCGCCACTCGTCGCTGTGCCGCCATTGGGAGGCGGCGGACCCGGCGAGCCGGCCGGCGGCGCGGCTGGAACCGTTCCCGCCGCTGGCGCCGCATCCGGGCCGCTCCCCCCCATCACCCCGCCCATGGAGCCGAAGGGAGAGTGCACCGGACAGAATGCCGTCGGCTCAGTGCCCGGAATGAAGGACTCGATGTAGTGAACGTCCTTGGGGCAGAACGGTGTCGCCTTGTAACCGGTGGTCTTGTCCACGTCCAGGGCGGTCAGTCCCGCCGGCCGCGACCACGCTGCAGGTATGCTCCGCCGCTCGTACACCTCGCGCATCATGGCGGTCCAGGCCGGTGCCGCCAGGACGCCCCCCTGCGCGTTGCCCTTGATCTTCTGCGGCTGATCGAAGCCGATCCACACTCCGGTCACCATTTCCGGGGTGAAGCCGATGAACCAGACGTCGAATCCGTCGTTGGTGGTTCCGGTCTTGCCGCCAGCCGGGAAATTGATCCGGGAGCCGACCGACCCCACGGCAGTGCCGTGGCGGACCACGTCGCGCAGCGCATCGGTCATGAGCCAGGCGTGCAGGGTATCCATGACGGCTGCTGTACGGATTGTCGGCTGCCAGATGATCTTGCCGCTCCGGTCTTCGATCCGGAGTATCCCGTTGGGCATGGTGCGGGTGCCCAGGTTGGCAAAGGTGGTGTAGGCCGCGATCATCTCCAGGGGGATCACGTCGGCCGAGCCGATGTGAATCGACGGGAACGCCGGGACCCGGGTGGTGAGCCCGAACTTCTGCGCCTCGGCTATGACCGCCTGCTCTCCTACCTCCATGCCCAGCTTGATCGCAATGATGTTCCGCGAGAGGTAAAGCGCTCGCCGGAGCGTCATCGGACCATCGAACTCGAGGTCGTAGTTCTGTGGCGCCCAGGGTGGCTGGGCGGGGTCGAGCTCTACGCTGAGGGGATCGTCTACCATGACATGGGAGAGGGGATAACCCGCCTCCAGCGCGGCGGAGTAGACGATGGGTTTGAAGGTGGAGCCAGGCTGACGCAGCGCCTGGGTAGCCCGGTTGAACTTGCTGTCCTCGAAGTCCCGCCCGCCTACCATAGCCCGGATGTAGCCGGTCTTGGCCTCGAGGGTGACGACCAGACCCTGGAGATAAGGACTGGGACTCCGGCTGTTGTTGTCGGTGTTGTCGCTCTTGGACTCGAGATACTGACGGTAGGTATCGTGAGGAAATTTCCCGTCGGCACCGCTCTCGATGGCCTCCAGCCGGGCCTCGAGCGCACGCTCGGCGGCTTGCTGGATGTCAAGATCCAGCGTGGTGTAGATCCGGTAGCCCGAGGTATACAGATCCCGGCCGAATCGAGCCTCGAGCTGCTGCCGTACGTACTCCACGAAGTATTCCGCCACGCCGCTGTAATCGGAGTGCGACGACAGGAGCAGGGGGTAGGCCTTCCACCGCTCCGCCTCTTCCGTGTTCAACAGCCCGCTGTCCCGCAGCAGGTTCACCACGGTATTGCGGCGCTGAACGTTGGCGTTGGGATTCCGCCGAGGGTTGTAGCGGGAAGGAGCTTTGGGGATGGCCGCCAGCGTTGCGGCCTCCGCGACATTCAGCTCCCGAACCGACTTCCCGAAGTAGCGCTGCGAAGCTGCCTCGACTCCATAGGCGCCATTTCCCAGGGGAATCTGGTTCAGGTAAATCTCGAGGATCTTGTCCTTGGGATATTTGCGCTCGATCTCCCGGGCGACGTGCGCTTCTCTCAGCTTCCGGGTAACCGACTTGTCCCGCCCACTGATGTCTTCGTCCCAAATGTTGCGGGCCAGCTGCATCGTGATGGTGGAGAACCCTTCGGCAAAGCGCAGCTGAAAGATGTTGGTCTTGATGGCCCCAAAGACCCGGTACCAGTCGATCCCGTGGTGCTGGTAGAACCGCTTGTCTTCCGTCGCCAGGAAAGCGGCCTTCACATAGGGCGACATCTCTCCCAGCGGGATGACGGTTCGCCGCTCCAGCCCCAGGTCGGTGATGAGCCGTCCGTCTGCGGCATAGACCTTGGATGCCTGATTCGGGTCATAGCCACCCAGCTCGTCGATCGACGGACAGGTATTCCCCGCACAGGCGCGGCTCCAGGCCGCGGCCAGGAATGCCAATCCAAAGGCAAAGATGGCGAGCAACCCGACGAGGATGTTCCGCCGGGCTCGAGGAGACAGCCGCATCCCCTTGAGCGATTTCCAAGGCGAGCCTCCGGACTTCACCGGCGGGCGTCCGAAGCGCCGGAACGGAGGTTCCCGGGTTGGCGCTGGGTCGACGTGCCGATCGAATGGATCCAGAGGGTCAGGCGGATCCTGGGGGTGGGTCATACGCGCAAGCTAGCCAATTGCTATGCTCGATTCCAGCGGGTACCATGAACGTCCTATGAACGAACTGCTCAAAACTTTGACGGCGCGGGGGCTGCTGCAGGACGCCACGGCCGGGCTGGAGCAGCGACTGGAGCAGGGACCGCTTACGGCGTATGTCGGCCTGGACCCTACGGCCGATTCGCTTCACGTGGGCAGCCTGGTTCCCATTATCGGCGCAGCCTGGCTCCAGCGTTACGGCCATACGCCGATTGTGCTGGTGGGTGGGGGAACCGGCATGATCGGCGATCCCAGTGGGAAGCGGTCCGAGCGGCCGATTCTGCCGATAGAGGAGATCGATCGGAATGCCGAAGCCATTCGGCGCCAGGTGAGCCGCTTTCTCGATTTCGACGGCGCGGAACGGACCGCGGCGCGGCTGAGGAACAATGCCGAATGGCTTCGGCCCCTCGGCTTGATGGAGTTTCTCCGCGACACCGGTAAGCACCTGACCCTTGGCTTCATGCTGCAGAAGGAGAGCGTCCGAAGCCGATTGGAGACCGGGATCAGCTACACCGAATTCAGCTACATGGTCATTCAGGCCTACGACTTCTGGCACCTGTTCCGGACCGAGCGCTGCGAGCTGCAGATCGGCGGCAGCGACCAGTGGGGCAACATCACCGCCGGTATCGAGCTGATCGGCAAACGCGACGGCCGGCAGGCTTACGGTCTGGTGTTTCCGCTGATCACCAACACCTCGGGCAGCAAGTTCGGAAAGAGTGAGGCGGGGAATGTCTGGCTCGATCCGTCCAAAACCAGCCCGTACCAGTTTTATCAATTCTGGATCAACACCGACGACCGGGATGTCGAACGCTATCTCAAGCTCTTCACTTTCCTGCCCCTCGATGAGATCTCGGCAGTGATGTCAGCCCAGGCCGCAGATCCAGGCAAGCGGCCAGCCCAACGCAAGCTGGGATTCGATGTCACTCAGCGGGTGCATGGAAAGGATGCTGCAGATGAGGCGGTCCGTACCAGCGCGGCTTTATTCGAGGGGAGGGCTCAACCGGGACTGGACGGACTGCTCCCCGAAATGCCGACTCGACAAGTCTCCCGTTCCGCCCTGGGCGGAAGAATGCCAGTGCTCGATCTGCTGGTTGCCAGTGGTCTGGCCAGCTCGAAGGCCGATGCCCGCCGAGGCATCCAGGGAAAAGGCTTCTATCTCAACGACGAGCCGATCGAAGCCGTGGATCTCCACCTGGCCGACGAGCAGTTGCGGGGCCCGCCTGAGAGCCGATTCGTAATTCTCCGAAAGGGAAAGAAGAACTACGTCAGGCTGGTGCTGCTGCCCTGAGTAGACCGTCCAGCATCTGCACGAACCGCAGGTTCAGCTGCTGAATGTCATCCCGTTCCACCCGCCTTCTGGCGGCGGTCACCATCGGTAGCCAGACGTCGGCTCGAGCAGCCAGCGTTCGAACCCGGTCGGCGATAGCAGCGGCATCGTGTTCGGGAACGAGGTAGCCGGTAACGCCGTCCTCGATCAGCTCCGGAATACCGCTGTGCAACGATCCGATCACCGGGAGACCAGCCGCCATCCCCTCCCGGAGCACGTTGGGAATCCCTTCCTGATCACCATCGGCGGCCGTGACGCACGGGGCGAGTAGCACGTCGGCCGCATCCAGGGCTGCCTGCACCTGAGCCTGGGTCTGCCACCCCGAGAAGCGGACCCGCGATTGAAGCCCGAGCTGTTCTGCTTCGAGTTGGAGGCGTGGCTTGAGTGGGCCGTCGCCCACGATCTCGTAGCCCACTTCCAGCCCCGCGTTCCTCAGTTTATTGACTGCCTGCAGCACGTAGGAAATACCCTTCTTCTCGACCAATCGCCCAACCGTGATCAGCCGGAGCGCCCCGGGGGGCGAGCTCGGGGGCGAAAGGGGAATCGGGTCAGGTTGATGCCGGTGTGATGCACCACGACTTTATGCGACGGGCAGCCCAAGCTCCGCAGCCGAGCCGCAAAGGCATCGCATACCGGCAGAAACAGCTCTCCTTCGCGGAACACCTTGCGATACACCTCGGCTCCTCGTTGCGCGAGATAGCGCGAGAAGTCGGACCCGCGAAAGGCCGTGACCAGCTTCCCCCTCAGCAGCCCAGTTTGCGGTACCGGAGACTTCTTCGAGCGTCCTGCGCAAACGGGCAGTAGCAGATGTCGTAGGATTGCTGAGGTAGAAAGGGCGCCGTTCGTCGAAGCTGATCCAGAGATGTAGCGCGACGCCAAAAGACGAGCGGATTCAAGGTGCGCAACAGGGTCGCCCGATCTTGGCCGCGGTGGCGCCGGATCAGGCGAAAGACTTCGCGCCATCGCTCGATCGGTGCAGTGGGAAGCTGAATCGGATAACGGGTCCGGTCGAGCAATCCGAGTCGCGCAATGTCCGGGTGGGCCGGAACCCCCGGCTGGGGCTGGTCGGCGTAGATGTCGACCTCATGGCCCAGCTCGACCAGACCGGTGACCTGGTTGAGAAATGGCGTTTCCCAGAGCACTGGGAAAAGTCCGGTGAGAACCGCAATGCGCACCGGTTACCAGCGGCTTTGGCGGCGCGTACTCTGTCGAGGGGGTTTGGCGCCGAGCAGGCCGAACAGTCCGCGAACCACTTCGCGGATTACCGTTCGGCCCGCCGTCGAGGACACTACGTCGCCCGCCACTTCGGCCATGCTCTTCTCGGCGGATCCACGGCGCGGGGCTGTGTCCGGCGTCGACTCCGCCGGCGACGTTCGGGCCAAACGAGCGGCGAGCATCTCGCGTGCACTCTCTCGATCGACCGGCTTCCCGTACTCGGCCAAAAGATCCGATTGCCGGATGTCGGCCTGGAGCTCCTCCGGGGTGAGCGGCGCCATGCGTGAAGCCGGCGGAATGAGCCGGGTGGCCACCACCGGGCTCGGTACGCCGCGGCGGTCGAGCACCGTCACCACCGCCTCACCGATGCCGAGTGACGTCAGCGTTTGCGCGAGATCGTAGAATGATGTCTTGGGGAAGGTACGCACCGCAGCCTTGAGCGCCTGTTCGTCGTCAGGCGTGTGCGCCCGCAGTGCGTGCTGCACCCGGTTTCCCAGCTGGGCCAAGACGTCCTGCGGTACGTCTTTCGGGGTCTGGGTGACAAAGAACACGCCAACTCCCTTCGACCGGATCAGCCTCACCACCTGTTCGACCTGATCGAGAAAGGCTCTGGGTGCTTCCTCGAAGAGGAGATGGGCCTCATCGAAGAAGAAGACCAGCTTCGGCCGCGGAAGGTCGCCCACCTCAGGCAGGTTGTGGTACAGCTCCGCCAGCAGCCACATCATGAAGGTCGAGAACAACCGGGGTTTGTCGGCCACATCGGGCAGCTCCAGGCAGGTCACGATCCCCCGCCCTTCCGACGTGGTCCGCAGCATGTCTTTGACATCGAACTCCGGCTCGCCGAAGAACTGTCCCGCGCCCTGGGCTTCGAGCTCCACCATCTTCCTGAGCAGTACGCCGACTGTTGCCGCCGACATTCCACCATACTGATCCAGCGCCGACTTTCCGGTATCCGAAGCGAGAAACTGGAGCAGGGAGCGCAAATCGGGGAAATCCAGCAGCGGGAGATGATTGTCGTCGGCGTAGCGGAAGACCATGGTGAGCACGCTGGTCTGGGTCTCGTTCAGCGAGAGCACCTTGCCCAGCAACAGTGGCCCGAACGAGCTGACCGTCGCCCGAAGTTGCACGCCGAGTCTGCCGGTAAGGCTCACGAACTCCACCGGCACACCTTCGGGCTTCCAGTCCCACCCGGTGTCCGCCGCGCGTGCTCGAATCCGTTCGTCAGCGACGCCTGGCGTGGCTAGTCCGGACAGATCGCCCTTCATGTCGGCCACGAAGACCGGAACCCCCTGCCGGGACAGTTGCTCGGTGAGCAGCTGCAGAGTCTTGGTCTTGCCGGTTCCGGTCGCACCGGCGATCAGGCCGTGGCGGGTAACCATGGCCAGCGGCAATCGGATCTTTGGCTGCTGGTGTATCCGGGTCCCCTCCAGCGCCGCGCCGAGGGTCAGACCCGGCTCATCGCCGCCGTACCCATCCTTCAACATGTCGGTAAATGCAGTCATAGTGACTCCAGCACCTCGACCACGCGCGCCATATCGCTCGCGTCATTATAGGCATGCGGGCTGAGCCGGATGGCACCCTCCCGCAAACTGCAGATGATTCGCGCTGCCTTCAGCGCCCTGAAGGCCTCGCCCACGTTGGACGGTGCGATACACAGGATCCCTGATGCGCGCTCACCCTGGGGGGAAACGATCCGCGCGCCGCTCCGGACTGCCCACGACAGCACGACCTGCTGCAAGGCGCACAGGTGCCGTTGAATGCGGGGAATGCCCAGCTCCAGCAGCAGCTCAACCGAGGCGTTCATGCCGGCAAAGTCCTGATACGGCAGGGTGATCAGCTCGAATCGACGAGCATCTCCGCGCAGGGTGTCATTGTACTGGGTGAGTCGGCTGAAATCGTCCGTCCCCTCGTACGCCATCCAGCCGGTGATGGCCGGCGTCAGTTGCCGGATCAGCTCGCGACGCACGTACACGAAGCCAGATCCCCAGGGCGACAGCAGCCACTTCTGCGCCCCGCAGGCCATGAGGTCCACCGGCGTTGCGCCCACATCAACCGGGATCTGGCCTACGCCCTGGATGGCGTCGACCACGAGGTACGTCCCGGCAGCGCGGGTGGCCGCGGACAGCCGCGCCAGGTCGACAGCATAGCCATTGCTAAACTGGACCAGTGATACCGCCAGGACCCTGACTCGAGGGTCCCTGAGCCGCTCGACCAGGTAATCCTCATCCGGCCAGCCACCGGGCGTGGTGGGAGCAAGCTCCAGCGTCACCCCATTCTCCTTCAGGAGCATCCAGGGATACACGTTGGCGGGGAATTCCTTATCGCTGGTGAGGACGATGTCCCCTGGACGGAGCGGAAGCGCCCGGGCGGCCAAACTCAGTCCGAACCCGGTGTTCAGTGTAAGAGCGATCTCCTCGGGTACCGCCCCAATCAGCTGTGCTGAGAGACGGCGGGACTCGGCGAGGGTGTGCATGAGATCGCGATCCGGGAGCTGAAACGGAGCGGCTCGCTTGCGGTTAAATGTCTCCAGCGCAACCCGGGTGCGCTCCGGGAGAGGACCGACACTCGCGTGGTTCAAGTACACCGTCTCGGCGGTCCAGGGAAACTCTCGCTGGCGAAGGCCGGCCACATCGTATTCCGGAACCACGTGGGTGGCAGGACTCATCGCTCGCTCCGGAGTCGTGGATCATAGGCTTCCCGGAGGCCATCACCCACGAGATTGAAGCCCAACACCGCGATGCCGATTGCCAGGCCGGGGGCGAACGAGATCCAGGGAGCCACCCGCAGCAGGTCTCGCCCGTCGGCCACCATCGCCCCCCAGCTTGGGGTGGGAGGCTGAGCTCCCAGTCCCACAAAGGACAGGGCGGCTTCGGCCATGATCGCACCGGCGATCCCCAGGGTTGCCGCTATGATCACCTGGGTGCGCACGTTGGGTAGAAGGTGGCGAAGAAGGACCCGCCGGTCGCGAGCCCCTAGCGCCTGGGCGGCGGCCACGAACTCGGATCGACGAAGCACCAGCACCTGGCTCCGTACCAGTCGCGCCATCCCGGCCCACCCTACGACTCCGATCACCACGAACACCAGCGGAAGCGAGGGCTTCACCGCAGCAGCTACGGCGATCAAGAGCAGCAGGGTTGGGAAGGCGAGAGTGATGTCGGCCAGGCGCATCACCAGGGCGTCAACCCAACGTCCGTAATATCCCGCGAGCAAGCCGAGCAGCACACCGATCGTCACGGATACCGATTGCGAGATGAGTCCGACGGATAACGACAAGCGGGCTCCGTAGAGGACTCGGCTGAGGACATCACGCCCCTGGGTATCGGTTCCCAGCCAGAACCGGGACCCGGGGGAGATCAGGTAAGCCCCCCGCAAGTCGCCGGTAAGCGGGTCATGAGGGGACACCCAAGGCGCCAGCAGGGCCGCTGCGACCACCAGCGTCACGAACAGCAGACCGAGCTGAAAGAACCGGTCCGTCCGGAGCTTCTCGGCCAGAGGACTTTGTCGCATCCTGCTCCTGTGACGTGCGTTACGCGCCGTGAGGTAGGAATGGCACAGGACCAGCTGGACCATTCCCAGGCCCCCACCAGTGCATGATTCTTGCAAACTAGCTCCGGTTCGATGCGATGTCGCGAACCTCTGTGGGAGAACCGGTGATACCCGACAGTCCGTTTACCCTGGTACTGAGCGGTGGTGGGCTCAAAGGACTGGCCCATATCGGGGTTCTCCGCGCCCTCGAGGAACGGGAACTGGTCCCGAGCCTGGTAGTCGGTTCCAGCATTGGCTCCCTGATCGCTGCCGCCTGGGCTGCCGGGGTGCCAACCCCACGGATGGAGGCGCGGGCTCGGCTGGTCCGCCGCCGGGACGTCTTTCAGGTGGCCCGCGCCGACGTGGCCTTCCGCCGTCTCCTCGCTCCCGCCCTGTATCGCCGTGAACCGCTGGAGGCTCTGATCGACTACCTCGTGGGTGACGTCACCTTCGACGATCTGCCACGCCGCCTACTGATCAATACCGTGGACCTGCATTCGGGCATGCAGGTGATGTGGGGACTTCCGGGGCTCCGCAGCACCCGGGTTGCCGATGCGGTGGCGGCTTCCTGTGCCCTGCCCGGGATCTTTCCACCGATGGAGATCAACGGCCGCGCCTACGTAGACGGCGCCGTGATTGAGAACCTGCCCGTCCGGATGGCTGCTTCTCTGGGCCAGGGTCCCATTCTGGCTATCAACGTAGCGGCAACCAGCGTGCTCCGCTCCGAGACCGAGACCCGGGGGTTTGCCGCCACCTATATCCGAGGACTCGAGATCGTAATGCAGACCCAGATCGAGGCCCAGCTGCGAGACTGGAAGGGTCCACCTCTGGTGCTGGTGCAGCCGCGGGTCGAGCACATCTCCATGTTCGCGTTCGACAAGACGGCGGAGTTGATCGAGGCGGGGTACCGAGCTACCGCGAGCACGCTGGACCAGCTGGGCACCCGGCTCAGTGGCGTCACCGGCGGCATGCACCCGACACGGCGACTCCGAGTTTTGGTAGACGAGTCTCGCTGCGTGGGATGTGGCAGCTGTGTCATTCAGGCACCTCAGGTGTTCCGTCTCGACGCGCGCGGCAAGGCCGAGGTACTCACCCCGGTACAGACCTGGTCTCCTATCGATGGCGCCTACGTGCTGAACTGTCCCACGTACGCCATCAGCGTGCGTCCGGAAGACTCAGCGGCCTGACCGGCCACATTCCTGTCCGATAGCACCGACATCGGCAGCCACCCGATCCCAATTGTAGTAACTCTCCACCGCCTGCCGGCCCGCGGCCCCCAAGGCCGAAGCCTTCTGGGGGTTGTCCAGAAGCTGCCGCACGGCTGCCGCGATGCCCGCCGGTTGTTCGGGATCGACCAAGATTCCCGTCTCTCCATGGCGCACGGCATCGGAAACACCACCGCTGTTCCCGGCGATCACTGGTATCCCGGAGGCCGAGGCCTCGACCAGTGAAATTCCGAACCCTTCTACTCGCTCATCCAGCAGGCGGGACAAGCCCAGATAGACTTCCGCGCAATTATATAGCGCCGGCAGATCGGCATCGGGCACTGGGGTGAGAAACCGGGTCCGATCGGCGACTCCGAGTGACCGACTGAGCCTCTCCAGAGTCGCCAGATAGTCTCCCGAACCGATCACCGCGTAGCCGAGGTCGGGGTATTGGGGCGCGAGCTGTGCCAGAACTTGTAGGCCGGTATCGATTCCCTTATGCCGGGTGAGCCGCGCCACCGAGATCAGCCAGCGGCGCTGCTCCAGCCCGTAGCGCCGGCGGACGTCGGACGAATCGATGCCGGGATGAAAGACCACCGGGTCCGCACCGAGAGGGACGGTACGAACCCGATCATTTCCTGCAACCCCGAGTTGCTCCAGCACAGCCCGACAAAGCGCTGCGGTCCAGGAGCTATTCGCCACAAGAACCGAAGCCGACTGAACCAGGCCACGCGCCGTCCGGCGCTTGACCATCGAACGCTCGATTTGCCGGCGCAGGATGAGCAGATCGCCGCCGTGGAGGAAGACTCCATATGGAATTCCGGTGCGCATCCTGGTCCAACGGGCGGGATACGCCGCCGGCTTGAGATTTCCGCACCAGATGAACTCGGGAGAGAGTCGTCGAGCAAGCGTCTCGACTCTCCGAGACCAGCGCCAGGTACCCTGCAGTGTCCGGAGGCGAGCCGCGGGAATGGGCAGCCGGTCAATCGGGCTCCGGAGCAGCCGGTCGGTCTCCTCGCTGCCGGGATACTGACCGGTCGAGACGACGAGCGAGCCCGGTGGACTGCGCCGGGCCAGCTCGCCCATCCAGCGGGCGATGCCTCCTCCCATCGGAGGGAAGTCATGAACGAGAAGGAGCTGCTCGGACATGGCCTGAGGCCTGCTCAATCGCCTCGGCATAAGATTGCTGCATCTGGCGCAGCGAGAATTTCCGGGCTCGCTCCTGAGCGGCCTGGCCGAGGGTTCGTCGCCGAGAAGGATTGGACATGAGACTCCGGAGGGCGGCCGCATAACCGTCGGGATCGTTCGTCGGAATCAGCACCCCCGCATCACCCAGTACCTCAGGCACTGCACCGCCGCCGACGGCAATTACTGGGCACCCGCACGACATCGCCTCGAGCACGCTCAAACCGAAGGTTTCGATCTCGCAGGCGTGAACGAAGAGGGTTGCGGCGGAATAGGCACCGGGCAAAAGATCGGTTTCCACCAGCCCCAGGAACCGCGCATTGACGTGGAGCGCGGTCGCCTGAGCGCGCAGCCTATCTTCCAGAGGACCCCCGCCGCAGATGACGAGCAACGGAGCCTCGGGCCCGAGGCGGCGCATCACCTCGAAAAGAAACTCGTAGCGCTTGTCGGCGGTGAGCGATCCGACCGCGAGCACGAAACCCTGAGGCGCCAGATCGTAGCGGCGGCAAAACTCCCGAGCCCTCACCTGGTCCGGCTGAAACGCGCGATCCACCCCTTCGGGGATGACTTGGTAGGGTCGCCTCCGCAGATACGCTGCCCGGCTCAGAGCTTGTTGCGCGTTGCTCTCACTGACGAAGACGGTGAGCTGAACGGCAAAGTAGGCCAAACGGCTCAGCAGATCTCTCGGCGGGCTTTCGCGACTGAGGTTGTATCGGTTGATCAGAGCCAGCGGGTGAATCAGCTGTGCCAACGCTCCCAGCCGCAAATCCCTGGGTCGGTCCACAACCAGGCAGTTGGCTTGCAGCGCGCGGAGAGCCCGGGCCAGTGCTCGCGCGGCCTGAAGTCCCGTGTTCCTGGTGGGGACCCGGCTGGCTGGCAGTCCACGGCGCTCAAATTCCTGCAGAACGGGTGACTCCCCAGCGAGCATGTGAACTCGATGCCCTCGCCCGATCAAGCCCTGGGCTATATGACAGAGACTTACTCCTGAACCGCGCCAGGCTCGCGCGGAGGTCAGAAACGCCACACTAAGGGGAGGAGGGGCCATTCATCCTTGGTCGATCCAGAGCCCAGAGGTGGGCGTATTTGAGGAATGCCGTATACGCTCCCAGCGACGACGCTACCACACCCGACAACCCATCCCGGCAGCTGCCCTGGAGGAAGTACGACCGCAGAAAACGTCCCATCGGTCGGCCGGTCAGATCCCAAACTCCGGCTCTGCGGCCGGCTTGGTAGAGATCTTCGGCCCCCCAGCGGGCATACCGGTTCATCTTTTCCAGCTGATGCGAGAGATCTCGATAGGGAATGTGGTCCAGACATCCCGTCAAATAGCCGGTTTCCGGTACGGACTCGAGCCGCTCGTGGACCCGCTGCTCGATGTATCGCCGGTCGCGGGTAAAGAGCCGGACCACCCAGTCCTTCCCCCAATGGCCCCGGGTAACCTCCTTACCCAGGAAAAAATTGCGGCGCCGGATCCGGTAAGCCCCATGAGACGGAGTCCCGATTACCCGGGGGATCTCCTCTCGCAGCTCCGGAGTGATTCGCTCGTCGGCATCGACAGCCAATATCCACTTGTTTCTCGAGCGGGAGATCGCGGCGTTGCGCTGGGCGGCAATAGTCGGACCCCGCTGTACCAAGACAACGGCACCCTGTCTTTCCGCTATGGAAACAGTAGCATCCGTCGACCCAGCATCGGCCACGATGATTTCGTCCGCCCATGCCGCGGTCCCGATGCACTCCGCGATTTGCTCTGCTTCATTGAGCGTCGGGATGATCACGGTCACCGGGACCGCGGACTGGTCCATGGCTCAAGCCGGCCTTTGAGCCACCACCATGAGCGTGCGTCCAAAGAGCAGATCGGGTGACAGCATGTGCGCAGCAATCTCCGCATTCGACTGGACCTGGAGGGGATCGGACTCCCGGCTGAGAGCCTGACGGGTGGCAGCCCGAACCAAGGGGACGGCCCACCCATGCAGCAGACCATACTTGCGAATGCGGTCGGTGGTGACCTGAACGACACTGAACCCCGTGGTGCGGAGGATGTAGCGCAGCTCGTAATAGGTGATGAGGTGGATGTGATCGTGAATCGGGGCCTTCCGGTGCTCGTTCATCGGCTTGGTTGCGAGCGGGAAGAATCCGGTCCAGAAGTACCGCCACCGGGAGGCCAGGCCAAGGATGTTGGGGGTAGAAAGGAGGAGGCGGCCTCCGGGCCGGAGCACCCGCCAGCACTCGCGGATGAAGGCGAACTGGTCCTCCAGGTGCTCGATACCCTCGAGACACGACAGCACGTCGAAGCTGCCGTCGTCGTAGGGAAGCCGTTCCGAGAGATCGGCGAATTTGACGGGGATCTCCGGCACCCGGAACTGCTCGGGAAAGAGATCGCACGCCTCTACCCTAAACCCGAGCTCCCGAATCCGGCGGGCAAACGCGCCGCTTCCCGCCGCCATATCCAACACCCGGCCGGCTCGGGGCCAGGCGGCAAAGATTTTCTCTGCGCGATCGTGGGTCTTATGACAGGCGTAGACCGGAAGTCGCTCGGGCGCGGTGGCCGCGGCGGGAGAAGAGATTCCCACGGTCAGACGAGTTTGTAATTGCGGAACTCGAAGACCCGCGCGCCCGTCAGACGCTCGATGGCGTCTGATGCATAGAAACGCAGATGTTCGGCCCGGAAGTGGGGCGGCTCAACCCGGCGCTCGGGATCGTGACGCCGGGCATCGACCCACCGCCGCGCCACTGCAGGGTGGGTCCCGCGAAACGATCGAAGGCCGGGAAACCAGGGCAATAATGGCCGTCCGGCCTCACGATCCTTGGACCAAGGGTAGAGAACCTGGCTGGCTTCCCGCTTTGATCTGAGCGCCTGGGCCGGTCGGGCCCAGCCGTAGTGGAACATCTCCGCATTGGTAAGGCGGGCCCGGATCTTTCGATGGTTGGGCCCTACCCGAAAACCCTGCGCGCCCTGATAGGGCCGAATATCCAGCGCTGGGTCGAGCCGTACCGCCCGGACCTCACGCCGGTACCACCGGCGGTTGAGCGCGATGGTATCCAGATCTCCGTAGAAGTGCAGGTACCTCACCAGGAGCCCTTCCACTCTGCCGTCCCGATCGTGTTCCTCTATTGCACGAGCCAGGCGCTCGGCACCCGATTCGTGGAGAACTTCGTCAGCCTGGATGTAGATGCCCCATGGGTGCCGGCACGCGCGCATGGCGCGCAGGGTCTCATCGCCGAGCACCTTGTTCTTGATTGTCATGTCCCACTCGGTTTCCAAAATCCGGATCCGGGGATCGCCGATCGATTGGACCAGGGCAAGGGTGTCGTCATCCGAGCGGCCGACGTTGACCACCACCTCATCACAAATCGGCAGCAGCGATCGAATGCTCGCCTCCAGAGGAAAGTCGAGCCTGATAGCGTTCCTGACGATGGTAAATCCTGACAGCTTGGCCACGCGGCGCCTCGTCACTGCGGGTTCTGTCGCACGGTGCACCAATTTCGCCGCAGAGCTGTGCCGGAGCAACGGCTCTTCAGTGGTCGAGAACGGCTCTGTACAATGCGGCGGTTCGCTGGATGGTTCGGGATAGGGAGTACTTCTCGCGGGCTGTCGTCCGGGCTGCCTCGGCCATCTGCCTGACCTCGCGCGGGGTGGCCAGGAGCAGCTCGATGGCGCGGGCCCATTCAGCGGGATCCTCCGCCGGTACCAGTCTGCCGTCGGCCCCGTCGGTTATCACGTCGAGATTGCCCGTGGCCGCGGACGCGATCACGGGCTTCCCTAGCGCCATCGCCTCGAGCAGCGCCTGGGATAGGCCTTCGGAGCGGGAGGGCAGCAGCACCAGCTCGAGCAAGTCGTAGAGCGGCCGGACCTCAGGGGTAAAGGGCACACAGACGACCGCGTGGGGCCCCGGGACTGTCCGGGCTTCGCGGCCGATCTCGCTCGCCGGGTCCACCCCGGCAAGCACCAGCCGCACCGGCGTTGCAACCCGCTCGAGAGCCCGGAGCACAACCATCTGGTCCTTGGGCCGCGCCACTATCCCGATCGTTCGGCGGGAAGGCTCCCAAGCAATGCGTTCACGCCACCAGGCCAGGGCCTCCTCCGAGACCTGAACATCGATCCGCTCGGTGATCACACCGTTGGGAATGACCACCAGCTTGCGACGAGGGGTTCCTCGCCGCACCAGCGCCTCCCCCACGGCTCGGCTTACGGCGACCATGCGAGCAGCCGCTTTGCTGGTGACCCAGTTGGCGACAAACAGCGTCTGCGGCATCTGCCTGCGGGTGGCGACAAACGGGGTGCGAAGGCGGCCGGTCAGCGCCAGCAGGGTAAGGGCCTGACGGTCTCTGGCACTCTGCGAGTTGATCAGGTCTACCGGGTGGGCCTTCAACAGCTCAGCGAGCTTGTCGGCGTTGCTCCAGGCCCGCCTGGGCTCGAGCAACAGTGGATGCACTTCCAATCCACCGGCCCGGGCCAGACGCTCGACCTCGGAATGGGGCGGGCAGACGAAGCGGATACCGAAGCCCGCCTGCGCGAGACCCAGACTCAGATGCAGCGTCGAGGCAACCGAGCCGGCCCCACCCCCCTGATGCAGCACCTGCATGATCGTGGTCGTCACACCGGTCGAATGGCGAGGGCTGAGGGCCACCAGTACATTGCCGCCGCATGCACGTCGCCCTGTACGTTCATAGTCTACTGCCAGCTCGGGGATACGGCGGTACACAGCGAGTCGTGGTCTGGCTGGCGCGCGGCCTGGCCGAGCTGGGCCATCGGGTCACCCTGTTGGCGCTCGGTGGCTCGCGAGTGCCCGAGGCTCAACTGGTTCCGCTGGATCCGAAGCAGCTGAGGAGCCGCGACTACGATATCTCTCCTCAGGTTCCTGAGTCGGCCGACATCCTGCACGCCCACACTCCCCTGATCAGGCCATCGACGCAGCCCTACGTCTTCACCCTTCATGGCAACCTCCGCGAGGGAGTGACGCCACCTCACAATTCGATCTTTCTCAGCGCGAGCCACGCCCGGCGTCATGGAAGAACTGCTTTCGTATACAACGGAGTGGATCCGGCCGATTACCTCGTCCAGTCAAGCAAGGAGTCCTACGATCTGTTTCTCGGCCGGCTGCACAGCGTGAAAGGTTACCGCTGGGCCATCGAGGGCGCCAAGCGATCCGGCAAGCGGCTGGTCATCGCCGGTGGGTGGAGACCCAGTCTCCGGCCATCCCTCCGATTTGCGGGATCGGTCGATGGCCAGCGCAAGGCGGCCCTGCTCGCCCGCGCCGAGTGCCTGTGGATGCCGGCGCTTTGGGACGAACCGTTCGGCCTCACGCTGGTGGAGGCACTGGCAAGTGGCACCCCCGTGCTGGGAACGAGGCGCGGCGCGCTCCCGGAAGTGATATCGCCCGAGGTGGGAGCCTTGGGAGACACACTGGAGGACCTGGTTCGGCTCAGATCAACGATCGGAGAATGCCGGCCTGATGCGTGCCGCGCGAGGGTGGAACGCTGGTTTACCCAACCGGAGAATGGCTGAGGAATACGTCCGCATGTACCAGCATTACCTCAAGACCGGCAGCCTTCCTCCGGGGAGGGGCACAGAGGAGCCGGGCTAAAGCTCCGCGGCGACGGCGGGCTCTTCGTCGCGGAACTGAAGGTCATAGAGCCGGCGATAGAGTCCGCCGGTTTGCAGCAGCTTTTCGTGAGTCCCTCGTTCCATCAGCCGCCCCGCATCCAGCACCACGATCTCATCGGCATCACGGACAGTGGCCAGCCGGTGGGCGATCACCAGGACCGTGCGATGGTGCATCAGCCGTTCAATGGCCTGCTGTACCAATCGCTCCGATTCGGTGTCCAGTGCGCTGGTAGCTTCATCCAGAATCAGAATTGGAGGATCGCGCAGGAGCGCGCGGGCGATAGCAATCCGCTGCCGTTGGCCGCCCGATAGTCGGGTTCCTCGTTCCCCCAGCAGGGTGTCATAGCCATTGGGCAGCGCTGCAATGAACCCGGCAGCGTTTGCCGCCTTTGCCGCCGCCTCAACCTGCTCGCGGGTAGCGCCGGGGGAGCCGAATGCGATGTTCGCCAGAACGGTGTCGTTGAGCAGTACCGCCTCTTGACTCACCACTCCCATAAGAGCCCGCAGTGAGCGCCGGGTCAGCTTGGTAAGCGGCACACCATCCATCAGAATCTGACCCGAGGTGGGGTCGTGAAACCGGGGAAGCAGATCGGCGGCTGTGGTCTTGCCTGCCCCGGACGGGCCGACCAGAGCCACGATTTTGCCTCGCGGCATTCGGAAGGAGACCTCGTTCAGTACCAGGTCTCCGCTGCCATACCTGAATGACACGTTGTCGAACACAATCTCACGCTCGAATTTGGCCGTTTCCTCCCCGGGCACCTCCAGCTCGGCTGGGGGTTGATCCAGCAGGTCGAATACCCGCTCGGCGCTGGCCAGGGTCACCGCCATGGCGGCCGGGAAAGAGGCGATCGTCTTAAGCGGAGAGGAGAGCTTCAGCGCGGCCATCAGGAATACGATGATCGCCTCAGGCGCGAGTGCGGACTGCAATCCCACCAGGCCGGGCTTGGTTCCTGCCCAGATAATCAGAATGACCAGAAACCCGGAGAAGATCTCGGTCAGCGGGCTGGTGAGAGAAGAGAAGCGTTGGGTCCGGATGACCCGCTTGCGGTACCGCTCGGCCTGGGCGCGGAACCGGGAGCTCTCCCGTTGCTCTTCACCGTACGCCCGGATCAGCCGGATAGCACCCAGCCGCTCGGTGATCGTGGCGGTAATCTCCCCCCTTTCCCGCGCCCGAGCCTGGGCGTGGCCCCTGAGCCGCCGAAGCAGTATCTGCAGCCCGAGCACTAACAGCGGAACGAAGGCGAGTGTCAGGATGGTGAGCCGGATCGAAATCTGGCTCAGGATGAAAAGCGTGGTCGCCACCACCACGAGATTCTGAAACAGCGACAGCAGCGAAGCCGTGATGACGGTCTTGGTCTGGTCCACCTCAGTGATCATCGAGGAAATGAGCTGACCCGCCCGGGTCCGCTGGAAGAAATCCATCTCCAGGGTCAGCAGATGGGAGAACAGGCGCGACCTCACGTCGCGCACCAGCCCTTCCTGCGCTCGCACCGAGATTTGAGACGAGGCATAGCTCAGGACGTTTTTCAGCAGAAGTCCCAAAGCCAGGAGCACCACCAACCGGCCTGCTGCCTGGCCCGGGCCGACTCCGGCCACCATCGGCTCGACCAGCTTGTCCATCAGCTCTTCCAACCGGGTGGAGCCGGGACGGAGCTGACCGGCGGTGCCGAACAGGTGTTTGAGGAGAGGGATCAGGACAACGAGCGTGAATCCATCGAGCAGCGAGGCCAACGAGGTAGTGACCAGCCCCAGGGCGAGGAGAGTTCGGTAGGGTCGGACCAGCCGGAGGAGCCGGAGCTCGGTGCGCACGCCTAGCCCTGTCGCGGAGTCAGCAGGGCGATCGGTAGGACAACTTCTTCCGGCGAAACGCCGCCATGGAGAAATGCGCCCCGGTATCGCGCCTGATACTCGCGGAGCTTGGTCGGGTACACGAAGAAACGATCGCCGGTGGCTAGCAGGAGCCGCGTGCCAGGCGACCTCGTCGGCAGCCCAAAGCTGGACAGATCCTCCACCACGACTGCCGACTCTGGATCCTGAGCCCGGAGATCTTCACCGAACTTGTATCTCAAATTCGAGGTCGTGTCGCGCTTGGCAAACACCGTGGCCGGCGTATGGCAGTGAATCGACCCATGGTCGGTGGTCAGCAGAACGGGCACCGCTCGCCGCTCCGCTTCCCGGAGCGCGTCCCACAGCGGGGAGCGCTCGAACCAGGTGCGGGTCAGGTTGCGCAGCGCCGGCGTGTCCCGCGCCACCTCGAACAGGGTGGAATTCTCGGTCCGTCCATGGGTGAGCTGGTCGATGAAGTTGAACACCAGCGCGGTGACGCCCTCCTTCGCCAGGTGGGCCGGGAGGCGCTTGAGCAGGCCTTCGCCATCCGCTGCGGTGAAGACCTTCTCGTAGTGGATGGGGACCGAACGGCCGGTGAGCTCGCGCATGTGCTCGCTCAGCAGCTCGGCTTCATGGGCGTTGAGACTGGCGTCCTCGCGGTCGTTCCACCAGTGGGGATAGCGGGCCTTGATCTCTGCCGGAAAGAGTCCGCTAAAGATGGCGTTGCGGGCAAAAGGCGTAGCGGTGGGCAGAATCGAAAAATAGTGCGCCGTCTCGATGTCAAACCGCGCGCTGATCAGCGGACGTATCATTGCCCACTGGTCCAGCCGGAGGCAGTCCACTACTACCAGCATGGCCCGGCCGTGGAGGTCCAGTATCGGACGGAGAAACTCCGCTCCGATATCCACCGAGAGCGGAGGACGGTCGCTCCCCTCCTCGCGCAGCCAGTTGGCGTAGTTTCGCTGCAGGTACCGCGCGAAATCCTGGCGGAGACTCTCCTGCAGAGTCCGCAACGCGTCCTGCAGCCCAGGCTCGTCCGCCTGACCGAGCCGGACTTCCCACTCGGCCAGCTCCACCACCAGCTCCACCCACTCGCGCCAGGCCAGGGGCCCGCCGCGCCGTGCCTCCAATTCACGAAAACGGGTAGCGAAGTCGCGGGAGAGCCGCTGCTGCCGGATGCGATCGCCCTCCAGCAACCGGGTGACCACTGAAAGAATCTGCCGGGGGTTCACCGGCTTGATCAGATAGTCGGAGATCTCCGCGCCAATGGCGTCCTTGAGGGTGTCGGGCTCTTCGCTCTTGGTCACCATCACCACGGGCATGCCGTGGTCGATAGCCCGGATGGCCTGAAACAGATCGAGCCCACGCCGGCCCGGCATCTGCTCATCCAACAGCACCACGCCATAGGGCTGCCGCTGGAGCAAAACCAGCGCGTCGTCACCATGCGTGCTGGTCTCGACCGCGAATCCCTGCTCTTCCAGAAACATGATGTGTGACGTGAGGCTTTCGACCTCGTCGTCCACCCAGAGAATACTTTTTGGACGGGGCATGTCGTAAACTAAAGGCGGAAACGCTGAACGGTGAAGGGTGAACCGACCGGGAGCTTCAATTCACCGTTTACCGTTTACCGTTCACGCAGTACCTTGACGCGTGCCCGACGCCGTTTCACCGCCCAATATTCTCGCCGTACGTTTCAGCTCCATCGGCGACGTGCTGCTTACCACGCCGCTGCTGCGCGCTTTGAAATCCCGCTACCCGTCGGCCCGGATCACCTTTCTTACCAAGGATCCATACGTTCCCCTCCTGAGTGCTAACCCGCATGTCAGCGAAGTGATCGGGATAACCCGCCAGCGTGGTCTGAGTGACCTGGCCGCAGAGCTCCGGCAACACCGCTTCACCCATCTGCTGGACCTCCACGACAGCTTGCGCTCCCGAGCGCTCCGGCTCCTGGTGCCGGGCAACTGGACGAGCTACCCGAAACACCGAATTGCACGTGCCATCCTGATTCACACCAAGCGCAATGTGTACCGGGATTCTCGGCCGGTGGCCGAACGATACTTCTCGGCAGCCCGTGAGCTGGAGGTAAAGCCGGATGGCGGTCCACCTGATCTGTTCTGGGATTCGGCCGCGGAGCGGATGGTACTCGGATGGTTCCATCAGGCGGGTGTTCCCGAGATGACCCGTCCGGTTGCCCTCGCTCCGGGAGCAGCCCACGCCACCAAGCGCTGGCCCGTGGAGCACTGGCGAGATCTGACCCGCCACCTGGTCGAGCAGGGATGCCAGGTGATAGTGATTGGTGGACCCGACGACGCGTCGCTGGGTTCCGATCTTGCTCGTGTGGCTCCGCACCAGGTGCTCAATGCAGTGGGGCAGTTCCAGCTCCAGGAGACTGGAGCTCTGCTCCAGCGAGCGTCCGTGGTGGTCTCCGGCGATACCGGGGTGATGCACATGGCCACTGCGGTAGGCACTCCCGTCGTGGCCCTCTTCGGGCCTACGGTCCAGCCATTCGGATTCTTTCCCTACAGCAAGCGGGCACGCGTGCTGGAGCTGACCCTGGGTTGCCGACCGTGCACCAGCAAGGGTGGCTCCCGCTGTCCTCTGGGCCATCATCGTTGTCTGCGGGATATCACTCCGGAATTGGTGCACGAGGCGCTATGCCGGACCGTGTTGTAAATGGATGGGACCCGGCAGCCGTCGCGTTGCTTTCGCTGCTGACCCAGACCGGACGCGGGCCCAAGCGCGGCGGGCTATTTGCGTTGTGGCTCACCCTCAGGGTGGCCCAGGATCTCCTGGTGGATGGGGCTTGGCAGGAACGGGCCCAACGCCGCCGGGTTCAGGCTCTGGAGCGACGGCTCTCGAGCCTGGCGATGCCCTCTCCGCTACGGCGCGCACTAGTGGCAGCGGTGGGCCAGCTGCGGGAGCTCCGGCCGGAGACTGTTCCCCAGATCCTGAGTCAGCTGGTTGCGCCGGCGCGGGAGACCGAAGGCTCCGAGGCCGCGGAGGCTCTTACTTTGGCAGTGCGCCGGGCCAAGCAGCAGATCAGAGGCGAGACTTAACCATGCGGCGTCCCTCAAAACACTCCGCCCGCGGATCGGATTCGATGCTGGAAGAGCTGGTGACCCAGATCGATCAACGCTCGGGCCAAAGCCTCCCAGCCGACACTGTCCCCACCGGCTTTCCTTCACTCGATAAGGTGCTGGCCGGGGGTCTTCGGCAAAAAGACCTCATCGTGCTGGCCGGCGATGTCGGCAGCGGGAAGTCGGCGCTGGCTCTGGAAATCGGGATCCGCGCCGCAGCCGCGCAGGTACCGACGTTGTACCTGTCGGGCGAAATGAGTCCCGATCGCGTGCTCGAGCGGGCTCTGGCAATCGAAGGCCGCAGCAGCATCGATGACTTACGGCAGGGGCGCCTGGATGATTCGGGCCGGGCCGCGGTCGGGGCGGCAGCGCTGCGACTGCGGAATGCCCCGCTCCTGGTGCGGCCGCTGCTGGGCTCCAGCTTCGATGAAGTCGCGGTTGGCCATTGATATCGTGCCGCGGCGTCGTCTACTGATCGTAGACTCGCTTCAGCTCACTACGCCGCCCCGCTCGGCCGCCAGGCTTCAGGAACGGGTGGCGCTAGCGGTTCGAGCCTTGAAGGCGCTCGCAGTGGAATGGGATCTGGCGGTAGTGGTTACAGCCCAGCTTCCGGGACACCGGGCCAGCCGTCCCGATCCCCGCCCTACCCTCGACGACCTCGGCGGATTCGGTGCGGTCAAGCAGAATGCTGATGTAGTCCTGATGATCTATCGGGAGGAGATGTACCGCCCGGGTCAGGGAGTTGAGGGTGCAGCGGAGCTCATTGTCGCCAAAAATCGCAACGGGTCGCCCGGGTTTGTTGACCTCTACTTCTATCCGCGGTGGCTCCGGTTCGTGGACATGCTCGACCCCGATTGATTCTCGAGGAGCGCCCCTAGCTTCGCGGCTTCTTGCTGCTGGAGCTATCCGCTTTTGGGTGCGCCGCCGTCGAGTCCTTCTCCAGAGCGGCACCGGTCAGCTGAACCATGGTGCCCGAACGGTCGCTAGCCCGCCAGATCCTCACCCACAGCGGTGGGCCATCGTGCTCCGCGTACAGCGCGGTAACCCCATCCTTCCCCTTGATGTCACTGACCAGCCGCCACTCTCCCTTACTGAGCAGGTTGCGATAGTAGTGAGTGACCTGGCTGTCGTCGGCCGGCGTGTGGATGGTCAGCTGAATGGCCCCCGCTCCGCCAACCTGCGAGACCAGCTCCGGATTGGGCGGAAGAGGAAGAGAGGAGAAAGCGTCTTGGAAGGCAGGAGGCTTTGGCTTGCGCGATTCGGACTCGCAGGCGAGCAACAACACTACGCAATGCGACCGAAAACAGGAGTCGTGTTTTGGGCATAGAGGGGTGAGACTAGTGGAGTGAATTCGTTGCCGCAAGCGGGTGCGCCGCTTATGTTTCCCTAGCCGCACCGCTTTCCGCAACCTCCCATCCGCTGTTTCGAAGGAGTTCGGCTCATGGCCGGCCATAGCAAGTGGAAGCAGATCAAACGGAAGAAGGCGATCACCGACGCCAAGCGGGCCTCGTCCTGGACTAAGGTGATCCGGGAGATCACCGTGGCGGCCCGAAGTGGCGGGGGCGATCCGGGAGGGAACCCTCGGCTGCGGACGGCAATCGATGCGGCCAAGGCGGTCAACATGCCGGGGGAGAACATCGACCGCGCCATCAAGAAAGGCACCGGCGAGCTGGAGGGAAGCGTCTACGAGGAGCTGACCTACGAAGGTTATGGCCCGGGAGGCGCGGCCATTTTCATCGAGGCCACTACCGACAATCCCAACCGGACAGTGGCGGAAATCCGTCACGCCTTCAGCCGGAACGGTGGAAATCTGGGGGCCACGAATTCCGTGGCTTGGATGTTCGACCGCAAGGGCCAGATCTATCTCGACGCTGCTCGGCACGATGAAGACGGTGCCCTTGAGGCGGCGCTGGAGAGCGGCGCTGAAGATTTCGTCCGCGAAGGCGATCAGTACATCGTTACCACCACTCCATCACAGCTCCACGCCGTCCAGGACGCCCTGCGCAGCCGTGGGTTCACCTTTGATTCGGCCGAGCTGGCGATGGTTCCCCGCAACACGGTTCGCGTGGAAGGAGCCGACGCCGAGCGTATGGTACGGCTCATGGACGTGCTCGAAGAGCTGGATGACGTTTCCAAGGTTTTCTCCAACTTCGATATCGACGCAGCCCAGCTGGCCGAGGCGGAAGCCTGAGGGCACCCCGGTGAGGGTGCTCGGCATCGATCCGGGAACTGCGGTGCTGGGGTATGGGGTGGTCGATGGCGGATCGGGCCGACATCCCGTGCTGGTCGAGTGCGGCACCCTGACGGCCCCCTCCCGAGCGCCGCTACCGGTCCGCCTTCGCGTGCTCTATGAGGGCGTCAGTGAGCTGCTCAGCCGCCACACTCCTGGAGCATTGGCGGTCGAAAGCGCCTTTTACGGGCGCAACGTTCGCACCGCTGTGGTATTGAGTCATGCGCGCGGAGTGATCCTGCTGGCCGGCGAGCTCGCCAGGGTGGATCTCGCGGAGTACTCTCCGGCCTCGGTCAAGAAAGCCATTGTCGGACGAGGCGCCGCCCTGAAGCCCCAAGTGGGCTACATGGTGGCGCAGCTCCTTCGACTGAGCGCCCCCCCGTCCCCGGAAGACGCAGCCGACGCCGTCGCCGTGGCTCTTACCCACCTCATGATCGGCACCCGCCGTGCTCTGTTCGCGCCGCAGGTGGCGAGCCGCCTGTGATCGCCACGTTGACCGGGGTCGTGGCTGAGCGCGATGGCGAATCGCTCGTGGTTCAAACCGATGGAGGTGTAGGCTACGCCGTGAGCGTGCCGGTCGGCGTGGCGCAACGCCTGCCGTCCCGAGGCGCGCGTGTGAGTCTCTTCACCGAGCTGGTGGTGAAAGAAGACGGCTGGTCGTTGTACGGTTTCGATAGCTCAGTGGAACGGCTGGTGTTCCGCCATCTTTTGAGCGCCAGTGGATTCGGGCCCAAGCTCGCCCTTGCCCTCCTTTCAGCGCTCGGTCCCGAACGCACGGTTCGCAGCATCCAGGCCCGGGACCTGTCCACGCTCAGCTCGGTGAGTGGCATCGGGCGCAAAAAGGCGGAACGGTTGGTGCTCGAGCTGCAGGATCGATTCAGCGATGTGGTGGTCGAAACGAAGCTCCCCCGAGTTGAAGGTTCGGAGGATGCAGTGCGGGCACTGGTGGGGCTCGGCTACGGCATGGCGGCGGCCGACGATGCAGTGCGTACCGCGTTGGCCGAAGGAGTGCCCCGGGAAACGCCTCAGCTCATTCGTCGGGCACTGCAGCAACTGACTCCTTCTCGGGGAGGCGTATAAGCATGGTGACTCCGGCCACGACGGCCGAATGGATCTGCACCCGTTGCGGTGCGACCAATCGGAAGCTGGTCCCGCTCCGGACAACGCAGACCGCGGACCGATGCGTCACGTGTCACGCCGAACACGTGGTGGAGCTCGACAGCCGTCCGGTTCGGTGGCGGGCGCGTTTAGAAGAGTGAGCGCTTACGTTTCTCTGCTATGACCCGACTTCAGATCACCACTCCCGAAGCAATACCCGAGGAAAGCAGCGCCGACGCGGCCCTCAGGCCCTCGCGGCTGGATGAGTTCGTGGGTCAGAGCCAGGTCAAGGCCTCGCTCCAGATCGCCATCGATGCCGCGAAGAAGCGCCGGGAAACCCTCGACCATACCCTGTTCTTCGGGCCGCCTGGCCTGGGCAAGACCACGCTGGCGATGTTGATGGCCCGGGAAATGGGGGTACAACTTCGGACCACCTCCGGTCCCGTACTGGAGAAGCCAGGCGATCTGGTTGGCTTGCTCACCTCGCTCACTGCCGGTGACATGCTGTTCATCGACGAGATTCACCGTCTGCGGCCGGCGCTCGAAGAGTTTCTCTACGCCGCCATGGAGGACTTCCGGATCGACGTACGGATCGCCGAGGGCCCCAACGCCCAGACGATTCCGATGACACTGGAGAAGTTCACCCTCATCGGCGCGACTACCCGCTTCGGCTTGCTGACGCCGCCCATGCGAGCCCGATTTGGGATCGTCGAACGGTTGAGCTTCTACCCCGCCGATGAGCTCCGCCAGATCGTCACCCGCTCGGCCGCGATTCTGGGCGTGCCGATGGAGCCGGCTGGGGCCGATGAGATCGCCCGCAGGAGTCGGGGAACACCGCGCGTCGCCAACCGCCTCCTGCGCCGAGTCAGGGACTACGCGGAGGTCAAGGCAGACGGCACCATCACCTCTGACGTTGCCGTTTCGGCCCTCGCGCGGCTCAACGTGGATGAATTCGGGTTGGACGACATGGACGCCCGGATTCTCAGCACCATCATCGAGAAGTTCAGCGGCGGACCGGTAGGGCTAGGCACCGTGGCTGTGGCCGTGGGCGAAGATGCCGGGACGCTGCAGGATGTCTACGAGCCCTATCTGATTCAGCAGGGCTTCCTCGAGCGCACCCCTCGCGGACGGTGCGCCACCGCGCTGGCCTACCGCCGGTTCGGACTCAAGCCGCCCGCAGTCCAAGCGACCATCTTTGACGGCTGAGCAGCTCCAGACCTCCGATTTCGATTACCACCTTCCGACCGAGCTGATCGCCCAGAAACCATCGTCCGACCGGGGGGGAAGTCGGCTTCTGGTCGTCCGACGTGCGGCCGGCAACCAGGCTGCGCTCGAGGACGCCCGGTTTGCCGACCTTCCCCGTCTTCTCTCCCCCGGCGATCTGCTGGTGCTCAATACCACCCGGGTGCGGCATGCTCGGCTGCTGGGCACGCGTCGGTCCGGCGCGCCCGCGGAAATTCTGCTGATTCATCCGGGACCGGCAGATACCTGGATCGCGATGGGAAAACCGGGGGCTGCGCTGCGGCCAGGCAAACGGGTGCAACTCGGAGAGGACGCAGCGGTGGAGACGGTGGAGGTACTCGGCGATGGAAACCGGCTGGTGCGGTTCGTGGGGCTGTCTGCGGATGAAGCCATGGCGCGTTACGGCCGGTTGCCGCTCCCGCCATATATCCAGCGCGCTCCAGATCAGGAAGATGAAGTCCGCTATCAGACGGTCTACGCCCAGGCGGAAGGAAGTGTTGCCGCTCCCACGGCCGGACTCCATTTCACACCCTCTCTGCTTCAGAGTCTCCGCTCGGCCGGCGTTCTGATCGAAGGCCTGGACCTGCAGGTTGGGCCCGGCACCTTCAAGCCGGTGGAGGTGGAAGACCCCGAGCAGCACGAGATGCACCCGGAGCGCTACGAGATCGGCGCCAGGCTCGCCGATTGTGTCGCGCGGGTGCGCGCGCAGGGTGGCCGAGTCTGGGCGGTCGGTACCACCGTCGTTCGTGCCCTCGAGAGCGCGGCGCTGTCCGACGATACGCTGCGGGCCGGCAGCGCCGAAACGAGGCTCATGATCCTGCCGGGCTATACCTTTCGCGTGGTCGACCGGCTGCTCACCAACTTTCATCTGCCTCGATCAACCTTGCTGATGTTGGTGTCCGCGTTTGCCGGTCGCGAGCGCACCCTTGCGGCATATCGCCATGCTGTGGCGCAGCGGTACCGCTTCTATTCGTATGGCGACGCGATGGTGATCATCTGATGCGGAGCCCTCGATGACCTTCTCCAATCCTGCGGGAAATGCTTCGGCTGCGGCCACCGGCTATGTCCGAGCGTTGCTGGACCTCCTCGGCTCCCGTGATCCGCTTGAAGTGATGGCCGAACTGCTGCCCTGGCTCGAGGGTCGGCTTCTCACCGTGCCTGAGTCGGCCCTCCGAAAGCCTGAGGCCGCCGGAAAATGGTCGGTGATTCAGGTGGTCCAGCACCTGGCCGATTCCGACCTGGTGGCGGGCTTCCGCATCCGGATGATTGTGGCCGAGAATTCCCCGCTCCTGCAAGGCTACGACCAGGATCGGTGGGCCCGGGAATTTCAGTATGACCAGGTGCCGCTCGCCACCGCGCTGGATCAACTCCGCTCGCTCCGAACCGCCAATCTGCGGCTCTGGAACCGGCTGACCCCCGATCAACTCGAGCGAGTCGGGCTCCACAGCGAACGAGGACCGGAAAGCGCTGGGCACATTCTGCGGCTCATGGGAGGCCACGATCTGGTGCATCGGCGCCAGATCGACAGAATTCTGGCCTCGAGCCGGTGATGTTCGAATTCTGTCTGGAGGCCACCCAGGGTTTTGCCCGGGCGGGCACTCTCAGTCTCCCCCACGGCTCAGTAAGAACCCCAGCGTTCATGCCGGTGGGCACTCACGCGGTGGTTCGCGGACTGAGTGCGGGGGACGTGCGCCGAACCGGAGCGCAGATCATCCTGGGCAATACCTATCATCTGCACCTTCGGCCGGGCGAGGCCGTCGTGCAGGCCATGGGCGGACTCCACCGCTTCACCACCTGGAGCGGCCCGATGCTGACCGACTCGGGCGGATTCCAGGTGTTTTCGCTGGAGGGACTTCGGCGGATCGAAGAGCACGGCGTCGAATTTCAGAGCCACATTGACGGCACCCTCAGGATGCTTACGCCCGAGCGGGTCATGGAGATCCAGTGGCAGCTCGGGGCCGATGTGGCCATGGCGTTCGACCACGTGGTTCCAGGGCAAGCTTCGTTCGAAGTCGCCTGCGAAGGCATGGAGCGGACCTTACGCTGGCTCGACCGGTGCAAGTCAAAGCATGTGGAGTTGGCGGGGCAGCGGGGCAGCGGGACGGCGGGGCAGTTTGGGCAGGCGAGTAACTCGCACGCAGGATTGGATTCCTCTGCCCTGCTGCCCCCCGGCCCCGCTGCCCCACAGACCCTCTGGCCCATCATTCAGGGCGGCGTGCACGAGCAGCTTCGGCTGCGTTCGCTGGAAGGCACTCTGGAGCGAGGTCCCTGGACCGGTGTGGCGATCGGAGGGCTGTCGGTAGGTGAGCCGAAGCCGGTGCTGCACCACGTGCTTGAGCTGCTTCATCCAGCGCTGCCGGTAGGAGTACCCCGTTATCTTATGGGCGTCGGCTTCCCGCCGGATCTGCTGGAGGGAATCGCTCGAGGCATCGACCTGTTTGACTGCGTGGCAGCCACCCGGAACGGCCGCCATGGCACCGCCTGGCTGGAGACCGGCCGGCTCAACGTGAAGGGCGCGGCTCTCAAGGGATCAGTGGAGCCGCTCGATCCTGCCTGCGATTGCGAGACCTGCACCACCTACCCGCGCGGATATTTGCGGCACCTGTTCGTGGTGGAGGACATTCTGGCCCTGCGGCTGATCTCGATCCACAACATCCGCTTCCTGGTGCGATTGGGTGAACAGGCCCGAGCCCATATCCTGGACGGCACCTTCGACCGGTGGAGCCGCGAGTGGCTCGGCCGCTACTACGCTGGGAGGAACACCTGATGTTACAGACCGGGTCCGGCAGCGGACTTTCCGTCCTCGTCCTTCAGATGGCAGCTATCGGTCTGGTGTTCTACTTCCTGATCCTGCGTCCGTCGGGACAGGCCCGAAAGCGCCACGCCGAGCTGCTGACCAAGCTCAAGAAGGGCGACGAGGTAATGACCAGCGGAGGGATCATTGGCCGGGTTCGGGAGATCAAGGAGATCGAGGCGGACGGCCTCAAGGAAGTGCGGGTGACGGTCGAGAGCGGCACCGCAACCGTTGTGGTGGAGCGGTCGCGCATCGTCCGGGTGGGCAACAGCGCGGCTGCCGCAGGGCCGGCCGCGTGAGTCTGCGGCAACTGCACCTCCTCGGCTCACCGGTGCTGCGGCAGCATAGCGAGATCGTGCCGTCGATAGATGAGGACGTACGCCGCCTTATTGCCGATATGTTCGAGACCATGGATGCCGCCAAGGGCATCGGACTGGCGGCCAATCAGGTCGGTGTCGCCCGCCGAGTGGCGGTGGTGGACGTAGACGATGATCGGTTCGTCATGGTGAATCCCCGCATTGTGGAGACCGAGGGGCGGGCATCCGCCGAGGAGGGCTGCCTCTCGATTCCGGAGATTTATGGCGATGTCACCCGGCCGGACCGGGTGGTGGTCGAGGCGCTGGACGACGAGGGACGGCCCTACCGGAAGGAAGCCACCGGGCTGAAGGCCCGAGCCATTCAGCATGAGATCGACCATCTGGATGGGATCCTCTTTCTCGACCACCTGAGTTTGGTGAGGCGGCAAATGCTGCTCGCCAAGTGGCGACGCGAGCACAAGGACGACGCGGGATTCACGAAGGAGGTCACCGGAGCGTCTCTCCGGTCGGAGTGATGCGGATCGTCTTCTTTGGGACGCCGGAGTTTGCCCTGGCATCCCTCCGGGCGCTGCTCCAGAGCCGCTTCGAGGTCGCCGGTGTGGTCACCCAACCTGACAAGCCCCAGGGACGCTCCCGTTCTGAGCTCGTACCCCCTCCCGTGAAAGTTGTAGCACAATCCGAAGGCCTTCCCGTGCTGCAACCGGTTCGGCCGACGGGCGATGTTTTTACCGCCAGTCTTCGCCGGCTGGAGCCTGAGCTCGGCGTCGTGGTCGCGTATGGTCATATCCTCCGACCCGAGATCCTGGCCCTACCGCCGCGAGGGATGATCAACGTGCACGCCTCGCTGCTGCCTCGGTTCCGAGGAGCAGCTCCGGTGCAGCACGCCATCTTGAAAGGGGAGACCGAGACCGGGGTCAGTATCATGCAAATGGAGGCAGGCCTCGACAGTGGTCCCGTCCTGCACCACGTCGGCGCTGCGATTGAACCCGGTGAGACCGCGGGCTCGCTTTCCGTCCGCTTGGCCGACCTCGGAGCCACGGCGCTGATCGAAGCCTTGTCCCTGATGTCCGCTGGCCTTGCCCGTCCACAGCCACAGGATCCCACCCGCGCGACGTTCGCGCCGAAAATTGACCGGGACATGGCCCGGCTCTCCTGGGCCATGGACGCGACGACGCTGGTGCGCCAGATTCGCGCCTTCGACCCGGCACCCGGAGCTTGGACATCGCTGAATGGGTGCTCCCTCAAGTTGTTTGGCGCGCGCGAGGGGCCAGGAACCGGAGAGCCTGGAACCGTTCTCGCAGCGGGAGAACGGCTCGTGGTTGCGGCCGGACGGGGAGCCGTGGCGGTGCAGGAGGTTCAGCCTGCTGGGCGGGGCCGGCTTGCAGTGGATGCCTGGGTCCGGGGCCGTGGAGTGTCACCGGGCCAGCGTCTCGAATGAGACCATTGCCGCGGGTGCATGCCTACACTAACGCCGAGTTGCTGTCCCACCCCGATTTGGGCATCCGGGCGGCGGCCATCGCAGCCGGCGGATCGGCTGTGGCCTTGCACGCCCGGGCCAGGGGTGAGAGTGCGGCCTTTCTCATTGCGGCTGCGCGCCGGCTGCTGGCGCTGTCGCGGCCCCCGAAGCGGCCGTGCTGATAAGCGGAAGACCCGATATCGCCGCCGGGGTGGGCGCCCAAGGCGTGCAGCTGGGGCGCGATGATATCAGCCCTGCCGATGCTCGCCGGGTACTGACGCAAGGCTGGATCGGACGTTCGGTTCACAGCAGGGAGGAGGCCGCTATCGCGGTTGGGGAAGGCGCAGATTTCCTCGTGCTCGGGAGCATCTATCCCACTACCTCCCATCCTGGCGGAGCCGGGCGCGGGGCCGGATCTGGTGCGCCAGGTCATCGAGTCTGGAAGTGCCGGTCATCGCCATCGGAGGCATCACGCCCGAGCGGGCCTGGGAGGTGCATTCCGCCGGGGCCTATGGTGTCGCCGCCATCACTGCCCTGTGGAATGCTTCAGATCCAGCCGCGGCGACACTCGCTCTGCTGGAACCCTGGGTCAACCAGCCATGAACGAAATGGACATCATCCTCAACGGTGAACCGCGCCGGGTGCCGAGGCCCTCCAGCTTGGCCGACCTGCTGCAGCACCTCGATCTGGACCCTCGTACGGTGGTGGTCGAGCTCAACCGCTCCATCGTTCGTCGAGCCAATTTGACTGCCACGCCGCTTGCCCCGGGAGACAGCGTCGAGCTGGTGCACTTCGTCGGCGGGGGGTGACGCGCCCCCCGGTTATCTTTCGGGTATCGCCGCGCAACCAAGGACGCCTCAGATGACCAGTACGATCTCCGCCCCATCCGCCACCGACCTTCCTCTCACCATTGGCGGACGCACCTTCCGATCTCGCTTGATGGTGGGCACCGGCAAGTACCGGGACAATCGGGTGATGGCCCGCGCCATCGAAGCCTCGGGCGCCGAAATCGTCACCGTGGCGGTGCGCCGGGTAGACCTCGACCGCACCAAAGAAGAAGGGATGCTCTACCACCTCTCCAGCGAGGAATACTTCCTCCTGGCCAACACTGCCGGCTGCTACTCGGCCGACGAGGCAGTGCGTTACGCCCGGCTGGCCCGGGAAGCCGGATTCAACGAGTTCATCAAGCTCGAGGTCATCGGCGACCGGGAGACCCTGCTTCCCGACACCGAGGGGTTGCTCAGCGCCGCCAGCACACTGGTCAAGGAAGGTTTTGCGGTGCTGGCCTACACCAATGACGACCTGATTACGGCGCTGCGGCTGGAAGATGCCGGCTGTGCCGCGGTCATGCCGCTGGCCTCTCCCATCGGGAGTGGTCTCGGTCTGCTGAATCCGTACGGCATCAGGACCATCAAGCGGCGGCTCTCAGTGCCGGTGATCGTCGATGCCGGCGTCGGGACCGCATCAGATGCGTGCCTGACCATGGAGCAAGGAGTGGACGGCATTCTGATGAACACGGCGTTGGCCGAGGCGGAGGACCCCGTCTCCATGGCCACCGCAATGCGTTATGCTGTCGAAGCCGGCCGTTTGGCCTTTCTCGCCGGGCGCATGCCTCGCCGGGAGATCGCGATGCCCTCGAGTCCCACTCGCGGAATGCTGGAGTAGCTCGGCTGTCTCCCGTGGTGAATGCAATGGGTGAGTCGGCCGGCATCCGGCCGCGGCGGGCAGCACTGGAAATTCTGGAGCACGTCCGTGACGGGCTCACGTTCGAAGCCGCCTTGAGTGACGGGATAGATACGCTGACCGAGCCCGATCGCCGGCTGGCCCACGAGCTGGCAGCGGGGGTACTCCGGCAGCGAAGCTCGCTCGACGCCCGGCTGGCCGCGTTGGTGAATCGGGACTGGAGTCATGTCACTGCCGAGCTGCAGGACATCCTCCGCCTGGGGGCCTATCAGATCACGTCCCTCGAGCGGGTGCCGGCCCACGCTGCGGTGGACACGAGTGTCGAGCTGGCCAAACAGAGTGGCGGAGCCCGCGCCGCCGGCTTTGTCAACGCGGTGCTGCGCCGGCTCACCCGCTCGGGCCCAGAGATTCTCCCAGTGCCCCGGGACCCCGCCGAGCGGCTGGCGGGCGAATATTCCCACCCCCTTTGGCTGGTCCGGAAGTGGGTGAACGCCTTCGGAATGGAGCAGGCCGAAGCACTGCTCCGATGGAACAATTCTCGTCCGCGGCTGGTGGCCCAGCCTGGGCGACAATCTCTGGCAGAGCTGGCAGAAGCCTGGAACACCGCGGGACTGGAATTCGAGCCTGCTCCGTACGACGCGGGTCTCGTCGTCACCCGGAGCCGTCCAGCCGAGCTGCCGGGATATCGTGAGGGCAACTTCGTCATCCAGGATCCGGCTCAGGCTTTGCTGGTGCAATTCGTGGATCCACCACCGGGTGCCACCGTATACGATGCTTGCGCCGCTCCGGGCGGAAAGACCATTGCATTGGGCCGTCGGGCTGCCCGCGTAGTTTCGGGAGACATCAATCCCCTGCGGGTTCGCCGGCTCAGGGACAACGTGCGGCGAGCCGGCACCGGCCGTGAGCACGTCATCGTCGCGGACGCTCGGCAACCGCCGGTACGACCCCTGGACATCGTTTTGCTTGACGCCCCTTGCCTGGGAACCGGCACCGTAGCCCGCCATCCCGATGCGAGGTGGCGAATATCGCCGAAGGCGCTGAAACACGTCGTCGAGCTTCAAGCCGAGCTCCTCGACAGCGCGGCGGCCACAGTGAGTCCCGGCGGGTTGCTGATATACTCGACCTGCTCAGTCGAGCGGGAGGAGAATCTGGAGCAGGTGGAGCAGTTTCTGAGAGGGCATCGGGATTTTCGCCGGGAGGCAGCGCGGGACTTCCCACCCGAGCTGCTGTCGCCCGAGGGCGATCTGCTGATTCTGCCGCAGCTTCACGGCATGGACGGGGCGTATGCAGCCCGTCTTCGTCGATCAGGATGAGAGCCCGCCGCCACGTTACGTCAGGGGTCCCGCTATTTAAGTCCGCTCCCTGGCGCGGGTTTCTCCGAGATATAGGGCTGATCCTGGCTACCTTCATCGTTGGCTATGGCATTTCTGCCTTCTGGCTTACGCCCGGATCGGTGTTCAGCAAAAATCACTCATTGCCGCGGGTGCTGGAGATGCCGGAGACCAAGGCCCGTCAAAAGCTGACCGAGCTCGGCTTCCGGCCCCGGATCGAAGGAGAGCGTCCGAGCGATGCGTTTCCATCGGGCACCGTGATCTGGCAGGATCCTCCTCCCGCCACAGTGTTGGAGCCCAATACGGTGATCCAGCTAGTGGTGAGCACCGGCCCCACCCTGGTGGCCGTACCCGATGTGATTGGACTCAATGTGCCGCAAGCTAGCAAAATCCTGACGGCGGCTGGTGTGCGGGTGGGAGCCGTGGATTCGACGGCCGGTGGGCGGGAGGCGGGAGTGGTTCTCGCCACCCGGCCGGCTGCAGGGATCGGCCGGCCTCGGAATACTGCGGTTGCTCTGGTGGTCAGTCGCGGCGACGAAGCGGTCTCGCCATGAGCGTCATCATCGCCCCCAGCATCTTGACCGCCGACCTGGGTCGCCTTCGAGAGGAAGTGCAGCAAGTCGTGGCTGGCGGCGCCGAGTGGCTGCACATCGACGTCATGGATGGACACTTCGTTCCCAACCTGACCTTCGGCGCACCGATCGTGCGTGCCCTCCGCAAGATTACCGACCTGCCGCTCGATGTGCATCTCATGGTTGAGCGGCCGGAATATTATCTGGCTGAATTCGCCCAAGCCGGAGCCACGGTGTTCACCATTCACCCGGAAGCCACGGTCCACGTGCAACGGCATCTGGCCGCCGCCCGGGAGCGCGGGATGATGGCAGGGCTGGCTCTCAACCCATCGACGCCGGTGAGCATCGTGGAAGAACTGCAGGACGACATCGATCTGGTTCTGGTCATGTCGGTAAACCCCGGGTACGGGGGACAGAGCTACCTGCCGCACTCCACCGAGAAAATCCGGCGGGTGCGCGGTCTGCTGGATCAACGCGGCAGCCGTGCCTTGCTGGAAGTGGACGGCGGGATCACGTCCGAGACGATTGCGGAGGCGTGGAGCGCTGGAGCCGATACGTTCGTCGCGGGTACGGCCGTGTTCGGGAGCTCCGATCCGGCCCAGGCCGTACGCGAGCTGAAGCGGCAATGTGCGGTTCGGGTTTAGCTCCATGACTCGCCCCTGGCTGCTGGTGGGTCTGGTCGTGAGTAGTCTGGCCATCGGCGCGACCATCCTGACGAGATACGGTCCTAACATGGAGCAGGTTGCGGTGGGGGCCAGGGCGCCAGACTTTCGCGCCGTAGACCTCGCCACCGGCGATTCGGTCAGTCTCCGAAGCCGTTACCGGGGAGCAGTCACCCTGGTCAACGTGTGGGCCACCTGGTGTGAGCCCTGCAGGATCGAGATGCCCGCCATGGAGCGGCTGTACAGTTCACTCGCTCCTCATGGATTCAGGATTGCCGCCGTGAGCGTCGACGAGGGGCCACCCGAGGATGTCCGGGCCTTTGGCCAGGACCTTGGCCTAACCTTCGACCTGCTCCAGGATCGGAGCACCAAGGTGCAGCAGATCTATCAGACCACGGGGGTTCCGGAGAGCTTTCTGCTCAATCGGGACGGCGTGATTGTGAAGCGCGTGATCGGCGCCCACGATTGGAACTCGCCGGTGAATCGCACGCTGATCACGCGACTCCTCGACGAGACTGGGCAATAGAATGGCCCAGCTGGTACTCGGCATCGAGACCTCCTGCGACGAGACCTCCGCTTCGGTGGTCCGTTGGGAGAACGGTGTTTCCTCCCTGGCTTCCCTGATCATCCTCTCTCAAGATGTCCATCGCATCTTCGGCGGGGTCGTTCCCGAGCTGGCCAGCCGCGCGCACGTGCAGGCCATCGGATCCGTGGTCGAGCAGGCGCTGAGAGAAGCCGGTCTTGGCTTTCCGGACCTGGATGGCATCGCCGTAACCGCCGGTCCCGGATTGGTGGGGGCTCTCCTGGTCGGAGTGATGTACGGCAAGACGCTGGCATTCAGTGTCGATCGCCCGCTGATCGGGGTCAATCACCTGGAGGGACACCTCTTCGCGCCCACCCTGGAAGATCCGGAGTTCGAGCCTCCATTTATCGGACTGTTGGTGAGTGGCGGCCATACCATGCTGCTCGACGTTCCCCAGTGGGGAGAATACCGCCTGCTGGGACAGACTCTCGACGATGCCGCGGGTGAGGCATTCGACAAAGTGGCCAACCTCTTGGGGCTGGGCTATCCGGGAGGAGCAGCGATCGAACGCCTGGCCCGGGAAGGGCAGCCCGGCCGCTTCCGCTTTCCCAGTCCCATGCTGCAGGAGCTCGATCGCGAGGGCGCTAACCGCTACGCCTTCTCCTTCAGCGGCCTGAAGACGGCAGTGCTCCGGACCGTTCGGGGCGACGCCAGCGGCAATCACTCCACTTCCCCACCCAATCCGGCCGATGTCGCACGAGGATTTCAGGATGCTGCCATCCAGGTACTCGTCGCCAAGACGGCGCATGCGGTCGAGGCGAGTGGGTACGGCCGAGCTATGGTCGGAGGCGGCGTCGCCTGCAATCGCGCTCTGGTAGCCCAACTGCGAGCGCGACTGGCGGGACAAGCCCGGGTCAGCGTAGCTTCACCGCGGCTCAACACCGACAATGCCGCCATGATCGCCGCTGCGGGAGCCTGGAGGCTTGCCCGGGGCGAGCGGAGCGGCCTCGATCTCGAGCCTCGGGACGATCTGCCACTCCCTGGCTTGGCCTTCCACTTACCTGGATCCGTCACATGACCATCCACCCGTTCATCATCCACCTGGGCCCGCTCGAGGTCACGGGGTACGGGCTGATGCTGATGGTGGCCTTTCTGATGGGGGGCTGGCTGATCGCCCGCCAGCTTCGAGAGCGTCAACTCCGGGAGGAGTATGCCGCTGACATTGTGGCCGCCGCCGTCATCGGGGGAATCATCGGTGCGAAACTCTGGTATGTCGCGCTCACCCGAGACCCCGGCGCCCTGTTCTCCCGGGGTGGACTCGTATGGTATGGCGGGTTCATCGGCGGAGCTCTCGCGGTGATGCTGAATGGCTGGCGCTTGAAGGTGCCCCTGCGATGGACCATGCAGGTCGCAGCTCCAGCATTGGCGGCGGCGTACGCGCTCGGCCGGGTAGGGTGTTTTCTGGTGAACGACGACTACGGAAGACCTAGCAATCTCCCCTGGGCGGTGCGCTTCCCCGAGGGGCTGCCGCCGTCGACTGCCGGAAATCTGCACCAGCTCTTTGGAGTGCCGATTCCGGCGGGCACCGACCCCTCCACGGTCCTGGCCGTCCATCCGACTCAGCTGTACGAAGTGGCGGCCATGCTGCTGGCCTTTGGCGTCTTGTGGGTCCTGCGGAAGCAGGGCAAGCCGGTCGGCTGGCTTTTCGGCTTATACCTGGTCTTTGCGGGAGTGGAGCGCTTCCTGGTCGAGATCGTGCGGGCCAAGGACGATCGTTTTCTGGGACCCTTCACCCTGGCTCAGCTGACCAGCGTGATTCTGGTGGCTATCGGAGGAAGCCTGCTAACGCTTTGGAGAACACGAGAGGGCCCGCTGCCCGGCTTCTATCTGGAAACTGGCAGGAAGCCCCCGCCGTCAAAGATCTAGTCGCCTGCACAAGCACGTAAGCACAGACAGCTTAGTCCATTCCTCGAATTTCCGTACAGCATCTTTACGACTTTTTGCACTCCAGCACCTTCCCATCTTCCCCGCTAAGTAACTCAGGCGTCGTTGCTTAGCCCAGATGAGCCAAATGGCACTAGCCTTGCTTTACTAATGCCCGGGAAGCCCAAGGGCTTCACACGAAAGTGGTAGGTCGAAGAAGGGTGGAGCGGGCACTTCGGCCCGTCTCCGTAAACTCAGGGGGCGATCTACCACTCACTTACGCAAACGGCCCGTCATCTGACGGGCCGTTTGCATTTGCTCCGCGAGGCGTCAGGCTAGCAGATCTCGCTGGGCTACAATAATCCCGTCGCCGTCTGCATAAAGAAACGAGCCAGGGAGAAATGCCACTCCAGCAAAGGTAAGCGGGGTTCCTCGGGTGCCGGTTCCCTGTTTGCCGCTCCGGAGCGGTACGCTGTTGAGGGCCCGTATTCCGACCGGGATTTGACTCAGCTCCGCCGAGTCCCGTACGCTGCCATTGATGACCAGTCCCGCCCAGCCGTTCGCGTAAGCCACGCCGGCAAGCCGTCCCCCCACGAGCGCGCAACGACGCGAGCCGCCACCGTCGATTACGAGGACTCGCCCCCCTCCAGCGGTCTCCAGGATCTGCCGAACGAGCGCATTGTCCTCAAATACGCTCAGGGTCTCGATCGGGCCGCTGAACTTCGCCAGGCCGCCATACTCCCGAAACTCCGGCTGGGCAACCTGCACCAGCTCAGGGTAGCCATCGCACAGATCAGCGGTGGTGAACTCCACTCAGCTCTTGCGAGAGCGCGACTCAGGCGCGTCGGTGAGGTTTCCCTTCATCCGCTCGACTTCGGAGCGCATCTCGCTCAAGTCCGCCTCCATCCGCTCGAGAGAGCGGAGCAGCTCCCGGCTTGCCTCCGGGGGAACAGGGGCAGGGATCGCTAGCGGCGGTTCCCGGCGGAGCGGCTCGGGTGGCGGTGATCCAGCCCGATGGCGACGACGGGGCTCTATGAGAAAGGTCCAGGCAAGGGCCAGGATGAGAAGAGCGACCAGGACCCCCTGCGCCAGCAGCGACTCGACGGTGGGGTAGATACCCAGCGCAGGGAGCTCGGGGCGCACCAACGACGATGGTGGTCGAGATCAGCCCCCCTCCTGTAGCTCGGCCACAGCTTTCCCGGCAAAAACAAATGCCATGTAGTACAGGAATGCGCTGGTCACCCCGAAGAAGGGCTTCAACGGAAGCCGCAGGCCGAACCGGTTGATGGCCAGGTAAACCACCGACCATGACCAGTGACCCGAGCAGGATGCCGGCCAGGATCGGCATGGTGGCGGCAGGTGAGCCGCCAGTCACGAACAGAGCCTTGTAGAAGAGCACGGTCTCGAAGCCCTCGCGGTACACCGCCAGAAACGCCGCCGACGCGAGCGCCAGACCGGAGCCGCTCGTGAGCGCGTCCTGCACCTTGCTCTTCACGAAGTGGTTCCACTTGGCCACCTCCATTTTCGAGAGCAGCCAGTAGCTCACATAGAAGAGCACCACGGTAGCGAGGGCCATGGTCAGGCCCTCCAGCGCCTCTCGTTTGGCGGAGGTCAGGTGAAAGATGGTCTCCAGCGCAAACGCGGTGAGCAGGCTGGCCGCGGCCGCGGCACCGACTCCGATGTGAATGTCGCGCTTGCGATGGGCCGCTCCCATCTTGGCCAGAAAGGTCATCAGGGCGCCCACCAGCAGAATTGCCTCGAAGCCTTCCCGCAGCAGAATGACAAACGATTGTACGAACAGGTTTACGTGCGGACGGCTGGTCGGCCAGTGTCCGCTCGGCGTTCTCCAGATCGGCGTCGAGCTGCCGGCGAATTCGGTCCAGCTCCGCGCCGGTGGCTCCTCCGGCCACTCGGGTACGCAGCGACGCAAATCCGGCCTCCAGGTCTGCGGCCAGCCCGGGATTCTTGGCTCGGACCGACCGCTCCACCTGCTCGAACGTCATGTACGCGTCGAAGGCCCGTGTGCTCGCCGAGGTGTCACCGGTCCGAGCCAGGGCATAAACCGATTCAATCTGGGCTCGCACCTCGGTGAAAACCCGGGCATCGGCAGCGGCGGTGCGCATCCGCCCGAAATCGACGGACGGCTGCAACCCTGGCGAGACCGGTTGCTCCGTCATTCCGCTGCCCCAGAGCGGCGAGCAACTGGGTATCGGACATGCGGCCGGTACTTCCAAAGGACTGAAGCGCGGGGGGAACGCTCCCCGAGTCGTTGGGGCAGGCGAAGTACACTGGCATAGAGTGCAACGGCCCAGCGGTCCTCTGCCGACAACCGGGTCTCGAAGGCCGGCATGGCCGTCCCGACGACGCCGATGCTCACTCGGCGGTAATAATCCAGGGGCGATTGATCTCGGAGCGCGGCGCGCATCCGACGAGGTCGGCGGGTTTGGGATCCATCCCTTTTGCCAGTGGCCCATCGCCGCGGCCAAGGTCTCCGTGACAGGAGGCGCAGTTGGTCCGGAAGACCTCGGCGCCCCGTGCCAGCGACGGCGCCTCAGGTGGAACCTGATCGAGTGGGACGCCGAGCGGGGCGAAGCGAGCTGTCAAGCCGGCTTACGCGGGCGTCCAGCGAATCCGGAGAGCCAGCAGACTCACGAGGGCTATCAGCGAATCGATACGGCTGATAGTGCGGGAGGCGGAATTTGGCGGGCAAGCAGGGCCGCGGATCGCCGAGACTCCTGGAGGAACAGCCGAGCTTCGTCCACTTCGGCCTGAGACACGATCCGGCCGTTGACGATCCCAACTCGGTATTCCTGTGACGGCCAGTTGCGCCGTAGCCGCGACTCGGCGAACAGCAGGCGCCACGTCGGGCGTGGAATCGGGAGCTTGGAGTGGAGCGACAAGGGTGGACGCAACCAAGGCGGCCGCGCTGAGAATCATTTTCATCCAGTTTGAAAACGCTGAATTAAACTAGAGTAAGAAGGTCGGAATTGAAAGTGAGCCGCCCTAGGGGGCCTCCACGATAGCAATGGCGCCGGCTGATAGGGCCGAATGGGTGAGCGAGATCTTGATCGCGAGTCCGCCGCTGCTCCTGAGAAATGCGCGCGGCTAGCCCGTGAAGGCGAATGGCCGGACGTCCTTCAGCGTCCCGAGATACCTCGATCTCCCGCCAGCCGACGCCCCTCGCGCCGGGCAGGGACTGCATGGCCTTGTACACGGCCTCCTTGGCCGCGATCCGAGCCGCCGCGTGTCCGGTCGCGTCGGGGCGACTCGCCAGATACTGGCGCTCATGCTCGGAGAAGAACCTGGCCATGGCCTGCTCGCCCTTGTCAGCGAAAAGGTCCCTGACCCGTTGAAGATCCACCAGGTCGATGCCGACTCCGACGAAGGTCACAGGTAATTCCACCACAGCTCGGCCAAACCCTGCAGCGGCCCGGGCACAGGCAGGTAGCCGCCCAACACCAATCCGAGATAGCCGAGCAGCAGCAGAAGCAGAGCCGTAGCCAGCCAGAGTGGCCAGGTCGGCCGCTTCCAGGTTCTCACTCGTTCGATGTCCTGCCTCCAGCGCTCCTGCTCTCTCCGGGCCGATTCGGACAGCGCCAGCCAGGCGGATTCGAGCCGACGCGCCGCCGTCGCGAGCGCGATTTGCCATTCCTCCTGTCCCAGACGCCCGCGAGCGCCCGACGCGGCGGCGGCCGGCACGGTCTGCTCCAGTGCGTCGAGCGCGCTCACGAAGCCGGCGCCCCCACTGCCGAGGCGCGAGCCGATCGCCCGAATGTCCTCGGGGGTCAGCAACAATGGCTGCAGCCGCCGCTCGGGAAGCCGGGACTCGATGGCGGCCGCACGCATGCGAGCGTTCACCACGTCGGCCAGCCGCTGGGCGCAGGCGGCAACTGCGCGTCTCCCAGCGATCCAGCCAGCTAACCCGACTGAGCGAGGCTATGGCACCCTGGCGGTCGCCCGCCGCCATGAACGACCGGGCGGCCCCGGCCATGTCGAAAATTCCGCTGACCAGCCCCAGTCGAATGTCCTCGAGCACGACGCCGAGCGCCCCGGAGTAATCCGGGGTGGAAGGCGGGTCGCTCAGCCGGCCCAGCGATGGGCCCAGCTCGGGCACGGTCCAGGTTTCAGTTGAGGCGGGAGGTTGGGTCACCACAGTGGCCTGGGCTCAGGCGAGGATGGAATGCAGCACGCTTTCGGTGTCGGCCAAATCCTCGAAAACCACGTGGGGTCCGCAGGCGTGCAGATCGGCTACGGAATAGTCTCCAGTGGCGACCGCAATGGCTCTGGCCTCGATGCAGTTGCCGCAAGCAATGTCGGCCGGGGTATCACCGATGATGACGACCGCCTCTCCTCGGGGCTCCCGCTCGAAGTAGCGCGCGGCCCGGCGGGCGGCAATGGGTGGCAAGTCGGGCCGATGTGCCGCGTCCGAGCCATAGGCTCCGACCTGAAATCTGCGAGGATCGATACCCGCGGCGCGGAGCTTCAGTTGGGCGCCCTGCAGAAGATTCCCGGTAAGAAGCCCAAGCACGACACCCTGCTCCGACTCGAGTCGGTCGAGTAACTGGTGAACGCCAGGCATGACGTGGGTCCGAGTGGTGGGCCGGTCCAGCTCATCGGCCAACAGCTCGACATAACGCCGGCAGATCCCGTCGACCCGGTCAGGCGTCGGCGGCTCGCGGTGTCCCGCAGCGGCGAGCAGCTCGGTCACGATCTGCGGATCGGTCTTGCCGCCGAACGGGATATTGCCCAGGGAACCGGTGTCGCCGATGTGTTCGGCAATCGCGCTCACGATGGCGCGGCGTCCAGCGCCTGAGCTCAACAGAATGGTGCCGTCGATGTCAAACAGGACCAGCTTCCTAGCCGGCATCAGCCCACTCACCTCTCCTCCAGGCGCCGCACCGCGACGAGCCGTTCGCGGAGCGGCGCCGCCCGGCTCCCGGGAAGCCAGGGCTCTACCACCATACCACCGCAGGAAAGCGTGGAATGCACCAGAGTGTCAGCCTCGCCGGCAAAGGCCACGTGAGTAATGGAGGCAGTGGACTCGCCCCGGAAGAACAGCAAGTCACCCGGACGAACGGAGTCAAGTGAAACCGATGTTCCGCTAGTGACCTGCTGGGCCGAATCGCGCGGCAGGCTTACGCCTCGGGCGGCAAAGGTGGTCTGAACCAGGCCGGAGCAATCGACCCCCCAGGGCGTGACTCCGCCCCACTGGTAGGGACTGCCCCAGAAATGCTCGAACGCCCATCGCTCCGGCGCCTTGGCCCGGGCGCCGGATATGCTCTCCTGCAGCTCTCGGATGCAGCCAGCCACGACCCGTCCCTGTCTGCCATCGGGAAGGCGAACGACATCGCGATCCAGGGTGAGCCGGGCGCGCAATGGAATCGGCAGGGCGGCGCCGCCGACCCGAACCGTGGCGCCCTCACTCCAGGCGTTTACCTGGGAGCGCCACTCCTCGGCAGCCGGATCCTCCACTTCGGACAGATATCCCAGTATGGATCCAGCCGTCGTAGGCGTCTGCGTCGGTCCGGACCCGTCTCCATTCGCCGGTCCGCTCCAGCAGAGTTGCAGTCTCACCCAGGACGAGCTGAGTGACCTGCTCGGCTCGCGCGGTCGGATTTGCCAACACGGGCGCCAGCGCGGCGCGAGCTATGACCGCGGGCACGGAAGCGTTCTCATGCGCGCTTTTCCGGGGGCGCCTGCTTGGCGCAATCCTGACACAGCGTAACTCCGCGAAAATTGCAGATCAGGCAGATGAAGGTGCCGCAGTTGGCGCAGGGATACCCCTCGGAGGCGCGCTCCTCCCGGCCGCAAGCGCGACAGGTCATCGCGTCGTGTTCGTTGAGCTCGGGCATGGGGACTCTAGGCGGTGATGTTGTAGCGTTTGATCTTGTTGATCAGCGTCGCCCGCGAGATGCCAAGCTCGACAGCCGCGCGCGTCCGGTTGCCTGCGTGGTGCTTGAGCGTGCGCTCGATGTGCTGGCGCTCGAGGTCTTCGAGACTGAGCGGCGTGTGCCGCCGATCTCCCAGTCCTGGCCGGGCCCGGAACTCTCCCGGTAGGTGCTCCACGCTCACGGCCGGCTGCCCCCGCCCCAGGATAAGTGCCCGCTCCAGGACGTTGCGCATTTCCCGAACGTTTCCGGGCCAGGGATACGCCAGCAGCCGCTCCAGCACTTCACTCGACAGGGCGCCAGGGCCCTCGGGCAGCTCCGACTGCAAGTCCCCCATGATTCTGGTCAGCAGCGCGAGCCGGTCCTCCCGGGACCGATCCCGCACCGCCGGAAGCGTTAACGGCATGACGCTGAGGCGATAGTAAAGGTCTTCGCGAAAAGCCGCGGTTTCGACTTCGGCTTGAAGATTCTTGTTGGTGGCTGCAACCAGGCGCACGTCCACCGTGATCTCGCGAGTGCCGCCGAGACGGCGAAAGGTCTTCGTTTCCAGGACCTTCAACAGCTTTGGCTGTAACTCGGGGGCCAAGTCACCGATCTCGTCCAGAAAAATGGTTCCCCGGTCTGCAATCTCGAAGAGACCCTGCTTGCGGTCTTTGGCGTCGGTAAACGCGCCCTTTTCATGACCAAACAGCTCGGAATCGAGAAAGGTGGCGTTGAGTCCCGCGCAGTTCACCTCCACGAACGGGGCCTTGGAACGCGGGCTGAGGTCGTGGATCATCCGGGCCACCCAGCCCTTGCCGGTTCCACTCTCACCATTGAGGAGCACCGTTGTCCGCTCGCTCTGGGCCAGCAGAGCCACCTGATGGGCGAAGTCCTGCATGCCCGAGGAGGCACCCAGGGAATCGAGCCCATGGCCCGGGGCGCTCTGTACCAGCAAGGCTTCATTGATTCGGCGGAGCCGCGCCTTGTCGGCCACCCGGGCAGTGGCGGCGGCGAGGTGCTCCATATCCACCGGTTTGGTCAGGAAGTTTTCGGCACCCATCTGCATGGCGCGAACGGCGGTGGCCACGTCGGTCTGCCCGGTCAGGAGGATCACTGAGGCGTCCCGCTGGCGCAGGTGCTCCAGCACCTCCATTCCGTCCATTCCGGGCAACCCCAGATCCAGGATGACAACTTCTGGACGCAGACGATCGAAGGTGGCGAGTCCGGCCTCGCCGCTAAGCTCCCGCGTTACTTCATAGCCGAAGCGCTCGAAGTAGTTCCCTATGCTGCGTAGAACATCGACATCGTCATCGATCAGCAAGACCGAGCCGGCCATGATGAATTCCCGAGGCTGAGGGGTGGAGCCCCCCAAAAATTAGTCACTCGCGATGGCTACGCCATGGCCTTGCTGCGGGAGGGAACCAAGATCCGGATGGCCCCCGGAACGACGCTCGCGGTAAAGGGTGTCTCACCCCCAGGCTCGCCATCCAGTTGAACCGGCTGGACTTCTTCCGCCTCTACCTGAATTTCCCGGCCCCGGGCGTGGCCCAGGGAGGTGGCGTCTCCCAGCATCGCCGGGCCGATGCGAAGGAGGTCCCAGACCACCCGCAGGCTCTGCGGCAAACTGTCGGCTCGGACGACCACGACATCGAGCAGGCCGTCGGTGGGAGTAATGCCCGGTCCGAGCCGAACCACCCGGGGAATGACCTCGCCGCAGTTGGCCACCAACACCATAGCGGCGTGCACTTCGTACCTTACGCCATCGATGGTGATCACGTGCAGGCTGCTCTGAATATTGGCAATGAGCCGGAGACTGGTGGCAACGTAGGCGCCCATTCCCCAGCGACGCTTATGCTGGGCCAGGGTTGCGGCCATGACCCGGGCGTCGTATCCGGCTCCGCAGGCGACAGCGAAGTACTGGTACCCGCCGGGGCGCTCCATGCGGCCCAGATCCAGCAGATGAGGCCGGGCGCTCAGGAGTGCCCGGGCCGCGCGGGCGGGGGACGGGGGGATGCGCAGGTTGCCGGCGAGAAGATTTCCTGTCCCACCAGGAATGACGCCCAGCGGCACATCAGTCCCCACCAGCGCGGCAGCCGCCTGCATGGTGGTGCCATCCCCCCCGAACACCGCAACGACGTCCACCTTGTTGGCCACGCCATATTCGGCGAGCTCTCTCGCGTGGCCCGGACCGGTGGTGGCGAGCACCTCGACTTCCCAGCCGCCCCGCCTCAGCGTGTTTGCTACCAGGTCGGTGCTGACCCGCGCGGTGCGCGCCGCGGCCGGATTGGCGATGAGCAACGAACGGGTCACATCAGAACTCCCGTTCCCATTTAACATCGGAGCCGATCTGATAGGTATTCGTGGAGAGGATCCCGAAGTCCTTGCGACAGGACGTCAGAGTGGGCTCCACACTGGTCTGTAGACTCCATTCCCGGCTGAACCGGAATTCCAGGCTCGCGCCCAGATTGTTGTAGCTGAACTGGCCGAGATTCTCGGGACAGAAACCTGCGTTCAGGGTCAGGAAGGTCTTGCTGCCGAGCTGCCACCCCGCAGCCAGCTGGGTGAGCGACTGAACCCCGCGGCCATGCGCCACACCCGGCCGGATCTCGATCAGGTCGAGCGGCACGCCCAGATCCTGGATCAGCGCGCGCTCCAGCTCACTCGACAGGGCGCTGGAGAAATAGGACAACCCGGTCTGGAGGTAGTCGGTCTGCCCCAGGCGAGCAGCCTCGTTGGCGGGATATCCGGTGACCAGGTAGGAGACCAGGTCGGTTTCCGAGATCGGGGGACTGAAGGTGCTTTCCAGCGTCACCTTCGGGGCATACAGCGTCCCCGAGATGTTGGCAATCACCGGGACTTCCTCACCCCGGACGGCGCGGACGACGTGGGTTGCCCGAATGTCCAGGCCGGCATTGAGATCGCCGAAGTATCGAACCGATCCCCGGTCCACCGTGAAGTCTCGGGTGATGGGTCCGATGTGGAGGGTGTAGCTGCCCCGCAGCGCGTCCAGGGTGCCTGAAGGCGTGTAGGTCTTTTCTGTCTTGCTCAGCCGGACTTCACCGCCGAGCTGAATGTTCGCCTCGTTCGACCGAAGCCACACATCGGAGCCCAGCACCACCCGCAGGTTCTGAATCGTCGAGGAGTCCAGAAACCGGTTCTGGAACTTGGCGGCAATGCTCAGATTCTGGCTGCGCAGCAGTGTGGTATCGACCAGGTCGGCGATGGTCGGATCTTCCAGGTCGATGATGCGCTTGCTGACCAGATCGGCGAAGTAGAGGACTCCGCTGTTGGCGGCCAGGTCGCCACCCAGGGTGGCTTGAAACACGGGCCCGCGAAGCCCCAGACGGCCGGTGCCCGTGAAGGTGAGAAAGTTTCTGACGTCCAGTGCCCGGAAGGCTTCCGCCTGGAACGCCAGATCGAGCTCCGGGCGCGAGAAGTCTGCCAGCTGCACTGCGCCGGTTATGGTCAGGGTACCGCCACTCCTCAGCGAGAGCGTGTCAATTACCAGTGAGCCGCCCTCGAAGCGAGCTCGCCCTTGCAGGCCATCATAGCGGACGCCCAGCCCCGGGAGGGACATGGCCCCGTTTCTGATCTGGAGTCCACCGGCAAACTCGGGCTTCTCCCAGGTTCCACCGACATTCATATCCACCGCCAGCAGGCCCCTCACTCGATTCACCGCGGGCGTCAGCGCTTCGAGGATCCCGAGGTCCACGCTGTCGCCGCGGGCGTGGACGCTCAGTGGACCGGGCACCCGGCGCTGGCCCGCACCTTTCATCGCCAGGTCCAAGGGAAGCTTGGTCTCGATCTGGAGAACGTTTTCGCCGGTCCTCCAGAGCAGCAGGTTGGCTTCGACTTTCCGGTCGGCGTAATTCACCACGCCCTGCACGAAGGGCGCCTGGAAATCCCCGAACCTTCCCCCGTTCAGGGTAGTGGTCCCTCGGAGGGTGGGGGCCTGCGCGGTTCCCCCCAGACGCACATCCAGGCCAACCAGTCCGCCAATCGCGGCGGTGTCGCGCTGCAGTACTCCGTAGATGTCGTGCAGATCCAGCCCCAGAATGCTCAGCGCCAGCGAGCCCTCCGAGTTGCCGGGCACGCGCCCTCCCAGCTGAACGATGCCGGAGCCATCGGTGGCGCGTAGCGTTACCGGACTGATGGCCGGCGCCGAATCGCTCAGGGTGACCGCAAAACTTTCGTCCAGGCGATAGGTGTGCACCGGCAGGGTGAAGGCGAGGCTGTCGAACATCGCTACCTGGGTGGCCTCGTGCCGCCACCACCGGCCCGTGCCGTCGAGCCGGGAATCGCTTCCGATTCCTGAACCCGCTCTCCACTCCAGCGAATCAGCCCAGCCGCTTACCTGAGTGCCGAGCCCGTGGAGCACCCACTTGTCGGCAGTGACCGAATCGGATCCCACCGATGCGGTAAGCTGCGGCCGTTGGCCGCCGATCCAGTTGAACGTTCCAGTGACGCGAGGTGAGGCGATTCGCTGCCACTCGAGCTTCTGCACCAGCAGATTTCCGCTCATCTCCAGGGTATCGAGGCTGCCGGCCAACTCCACCTGCGCTTGAGCGGTCCCGCCGAGTGGCCGACTGTCCGGGGAGCTGCCGCGGGTTTGGCCGGTAACGGCCAGGAGTAACGAATCGAAGGCGATCAGGCTATCAGCGGCCAGGCTGAATGCCATGCGGCCGTTATGAGGAGCGGTCCACCCGAGTGTACCGCTGCCCCCAACTCGGGCACCCTTCCAAAGGGCATACGCTGTGTCCAGGCGAATCACGCTGTCGTGGACGCCGACGGTGGCGTTGACGCTGTCGAGAGTCCACTCGCGCACCCTGCTGGAGGAGAGCGCGAGCCGGAGGTCTCCTTCCGGAGCGTGCAGCGTGTCGCTCCTCCCGGTGATCGTGAGCTCTCCGTTGAGCCGGGAAGGAATCCGCCGGCCTGTCAGCGATGCCAGATCCAGATTCGTGAAGCTCAGATGCAGCCCTTCGGCTCCCCAGGTTGGGGGGCGGACGGTGGCATAGCCCTGAGCCTCGATGGTTCCGATCTGCCCGGAGAGCGCCGCATCCACGAGCAGGCGCTCGAGGTTGCCCTGACTGCGAAAACGTCCTCGCACCTCCCCTCGACTCTTCATCGAAGGGAAGGCCCGCCGGATTCCTTCAAAGGACAGAGGGTCCAGGCTCACGTCGGTGCCGAGTCCCAGAACCTCGAAGCGCGTGTCCAGATGGACCGTCCCTTCCAGGAGGCTGGCCGGACGGTCTTCGTCCTGATGCTGCGCCGTGCCGTTGAACACCACGTTATGCAACGGGCCGTTGAGAGTGCCCACCGCAATGACCCTGCCCGGCAGGATGACGGCCGGGGCCACCCGGCGGACGGTGCGCAGGTCGATGTCGGATTGCCTGACCTCGAAGTTGGTGAACGTCAGCCCGCTATCCGGCGAAGTGCCAACGCCGCCATCGCCGGAGATGGTCGTCAGTGGATGCCCCGGCACCGTCGCGTCCCGGAAGGCCCATTCCAGGCTCAGGTCCAGGGCGTTCAGGAAGCCGGATCCTGCCAGCTTCCCAGTTACTGTGCCGGCAAACGGAAGCGTGTCCAGAAAGGGCCGGGCGGCGTCCAGGTCGAGCTCGGTCAGCCGGAGATTCATGTCGCGCAGGCCGAGACCGCGGCGCTTGTCGGTGATGGTCACCAACTCGCCATCCACCTGCCCCAGCGGGCCGCGCAGATGCAGATCGCGGAGATCGTAGGCCGTCCTGGCTCCGGTCTCGGACCGCGCGGCCAGCACGCCGCGGCCCGTCATGGCCGGGAAGCCCGGCGAGACCCAGCGGAGGTCCACGAGATTGACGTGGGGCGAGATCACCTGAAAGTCGAACAGAATGGTATCGCGGGGCCAGGTCACCGCGCCGCCGCCGGAAAACCTGGTGTCGGGCAGCGCGCCGGTACTGAAACTGAAGACGGCACTGTCGCCCCGGATCCGGATCCGGCCTACTGCGTCGCGCACGGTCACCCCCGGATCGTTCACCCGGGTGGCCAGTGAATCCAGATCTATGGTGAATGGCTGGCGGTCCGGTGTGGCAATGCGAAGTCGGGAGATCCTGGTGGCCAGGTCGGAAAGCTGGATCACCCGCCTCCGACCTTCGGGCGTGTCTTCGATCAATCGCCCGGGCTTGGCTCGCTCGGCCCGCACGGCGGAATCCACGCTGATCTCGGTGATGGCGGTCCGGGGAGGGTTCCAGGGCAACGCGATCCGAAGGGTGCCCTCCGTCATCCGGACGTTGTGGAACTCGACCAGTGGCGACTTACCCCCCTTCGAACCCTTCCCGATGCCGAGCACCTCCTCATAGTTCATGCGGCCGTTGCGGTGCTTGATCAGCTGAATGGTCGGGCTCTCCAGCTGGATGCCGCTGAGGACCACCTGCCCGGCAATCAGATTGGGCAGCCGATAGCTCACGCGGGCCCGGGGCAGGTTGGCCAGCAGCACTCCGCTGGTATCGCGCACGATCAGGTTTTCCAGGGTGAGATCGTAGATAAAGGAGCCGGATATGGAGCCGACCTTCACCGAACCGATCACGATCCGGTCCAACAGGCGGGAGACCGTGCGGGCCAGGAGGTCCCGTCCCGGCGGCGTAAGCGTCATCGACGTGACCACCCCGAGCACCATGGCCACGGAGCCAATGACGAACACGAAAAGGAAGCGCGCGAGCTGGCGCCGCATCAGAAGGGTTGCCCCACCGCGATATGAATCGTGTACTTGTGGTCGCGAGGCAGCACGTAGGCGCCTTGGCCAGGGACAGGGGTGAGATTGCCCGAGGAATCCGCCTGGAACAGCGTGCCCGGCTGGAGCTGATAGGGGTTGTACGCCACGTCGAGACGCGCGGGTCCCAGTGGGGTGGCAATGCGGATGCCGACTCCCGGTGTTAACCGGAGCTTCCGCTCGGAAGGCGGGCCCTCCCGCTGCCAGACCATTCCGGCATCGACAAAGCCCGCAAATCTCAGCCGCGAGCTGAAGATGGGTGAAGGCAGCCGAACCTCGACGTTACCCAGGGCAAAGGTATTTCCCCCGGTGGCCGCCACGCTAACCGAGTCGGCGACAATGGTATCTCCGCGAATCCCCGCAACCGGCACCACATAGACCACCGGCCCCAGCTCATTACGCTGGTATCCCCGAACGTCGTTAGGCCCTCCGGCATAGAACCGCTGGTCCGGTGGAATGAACGCCCCGGAAACGTTGCCCACCTCGAGGGTGGGTGAGAAGATGAGCCCGCCTCTGACCCGCCAGCTCAGCACGGCATCACGAGAGAGGGGGCGGTACCAGGACATTCCGCCCGCAATCCGGGTGAACTGCTGTGAGCTGGACGAGCCGATGTACTTGGAGCTGTAGGTGACCTCCACCGATCCGATGCGTCCGCGAGAAGGATCGATCGGGCTGTTGATCCGCGGAAAGGTCGCCAGCGCGGTCAGCGTGGCGAGAGGCAGGCTCTTCCGCAGGGGTTCCACCACGTCGGCGGTGCAGGCGCCGAACACCCCGCAAAAGCTGAGCGCACTCGCCTCGGTTCTTCCGTAGGAGATGGTATAGGTAAGCGAGAGCGGATTCCGCCGCCGCGGGGTGGTGCGGGTGAGCGCCACACTGGCGCCGGTTTCCTGCCGCAGGTACACCTTGTACTCCGATCGGCGCTCGGCGAACAGCGAAACGGTGATGGCGTTGTTGGGCGAGAGAAATGCCGGCCGTCGGATCGAGGCCCCCAGGTAATAGTTCACCTTCGCCGACCCCACCTAATCCTCGCGCGATGTCCGGCAGATGTTCTGGTCGAGGCCCCAGTCCACGGGATCGCCCACTCCTACCTTCGAGACCCGGGTGGTCAGATCGAGAATGCGGCCGGCGCCCAGGAAATCACGAGTGGTCCATCCGAGCGAGCCGCGGAAGCAGTCATAGGTTGCATAACCCATTCCACTCTGAACTCGGTGCGGTTTGCTCTCGTTCACCTGCACCACCAGAGGAACTGTAGAATCCCCCGGATGGTAGGATGCCGAGTCGATATTCACCGTGGCAAAGCGGAACAGGTCGGATTCGTAGAGATTCCGCTGGCTTTCGAACAGCTCCTCCTGGGAGTAGCGCCGGCCGCTGCGGGCGACCAGGAGCTGCCGGACTACGGCGGTGTCGACTCGCTTCGTTCCGATGACCTCGACCCGTCCGATGACCGCTCGGGTACCCGGTTCCGCGTCCAGTGTTACCGACGCGGTCTTGGCCTGCCGGTTCGACTCAAAGGCGGTGAATACCGCGGCGGCCGGATAGCCACGGTCTCGGAGTCGCCGGATCACCGAATCGGCGCTGGCCTGCATATCGAAACGGTTGAACGGATCGCCCACCTGGAGTGGGAGGTCGAGCAGCACGGAGCGACGCAGCCTGGGCGGCAGCGAATCCAGGCCGTTTGTGGTCATGCTGGTGACCCGGATAGGATCGCCCTCGGTGACCCGGAAGGTGATGTGCACATCCTCCGGCGTCCGACGCACCAGCGTATCCACCACCACATCGGGGTAGCCGCTCCGCTTGTATAGCACGCCCAGCCGGACGACGTCCCGCCGGAACTCTTCCTCATCGAAGAACCGCTTGGTCCCCAGGAATCCGAACGAGCGGAAAAGGAAGGCGCGGGCAAACCAGCTGGAATTGGTCGTGACGATTGCGGCGGCCAGAATCTCATCACTGATCGCCTGATTCCCCTCGAAGCTGAGTTGTCGAATTACCCGCTGCATCGGCTGCTGAGCCAGAACCGCAGAGGTCCAGCCGAGCGTCGCCACCAGGCCGAGCAGAAAACCCACCCGCCGAAACGGGACTTTGATCACCGGCACTGAAGCGAACAGTGGGTGACGAGGCGCTGGTGATGCGATCGATGCGACGAGAGGGGAATGCCGCACTCCTGGACGAGGGTTCTCGACCTGTGGGCCCATCAAGACCAGATTGACGGCATGGCGTAAGCCCGGTAGTTTGACCACCTTACGTTGCAGTGTCAACGTTGGTGAATCGGCGGCGTCCCCTTGCTCCGCCGCTGAGTTGTTTGCGCTTGTCGCTCCCATCTGTCGCGAGGGGTCCGTCCGACTCACCATGCGCCGATTCCTGCTCTCCACCCTTCTGGTCCTGCCGGCCTGTGCCGACCAGGGGGGCGGAAAAACCCTCGACTACTATTTCAGCTACGATCCCCGATCGCTGGATCCCGCCCTCTCCACCGACGTACCTACCGGAGAGGTCGTTTCGCTCCTCTTCGACAACCTGACACAGTTCGATGCCGATGCACGGTTGAAACCGGGACTGGCGCGTGACTGGGAAGCCAGTGCCGATGGACGGGTGTACACCTTTCATCTTCGGACCAACGCCAGCTTTCATGATGGCCGTCCCGTCCGTGCCGCCGATGTCAGGGCTTCGCTGCTCCGGGCGCTCGCGCCGGGCACCACCGGGGGGCGCAGCTGGCCGCTCTATCCCATTCGAGGGGCCCGGGCCTATGCCGCCGGCCAGGGCAAAGAGGTCAACGGAATCGCCACGCCCGACGACTCTACCATCGTCCTGACACTGGAAGAGCCGCTCAACGTATTTCCCAAGCTGCTCGCCATGCCGGTAGCAGCAGTCGTGCCGAGCCCCACACCGAAGGACTTCGATCAGAAACCGACCGGAAGTGGTCCCTGGAAGTTCGTCTCCTGGTCCCATGATGACGCGATCGTGCTGGCCCGGAACGAGACCTACTGGGGAGGCGCGCCCCGGTCCGACAGCCTGCGCATTCGGATCATCCCTGAGCCTCTGACCCAGGCTGCCGAATACGAGTCGGGCCACCTGAGCGTCGTCGAGGTGCCCATCGGGGAGACCCGGCGCTGGGAGCAAGCCCACGACCAGGAGCTGCAGCGACGCCCCGTGATCCGGGAGTACTACGTCGCGATCAATACCACTCGAGGCCCCCTCCAGGATCCCCGGGTACGTCGCGCGCTCAATCACGCGGTCGATGTACCCACGCTGCTCAGCACCCTGTTCATGAATCGGGGTGTGCGGTCCGCCGGCTCGCTGCCTCCAGGCATTGCGGGCTACGACTCCACCCGTTCTCCCTACGCCTACGATCCCGCCGAAGCCAAGCGGCTCTTGAAGGAAGCGGGCTACCCCACCGGCTTTGCTCTGAAGCTCTGGCGCACCCAACGGGCGGAGCTCGCTCGGCTGGCTCAGTCGATTCAGCAGAACCTGGCGGAGGTCGGCATCCGGGCCGAGATCGTGGAGCGCGACGCCTCCAGCGCGAGAGAAGCCGTGCGCCATGGCGAAGCCGACCTTTTCCTCACCGACTGGTGGGCCGACTATCCCGACCCCGAAAACTTCAACTACCCGCTCTTCCACTCCCGTAACAAGGGACCGGGGGGAAACTACGCCTTTTTAACCGATCCGACCCTCGATTCCATGATCACCCGGGCGCGCGCCACGACCGATAGTGCGGAGAACGTCCGGCTGGCCCACGCCATCGACGCGCGAGTCTTCGATCTGGCGCCCTGGATTTTTCTTTGGTTTCCGGTCGATATCTGGGCCATGCAGCCGGACGTACGAGGCTGGCAGCTTCCCCTGGTCTTCACCGGGCAACGCTGGATGGAGGCAGAGCGAGCCCGGTGAGTCGCTTCCTGCTGCAGCGCCTGCTCTTCCTGATACCAACTCTGCTCGGCGTTCTGATCGTCACCTTCCTGCTGCTGTACGTGGCGCCGGGTGATCCGGTACAAGCCATGGTTGGCGAGCGCGCCGACCCGGAGACGCTCGCCCGCTTGCGAGCCGAGTTGCACCTCGATGATCCTCTGCCGGAGCAGTTCGCGCATTATCTGGGCGGCGTGCTCCGCGGGGACCTGGGCACCAGCTACATCACCCGCCGTCCCATCCTGCGCGATCTGCTCCAGCGCTTTCCGGCAACTCTTCGCCTAGCCGGAGCGGCCATGCTGTTTGCGGCTGTGACCGGAATCAGCATCGGTATATTCGGCGCCTGGAGACCGGGCACCCTGCTCGACCGGTTGGCTGCCCTCGGTGCGTATCTGGGCATCTCCTTTCCGGTCTACTGGGTCGGACTGATTCTGATTCTGATCTTTGCGGTAAATCTCCGATGGTTGCCGCCGTCGGGCTCGGGGGGTCTGGTCTATCTGATACTGCCGGCGTTGACACTGGGGATGCGCTCGGTTGCATTTCTGTCGCGGATGACGCGCGCGGCCATGCAGGAGGTCCTCCAGAGCGATTTCGTGCGCACGGCACGTGCCAAGGGTCTGCAGGAGGCCCGGGTAGTGCTGTCCCACGGCTTCCGCAACGCGCTGCTTCCGGTGCTCACCGTTCTGGGACTCGACTTCGGCAGCTATCTCACCGGCTCCATTCTGACGGAGACCATCTTCTCCTGGCCCGGAGTGGGTCGCTACGTTCTGACGGCCATCGACAAGCGCGACTTACCTGCGGTTCAGGGAAGCATTCTCTTCCTCAGCCTGGTCTTCGTTCTGGTAAACCTGATCACCGACCTGCTCTATGCTCGAGTGGATCCGCGGGTGGCGTATGATTAGGCTGCTCTGTCTCCTGACCGCTTTCCTTGCCGTCTTTCCCCTCCATCCCGCCCTTGCGCAGGCCGACTTCGGCCGGCGCATTGACGCCCGCCTGAATACGCTGCCCTTCAACCGGCAGCTTTGGGGGATCGCTCTGGTCGATCAGAGTGGCCGGCTGGTCTACGGCCGCAACGAGAGCCGGCTGTTCATTCCGGCGAGCAACACCAAGCTCATCGTGGGCGCGGTTGCCTCGGCCTTGCTTCCCCCGGATTGGCGGGTCAAGACCAGCGTGTACGGCGGCCCGGTGGTGGGCGGGGTGCTGCAGGGAGATTTGGTGCTCTACGGCCGGGGCGACCCTACTATGGACAAGCGCTGTTACGCCGCGGACAGCACCCTGGCCGGGGTGTGCGACGTGGATCCCTTTGTCCGGGTGCGGCAGCTGGCGGAGGGACTTCGGGCCAAAGGCGTTCGTGTCGTGTCGGGCGACGTGGTGGGCGACGGCAGCTATTTCGAGCGCACTCTGGTGCATCCGAACTGGGAGGCTTTCGATCTCAACTGGTGGTATGCGGCCCCGGTATCGGGGTTGGGGTTCCATGACAACAGCATCGATTTCGACTGGCAGCCGGGACCGGCGGTGGGAGCGCCGGCCGTCATTGCGATCACGCCGGATCTGGGCGATGTCGGATTCGAGAACCGAACGCTGACCGTAGCTCCGGGCGGCGAATCGGATATAGGCGATCGCTTCTTTCGGCAACCGGGAACGCTGCAGATCTGGGCCGAAGGCACTGTGGCGCTGGACAACCCCCGCCGCACCGAGTCTTTTGCCGTGCCTGATCCCAACCTCTATGCCGCGCGCGCGCTGCGACAGGCCCTGGCCGATGCCGGAATCGCGGTTACCGGCACCACTCGTTCCACGACCGATTCGCTGCTGTATGTGCGCCTCAGGGCTTCTGCTCCCCTCGCTGAGGTGCAGTCCCGCCCGCTTCGCGACTGGATCTTTCCGATCCTGAACACCAGTCAGAACTGGTTTGCCGAGATGCTGTTGAAGCAGCTCGGCAGGCAATTCGGCAAGGCGGGATCGTGGCCGGAAGGGCTTGCGGTGGAACGCCGGTTTCTCATCGACTCGGTCCGGATTGATTCTACCCAGTTTTCGCTGAGTGACGGGTCAGGTCTCTCCAGCAGCAACCTGGTAAGCCCCCTGGCCTTCACTCAGCTACTTCGGTTCATCCGAGCTCATCCGCGGTCCGCAACCTTTGCCGCCGCTTTGCCCATAGCCGGTCTGCCCGGCTCACTCCGCACCCGTTTTCTGGGCACTCCGCTCAACGGCCGGGTGCGCGCGAAGACCGGCAGCATTGCCCGGGTCCAGTCGCTTTCCGGCTACATCGAGCTGGGTGGCGGGAAGGCCCTGACTTTTTCGGTTGAGGCCAACCACCACGCGGAGAGCAGCAGGATCATGCTCAACGCGATCGACAGCGTGGTGGTCGAGCTGGGAAAGAGCGGAAACCGGTAAGCGGTGCTGTGGTTGTCGATTAATCGTCTTTCTGGCCGAAGATCGCCATGTTGGACGAGTGGCCCGGATTGACCTTGGTCTTGGGGTTGATCCGATGCACCGCATTGTTCACCGCGACGCACGCCTCGGCCGCTCCAGTGGCTATCAGCTTGAGCTTCCCCCGATAGCTGGTAATGTCGCCGGCAGCGTAAATGCCGGGAACGTTGGTCTCCATTACCTGATCCACCTTGATATCCGCCTTCTCGGTCTCGAGTCCCCATTCCTTGATTGCTCCGAGATCCGAGTGGAAGCCGAGCAGGGGAATGACGGCATCGAACTCAAGGGTTTCGTTCCTCTTTGGTTTTGTTATTGAAGATGGTGACCCGCTCGACCTTACCGTTTCCGTGAAGCGCCTTGACCTCCCAACAGGTCCGAAGATCGCACCTGCCCAGACCCTGCAGCTCCTGCACCTGATTGATGGTGGCCTGATGGGCCCTGAAGCCCTCACGGCGGTGAATCAGCGTGATTGACTTGGCTACCCCCTGAAGGTTGACCGCCCAGTCAAAAGCTGAATCGCCCCCGCCGACCAGGAGCACCCGTTTCCCGGTGAACTGCTTGGGATCGAGCACCTTGAAGTACAGTCCCTTCTCCTCGTAGCGATCTTCTCCTTCGATGCCCAGCTTCCGGGCCTCGAAGGCACCGATCCCCGCGGCGATAATGATGGTCCGCGACGGATAGTCGGCTTCGGAGGTCTCCAGCACGAAATGCCCGCCGCCATTGCCGTCTTCCCCTTTGCGCAGGCCGGTAACGATCTCGCCCAAATGGGTGGTCGCACCGAACTGGAGCCCCTGCGCGGCCATGTCTCGCACCAGGTCCTTGGCCAGCACCTTGGGAAAGCCGGCGACATCGAAGATGTATTTCTCCGGGTAAAGCGCCATGAGCTGCCCGCCCAGCGCCGGCAAGGCGTCGATGATTCTGGCGGAGGCGCCCCGCATCCCGGCGTAAAAGGCCGCAAACAGACCTGTGGGTCCTCCGCCGATGATGGAGATGTCTCTCAACTCATGCTCGACCACGATCGCTCCTCATGAGGTATTTGTCGTCGGTAGCCTTGAAGCTTAAGCCCTTTCGCGTTGCGATGGGACCCGGCACATTGGTCCGCCATGAGCATGCGCGTTGGCTGGCACCAGTGAAGATTTACACTCGCACCGGGGATGAGGGGGACACCGGCCTGTTTGGGGGTGGCCGGGTACCGAAGGACCATCCCCGCGTATCGGCCTATGGCGATGTGGACGAGCTGAATTCCACGCTCGGCCTGGCGCGTGCGGCTGCGGATCAGAACTTCTTCGACGAGCTGCTCGAGTCGATTCAGCGTGATCTGTTCTCCATCGGCGGTCATCTTGCCACACCCGATCCGGAGCGGGTGAGGAAGGCACTGGAGAAGGCGTCGCTCTCGCCGGCCCGAATCAGCGAGTTCGAGCAGTTCATGGACCAGGCGGAGAAGACGCTCCCTCCTCTCCGGGCTTTCGTCCTGCCGGCCGGAACCGGAATTGCTGCAGCACTGCACCTCGCCCGCACCGTTTGCCGCCGAGCCGAGCGAAGCGTCGTCCACCTGGCGCACACCGAACCGGTGCCCGAGCTGTTCCTGATCTATCTCAACAGATTGTCGGACCTGCTGTTCACCCTGGCCCGGCTGGCAAACCGCCGGGACGGAGTGGCGGACTCCACCTGGTAGACCGTTCACCGGAGCTCAGGTGATATCACAGCCCGTCAGGGTAAGACACCAGCTGGGGAGCTATCCGGTTTACGTCGAGCCCGGCATCCTTGATCACCTCGCTGAGCTCCTTCAGCAACATCTTCCTGAACGACGGATTGCCCTGATCGCCGATGCCGCCGTGTACCAGTTATACCAGAGAGGAAGTCTGGGGGCCCCATCCTGGAGCGGGGCAACATTTCAGGTCCCACCTGGCGAAGCGTCCAAGACTCGGGAGAGCTGGGCCCGCTTGTCCGACGAGTTGCTGGATAAGGGCTTTGGCCGGGACAGTGGGTTGATATCACTGGGCGGCGGCATGGTTGGCGATCTGACGGGATTTGTCGCCGCCACCTACATGCGGGGAATTCCTTACGCCCTAGCTCCTACTACTCTGCTGGCTATGGTGGACGCTTCGGTCGGCGGAAAGACCGGGGTCAACACCACGCACGGCAAGAACCTGATTGGAGCCTTCCATCCGCCGGCCGCCGTTATCGCCGATCCCCAAACCCTGGCCACCCTTCCGGACCGGGAGTACAGGGGCGGACTGGCGGAGGCGGTGAAACACGGATTGATCGCCGATCAGTCCTATTTCGAGTGGATCGAGTCTGCCACTGAAGACATTCTCCGCCGAGATCCCGCGGCGTTGGCGCACCTGGTCCGCCGCAGCGTGGAGATCAAGGCGGATGTGGTCAGCGAGGACGAACGCGAGTCCGGCCGCCGGGCTATTCTAAATGCGGGGCATACGGTAGCTCACGCGCTGGAGGCAGCCTCGCACTACCAGTTGTCGCATGGAGAGGCTGTGGCCCTGGGGCTGTTGGCGGAGTGCGTGCTGGCTGAGCGGATGGGTGTGGCCGAACCTGGCCTCTCCGTTCGAGTTGGGTCGCTACTCGAGCGGCTCGGCCTCCCGGTCCGATTACCGGAATCGGTCGATTATTCGACGGCCGTGCTCCGGATGTCAGTCGACAAGAAGAACCGAAAGGCCCAAATCCATTGCGCCCTCGTATCCGGGCTGGGACGCATGCATTGCCTCGGTGGTTGGACCACTCCGATCGCTGTAGACGATATGGAAACGGCGGTGAGGACGCTGGTCTCCCGGTAGCTTTGCTTATCTCTGAAGTGTCGGTCCATGCAGCATCTTGCAGCAGGTTATTCACCGAGTTATCAACCCAAACCATAACCCTGGTGGACAAAGCAACAAAGCAGTTGCTGACGAACGATTTGTGATGTGGAAACAGAGGTTTGCTTGACCGCATGAGCGGAACTTCCTATATTCGCTACTCAATCCTCTCCGATTGTCGGTCACCGCTCCACAAAATGTATCCCGCTCCCTCTGCCGGGGTTGTCTATGACGCATGTCCGCACCGGGAAAGCCCGCCCGTTTGCCCGCTCTGCTCCTTCTGGCGCATTCGACCAATACCTTCTCGATATCCAAAAGCTCCCCATGATCTCGGATCCGGCCGAGGAAAAGCGGCTCGCTCGTAAGGCCGTGGCCGGAGACGAGGCGGCAGCAGAGCGGCTGGTCACCGCGAACCTCCGGTTCGTGATCTCCTACGTCAAGAAGTACCAGGGTCACGGGCTCGACCTCTCCGAACTGGTGGCCATCGGCAACGAGGGACTGCTCAAGGCGGTCAAGAAGTTCGATCCCGATCACGGCGTGAAGTTCATCTCCTACGCCGTCTGGTGGGTGCGTCAGGCCGTGCTCAAGGCACTGGCAGAACAGACCCGCAGCGTGCGCATTCCCCTGAACCAGAACTCGGCGCTGGTCCGAATGTCCCGCGCCAAGGGCTTCCTGGCTCAGGAGCTGGGGCGGGAACCCACCGACGAGGAGATCGCAATCGCGCTGAACGACTCGGTGGACAACATTCGCTCCGCCCACCGCATGAGCTCGACCGAGGTCTCGCTCGATGCTCCAGTGGAGCGTCAGGACCGGGGCGCGAGTACGTTCGGCGAGCGGGTGGCCGGCACTGGTGGGTTGGAGATCGAGGAGATGACGGATGTGCGTCTCCAGCGCGAGTTCATCGACCGCATCTTCCAGCGCCATCTCACCCCGCGGGAGCGGAAAATCCTGTCCCTGTACTACGGTTTGGAAGAGGGCTCCGAGGCCCTGACCCTGGAAAAAATCGGAGCGCTGCTCGGAGTCACCCGGGAACGCATTCGCCAGATCCGGGAGCGAGCCTTCGAGAAGCTGCGGGACTCGCCGGACGTCCGGTCTTTGCGAGGGTTCTGGGGAGCGGCTTAAGAAGAGGCAGGTAAGCGGAGAAGCAGGGAGGCGAGGAAGTAAGGGGCCGGCGAAATTCGTCGGCCTCTATTTTTCGTCCCCTCCACCCTTCCCGAACCTCCCGCATCCCCGCTTCCCTCCTTCCCCGCTAAATTCCGCCATGCCCTTCCGGCTGCCCCTGTTTCCACTCTCGGTTGTGCTGTTTCCCGGGAATCCATTGCCGCTCCACATATTCGAGCCCCGCTACCGGCGAATGCTCGCCGACTGCCTGACGGCCGATCGCCGCTTCGGGATCACGCCGGCCAGTGAGAACGCCGGCCCGCCCGGTCCGGGAGCTATCGGCTGTGTAGCCGAAGTTCGGCTCAATCAGGAGCTGCCCGACGGGAGATCGAACATCGTGGTGGTGGGAGGAACCCGATTCGTGGTGGGCCGCATGCTCGAGGAGTCGCTTCCCTACCTGGTCGCCATGGTCCAGGAATTCGACGATGACCAAGGCACCGAGCCGACCGGCGACGAAGTGGCTGCGCTTCGGGAGCTCTCCACCATCTATCTCAGCGGCCTGCGCGAACTGAACGATGAGCCGCCGGAGGAGCCGACACTCCCGGAAGACGCCGCCGGTCTTTCCTTTCACATAGCGGGCAGCATCGAGTGCGACCTGGGAGTGAAGCAGCGCCTCCTGGCCGAACGCTCCACTGCGGGCCGGGTGAAGGCACTGATGATGTTGCTCCCGGTCCTGAACAGTACGGTCGAGAAAGGGATCAAAGTACATCGTCGCTCCCACACCAACGGCAAAGGTGGCGCCATTCCGGACGTTTCCACCAGCTCATGAATCCATCGCTTCTCGCCGGTCTCAGTCGAATCGTCGGGCGCCAATGGGTCCGTCACCGGCGGGCGGAACTGGCGACCTACGCCATGGATGGTCTCCCCACGCATGAGTCCACCCCGGGTGTCGTGGTCATGCCCGCCAATCCGGAGCAGGTGCGAGAAATCGTCAGGCTGCTGCATCTGGTTGGCGTTCCATTCGTCGCCCGCGGTGCCGGGACCGGGCTGAGCGGCGGGGCTCTGGCGGATCCCGATACTGTCCTGATCGCGCTCACCCGGATGAACCGGATTCTGGATGTCGATCCCGTTCAGCGCCGAGCTGTCGTGCAGCCCGGTGTGGTCAATGCCCGGCTGTCGGATGCGGTGCTGCCCCTGGGCCTGTACTACGCGCCGGACCCCTCGAGCCAGGCGGCCTGTACCGTGGGCGGGAACGTGGCGGAGAATGCCGGGGGGCCTCACTGTCTCAAGTATGGCGTGACCACTAATCACATCGTGGCTCTCGACGTGGTTTTGTCGGATGGCTCCACTGCCCGCCTGGGCTCGGACCAGGGTGAGCCCTGGGGCCCCGACCTGGTGGGGCTGTTCGTGGGCAGTGAGGGAATGTTCGGCATCGCCACCCAGATCACGGTCCGGCTCGAGCGCATTCCTGAGAGCGTGCGCACCATGCTGGCCGACTTCGCAACTGTGCGGGCCGCCAGCGAAGCCGTGTCGGCCATCATCGCCGCAGGCATCGTTCCGGCCGCACTCGAGATGATGGACCGCGCGTGCGTCGCGGCGGTAGAAGCCTCCATATACGCCGCAGGTTATCCAACGGATGCGGCGGCGGTTCTCCTGGTGGAGCTGGACGGCCAAACCGATGCGGTAGAGTCGGAAGCGGGTGTAGTGTTGCAGATCCTGAGCGAATGCGGCGCCCGAGACGTGCGCAGCGCTTCGACTCCGGCCGACCGTGCCCGACTCTGGCAGGGACGGAAGAAAGCCTTCGGCGCCATGGGCCGGATCGCTCCAGACCTGGCCGTGCAGGATGCCGTCGTCCCTCGTTCGGTTCTGCCGGCAATCATGGACCAGATCGAAGGGATCCGCAGGCACTACGATCTCACTATCAGCAACGTCTTTCACGCAGGCGACGGGAACCTGCACCCGAACATCAGCTTCGACCGGCGCGACCCGGCGGTCGCCGCCCGGGTTCGTGCCGCGTGCCGGGACATCATGGCGGCTTGTGTCGCGGTGGGCGGGAGCATTACGGGCGAGCACGGCGTGGGCAACGACAAGCTCGACTACATGCCCTGGATCTTCGATTCCGATACGCTCGCGGCAATGCAGGCCGTGCGTCGCGCTTTCGATCCGGCCGAGCTGGCCAATCCCGGTAAGGTGGTACCGGTACATGCCTGCCGGGAGTGGACCGCCGTGCGGAGCACCCGGCAATGAGTGACGTGATCTTCGGCCGGCTGCGAGCGCTACTGGGAACTACCGGAGTCGAGCGGGACCCCCAGGGAATGCCCCGGGCCACGCCCGACTCGCCTGACGCGCTTTCACTGGTGTGTCGCCTGGCCCATGAAGAGGGCTGGAAGATCCGGGTGGAGGGCCGAGGGACCTGGCTTTCCTCGGATGCCCCTGCCGACCTGGTGGTGAGCACCCGAGGAATGGAGGAGGTGGTCTCGGTCAGCCCCGCCGACCTGGTCGCGACGGTCCAGGCTGGAGCTCCTCTAGAAGTGTTGCGCCGGCGGCTGGGCGACCACGGCATGTGGCTCGCGCTCGATCCGCCCGGCCGGCCGGAGCGGAGCATCGGGTCGGTCATCGCGACTGCAACGGCGGGTCCTCTGCGCCACGGCTTCGGTCCGGTCCGCGATCATGTGCTCGGCTGTAGCGTCGCCACCGGTGACGGTCGGCTGGTCAATGCCGGCGGGAGGGTGGTAAAGAACGTCGCCGGCTATGATCTGACCAAGCTGCAGGTCGGGGGCTTCGGCGGGTTCGGCATCATCGCAGAGGTCCACCTGCGGCTCAGAGCGCTGCCCCGGGCCGATGTGACCCTGCTGGCTCGGGGCGCCCGTGACGCGTTGACCTCCGGCGCGCGGGACGTCGTGGCTGCCAATCTTCTGCCCGCGGCGCTCGAACTGCTGTCCCCGGCGCTCGCGGCCGAGCCTGACTGGGTTCTTGCGATCCGGTTCGTGGGGACCGACGCCGCGGTTCAGGCCGATGTGCGTCGGCTCGGCTCCTCAGCCGACCTCAGCTGGCAGCAGCTCCCGGCCGACCGAACGGCCGCCTTCTGGAGCACGGTGGCTCGAGGAACTCTGGGCGGCCCCGTTACCCTGAGACTGGGGGTCCTGAGCGACGGGCTGGACGAAGCCATCGATTTGCTGGCCCACGATCTGGACGAGGGGCTGGTATCTGCCGGCGCAGGTCAGGGAATGATCCGCTGGACCGGCGATGCACCGCTGGAGCGGCTGCGGGGGCTCCGGCGCGCGGCGGCCTCGCGAGAGATCCCGATGACGCTGGAGCGCGCACCCTGGGTCATTCGACGCGCCCTGGGCCATTTCGGAGCGTACCGCGAAGGTGTCGGAAAGATCGTGGGGCGGCTGCGGGGCACCTTCGATCCGGGTCAGTGCCTGAATGTCGCACTGGAGGGGGTAGACAATGCCTGACTACTCCTCCTTGGATCCATGCGTCCACTGCGGGTTCTGCCTGCCGGCGTGCCCGACCTACCTGGTTACCGGCGACGAAGGGCACAGCCCGCGGGGGCGCATCGTCCTGATGCGAGCGCTCGAGCGGGGCGAGATCGGCGCCGACGATGCCGCCTTGGCCAACCACCTGGATGCGTGCCTGGGGTGCCGAGGCTGCGAGCCAGCCTGCCCTTCGGGGGTGGGCTATGGCCGCGGGCTCGAGGCAGCGCGTGAGCAGCTACATGCGCAACGCGGCCTCCCGGGCCTGGCCCGAACGGTGCTTGGGGTCTTCCGCTATCGGGCGCTGTGGCGCCCGCTCTTCTCCGCGGCCCGCGTACTCCGGGCCACCCGCCTGCCCCAGCTTGTCGCCGGTAAGGGACGGCTGAGATTCGGCATGGGAATGCTGGCGTCGAGTGCGGAGATAAAGGAGCGGCCCGAGTGGGTAATGAGGTCGGAGATCCCCCCCACCGCTCAGCCTGCTGCTTCCACTTCGCCTTCCCGGTCCACGCCCCTCTACTCCACCGTCGCCCTCTTCCGGGGCTGCGTCATGGATGCTCTGTTCGGGCATGTCCACGCGGCCACGAAGCGGACTCTTGAGGCCAACGGATATCGAGTGATCGAGCCTCCGGGCCAGGTTTGCTGCGGAGCACTTCACGAGCATGCGGGAGACCGGGACGGGGCGCGGGCGCTCGCGGCGGCGAACCTCGAGGCCTTGGTTGATCAGGCCGACTTCGTGGTGGTGAACAGCGCCGGCTGCGGGGCGTTACTCAAGGATTACGGCCATCTGCTCGGGACGGAAACAGCCGCCCGGCTGGGAGCCAGTGTTCGTGACGTGTCGGAGCTGCTGGCCGATCGGGGGCCCCGGCCGGGCGCCCCATTGAAGCTGGACGTGGCCTATGATGCGCCCTGTCATCTCCAACACGCCCAGCGAGTGCACGATGCTCCACTGGCCCTGCTGCGGGCAATACCTGGATTGCGACTGCGGCTCCTACCCGGCGCCGACCGGTGCTGCGGTAGCGCGGGAATCTATTCTGTCCTCCGGCCGCACATGGCCCGCATGGTCCTCGATAACAAGATCGTGGAGGTTGAGACGGCGAGCCCGCGCCCGGAGCTGGTGGTGACGGGCAATCCCGGGTGCATCATGCAGATCGGTGCAGGACTTCGGGCCGCCGACCTGCCGATTGGGGTAGCTCACCCGGTAGAGCTGCTTGATCTGTCGTACAGTACGGCTGGGTACTACGCTGCTCGGTGACTGGCCCATTAAGGTCGGATGAAAATTTGCAAGGGGTCACGCTGAGTTCTTACTTCTCACCTGTCACTCCGTTATACCTTACTCAATGGCCTCCGGAATCCTCTTCGACTTCAATGGTGTCATTGTTGACGACGAAGCCCAGCACTGCGACGCCCTGACCGCGACGCTGGCCGAGTACGGTTATACCCTGAATCGCGATATGTACTACAAGGAATATCTCGGCCTGGATGATCGGGAGTGCTTCCGGTTCACCTTCGAGCGGATGGGCCGTCCAGATGATGACGGCTCCGTTCGCGACGCCGTGGCGCGAAAGCATGCTCTCTACCAGCAAGCCATCAGCGGAGGGGTGCGCTTGGTGCCCGGCGTGGCCGATTTTATCGAGAACGCCGCACTGGAGGGTTTCCAGCTGGCTATCGTCTCCGGAGCGCTGCGCCGGGAGGTGGAAACGTTCCTGGAGGCTGTCGGGTTGAGGCCTCACTTTGCCGAGCTCGTCGCAGCAGAGGATGTTGCCGTCTGCAAGCCTGACCCGACGGGATACAATCGTGCCCGTGAAATGCTGGAGCTCGCGCCCGGCCGCTGCGTGGTGCTGGAAGACTCGCTTCCCGGACTGCGAGCCGCGCGGGCCGCCGGAATGCGGTGCGCGATGCTGACCACGTCTCACCCCGAACCTGTCTGTCGTGAGGCCGATCTCGTCTGGCGAGACTTCGTCGGCCATGAAGCGTCCCAGCTACCATGGGCTCATGTCTGAGTTCGATCTAACCCTGGACCGTAACCGCCTGGCCGAGGTTCGCCACGGCGCAGTGGTGGTCACCACCGACTCCGCGGTCTTCCGGGTCCAGGGCCCGGGCGCCCTCAGCTGCCTTCAGGGCCTGCTCACCAACGATGTAGTAAAGCCGGGCGACAACAGTCTGGTTTACGGCGCGCTGTTGACGCCCAAGGGCGCTGTGGTGGTTGATTACTGGGTGCTGCGCCAGCCGGAAGCCATCACGCTGATCGCGCCGCGCTCTGGGCAGGAGGCTTCCCTTGACCTGTTCCGGCGCCAGCTGCCGCCCCGGCTCGCCAAGGTGAGCGACCAGACAGGCCAGGCGAGAGTGGCCTGGTTGATCGGGGCGCACGGATTTCAGACGCTGGCTTCCTCGGGGGTTCCGCTGCCGGAGTCCACCGGCCGAGTCGCCTCCGTCGGCGGCGAGGTGAGCCCGGTAGCGTTGGCCCTGGCGCCTGAGACGGCGCCGTTCGTCGCGCTCGCGGTCGGAGCCGAGCCGGCCATCGCTGCGCTGACCAGCAAACTGGTGGCTGCGGGGGCGCTCCAGGGTGACGAGCGCGACTTACATGCCGCCCGCATCCTCTGTGGCTGGCCGGCGCTGGGGGCGGAGATCGACGAACGCACCTTGCCGCAAGAGGTGCGCTACGATCAGATCGGCGGCGTCTCCTACACCAAGGGCTGCTACACCGGGCAGGAGACCGTCGCCCGGTTGCACTTTCGGGGACACACCAACCGGGAGCTGCGGGGACTCCGCTGGCGCAGGGCACAGCCGCTCCACAACCGGTCGATCCAAAAGGGAGAGCGTGAGGTAGGGAGCGTGCGATCGACCCTCAGGCTGGAAGACCGAGCCATCGGCCTAGGGTTGATTCGGCGCGAGGTGGGTGTGGGCGAGGAGCTGGTGGCTGGAGGTCAACCAGCCACCGTGGTAGCGCTTCCCTTCGGCCCCGAGGATCTGGACGGGTGATCCGCTACTTCTTGGCCGTATCCCGCGCCATGGTCGAGTCGGAATGAGTCATCCCCATGCCGGTGTCGGACATAGCCGGGGCGGCAGCCGACGTATCGGACGCCGGGGTGGCAGCCTTCTTTTCGCAGCCCGCGAGCAGGAGAACCGCGGTTAGCGCCAGGATCGTCTTCATCGTCACTCCCTGTAAGGTCGGCGGTGAATGAACCGGGTCCACGGCCGTCGCTGTCGCCGGACAGAGACGCGACGGCCAAGCTATGTCCCAGCATCACTTTGTCAAGATCAATCATACTACCGGTACATCGAAATCAGTTCATGAAAGCTGATAATTTTCTTTTCTGCCAATTGTTTCCCGTTCGTGAGCGAATCCAATCATGATCGAGCCACGCACCATAGGTGAACTCAAGAACAGCCGGTGGGCGGAGGCTCCGCTGCGGGGACGCACCGTCCGGGAAGAAATTCGGAGCAATCTCCTCAAGCGTCTCGAATCGGGAGGGCCTCTCTTCCCCGGAATCGTGGGCTATGAGGACACCATCGTTCCCCAGATCATCAACGCTTTGCTGGCCCGGCACCATTTCATCCTGCTGGGGCTCCGAGGCCAGGCCAAAAGCCGCATTCTCCGTGACCTCACCAGTCTGCTCGACGAGAGGATTCCCATCATCGCGGGGAGCGAAGTCAACGATGACCCCTTTGCTTCGATTTCCAAGTACGCCCGCGATCTCCTGGAGGAGTGTGGCGAGGCCACCCCTATCGCCTGGCTCAAACGGGAGCAACGCTATGTCGAGAAGCTCGCCACGCCCGACGTGACCATCGCGGATCTGATTGGAGACGTGGACCCGATCAAGGCAGCCCGTGGCGGCCACCTGCTCTCGGATGAGCTGACCATGCACTTCGGCCTTCTGCCCCGAGCCAACCGCGGAATCTTCGCCATCAATGAATTGCCCGATCTGAGCGGCAAGGTGCAGGTGGGATTGTTCAACATCATGCAGGAAGGCGATGTCCAGATCAAAGGCTACCCGGTGCGGCTGCCGCTGGACGTGTTGCTCGCCTTCACCGCCAATCCCGAGGACTATACCGCCCGGGGCAAGATCATCACTCCGCTCAAAGACCGGATCGGATCCGAGGTCATCACCCATTACCCGAGAACGGTACCGCTGGGCATGGAGATAACGGCTCAGGAAGCCTGGACCATTCGGGGGGGTAAGCCGCTCGAGATTCCGGACTTCGTTCTCGAAGTTATCGAGCGGGTAGCCTTCGAGGCCCGGGAAGACAAACGGGTGGACAAGCGCTCCGGCGTCAGCCAGCGGCTCCCGATCAGCACGCTGGAGAACGCCATCAGCAACGCCGAGCGAAGAACCGTCGCGCTGGGGGAGGAGAAGGTCGTTCCCCGAGTCAGCGATATCTATGCTGCCGTCCCTTCCATCACCGGAAAGCTGGAGCTGGAGTACGAGGGCGAGCTTCAGGGGGGCGATATCATCGCCCGTGATCTGATTCGACGCGCCGCGGGCCGGGTGCTGGAGGAGCGAATGGGTGGGGCCGATCTGGGGAGAATCGTGGCCTGGTTCGACCAGGGAGGCGCCCTGAAGGTTTCCGGCGACCAGCGGTCCGATGTTTGCCTCAAGGGATTCAGCGTGGTTCCAGGGCTGGTAGAGACCGTGACCGAATTCGGTCTGGCCGGCGCCAAGGACGCCGCCCACCAGGTAGCCGCGTGCGAGCTGGTACTGGAAGGTTTGGCCTCCCAGAAGCGGATCAGCCGAAGCGAGGAGCTGGGCTACACCCGGGCAAAGCCGGAACGGCGTGAGCCCGGATATGGCAAAGGCGGGATAAGCTTTGGATAGGTAAACGGTAAAGGGTAAACGGTGAAGCGGATCACCGCTCACGAACCGTTTACCGTTTACCATAGACCGTTCACGTTCTCCCTTCTCCAGAAACCGATGCGCTTTACCACCTATTCCAAGTACCACCCCGAGCTGGCCGACACGGTCAACCTGCAGGGTTTGCTCGATCAACTGAGCGACTTCCTGCTGCAGTCTGGCTTTGCCGGTAACTCCCCCTCCTTCTGGCAGGACGACATGGGAGAGGGCGAGCGATCGCTCGAAGCCCTTCGCCAGGCAATCCTCCAGGCTCTGATGGAATCAGGCCAGCTCACGCCGGAGATGCTCAAGGTCCTTCGGGGGGAATCCACCGGCGACGAGGCCCGAGACAAAAAGATCGAGGCCCAGCTGAGCCAGTTGCTGGATCGCATCGTTCAACGGCTCATGGATGAAGGGTATCTCAACGTGAGTGAGGCCCCGCAGGTGCCCCAGGGTTATCAGTCGATGTTCGGGCCCGGAGGACAGGCTCATTCGGCCGCCCAACAGGTCCAGTTCAATCTCACCGAAAAAGGCATCGACTTTCTCGGGTACAAGACATTGAAGAACCTGCTGGGCAGCGTCGGCAAGTCCAGCTTTGGCGCGCACGACACGCCGTACCTCGCCACGGGGGTGGAGGCTGAAGGGGTCAGCAAGAAATACGAATTCGGAGATGTCTTGAATCTCGACGTGCCGGCCACGCTCACCAATGCGATCGCCCGCGAGGGTCTGGGCGTGCCGCTGAACATCGAGTATGGCGATCTGATGGTGAGTCAGAGCGAGTATCGCTCCTCGGCGGCCACCGTGCTGATGCTCGACTGCTCCCACTCGATGATTCTGTACGGAGAAGATCGGTTCACCCCGGCCAAGAAGGTCGCCCTCGCGCTGACGCACCTGATTCGAACGCAATATCCGGGGGACAGTCTGCGCGTCGTGTTGTTCCACGATTCAGCCGCAGAAATTCCTCTGAGCGCGCTGGCGACGGCTCAGGTTGGCCCCTATCACACCAATACCGCCGAAGGGCTCAAACTGGCTCGCCGGATTCTGCTGGGGCAAAAGAAGGACATGCGGCAGATCATCATGATCACCGATGGTAAACCATCGGCGCTTACCATGTCGGATGGCCGGATTTACGTGAACTCCATGGGACTCGATCCCCAGATCCTGCAGGCCACCTACCGGGAGGTCGCCAACTGCCGCCGGTCAGGAATCATGATCAACACGTTCATGCTGGCGCGCGACCGCAGCCTGGTGGAGTTCGTGAAGCAGGTCGCCTCCATTTGCAAAGGCAAGGCCTACTTCACCAACACCATGACCCTCGGCCAATTCATCCTGATGGACTTCATGAAGCGTAAGACCCGGCGTGTCTCCTGAGCCAACGCCCGGCCGGGGATTTTCTGGCAGCTTCGGTCGCGCTACCCTCCTCGCTTGGATCCTGCTGCCCTTCCATCTCGCCGCCTGCGGCCCGCGGGGAGGAGGGGCCCAGAACCCTGGCAGTCCCGCACCGGTCTCCGACCCTGCTGCACAGCCGGGCACAGTCAACCCTGCTCCGGTCGACCCCGCGACCGAGGGCACCGGCGGATTACCCGAAGGCAACGCAGTGCCAGTGCGCCCGGATCAGGCGCCGCTGGTCCGGATCGACGAGGCACTGACGGCCGATAGCCTGCTGGGACGACGGGTTCGGGTATTGGGCCGGTGCACGGCGGCCGGAGCTGGCCACCGGGCAGGCTCTTGGACTCTGGAAGAGGATGGGTCAGCGATCGAGGTGCGCGGCCTGGTGCCCTATTCCTGCGGCCCAACCAGCACGGCAAGTCTTACAATCTTCGCTCAAATCGAACCAAAGACTGCCGGGAGCAAGGATCGATTGCTGTTGCGGCTCCCGGATTGAGTTTCTGCCGCTCGATCAGGACGCCGGCTTGACTCCCCCTACTACCCGTTTCACCGTTCGCCCTGCCTGAAGCGCCGTCGATGGATCTTCTACCTCGTTGATGATCGCCAGCTCCTGAACCGGGATGGATGAAGGGTACTGGCTGTTGAATTGTTCCAGCGACATGGAGCGGTTGAGCTTGACCAGTTCAATCCGAGCCGGGCTGACGTTGAGCTTGGATTGATCCTTCAGCTCGCTGAAGCTGCGGATGGCCCCCTGAAAGACCTGATCGTAGGTGCCCATCTTCCCGGCGGGCGTATAGCCCATGAGTCCGAAGGTACTCCCACCGTAAGAGATGAACGAGACGATCCCCTGAATGGTCCCCTGCTCGGTTTGCGCCTGGAAGTAGCTCGAGGCAGCCGGGAGGCCATTGATGCTCGAGGTGGATGACTGCCCCGCCTGTACACCTTGCTGCGACAGGAACTGCTGGGCGGCCTGCTGCGGCGAGCCCTTCCCCGCGAGCGCGAGCTGAATGATGGCATCCTGGTTTGGACTCATCGATGCCACCGCCGATGGGGTGTTCTGTACCTGCCATCCATTGGGGAAGCTCATCTGGAACCGCATCTGCGGGTGATAGAAGTGCGTCCCCTCGAAGTAGCCCTGCCGGGGGTCCAGCCCGTAGGTCATGCCCTGCACGTGTTGGATATACCCCTCCCGGTTGACGATCCCTTTTGTGGGGTCTCGGTGAAGGGTATCGAGCATGTTCTCGATATGCTGGATCCGGTTTTCGGGCGCCGGGTGCGTGGACAGCCACTCGGGGAGCTTGCCGCTTCCACTGGTCTGGCTGATCCGATCAAGCGTCTCGAAGACCTTAGTCATCTCCCGCACATCGTAGTCTTCATTCAGTGCATACCGAAAGCCGGCCTGGTCGGCCTGGTTCTCCGCGTCCCGGCCGTACTTCAGGAACAGAACGCTGAGTCCGGCACTCGCCAGCTGACCGAAGCGGGCAATGTCGGAAGACAGAATGCTGCCGACGCCGAGACCCAACTGGGCCAGCTGCTGCTTGCTGATCTGCTGCACCGAATGCCGGTTGGTTACGTGGCCGATCTCGTGGCCGACGACCGTGGCCAGTTCGGCCTCGTCATTGATGGATGCCAGCAGCCCACGAGTAACGTAGATGAAGCCTCCGGGCAGGGCGAACGCGTTGACCGAAGCATCGTCCACCACATGAAACTCCCAGGGCAGGTTGGGCCGCTCGGACGCCGCAGCCATTCGTTTACCTATGCCCGCCACATAGGCTTCCACTTTGGGATCGTTGTAGAGGCCGATCGTTCGAGCGACGTCCTGAGAGGCCTGCTTGCCCATCTCGATTTCCTGGGATTCAGAGATCAGCGCGAGCTCGCTCTTCCCGGTGACGGGATTGCGGGCACAGCTGAGGAGTCCGGCAGCCAGGCAGGAGCCGAGGAAGAGCGAGCGCCAGCGAGGCAGCGAGCCAAAAGCGAAGCGAGCAGTCATAGGTCGTTCCTGGGTTCTCGTTGTATCGCCGGATCTCATGATGAGCACCCGGCTTACGCGCCGGGCCGGAGTTCACCATAAGCCGCTCCGCCGACCCGGGCTGTGATCCGCGTCCCCCTAATGCAAGACGCGGACCCGGCCCGTGGCACTCAGGGGACCGTCATGCCAGCAGTAGGCACCGCCATAAACCGCCCCGCGATCAGCCCGATGACCATGAACAGCACGATCGCCGCGAGAATGACCACTGCCGTGTACGCCACGGCCTTCTCCCGGGGAGCCTTCATCACAATAGGAAGGCCCAAGTAGAGCAGGTACAGGCTGTACAAGCCGAGAATGGAGAGCAGACGGAGGCCCGGAATCAGATGGAATATTCCGGCGATCCAGCTAGCGGTAGCGGAGTAAGCGGCGACCTTCAGAGCCTGGATCTGACTGCGCTGCCCATTGAAGGTGGGAGCCAGGGCATCGATGATGAGAGCCAGGACGTACGTGGCCCCCAGTGAGAGGACGTAGGAAACCAGCGCGCTGGTAATGGCCGTGCCGATAGGCACCCGATACGTGCCCACGAAGGGCACCGAAATGCCGAACACGGAATACCCGATGAGCTGCGCGATAGGCCCGATCGCGGCAAGCGGAACGATGTAGCCGGTGTACAATTGCGCCGGAGTGGTGGCCTCCGCGTCGATGACCTGCCACTCGGCTCGGGGGGACATCAGGATACGCTTGACGCGATCGATGAGGTTCATCACGCTCTCCATGGTGGGTCAATAAGGCGGAAGGAAAACGACGTGATATGATGTGGCGGGAATCGAGGCCCGTCCAGAGCGGCGACGTGATAGGGATCACACCCACAGGGCGGTGCCATGGTTCGCGCCCGGCCGCACCTCGTCGTACCTTGAGCCATCCAGCTGAAGCTCCGCTCAGTATCCAACCAGGAGCAACCATGTACCCACGTACCGTATTCCTGTTCGTCTGGCTTGCGGCCGCATGCGGCGGCGGGAGGATGCGAGTAGCACAAGGGGAACCGGAAAACGACACTGCGGTCGCGCTCGCCCCGGAGCAGGAAGCCGCTCCCGATTCGAGTCTCAACTCGCCTCCTTCACCCTCGCCACAACCCCCCGTTCAGGACACCACCCCGGCCCAACAGGGCTACGCGCCCTATAACGCCAGCGGCAACTCCGCCAGTCTGGAGATTCGGCGCATTGGAGAGTGGAGTCACACGGGAATCAGGGAAGCAAGGCGGATGGTGATTCAGGACGCCAACGCTTGGGCAGAGTTCTGGTCCGAGCTGGGTGTGGGCGACCGCCCGGCCGTGGACTTCACCCGGGACATCGTAATTGCGGTAGCAGCCGGGGAGCGTCCCAGCGGGGGGCACGAGATCGCCGTGAGCCGGGTAACCCAGGCCAACGGCGAGCTCCGGGTGGAAGTCCGCGAAACCGCCCCCGGGCCCAATTGCCTCTCGACCTCGAATCTGACGCAACCAGTGGACGTTATTGTGGTGCAAGGAGTTAAGCCCAAATCCTGGAGCTTCGTGGAGCAGAAGGACGTGCGCAGCTGCAGCCCCTGACAGGTAACCAGCCCTATCTGGCGGCAGGTCCTACACATGCGAGTTCGCATCTCTTCCCGGCAACGCCGGAGCCGATCCGTGGGCCCGGCTTAAGGCGGGTAAGCCATTGATTGGACTAAACTTACGTTGGACTTGACTTGCCTATAAGGAGGGTCGTTATTCACCGACAGGACCCAACTCTGGTGGTCCACTGAACGCTTGTCCGGCTGCATCCAGCGGTCGGAGACTGACAGTATTGGATGTCGAACCCTCATCGTACTCTGGCACCAGCACTGGCTCCTGCCGGCCGTCCCCTGCACTACTCCGATGTCGATGTTGTCGCTCCTCACGGCCCCGTGGCCGCTCCCGTCGCGCCGATCATGCCGCGCCACGACATCGCCCATGGCGAGACCCGGATCGATAACTACCACTGGCTGCGCAATCGCGATAATCCGGACGTCCTGGCCTACCTCGAGGCCGAAAACCGGCATACCGCGGCGGTCATGCGGCATACCGAGGTCTTGCAGGACCGGCTCTTCCAGGAGATGCGCGGCCGCATCAAAGAGGCGGACCTCTCGGTTCCCGAACGGCTGGATCACTACCTGTACTACAGCCGGACTGAGGCGGGAGGTCAGTATCCCATCTTCTGCCGGAAGCCGGTGAGCCAGGACGGGCCCGAAGAAGTCCTGCTGGATCAGAATCCCCTGGCAGAAGGCCTCGGCTACTTCCGAATCGGGATGATGCAGGTGAGCCCCGATCACCGGTTGCTGGCGTATTCGGTCGATACCAGCGGTGCCGAAGAGTTCACAATCTTCGTCAAGGACCTCACTACCGGTGAGCACCTCGGCGAACGGCTTCACCGAACCTCTCACCGTCTTGCCTGGGCGAACGACAGCCGAACCATCTTCTACGCTGTGCTCGATGCTGCCCGCCGTCCCTGGCAGCTCTACCGGCATCACCTCGGCGCCTCGCAGCATGACGATGACCTAGTTTATTGTGAGCGCGACGCCTCGTTCTATCTCGATATCAGCCGCACTCGCAGCGGGCGATATCTGCTGCTGGACCTCTCGAGCCACTCCAGCTCGGAGGTCTGGTTTGCCAGCGCGGATAATCCGCGGGAACCCTTCAGGCTGATTCAAGCTCGTGAGTGCGGAAAGGAATACTCGGTCACTCACCACGGTGATCGTTTCTTCATTACCACCAATCATGCTGGACAGAATTTTGGGCTGGTGGAAGCTCCGGTAGAGCACCCGTCACGCGAACACTGGTCTCCAGTGCTGCCCTACCGGCCGGAGGTCAAGGTGGACTCTACCGATGCCTTCCGGGATCACCTGGTCGTCCATGAGCGGGAGAGCGGACTGACTCGCATTCGGGTGCTGGATCTCACCCTGGGGTCAGAACACGTAATCCCGTTTCCAGAGCCGGTTTATACGGTAAGGCCGCACGCCAATCCGGAGTTCGACACTCCCCTCTTCCGTTTCACCTACAGCTCCCTGATCACCCCGAGCTGCGTAGTCGATTACGACCTGGTCCAGCACACCTGGACGGTTCGCAAACAGACCGAGGTGCGCGGGTACGATTCGAGCCTCTATCGAAGCGAGCGCCTGTACGCCAGGGCCCCGGACGGAGTCGAGATCCCGATCTCGTTGGTGTATCGGGTTCCGCTGGAACTGGGCGGCACGAGACCGCTATTGCTGAACGGGTATGGAGCCTATGGTCTGAGCTACGACCCGATGTTCTCGTCCAATACCCTGAGCCTGCTGGACCGGGGGTTCGTGGTAGCCATCGCGCATGTGCGGGGAGGTGAAGAGCTGGGCCGCCAGTGGTACGAGGCCGGACGACGGCTCAGCAAACGGAGCAGCTTCACCGATTTTATTGCCGTGGCGGAGCACCTCGTAGCCGAAGGGTACACGAACTCTCGGCGAATGGTGATCAACGGTGGCAGCGCGGGCGGTCTCCTCATCGGTGCGGTCACCAATCTGAGACCCGACCTGTTTCAGGCCGTGGTGGCCGAAGTGCCCTTCGTGGACGTGGTGAACACCATGATGGACGCCTCTCTGCCACTCACCGTGATCGAATACGATGAATGGGGAAATCCCCAGGATCCTGAAGCCTATGCCTACATCCGGTCGTACTCACCGTACGACAATGTCACGGCAAAGGACTATCCTCACATGCTGGTTACGGCCGGTCTGAATGACCCGCGGGTGGCGTACTGGGAGCCGGCCAAGTGGACTGCCAAGCTCCGGGCGACCAAGACTGACCAGAACCGGCTGCTGCTTCAGGTGAACATGGGAGCCGGGCACGGAGGCGCCTCCGGCCGCTACGATCTCCTGCGGGAGATTGCGTTCAAGTATGCCTTTATACTGGACGTGCTCGGGATGGAATAGCGGCTTACCAGAACGGCGAACGGGCCCAGCGCTTGGCTAGAAGAGCATCGAGTCCGAAGGTTCGACCGGCTGCTCCGATGATCAAGGCCAGTGCAACGCAGTCCCAAGCCAGCTCCGGCTGCGATATTATCCCCAACTGCAAGCCTGTCGTGAAAAGCGGCTGGGCTTCAATCAGAAGCGCGCCGGCGGCCGATAATCGGGTCAGCAGTCCCAGAATCAGAGTACTTCCCATCAACAACTTCGCCCACGGGAGCAGAGCGAGACCGCCTGCCTCATATTGTTGAGTCCCGAGCCAGCCCTGCAGCACAAGAACTCCCCCCAGGCAAATCCGAAGGAAGGTGAGTGCCGCGCTAGCCAGGAAGCCCTGGAGAATGATGCCGGGGAGGCGCATGGCGGGAGAAAGTTACGCAGGTCACGGCGCCCCTGGCGAGACACCCCAGATTGGAGGCGTCCATAACCCTGGAGGACAGGTGAAAGTACGGGATATCATGACTCCCGATCCCGCATGCTGCACGCGGGAGAGCACCGCGCGTGAAGCGGCGACCCTGATGCGCGAGCACGATTGTGGTTCGATCCCGGTGGTTCAGAACGAGCAGAACAGGAACCTGGTGGGTACCGTCACCGATCGGGACCTGGCTATTCGCGGACTGGCGGAAGGAAAGGGTCCCGAGGTCCGGGTGGGCGAGCTGATGACGCCTTCACCGGTGACCTGCGGCCCGGACGACGAAGTCGAGACCGTCCGCGAGGTGATGGTGGCCAGTCTGGTACGGCGGGTGCCGGTGGTGAACGAGGACGGAGCACTCGTCGGCATCGTCGCCCAAGCCGACATCGCCCGGGAGGAGGGAGCGGCGAGCGACCAGGAGGTGGGCCGCATTGTCGAGGCCATCTCCGACCCTCGAGGAGACCTGGAGCAGTAGATCGAGAGCGCCTAGCCGTTGATGGTACGCATGCCGGCCTCATGATAACGCTCGCCGGCGGCCACTCCCTTCGGTGCAACCTCCTCGATTTCCTGGAGATCCGAGGTAGTCAGCTGGACATCGAGCGCGCCGATATTTTCCTCTAGATAGCGGCGCTGCTTGGTTCCGGGAATTGGAACCACGTCTTCGCCCTGGGCCAATAGCCAGGCCAGCGCGAGTTGTGCCGGACTGCACCCCTTCTGTCGGGCGATCTCTTCCACTTTCTGCACCAGATCCAGATTACGCTGGAAGTTCTCGCCCTGGAACCGGGGAGAGTTGCGACGATAGTCATCCTCCGGCAGATCCTCAAACGTGCGGAACCGTCCGGTAAGAAACCCTCTGCCCAGCGGGCTGTAGGGCACGAAGCCGATGCCCAGCTCGCGGCAGAGCGGCAGCACTTCGTCTTCGGGGTCCCGGGTCCACAGGGAGTACTCCGTCTGCAACGCGGAGATGGGGTGCTCCTGATTTCCTCTGCGGATGGTCGCCGGAGCCGCCTCCGAGAGTCCCAGAAAGCGGACCTTGCCCTCGCGGATCAGATCGGCCATGGCGCCAACGGTCTCCTCGATCGGCACGGAGCGGTCCACTCGGTGCTGATAGTAGAGATCGATGTAGTCCACCCCCAGCCGCTGCAGCGACGCATCGCACGACCGGCGAACGTACTCCGGCCTTCCGTTCACGCCCAGAAAGCTCCCGTCCTCACCCCGGACGTTCCCGAACTTGGTGGCCAGCACGATCGCCTCTCGCCGGCGACCGCGGATGGCATCTTCCGACCAACCGCTCATTGGTGAACGGGCCGTACATATCGGCCGTATCCAGGAAATCGATACCCAGATCGAGAGCCCGGTGGATGGTCGCGATCGACTCGTGGTCGTCCCGACCGGCGTAAAAATCCGACATACCCATGCAGCCGAGGCCCAGGGCGGATACCTCGAGACCCTGGCGGCCGAGCGCGCGATGTTCCATCGGTGACCTCCGTGTACGGCTCTAGACTCTGGACTCCAGTCCTCTAGACTCTACTGTTGTTGAAATAGTCGACCCGCGCGCCCCGAGGCAACCAATCATGGCCGACCGCACTCTCAATCGACTCTGCGTCTTCTGCGGGACCAATGCCGGATCACGACCGGCGTATGGGGTCGCGGCCCGCGAACTGGGCCGAGTTCTGGCCGAACAGGGCATCGAGCTGGTCTATGGCGGCGCCAGTGTGGGCGTGATGGGTGAATTGGCCGACTCGGTTCAGGAACATGGCGGTCATGTCACCGGGATCATCCCCCAACAGCTGATGGAGAAGGAGGCGGCGCATACCGGAATTCGGAACCTGATCGTGGTGGCATCGATGCACCAGCGAAAGTCGCAGATGGCCGATATGTCCGACGGGTTCATTGCCTTCCCCGGTGGGATAGGAACGCTGGAAGGGTTCTTCGAGGTTCTCACCTGGGGCCAGCTGGGGATCCACTCCAAACCCGCCGGCATCCTCAACGTCGAGCGATACTTCGATGGATTGACCGGATTCCTGGACCACGCGGTGCGCGAGGGATTCCTGACTGAAGCCCATCGGCAGGCCATCATCGTCGAGTCCGATCCCGGAGTGCTCCTCGAGCGCCTAAGAGCCTATGCGCCCCTGGAGGGCGAAAAGCTGATGGGGAGGACGCATCGGTGATATAAGGACGGGAAGACAGGAAAGGTATGACTTCAGACCTTTCCGGGCTTTACCGTCTTTTTTTCGGCATATTCCTCGGCCGGTGGCCGGCGGCCGAATTCATCCACGTAAGCCCGGGTAAACTCCGCGCCGAGCAGAATGATCTGCGCCGAGTAGTAGACCCAGACCAGAATTACTATGACTGAGCCGGCGGCACCGTAGGTCGAGGCGACGCTGGCGGTACCGAGATAGAGACCGATGACCAGCCTTCCGATGCTGAAGAGCCCAGCCGTCACGAGAGCCCCCACCCACACATCTCTCCAGGACAGTTTTACATCCGGCAGCACCTTGTAGATCAAGGCGAACAGCAGCGTGATCACGGTGAGAGACACGATCACATTCAGCGCCTCCCAGAGCACGACCACGCCAGGAAATGCATTGCCCATGTAGCGATGGATCGCCGCCAGGGCTGCGCTCACCAGCAATGAAGTGAGGAGGAGGAACCCCATCGCTACCACCAGCCCGAACGAGATCACCCTCTGCATCACCATGCACGCGCCAGTAGCTGCCATCGGACTTGGGCTCGACGTGCCAGATGGCGTTCAAGGCTGTCTGCAATTCCAGAAAAGCGCCGGTGGCACCGAGAAAGAAGGTGATGATGCCGGCCACGGTGGCCACGATGCTGGAACCCGGCCGGGAAGCGCCCTCCAGCATGGCCTGTACGGCCTCGGCGCCCTCTCGCCCGATCAGCCCCTGAATTTGACCCACGATCTCGCCCCGCACGGCCTCCGGGCCGAAAACAAGGCCGCCGATAGCGATGGCCACTACCAGAATCGGGGCGAGAGCAAAGAGGGTGTAGTACGCGAGGGAGGCGCCCAACCGGGGCACATTGTCGTTCCACCAGCCGGCCACTGAGCGCCGAAGAATCACGGCGAGCGCTCCTGGCGTGATCCGGGTTCTTCGTCTCCCAGCGGCGCTATCGCGATGGACCGACGGCATTCTCAAAACTCGCTGGAGCACGTTCACCAGGGAAACAGAGCCTGCCGATCATGACGAGCTGCGGGCGACCATAGCGTACAGCCAACGCTCGGAGTCAGCGACTCGTGCCACAGACTGTATCTGATAATGTCGCTGAAAGGCCTCTTCGAATCCCTCTTTGGTGTAACCAGGAAAAATGTCCGGACGACTGAGCAACAGGCGGGACACCTGAGAATCGCTTTTGGGCACGAACTCGATTACCAGCTGGCGCCCCAACCGGCTGAGATACGCGGCAATACGCTCCAGCGGCAGGTTGTACCCGATTGCCAGGTGATGCACCAGCGCCAGTGCGAGAACGGCATCGGCCGGGCCCCGTTCTTCGAGGGACAGTCTTTCGCGGCCAGCCCATCCCTGGCCCGGCGAGGGATTGGTCAGGTCGAGCAGCAACGGAAGGATGCCATTCTCCTTCTCCGATCGAACCCGCCGATAGTTCCGCTCGACGGCTGCGGGGTCAACATCGAAGGACACCACGTAGCCGGCGACTTCCCGGGCGGCCCGGCTGTATTCCCCGGTGTTAGCGCCGAGGTCCCACACGGTTTTTGGCTTTGCTGCGGCGAGATGCGCCAGAACCATCTCCCGCTTCGATCGACTGGCCGCATCGCTGTAGTTGTTATCTGTGGTGTAGTCGGCCCATTCGGTTCCGGATGGACGCCAGGACAGCCGCTGGGTCGCCGTGGTCAGGTTGTTGACCAACGTCAGGAGCGAGCGTTGGCTCATGCTCCGGCCTTTGGCGGCCGACGTTACGGCCGAGCCGGCGTATCGTCGCTGGGCCCAGGCGTGAAGGTGAATGTGCAGCACGGCGCTCAGAGACGCCCAGCTCCGGTGCGGCAGGAGCCGGCTGCCCAGGTCCAGGGGGATGCCGTCCACATAGGAGCGCAATAACGTCCCACAGCGTATGTCGGTCGAGCTCATCAGGGTCAGCGGGAGCAGAAAATGCTCACAGAACTGCTTGTAAGCCACCCACGGCTTTCCCTCCTCCCAAGGCTCGAACGAAAGGGTGTCGATGAAGACCGGGCGGCCGCCCTGAAACTGAATGTTGTACGCGCTGCTGTCCCGAAGGGTGAACCCCTTGCGTAAGGCTCTCTCCTGGATCTGCAGCGTTAGCGCGGCTGCGTCCTGCAGTTGCCCGAAGGACCACTCATAAGGGTAGGAGATGAACGGAAGACGCTCCGGCCGGAGCACCGCATAGGCGTCAGGCGTCGCGGAGTATTCGAGACCCACCCGTTCGTGGGCCACAAGTAGTCCCTCCCGGACCAGGTCGTCACACAGTCCCGAGGCGAGGAAGGCCTCGAAGGTCTGGCGAAAGCCGGCATTGATTTGGCGGAAGAGAGTGCCGTCTCGAGTGTAGACGAAGCCGCTGGGATCCCGAAACGACCCCTCTACGGCTTGCCAGCTCATCGACGGCGGCGAGGAACCAGCATTCTAAAGAAGGACTTCACCGCCTCGCGAACCCGGGAAACCATCGCGAGGATAGAAAGGACGCCGGCAGCAATGAACTGGAGCACGAGGCTTCCAGTCGTGGGGTCGATATACATCGGTCCGTTCCCAGTGGGTAGGATGCCAGTCTGTTGCTTGCTGAGGGGTATCGGAAGTGTAACGGTCCGACGGCGGTAGCGTCAGTGAGGCAGGCCCCGGGGGCGCTACTCGGCGTTGGAAAGGCGGACTGCAGAGGGCCCCTGGCCGGCATCCTGGATCCAGACCGTCTTGATGTTGACGAACTCGCGGATTCCATAGTGGCTCAGTTCCCTGCCGTATCCTGATTGCTTCACCCCTCCAAACGGGAGCCGGGGGTCCGAGGCCACCATGGCATTGATGAAGACGAGCCCGGCCTCGAGCTCGGCCACGAACCGGTCGCGCTCCTTCGGAAGCTGAGTCCAGGCGCTGGCACCGAGCCCAAACTCGGTATCGTTGGCCAGCCCAATAGCCTCATCTATGTCTCGAACCCGGAACAACAACGCCAGCGGGCCGAAGACCTCTTCCCGGTAGGCCGGTGAATTCTCGCTGATCCCGGTGAGGACGCCGGGACTGAAGTAAAAGCCGGGTCGCTCCAGGCGCTTGCCTCCAGTCAACAGCCTGGCCCCCAGACTGACGGAGCGGGAAATCTGGTCGGCCAGCGTCCTGACCTGAGCCTCATTCGCCAGGGGGCCCACATCGGTGGCAGGATCCATCGGATCGCCCACCACCAGCTTCTCCATCCCCTCTACCAGCCGGCGCTCGAATTCGTCCGCAATCGGTTCGGCAACAATGAAGCGCTTGGCCGCGATGCACGACTGGCCGTTGTTGATGATGCGCGCCTTGACGGCAGTGCGAGCCGCGGCCTCCAGATCGGCAGAG
>CAWJIM010000024.1:0-493225 GCA_963842945.1 uncultured Gemmatimonadales bacterium
CCGTCCTACCCGACGCCCCGAAACAGGCACAACACCCCACCGGCATGTGCTCACGCTGCCTGCCACTCAATAACGAACGCTGCGGCGCCTTCACGTTGTATGTATTGCGCAGCCCGCCACTGTCCCGTACCAGCGCCAAGCCCATCATCAGGTTACTGGGTGCACAGTGAAAACATCGTGAATCATGCTTTTGCCGGATGAAGCCCCGGACCAACCGGGCTGGTCCGGGAACACGGGATGGCACTATGAACCGTCGTGGCTTTGCACGCTCCAATCGGCTCTACTCAATGGCACGCAGGAACGGGACTAGGCACAAAGCCCCTGGCACGCGCCTCGTCCACGCTCTTGAAGTACAGCAACTCGGTAGACTGAAGCGCTACCCGGCAGCTGCTGCGAAAGTAGAATCGCCCGCCGGGAACGGCGGCCCAGGGATGCTCACGTCGAAATGGGCTTATATATGGCGTCTGTCTGTCGCAAGCCCCTCACTAGAGAGACTGCGGCTGCACATAGGCGTCGCGCCAGATCATCGTAGTATCGCTCTCTGGACGTTAACTGATCGTCCGACCTGGAGAACTCCGAGCAGGCAGGCTTCTCCAGGATGTGCTGTAGGCCGGCTTGGCGAGTGGAAGGGCAACAAAAGCCTCCAACGGTCCAGGAGGCTTACGGTATAAGGCTTCAGACTCTGCGCCCACAGATAGGACTGATGGTCCTTCCACGGACGCTTCATGACTGAAGGCCACATACCAATTCAAGCGCAAGCTTATTCCTACCCCCGGGGCTCCACCACTCAGGCGTAACATTGTCGTACTTCTTCGGCTGTTGCACGCCATTAAGTGCAGCAACCCGCAGGGGACCATCGGCGTAAGCGTGGCCAATCGAGGCTCCGCTCCGAACCCTGCGTCGTGGACAGTCAAAGTCGTGGTAGCCGATCCACCAACCGTTGTCGGTTGTTTCCCTGATCCAAGCGCGATACTGACCGGAACCGATCGACTCAATAGAGGGGACCAACAGCTCAGTGGTGCGTTCGCCGTCTATCTCGACGACTTGCCAACCGCTCCACTCGTTCTCTCCGGGGGGAAGGACTTCATAGTGGCGATTGACACCCTTGGCGGTGGTCTGCGACCACCCCGGCGTCAGGGCGGAGAGGGACAGAAGGGCGGTCATGGCGAGACTGTTTCGCATATTGGGGCCTCATTGGAGTACGAGGGACAAGCCGTTCATCTGGCCGGGCATTCACCCCCGTTAGGCCATTCGATCAGCTGTCCGCAACGCCGGTCAAGGTGGAGATTGCCAGCGACTGGCTCAGGCGTGCAGAGAAACTAGCTGGGCTCGATCCGCTCCCGCGAGGCATCTGGCACCCATTCCGGCGACGGTGGGCCACAGAGCGGAAGCACATGAGCTTAAAAGACGTTGCCGCTGTGGGTGGTTGTACGGCAACACCTTAGCTGCATTAGAAACATCGGGCCTCGCCGTTGTGGCGGGGCCCAATGTCTCTCCTAATGTCCCCACTTCCTTTGTAGGAACCACAAATGAAAGAACACGGATGCGCTCTAAGTCTAGCGGAGGCAGGGTGTACGCCTAACATTAAACTGCAAAGAGTGCCAAACATCGAGTTTTATTTGGAGTCGCGAGTTCATGCGAGTTCTTGCTTTCGGGCTTCTAGTCGTCAGGCTTCTCGTTGATCAGCAGCTTACTGCACAAGTAAGCGAGTGTGGAAACTTCAGCTCAAAATCAAAGGGTGCAGTTGACCGGACCTTAGAAGGCGGCTTTGCGACATACAGCCTGCCCTCGGAAGCGAGCGCTTCGATTTTGATAGATCTTCGTACCCGGTCATCGACGAGTGATACCGTATTCATCGTTTCGCTCCATCAGGACAAGGGTGCGATCTCGCAAGGAGCCTCTTACCGGATTGCAGATATGAGTGATAGATCCGGCTCAGACTTCACCGGCGCGTACCTCGAATCCTCACGGCTGATCTCAACAGCAGCGTCCATACGATCGTGGGAATCCAGGTCGGGGACGCTAAAGATCATTTCGCAAACGGCCCGAGACCTACAAGGTGAGTTCCGTTTCGAGTCAATGGGCTGGGGACCAACGTCCGGTCAGAAACTAAAAGTTGAGGGCACGTTCAGAGCTGTGTTGAACAGTGAACGTTGTAAGCAACTCGCGCGGGCTGCGAAGGTCTTGCCGCCACCTCCTGAACCTAAGGAGTACTCGTTTGCTGGCACAAAATGGGGGGAGGACAGCGCAACCGTAGCAGAAAAGTTGGATTTGATCGGTTTTAGATTTGAGCTCGCAACGGACCCAGAGGAGCATGTTTATAGAGGATCGCTCATAGGCAATCCAGCCATAGCCTACGTTGGGTTTGTCGATGGAGGTGTAGCGGACGTGACTGTGGCTATCGAATCAAAGGAGGGTCGCAGCAAGACTCTCTACGATGAGTTAAAGAAGACATTAATCGATAAGTATGGTGAACCGAAGGAGGACCTGGAGGACTATACGTGGCCGTTCAAGTCTGGCGATAAGTACGAAGACCTCGCGATCACATCTGGGAAGGCAACAATCGGTGCCTCATGGGAGGACTCCGGGTCACAGCTCCGTCTTGTACTCACAGAAACACATTGGGTCGCGGTGCGGTACGCTTCTGCGAAGGGAGTTGCACGTGCTGTGAAGCGCAAAGCCAAGAGCCTGCAGCCGTTCTAAACCATTGTGGCTCATCCGCGGCGGTGGTGTCATTGAAGGAGCAAATCTTCCTCAACGCCTCGTAAAGTCCCGTCAACGTAGATGACTAGAGTTCATCGTTGAGGCTTGCGAGCCTCTAATCACCGTCTGTTACGCTGAGGAAAGCTCGTATACATCATTTGTCGGATGTAGTAGCTTACCAGCGGAGGGCATAATAGAACCCACCCGCGAAGTACCACTCAAAGTCTCTGAAGGCCCCGTCCGCGTTGAAATGGGCCCAGTCTCCCGGATCGTTGACGGTCCCAACAACCTGTCCTGGACCGAGGACTGGACCGGCTCCGGCTGGGTCAGAGGCACCACCTCCGTCCGGGACGTGATGCGGGGCTCCAAGCTCTCACCCAAAGAGCTGGCCGAGCTCGGTATCCCGCCGGACGAATACCCCTCGGACGACGTACCCTCGGACGACGTACCCCCGGACGAACTACCCCCGGACACATCCCCGATGCCTTCGGAGTCCCTGCCTCATATTTCTGAACAGGCACAGCTGCTTGCCGCTCTCCAGTTTGCTGCTCACAAACATCGAGCTCAGCGGCGCAAGGATGTGGACGCGTCACCGTATATCAATCATCCCATTGAAGTGGCGACCATTCTGGCAACCCGAGGTGGAATCACGGATCCCCCTACCCCTCATAGCAGCAGTCCTGCACGATACGATCGAAGACACCGAGACTTCCCCCGAAGAACTCGAGGCCCGATTCGGACCGGAAGTGCGCGCGCTGGTGCTTGAGGTTACTGACGACAAGGACCTGCCCAAGGCCGAGCGGAAGCGGCTCCAGATTCAACATGCGCCGCTTCGATCCGTGAAAGCCAAGACCATCAAGCTCGGAGATAAGATCGCCAACGTGCGGGACGTCACGAATACCCCGCCCGAGGCGTGGAGTCTGGAAAGGCGTCGGGAGTATCTCGACTGGACCAGCCAGGTTGTGCAGGGCTGTCGCGGATCCAACCCGGCTCTTGAGAGTTACTACGATGAGGTGCTACAGACCGATCATGCCGCACTTGAGGCGGCGCAATGAACGTGTACCCCTCGCATCCCCCAGTTCCGGCAGGACTAGGCAGGACTACTACATAGCCCACGGTCCGAAGGATTTGAACGCTGTATGAGCGGACGCGGGAGGTGACTACCTACATCGAGGCCGACGCCGTCCCGCTCTCAGTGCTGGTGGGCGAGCCCGTGGTGTTTGCGGATGGTTAAGTAGACATTCCAGCCGATTTGCGACACGCGCCCTCGACCTTCGTCTATCTGGTGGTGTACTTACCTTCTTGCCATCATGATCTCCCCTGTTACACGCTGCCTCAACGACAATGCCAAAGACCCATCTGACACAAGGCGAACGCGCCTACGAACAGCCCGAGGCCTGGGAGCATCAGGTCGAATGGATGCACGAGCGGTGCATCAAGGCAGGCAACGAGATCCTGACTGGTTACATGTCCGAGCACGATGCGAGCTACGTCTTGGGAGCGATTGCCGTGCGTCTGTTTTTCGAGGGTGTGCGGGTCGTTGACCCGTGGCGACACGACACTAAACCTCTTCGACCTGCTCGATGATTGCAGGCTCTTCGCCCGCACCAGCTTCGGCTGGAGCAAGGCAGCGAGGGAGCGCCGGCGCATAGCCCTCGATTTGAGCTGCCCTACAGTTGACTGGACCAGTGGGCTGCTTGACTTCGCCTTAGCGGTCGTGGAGGGAGAATCGCCACAGAAGTCCCCACAGTTCCCCAGAACGATTTAAAACCCGGCCAGTCGCGGCCGTCTGCCTTCGGAATCGACTCACACTCGAGAGGGGTCGTTTATGCGTCCTCGCAACCAACGTCTGTCCCTCATGTGGTTGTTCGCCACCTGGACTCTGACGCTTCTAGCCTGCGAGACTGCAACTCGACCGACTAGCACGGATGCCTCTGGAGGTGCGGATCCTAGCGGAATAGACGCTGCTGAAGATGCTGCCCCCAATGGGATCGACGCCCTCACGGCTGCGACGGTTAACCATGCCCTCAAGTTCAGCTCGAGCTATGTCCGCGTTCCCGATAACAACCTGCTCGACTTGACCAGCACTTGGACGCTGGAGGCTTGGGTCAAGCCGGTCGATGCCAGTACGGGAGCCGACCAGGACATCATCTCCAAGTGGGCTAACATCGCCACCGCCTCCTACATTCTCCAGATCGACGTTACGGGTAAGTTGCGCCTCGTCACCGCCAACGGCGCGAGGGTGCGCGTCATTCTCTCCAATGGCAGACTCGGCGACCAGACGTGGCACCATGTGGCGGTCACCTTCAGCAACGGGACTGTCAGGCTCTACCTGAACGGCGCTCTTGATAGGACCGTCACGGGAGTGTTGACACCGCAGGCGTCGACCGAACCTGTCGCTTTCGGCCGGGAGGGCACTTATACCGGCGGCACGTTCGGCGGGAGTATCTGACGAGATCCGAATCTGGAAAGCAGTGCGCTCCAGCTCGCAGATCGCTCGTTCCCTTACAAAACGGCTCCTAGGAACTGAAACGGGGCTTGTGGGCTACTGGCGTCTTGACGAGGGCAGTGGGCAGGTGGCAGGCGATGCAACCGGGCACGGCCTAACTGGTCGCCTTGGGGAGACCACGGGAGCCGACGCCTGGGACCCGAGCTGGACCACAACCGCCGCGCCGGTGTACTAACCTAAGCTGGGAGGCTCTTGGAGGTCGATTGATTAGGTCTATGGGCCCTCTGGGATTCGAACCCAGGACCTACGGATTATGAGTCCGCTGCTCTAACCGACTGAGCTAAGGGCCCGAGGGCCGAAAAATCGGCTCGCGGCGCAGCCGGCACAACCCTGAGTTGGATCAGGAACCGACTTCCTGGGGGGGCGAGATGAGATTGCGCACCGCTCCGACCAGCTCGCCAGTAGTGAAGGGTTTCTGCAGGAAGCGGTTGGCCATGTCCCCTTGAGGCTTCTCGTAGGCCGAGATGTAGAGCACCGGCGGCGGTGACGGCAGCTTCCCCACCTCCAGCGCAAAGGCGTGGCCGCCCATTCCCGGCATCACCAGGTCGGTCACCACCAGCGCAAACTTCCGTCGGGTGGTCCGGATCAGGTCGAGCGCCTGCTCACCGTCGTTGGCCAGCATCACCCGAAATCCCGCCTCGGAGAGTGCCCGCTCCATGAAGCGGCGCGCGATGGCCTCGTCGTCAACTACGAGAATATTCTGCTGCATGGCCAAACATCACCGGCTCTATTGAGCTTGGCAATGCTGCTGACGTGGAGGGAGGTTTTGCTCGCAGTTGAGACGCGATCAAGGAGACCACGTCAGATAGGCCCGCATTTCGGGCACCCGCCGAGTGGCGGAAGGCGCATGCGGGTAGTAGCTATGTCGGGTCGCGACCGCCAGATCGCCGCCCAGGCCAAGCGGGCCCACCAGCGGCAAGGCGGCAGCGGCGCGCACCATAGTGGCGACATGATTCCCGTCGCTTCCGTGCAGGCTGTGAAGCCACACCAACCGGCTCTCCACCCGGAGCCACTCGCGCCCGTCGCGCGCAAAAGCGGCACTGAGTCTGGTCCCGGCGCCGGAGCCTAGGTCGTAGTCGCGATGCCACTCGAAGCCATAATCCGACGTGATCCCGCCGAACAGCACCCCTTCCAGATGGGCTCCGAGCTCGAGCCGATTGCGTAGCCCCAAGCGGCGCTGATACAGCAGCGCGCCACTCACGCTTTGCCCCATGACGTCGAAGGCCGAGAGATCGTCGTAGTCGTAATGCTGAAACAAGCCCAGCAGGGTCTGGCTTCCCTTCGATTCGCCCAGCCGCTTTCGGGCCAGCAGCCCCGAGATCGCGACCTCGCGTACACCTCGAACGCCGGGCTGGGGGCTCACCTGGACCCGGAACTCGAACGCGTCATAGGGGCGCACTGTGCCCAGCGAGAACGGGCTTCCGTATCGCACCGCCAGCTCGAAGAAGGGATGACCAAAGCGGCTGCCGAGCGAAAGCGACGAAGCAGCGTCGGTCGGCTGCATGATGCCGTCTCGACCGGGGCTCGCCAGCGACTGGGTGCGGCCGATGGGACTGAGCGCCAGGGCGCCCAGCTCCCGGGCCACCACGGTGGGACCGGGCGCGCGCTTGGATCCGAGAAGCGAGCTGAGCCGGTACATCACCTCACCGATGGCCGAGCCGCCCAAGGTCGTCATGATGAAATCGTTGAGTGAGGCGGGGATGTTCTCGCCGAAGAGCTCCCAGGTGGCGCTCCCCGCCGCCACGAAGGGAAGCGAGCCAAAAAAACCGAAACCGCTGGCGCGAGCGGAGCTGTGGTAGAAGCTCCCGTGGTAGGGATGGGCCAGGTTGTTGTCGAGGAAGAGGTCGTTATCCCAGACAAACCCCTTCCGAAGGTTCTGACCCCAGGCGGCGGTACCCACATTGGCCCAGGGCCAACGTTGCACGTACCAGTCGTAGCCCCAGGTTATAAAGTTGACCGCCGCCACCCCGGCGGCAGCATGCCAGAAGCTCGGCTTTAAAGGACGGTTTTCCGCGTACGCCTGGGCCCGCGCCGTCGCGGGGCTGGAGGCGCAAAAAAGGACAACGAGGAGGGCAGGTCGGGCGTCGAGCCGCACGATATAATCTCGAACGTGCCCCGTGGAGCCCGATGTGAGCCGGCCCACTTTTCTCTTGCTCTATGCAGATCTGAGGTGGATCACCGAGCCGGCTGGATGACCCGATGGTACAACTCGAGATGCTTGGCCGCCATAGCGGTTTGGGTGAACCGCTCCTGGACCCGCTTTCGTCCGGCCTCCCCCATCATCGCACGGCGGCCGCTGTCACGGCTCAGGATCTCCAGAGCCCGCGCGAGGGCGCCGACGTCCCGGAGCGGAACCTCCAGCCCGGTCACGCCGGGAACGTTGACCTCACGCACCGCGCTGGGAAGCGCTGTGGTGATCACCGGCCTACCCGCGGCCATGGCCTCGAGTACCACCAACCCGAACATCTCTTCCACCGTCACCGACGGGAGCACCAGGAAATCCGCATCGGCCATCCGGCGGGGCAGGTCGTCATCCGGATATTCGCCGTACCAGCGGACCCGGTCGGTGATCGCGAGCGCTTGGGCCAGCGTTCGGAGCCGAGGCCCCTCCGGCCCGGAGCCCACGATGTCGAGCCGCAGATCGGGCACCTGCTCCAGCGCCCGGAGCAGCACGTCCAATCCCTTATATGCGACCAGCCGGCCGATAAAGATTGCCCGGGGCGGAGCGCCCGGCGGGGGCGGCGGCACAACCTCCCAGCGAGTCTGGTCGATACCGAACGGGATCACCTCCACCTTGCTCTCGAACCCGCGCAGTTCGTTGGACAGCGCCAGATGGGCCCGGCTGGGCACCACCACAGCCCGGGCGCGCCTGATCACCAGCCGGGTCATGGGGCGGTAGAGTGAGCGCAGTGCGTCGGCGTGCTGAGTGACCACGACCGGCGTGCCACCGGCCCGAAGCAGGCAGGCGAGATCGGCGAGCGGGTGGGGATGGTGGAGGTGAATGATGTCGGCCCGCTTCCACGCGGCGGCGATGTACCCGGGCGCGATCTCCTGCGATCCCAGCGCGGCAAAGGAGAAGGCGCGGGTGACCCGAGAACGCTGGCGGACCGGAGCACCCTGTCGCCCGATGCTCTCCACCGCCACGACCTCGACATGGTGGCCGAGATTCGCCGCGCCTTCAGCCAGTGTCTGAACGACGCGCTCCATCCCGCCTGAGCGGGGCCAGTAGTACTTCGCGAGGTGGAGGATTCGCATGGTCGAGTCGGTCTATATTGATGGGTCGCGAGTCACGAGTCGCGAGTCAGGGTCTTGCCCGGTGCCAACCAAATCAGGCGAGTGGCCAATGGAGACCAGAAGCTATCGGCTAGCACCCGCGACTCGCGTCTCACGACTCGCGACTCGCGACTAAGTATGCGCGCCGTCATCGTATCTCACCTCTACGCCGATCCGGCCAACCGGGCCAAGCTGCGCTGTCTGGCCGGTTTGGGCGTCAGCCTCGCGGTGGCGGTGCCGGATCGTTGGGCGGCCAACGACCGCCAGATACACGGCACGGTCTGGGGCGACGACACGGGCGTGCGTGTGATTCCGGTGACGGTACGGGGCCGGATGGCCGAGCCCGACCGGCTTCACTGGAATGCCAAGACGCTCCGTCGTTTGCTCACCGACTTCCGTCCGGACGTGCTGCATATTGAGGAAGAGCCCTGGACCCAACCAGCCAGCGTGGCCCTTCGGTTGGCCCGCCGTCTGGGCATCAAGACGGTGCTCTCCACCGCAGAAAGCTTGCCGCAGAGGCATGGTTTGGGTCAGCGGTTCCGGCGGGAGCGAAGCCTCCGTCTAGCGCAGGGGATCATGGGGGCCAACCGGCTCGCCCTGGGACTCGCGACCAAACGCAAGCCGGCCACTCCCAGCCTGGCGCTCCCGCAGATCGGGGTCACCCCACCGGTCACGACTCCCCGGATCCCGCATCAGGGGCTCGCGATCGGATTCGTCGGCCGGCTGGTGCCCGAGCGGGGGCTCGATCTGCTGTTTCGCGCCTGCGTAGGAATGACCGGCAAATGGACGCTGACCGTCATCGGCACCGGACCCTCCCAGGAGGAGCTCGAGGCGCTCGCCGAGCGGCTGGGAATCTCCGCCCGAGTGTCGTGGCTGGGTCCCCTGCCGAGGGAATCGGTGGACCAGGTCTGGCCTCACCTCGACTGCGTGGTGTTTCCCGCGCGGACCACGCCCCGGTGGGTGGCCTCGGCGGCCCGAGGCGCGCTCTACGCCATGGCCAACGGAGTAGCGGTGGTGGCGAGCGACTCGGGTGCGTTGCCCGAGATTGTGGCGGACACCGGCAAGATCGTCCCCGAGGAGAACGTGCCGGCGCTTGACCACCGCGCTGCAGGAGCTCTATGCCGACCGGGTCGAGCGCGAGCGCCTCGGTGGCGCGGGCCGGAGGCGAATCATGGACGAGTTCTCCGATTCGGCCATTGCCGCCAAGACCCTCGCCTTCTGGCGCAGATTAGCGCCTGCAAGCGGTTGACATCGGGTAACTTACGAGCGAACTTCGACCCCCCATGCCCTTCCCTCTGAGATCTGTCCGGCGCACCGCCGGGGCCCTCGCCTGCCTCGGACTAGGACTGCTTACGCCCCGGCTCAGCGCTCAGATACCGCAGGTACCGCCGGGCCAGCAGCTGCCGACCCCGGACCAGGCCCGGGACGCGCTTCAGAATCCTCAGGTGGTCGAACGGCTGCGGCAGAAATTGCTCGAGTCGGGGCTCACGCCCGACCAGGTGCGGGCTCGGCTCCGGGCCTCGGGGTATCCCGAGAATATGCTGGACGACTACCTCATGGGAGCGGACACGACGCGGCGGGTTCGGCCCGGTCCCCGCACGCTCGACGCGGTGCAGAGCCTTGGCATTCTGAGCGAGCAGGAAACTGATTCACTCCGGATTCAGGACTCGACTCTCGCCGTTTCCGACTCCCTTCAGCAAGTCCTCGACTCCCTCAAGCTCGTCCAGGCCGATTCCGCCCGCGCCGACTCTCTGGCCGATTCGCTCAGCGTGCTGCAGGGTCACGGCCTCAAGCTGTTTGGTCTGGAGACGTTTCGGCGAACCTCGACCCGGTTCCAGCCGGTGCAATCGGGTCCGGTGGACGAGAACTATCGGCTCGGCTCGGGCGACGTGCTGGTCCTGATCCTCACCGGCGACGTGGAGGAGTCGTACACTCTGAACGTGACCCGCGAGGGGTTCATCGTCATTCCCCAGGTGGGCCAGGTGTACGTGGCCAATTTGACAATGGGCCAGCTGGAAGATCAGCTCTACAACCGGCTGCGCCGGGTGTATTCCGGGGTGCGTCGGAGTGCGAGCGCCACCACCAAGTTCCAGGTCTCGCTGGCCAAGCTCCGCAATATCCAGGTGTTCGTCATCGGCGACGTGGTGCGCCCGGGCGCCTATCAGATCTCCGCCTCGGGTACGGTACTCAGCGCGCTTTACGCCGCCGGCGGGCCCAGCAGCAACGGCAGCTTTCGCAAGGTGGAGGTACGCCGGGCCGAGAAGCTGATGGCCGACCTCGACGTCTACGACTATCTGCTGCACGGCATCAACGAGAGCGAGACCCGGCTGCAAAACGGCGACGTGGTCTTCGTTCCGGTGCACAGCGGATTCGTCAAGATCGCCGGTGAGGTCACCCGTCCCGCGGTATACGAGATGCTGCCCCAGGAGACCCTGCGCGACCTGATCGGGTTCGCCGGCGGCTTTGGTCCCGCCGCATACCAGACCCGGGTGCGGATTCACCGGATTCTGCCACAGGAGTCGCGCAGTGGATCCCGGGCCCGGGTGGTGGTGGATGTGGCGCCGGAGGAGATGGCCGGAGGAACCGCCCCGGCCGTGCCCATGTCGGCCGGCGATTCGGTCACCGTGCTGTCGGTCGCCGATCGGCTGCGCGGGTACGTGACCGTGTCCGGCAACGTGTGGGTCGAGGGGCAGGTCGGATTCCAGCCGGGGATGAAGTTGAGCGAGGCGATCAAGCTGGCCGGGGGACCCAAGCCCGACGTGTATCTGGATCGGATTCTGGTCTCCCGCACCAACGACGACTCCAGCCGGATCCAGCTCCGTTCGTCGTTTGCGGACACCACGGGCAAGGTGAAGAACGATCTCGCCCTGCAGGAGCTGGACGAGATCCGGATCTTCTCCCGCTCCGCCTTTCTTCCCACCCGCTATGTGACGGTCACCGGAGCGGTGCGCCGCCCGGGCCGGGTGCCGTTTCGCGAAGGCATGACCATGCGGGATCTGGTGCTGCTGGCCGAAGGCGTCACCGAGGACGCCGATCTCCGGGAAGCGGAGATCGCGCGGCGGACTCAGAATGCCGATCCCGGATCGCTGGCGCAGACCATTCGAGTCCGGCTGGATTCGACCGCGTTGGCCAGCGGAGGCACCGACGGAATCCCGCTGGCGCCGCCCCATCCCGGTGGCGCGGCTGGAGTCCCCGATGTGGCACTTCAGCCCTACGACAACGTGCTGATCATGCGCCGGCCCGGCTGGGAAACCCAGCGCCTGGTGTACCTGACGGGCCAGGTGAAGCATCCCGGCCGCTACGCCCTCCGCACCAAGACCGAGCGTCTGCGCGATCTGATCACCCGGGCCGGGGGCCTGACCGGTGAGGCCTATGCCGGGGGGATCCAGTTCTACCGCACCTATCAGAAGGGCTTTCAGCCGTCCGATGACCAGCCGCCCCGGCTGGATCAGCCGCCGGCGCCCTCTCATGATTCCCTGCCCCACGGCTACAACGAGCGGGTGGGCATCGATCTTCCCCGGGTGCTGAAGGATGCGGACGCGCGAGACAACGTGATCCTCGCCGGCGGCGACTCGGTTCACATTCCGGAGTACAACCCCATCATCATGGTGCAGGGCGCGGTCAACTCTCCCGGCGCAGTGCCCTATACGCCGGGGAAATCGCTCGACTGGTATGTCGATGCGGCCGGCGGCTACACCCAGCTGAGCGACAGCAAACATTCGTACGTCACCCAGGCCAACGGGAAGCGCCAGGGCGTCAACCGGCGGGCCATTCTTCCCGACAAGGTGCCGCACCCTGAGCCCGGCGCCGTGGTGTTCGTGCCGGCCAAGCGGGTGCAGGATCAGCCCAGCAATACGGTCGGCGTGATCGCCACCATCGCGCAGCTCATGGCGGCATTGGTGACGGTGGTTGTGGTGGCCAAACAGTGACGGCCGAATCAGACATCTCGCTATTTGAGCTGCTCACGCCGCTGGTGCGGCGGTGGAAGCTGATCGCGGCCACCGCCCTCACCTGCGCTTTCCTCGCGGCCCTGTTCCTCCTCCTGCAGCGGCGCAGCTATACGGCCACCACCTCGTTTACGCCGGAGAATTCGTCCAACTCCGGGCTGATGAGCAATCTGGTAGGACTTGCCGGGCTTGCCGGTCAGCTGGGACTGGCCTCCGGCAGCTCCAGCAGCGTGTCGCCCGAGTTCTTCGTGCGCCTGGTTCACAGCGAGGAGGTGCTCCGGCCCACGCTGCTCACCGAGTTCCGGACCGATTCGGTCTCCGCTGCCCGCCCGCTTCTGGGGATCCTCGAAGTGCCCGGCCGTACTCGCGAGGAGCAGCTGCAGACCGGAGTGCAGATCCTCCGCAAGCGAACCGAGGCCACGACGGATAAGGCGACCGGCATTGTCACCCTCAAGGTGACGCTGCAGTCCCCCCGTCTCGCGGCCGGTGTCGCCAACCACCTGGTCGAGCTGATCAACAAGTTCAATCTGGAGAGCCGCCAGAGCCAGTCTCGGGAGCAACGCCGCTTCTCCGGCGAGCGTCTGACGGTGGCTGAGCAGGAGCTTCGCGCCGCCGAACAGGCGCAGCTCGCATTCTTGCAGCGCAACCGGCAGTACATGGATTCGCCGCTGCTCACATTCGAGTACAGCCGGCTGAACCGGCAGGTGCAGCTGCGGCAAGAGGTCTACCAGACCCTCACCAAAGCCCACGAAGAGGCCCGCATCGCGGAGGTGCGGGACACTCCGGTGCTCACGGTCATCGACTCGGCGCTGGCGCCGGTCAGACCCAGCGGTCCTCACCGAATTCTGGGCACCCTGGTGGCCCTGATCTTCGGCGGGGCACTGGGAGTGTCACTGGCCTACGTGGCCGCGGCTCGGGCCCGGGCACGGCGGTCTCCCACCCCGGACTATGTGGCCTTCCGCGAAGCGTGGGAGGGGGCTCGCGCAGCCTCTCCTCGGAGCTGAGAGGCGTCCGGTGATTGGGTTCGTCGCAGCGCTGGCGGCCCTGCTCTATTGCTTCGTCTGGCTGCGACCGCCCGAGCTGGGTGGCGTGGTGCTGCCGCTCCAGCGGGTACTCGGCTGGACCGCCCTCACACTTCTGCTGGTTCGTCTGCTGATCAAGGGTCCGCTGCTGGCACGGGCGGCGGCGCGGAGCTACCTCTGGTGGGTCGCGGCCTTCGGCGCCTTTCTCCTACTGATGTTCGTTCGGCAGCTCGCCTACGGGGAGACCTTCTTCCCCCTCTATTTCGTGATGGATCTCTCCAAGTACGCGGCCGCCTTCGCCGTGGCGTATCTCTGCTATTACGCCTTGGCTGCGGGCCTGGTCCCGGAGAACCGCATGGTCCGCTTCATGGTCTACTCCGGGGTAGCCGCCACCGTACTGGTGTATGTCTTTCTGGCCCTGTACTTCGCCGGATTCCGGACGGAAAATCAGCTGATCGCCCCGAGCTTCGGCGGCGCGCTGGGAGTGTGGCCAACTGATGCGTTCCTTCCCCGGCTGGCCGGTCCCACCGCCGAGCCGCAGCAGCTGTCGGTGGCGCTGCTGACGCCGCTATTGCTGATGCTTTCTCCCCGGCATCTCCGACGCTTCTGGCCTGCCGGTCTGCTCGACTGCCGCTGCACTGCTGCTGTCTCAGTCGAAGTTCGCCCTGATATCGCTACTGGTAGTGGGGCTGTACCTCATGCTGGTGTACCCCCGGGCCAGGGTTCCGTTGGGACTGGCGGGTCTGGTCACAATTCCGATCGTGGGAGCCCTTCTGCTCCGGCTGCCCACCCTGCGGGATACACTGCAGTCCGGACTCTCGGCTGGGGCCTTTGTCGAGCGGCTGGGGAATCTCCTCCTTCTCGTGGGCATCATCCGGGAACACCCGTTTGTCGGGATCGGAGCGGGCCACTACGGGGTATACCGCGGCCAGGTGGTCTTTGGCGACCCGATGTACTACCCGGGATACACGCCGAACATGGATTTCCTCAAGGTGTTCGCCGAGACTGGGGTGCTGGGCTTCGTCCTGCTGCTTCTGTTGCTGGGGTTCCTGGTGCGGCGCTTCGTTCAGAGTTATCAAATGGTGCCGGCCGAGACGCGGCCAACCTACCTCGCGCTGCTCCTCGGCGCACTCACCATCATGCTCAACATGAGCATCGGATACGAGCTGCTCCACGCCTTCTTCTGGATCAATGTCGGCATGCTGCTGTACTATGTGGACTGGTCGGGAGTCGAGCAACCAGGATGCTGCACGACAACCGCGCCAGCTGGAGCGCGGCGCCTGCCGGTGAAGCATGAGGCTGATCGACATCAACGCGCGCTTCCTGACACAGGCAACCACCGGCGTACAGCGAGTTGCGGAGCAGCTGGTGCGCGCGCTCGATCGCGAGCTCAGGGCCAGCTCCGAGTTGCGAAAGCGATACTCCTTCCGATTAGTGGCACCGGCGGGAGAACGACGGCAAATCGCTCTTGATCACATCAGCACAGTCGAGGTCGGTCGCCTTCGCGGTCAACAGTGGGAGCAGCTGGAGCTGCCCGCCTACACCGCGGGCCGCCTGCTGCTCAATCTCTGTAATACCGCGCCGGTCGGGGTTCGATCCATTGTCGTCATCCACGACGCATCCGTCTTTGCGATTCCCCAGGCTTATTCTCCGGCCTTTCGTTCCTGGTATCGCCTCCTTATCCCGCTGCTGGGCCGCCGGGCGCTCCGGGTAATCACGGACTCCCAGTTCTCCCGGGAGGAGCTGTCGCGCCGTGCCGGCATTCCCCACGACAAGCTTGATGTTTTGCCACTGGGAGCGGATCACGTCCTTCACTCCCCTGCCGACAAGGGAGTGTTTCACCGACTCCCGGTTGGGCCGGGACGATACATTCTGGCGGTAGGAAGCCGAAGCCCTCACAAGAATCTTGGAGCCTTGGTTGCCGCCGTGGCCGCACTGGGCGTGAAGCACCTCCCTCTGGTTCTGGCCGGCGGAACCAATGCTCGGGTCTTTGCCGCGTCGGCTCGGAGTGAGAGTAATATCGACGCCGGTTACGTGACCGACGGGGAGCTTCGGGCGCTCTACGAGAACGCCATGTGCTTTGTCTTCCCTTCTCTCTATGAGGGTTTCGGGTTGCCTCCGCTCGAGGCCATGTTGTGCGGCTGCCCGGCACTCGTCAGCAACGCGGGCCCGCTACCGGAAGTGTGCGGCAGCGGTGCGCGCTACTGCAACCCGCGGGATCCTGACGATATCGCGAGGGGCATTCGGGAGATCGTCGCCGAGCCCGGGAGGCGAGAGCAGCAGGTGCGGGCGGGAGCTGCGCGGGCCCGGGAGTTCACCTGGCAACGCAGCGTGCACGAACTGCTCGCCATTCTCGACCGGACCCCGGCGTGAGAGTCGCCGTCGTGCACGACTGGCTGGTGACCTATGCCGGTGCCGAACGGGTGCTGGAACAAATGCTGGCCGTCTACCCCGAGGCGGACGTGTTCAGCCTGATCGATTTCGTTCCGCCAGCGGAGCGTGCATTCCTGGGGGGCAGAAAGGTGCGGACATCTTTCCTTCAACAGCATTCCCGGGCATGGCCGGGCGGTACCGAAGCTTCCTTCCTCTCATGCCGCTGGCCATAGAGCAGCTGGATCTCTCCGGCTACGACTTGGTGCTGTCGAGCTCCTACGCCGTTGCGAAAGGAGTGCTTACCGGGCCGGATCAGTTGCATCTCTGTTACTGCTATTCGCCGATGCGCTACGCCTGGGATCTGCAGCATCAATACCTCCGCGAGACCGGGCTGGATCGGGGCCTCAAGGGAGCCCTGGCCCGGTGGACCCTGCATCGCATGCGGCTCTGGGACGTTCGGAGCTCCAACGGCGTTGACAGGTTCATCGCAATATCCCGCTACATCGCCCGGCGGATCTGGAGGGCATATCGCCGGAAGTCCACCGTGATCTACCCGCCCGTTGACGTGGAGGCCTTCACGCCGGGCGGAGCCCGCGGCGATTTCTATGTCACCGCTTCTCGCATGGTGCCCTACAAGCGGATGGATCTGATCGTAGACGCGTTCGCCGCCATGCCGGAGCGGCGCCTGGTGGTGATCGGCGATGGGCCCGAGGCCGGCCGGATTCGGGCTCGAGGAGCGGCCAATATCGAGCTTCTTGGTCACCAGCCGTTCGAGGTGCTGCGCGACCGGCTTCGCCGCGCTCGGGCCTTCGTATTCGCCGCGGAGGAGGACTTCGGCATCGCGCCCCTGGAGGCACAGGCCTGCGGCACGCCCGTTATCGCCTACGGCAAGGGCGGCGCACTCGAGACGATACGCCCGATCGGCGAGGCCGCGCCCACCGGGCTCTTCTTCGAGGAGCAGACAGTGGAATCGCTGCGGGACGCGGTCCGTCGGTTCGAGCGGGAGAGTAGTCTCATCGGCAGCGACGCGTGCCGGCAGAACGCCCTGGAATTCGGCGCCGAGCGGTTCCGGGAGCAGCTCCGCGCCTACGTTCGACGGCGATGGCGTCAGGCCGAATCCCGCCGCAGGGCCCGGCTGTTCACATCGCCGTGACCTCAACTCCACACGCGCCCCTCTCCCTGGGCACCCGCTTTGTGAGGGGCGCCTGGTGGTCCCTCGTGGGAATGGGGGCCGCGCAGGGCCTGGCGGTGCTCGCGTCCATCGTCACCGCCCGACTGCTCGGGAAGGTGACCTTCGGCGAGTTTGGGATGGTGACCGGCACCGTCGGCGCATTCGGCATGCTGGCCGGTCTCGGCCTGGGACTCACCGCAACCAAGTTCGTGGCCGAACGCCGGGTCACCGATCCGGTTCGCGCCGGTCACATTCTGGGGCTGGTCGTTCAGGTGGCATTGATCTCCGGGGGCGCGGTGGCACTCATCCTCTTTGCCATCGCGCCCTGGCTCGCGGCAAAAACTTTGAACGCGCCCCAGTTGACCGACGAGCTCCGGGTGGGGTGCCTGCTCCTCTTTCTCAACACCATGGATGGCGTGCAGACCGGCTCGCTCGCCGGGCTGGAAGCCTTCAAGGCAACCACCCGGGTGAGCATCATTCGGGGACTTCTCACGTTCCCTTTGTTGATTGCCGGCGTCTGGTTTTTCGGCTTGATGGGCGCTGTGGTAGCGAGCGTCCTTGTGGGCGCCACCGGCTGGTGGCTCAGCCAGAGCGCGCTCAGGAGCGAGTGCGCCCGGGCTGGAGTGCCCATCACCTATCGCGGAGCTGGAGCCGACTTTCCGATCCTCTGGTCGTTCTCACTGCCCGCCTTGCTCAGCGCTCTGGTTGTCGCACCGGTGATGTGGCTGGCCAACGCCGTGCTGGCGCATCAACCCGGCGGTTACGGTGAGCTGGGCCTGTTCAACGCCGCCAACCAGTGGCGTCTGGCCCTGCTGTTACTTCCCTCCGTCCTGATCCGGGTTGCCCTTCCCTTGATGGCCTCGTCGGTCCATCCCGAACGCTCCGGCGAATTCGGGAAGACTCTGGTTCTCACCCAAAGCCTCACCGTGGCCGTGGTGCTCCCTGCCGGCGCGCTCCTCATGTTCCTGGCCGACTTCATCATGGGACTCTACGGCCGGGAGTTCGTGCACGGTGCGCCGGTGCTGATCGGCGTGATCTGCAGCATCATGATCAGCAGTATCGGCACCGCCGCGGGTGCCGCCATCGAGGCACGGGGAAAGATGTGGCGAGGTCTGGCTCTGAACCTCTCATGGGGACTGGTCCTGATCGCCATGGTCTGGTTTACCGTCGGTGACTATGGAGCGCGGGCACTCGCCTTCGGATCGGCTATTGCCTACTTGGTGCTCAGCCTCTGGGGCTTTCTCTACGTGCGGGAGGATCTTCCGCCGGGAATGTTGCCCCGGCTCTTCCTGACCCTGGGATTCATCCTCTGCCTGACCGTCGCATGCGTCGCTGTGCCCCCGCGAATGCGAGTCATCGCGGCGGTGCCGGTCGCGCTGCTCACCGGGTTTCTGACCCTGGAGCTTTTCGTGGATCCATCGGTCAGGCAGAACCTGTTCACCCGGGTGAGGTCACAGCTCCGGCTCCGCAGCGCCCGCTCGTCGGAGGAGGGCCGGAGAACGCCTGAGCAACTATGAGTGCAATGCATTACCCCTGTCCTGCGTGTGAGGCCTCCGCGGAGCCTGAGGCGGTGGAGCTGGCGGGATATCGGATGTATCGGTGTCCGCGGTGCGGACTGCGGTTTACGCCCGAAGCGTTTCACCAGACCGTGGATTACGACCGGGTGTACCAAAGCGCGGAATATGAGAGCGATCAGGTGCAGGCCGTTCAGGAGCTCGACGGAGCTCAACTGGGCCAACATCCGACGTACCGGGCATTCTTCGAGCAGGTGCAGCATTCGCCGGGAGCCAGGCTGCTGGACGTCGGCTGCGGTGTGGGACGGTTTGGCCTTGCGGCGCACGCCCGGGGGTGGGACGTCACTGGGGTCGACGTCTCGGAGCTGGCCATCGCGACCGGCCGAGCGCTGGCCCCCTTTCCCATGCGGGTCGCTGATATCGGAGATCTGGCCGATGAGGGCGAGCGATTCGAGGTGATCACCGCCTTCGAGGTGCTGGAACACCTGAGCTCGCCGGTAGAGTTTCTGCGGGAAAGCCAGCGGCTCTTGAAACCGGGTGGGCAGGCCTTCTTTACGGTGCCGAACTGGGAGTGCCCTACCGTGCAGACCAGCACCCGACCAGACTGGCTGCCGCCGATTCACCTCCTCTACTTCAGCGAGCCGGCCCTTCGTCATACCGGAGAAATGGCGGGGTTCGTCCGAGTAAGAACTGGGCGTCATTCGGGCGGATCCCCTGCCGGCGGCGGCCGTACCCAGGCTGCGCTGGCTCGCCCGGCGGGTGCTGCTCCGGCCGCGCGAGCCTCTTGGCCTATGGCTCCATGGCTGGCTTCCCAACTAGCCTGCTAATGGCAGAGCGAACGCGGATCGCCCTGGTTACCTACGCCATGCACTGCGGCGGAATGGAGTCGTTCCTGCTGCGGCTCGCGGGGTATCTTCGGGATCATGGTTATGAAGTGGAGCTCATCACCACTGTCGAGCCGGGCGAGTGGTTCGGCCGGCTCGCGGAAATAAATGTCCCGGCCTACCACGTTGCCGGTTACCGCCGCTCAGGACCACTCAACCCCCTACAGCACACGCGGCGAGTGAGCGCGCGGCTGCGCGAGGGCCGGTACAACATCATCTTCCTGAACCATTCACGGCACGCCCAATCCGGCCTGGCCCGGCTAGCCGATGACGTAGTGGCCATTCCCATTCTGCACAACGACAACGAGGAGATCTACCGGGTAGGATGCGGCAATCCGGAGGCCTGGAATGTGGCGGTGGCGGTAAGCCCCAAGGTGGCAAACACCGCTCAGCGCCGGGAACCCTCCCGGCCAATCCTGGAGATAACCTCGGGTGTGGAGCTGCCGGACGCAGCTCAGTGGCAAACCCGACGAGCCTGGAGCACGCCGCTGGAGCTGATCTTTATCGGCCGGCTGGATCACGGGCAGAAGGGCGTCCTTTGGTTGCCCGCTATCTATCAGGCATGTCTCGATCGGGGTGTCGAGTGCCGGCTGACGATCGTGGGAGATGGACCGGATGCTCCACAGCTCCGCGGGCAACTCTCGAATCTTCGGACTGCTGGAGCGCACCCGGTTCCTCGAGGGTCTGACCCACCATCAAGTGTACCGGTTGCTGCTCGACTCGCACGTGCTCCTGATGCCATCTCTCTATGAGGGCCTGCCGATCGCATTGCTGGAGAGTTTGGCCTGTGGCTGCGCTCCGGTGGTGAGCCGGCTGCCGGGCATTACCGACTACGCCATCAGTGAGGGTGAAAGCGGCCTCCTGGTGGATGTGGGCGACACCGCCGGTTTCGGCAGTGCAGTCGCAAGCCTGCATCAAGACCCGGCCCTATGGTCTCGCATGAGCCGTACGGCGCATGCCAGCGCTCAGTCGCGCTTCTCGGTCCAGGCCATGGGGAAATCCTATCTGCGGCTGATCGAAGAGGCCCTCGAAGGCCGGTACCCGCTTCCCCGCTCTCGCAGATTCCAGCGGACATTCGACCCTGCCGTGTTTTCCTGGAGGGATTTCGTGCCCGACTTGCTGCGGCGATACGGACAGCGCGGGCGTCTCTGGTGGAGAACCGAAAGCCCGTGGGCTTCGACGTTCAAGGCATAAAGTTCCTGCTCGCCGCCCAGCGGGGTGGGGTGCGGTTCGACCGCACGGCGATGCTTGGACGGCAGGAGCTGTTCATCGATCCGGTTACGCTCCACCGCCTGCTCCAAAGTTCGGGTCTCGCCGCCAATCGTGCTGAAACGGAACGGCTGCTGACTGAGGCAAACGGATATGCCGAGCCGCTGCTCCGCCGGCTTGGCGCCCAGCAGATCTCCTCGGTCGACGCGTCGCACTACGAGCAGGCGTCGCTGGTGCATGACATGAACAACCCGATCCCGGACTCGCTGAAGAGCGCATTTTCCGCGGTGATCGACGCCGGCACTCTGGAGCACGTGTTTAACTTCCCCGTCGCCCTGAAGAACTGTATGGAGATGGTGCAGGAAGGGGGACATCTTCTGCTGATGACGCCGGCCAACAACTTCATGGGACATGGCTTTTATCAGTTCAGCCCGGAGCTGTTCTTTCGGGTTCTGTCCGCCGACAACGGCTATGAGGTGGTGAGAGCCATTGTCTGCGAAACCAGTCCAGACGCCCCCTGGTATGAGGTGGTGGATCCAGCCATAGCAGGACGCAGGGTGGAGATGCTCAGCAGTGCCCCCATGTATCTCCTGATTCAGGCCCGAAGAGCGCGGAAATGTCCAGTCTTCGACACAACCCCGCAACAGAGCGACTATACCATCCTGTGGCAGGACAACCCCGGTGAGCGGCGCGAGGCCGGCGCATCGAGACCTTCGCTGCCGGTCCGCGCCGTGCGGGGGATAGCACGACGCCTCAGCTTGGCCTATCGGAAAGTGGCGCCGGTTGGTCTTCAGCTCAGCAGAAGGCGTCCCGATTCCACCGTGTTTATACCGGTAGCCTGGGATCGGCCCATCAGCTCCGCCCGGCCAAAATCCTAATGCAGCCGCTCGTTTCCATCATTCTCCCCACGTACAATGGCGCCCGGTATCTGGCCGAGGCAATCGAGAGTTGCCTACGCCAGACCTATCGCAACTGGGAGCTCATCCTGGTGGATGATTGCTCGGTGGATGCTACGCCGGACGTCATTACCGGTTTCGTGACGCGCGATACCCGGATCAGAAGCATCCGGCACGAGCGCAACCGTAAGTTGCCTGAGGCGCTGAACACCGGCCACGCCGCTGCCCGCGGCGAGTATTTGACCTGGACCTCGGATGACAACCGGCTGCTGCCGACCACGCTCGAGGAGCTCACGGCCTACCTCGACCAGCATCCAGCAATCGGTCTGGTCTACGCCGATTCCGTGCTCATCGATGAGGCGGGACGGCGGGTGCGGGATTATCCCTCGAAGCCGGCATCGAAGCTGGCCTACATGAATGCGGTGGGCCCCTGTTTCCTCTATCGCCGAGCGGTGTACCAGAGCGTCGGTTCGTACAATCCCCAGCTGTTCCTGGCCGAAGACTACGATTACTGGCTTCGAGTCTACCGAAGGTTCGAGATCGCGCAGCTTCAGAAAACGCTGTACGAGTACCGCTGGCACGGCCAGTCACTCACCAATACCGCTCCGGGCAACGCCGTCTGGGTCGGCGTGGAGAAGACGCTCCGGACAAACCTGCCGCACCTGACGCGTCCATCGGCACCCGATCGGGCGCGCGGCTGGATCGTGGTCGCGGCTACCGCAGCTCGCCGCGGCGCCCCGCTTCGGGCCATCGGCTCGTTCGTCCGGGCCCTCGGCACGGCTCCGGGGTTTTCCTTGGGATATATCGGCTCCAAGGTCCTGGAAAAGGCCAAGGCCGGACGAGCCAACGGCAGGTCATCCGCCGGCTAGGTCCTTCCTCCAAAGAGCCTCAGGAGCTGGTCGGCAGCGCGGCCGGGATCCCCCCACTCGACCGCTCGTTTCGCCATGTCCTCCTGCGGCCACGATCGCGCGCCTTGAATCAGCTCGCGAGTTGCCCGGGCAAAGCCGGGCTCGTCGCCATGAGGGACGAGAAACTGCTGAGGCAGTAGCTCGACCAGACCATCTACCGCGTAGGCTACCACAGGAACGCCAGCGCTGGCTGCCTGCAGCGCCGTCTGGGGCAGACCCTCGAAGTGGGAGGGCAGCAGCACGGCATCCAGCAGCGGGATCAGACCTCCGGCATCCTGGCGCCAGCCCAGGAAGCTGACGCTGGAGGCCAGTCCCATGCGTTCAGCCAGGCGCCTGATCGCGGGCAGGTCAGGTCCGTCACCAATGACGACCAGATGCACGGGGAGCCCGTCATGGAGCAGCTGCGCGGTGATTCGCAGCGCGGCATCCTGGCCCTTCTGCCGCAGCTGGACCCGTCCCACCAGCCCCAACAGAAATCGTTGCGGGAGATTGTGCGTGGCCCGCAGAGTCTGACGCTCGCTCTGGCTTACGGCGGGTTGGAGTGGTGCAGTCGGCGGATGGATTATCGCTGGCACGGGGAGCGCATAGCGACCGGCGAGCTGGAGTGCGCCCGCTCTGGATACAGTGAGCAACCGGTCGAATCGTGCCAGAAATGATGCGACCATGGTGTCCCGCACTAACCCCAGCCGAGTGCCGAGCCTGCTGGGCGGCTGCACCAGGTGGAGCAGTCCCCAGACTGGTAGATGGGCTGAGACTCGCCGGGCCGCGTCGAGCACGGCTTGACCCCGCTCGACGGTGGGCAGGTTCACCAGGAGTGCAGCGGGATCAATTTTTCGAATTACGGCCGCGAGCTCCTGGGCCACCGGTTGTCGGAGGAGTGCGTGAAGATTGGTGAACGTCCCAGGGTAGAGAGGGCGGCTGCAGCGGTGAACCGTGACCTGCTGGTCCAGCAGTGAGGCATATGCGTGCTTGTGCGATCTCCACGCCGTCTCGCTCAACGCCAGGTGCACCTCGGCGCGCCGAGCCAGCGACCGGGAAAGCTCGAGAAAGGACAGCTCCGCTCCGCCCAGGTTCTCCTCTTCGATGACCAGCAGAAGACGCATGGACCAGACCGGCAAACCTGAATTGTTGCTGGAAACCCGCTCGAGGTGCTCTATGGTGCAGCGAAGAAGGCGAGGTCGGTGGGTGGGATCAGCCGGCGCCCCGCATGTAGAGGACCGCGGGAATGGTCTTCAGGAGAATGCCGAGATCCTTCCAGAGTGTCCATTCCCGGATGTAGTCGATCTCCAGTCGGATGACCTCCTCGAAGTCGGTAATGAGGTTCCGGCCGTTGACCTGCCAGGGACCCGTGATACCCGGCTTCACATCGAAGCGGGTATAGTGGTGCTCCTCGTAGAGATCGACCTCGGCGGGCAGCGGCGGGCGGGGACCCACCAGCGACATGTTGCCACTCAAGACATTCCACAGCTGGGGTAGCTCGTCCAGACTGGTTCTGCGCAGGAAGGCTCCTAGCCGCGTGACCCGCGGATCGTCCTTGATCTTGAACAGCCGGAGGTCATTGTAGAGGCTGCGTGGAGCCAGGTCTTGCCGCAGGGCCTCCGCGTCGTGCACCATGCTCCGAAACTTGGTGATCTTGAACAACCTGCCACCCAGCCCTACCCGCGTCTGCCGGAAGAAGATCGGCCCCGGGGAGGAGATATAGATGGCGATGGCAACGAGGCCGAACAGCGGTAGGAGCAGAGCCATGCCCAGCCCCGAGATGACCAGGTCCAGGGTGCGCTTCATCAACAGCTGCCGTCCCCGAAGGCCGGGGCGGTTGAGAGCGATGAGCGGAGCGCCCCGACTCCATACCATACGTGACTCGACCCCGCCAACCACGAAGGTCCTCGGGATGGCGATGAGCTGGCAACCGGCGGCTCCGGCCGCGTCGATCACTAGAGCCAAGGCCCGGTCGTCCAACGGGCCGCTGAGCACGACCGTATCGGCCCGGTAGCGCTTGAGCGTCTGACACAGCCGAGCAAAGCCCTCCTGACCCTGAAGGCTCAGCTCTTCGGGGTCCAGGATGCCACCGACAGCGTAAGATCGGGCATCCGCCAGAGTCGGATGCTCCAGGGCCCGCAGCGTATGCTCCCCCCGGCTGATCAGCAGCGCGCGGGCCGCACCCGGGCCGATGGGCCAGAGCTTGAGTACCGCCTGGTCGATGAGGTAACGCTCGGTGATCAGAGTGAGACCGATCAGGCCCGCCAGCAGGATGAAGCCGGGAAGCAGCAGCGGTGAGAAGTGGCCCCAGAGATAGCCCCAGAATGGAAGCGCGAGGCCCAGGGTCGCTCCGGCCACCAGCCGGCCGGCATCCCGCCGCCGATCACTCGCCCCATAGGTGTCCACGGCGATCAGCCCCAGAAGCACTGCGGGCACCAGCTGGACCAGGGGAAGCCCGCCTGGCGGAATAATCTGGTTGACCAGCTCGCTAATGACGGGTCCGAACCAGCCCACGTCGCGGACACCGCGGACCACCATGCGCAGCAGCAGCAAGGCGATCGTATCGCCAGCCAGAAGGACCGAGACGCGAACCGCCGTGCGCACCAAGTGGATGCGCATCATCTGCGGCGCCCGCTGGGTCAGAGCGAGTCGGGCTGGAGCTGTCTTAGTGCGTGGGGTTCCGCCGGAAACCGCGCTGGGCGCTGAGGCGAGCCCTGGGGCCGCCGTGGAGCCGGAGAAGCGGGGTTCGAGTGAAGGCTGACCTACCGCAGACATGGTTCCAATCGCAACATGAGCTCCGATCACTTCCTACATAAAGCCGACACAGAGTCCCCTTAGTCGTGTCGGTTTATTCCATTTCCGTGAAAACATGGGGCTGGTAAGCAAGTCATGAGCCAGCCCCCTCGAAGTCTCGGCGAACATACCTAAAACAAAGTCAGCCGCAAGCCTACACTTCGCATAGGTAGATCGTGAAAATGGGGAAATCCAGGCTGAGCGTACTGATTGGGTAACTGCGCGGGTCAGAACGACACAAGGCTCCCGTACTGCGTTTTCATCCACTCGCGGTACCGTCCGTCCATCGAGCTCCTCCACCACTCCTCATGCTCGAGGTACCAGGTCACCGTCTGTCGCAGGCCGCTCTCCAGCGTCTTCTCCGGCCTGAACCCCAGCTCCTGCTCGATCTTCTTGTTTGACGTGGCATAGCGGCGATCATGCCCGGGGCGGTCTGCCACGTGGGTGATGAGCGAGGCCGCCCCGGCCGCCGGTCCCGCCGGGCTTCGGGGGTATCGCCGGCTCAGCGAGGGATCCTCGGCAAAGCACTGGTCCAGAATTGCCGTCAGCAGGCGCACCAGGTCGATATTGGTCGATTCCGATTGGCCTCCCACGTTGTAGGTCTCACCGGCCTGGCCCTGAAGCAGGACTTGTTCGACCGCGCGGCAATGGTCATGGACCTGGAGCCAATCCCGCACCTGGAGGCCGTCGCCATAGATGGGGAGCGGCTTGCCTTCGAGGACGTGCACGATGACGAGTGGAATCAACTTCTCGGGATGCTGGTAGGCGCCGTAATTGTTGGAACAGTTCGTGATCGTGATCGGGAGGCCGTAGGTGCGATGGTAGGCCCGCACCAGATGGTCGCTGGCCGCCTTGCTCGCGGCATAGGGCGAGCTCGGACGGTAGGGCTTTCTTCGGTGAAGGGTGGATCGTCAGGATCCGAGCGACCCGTACACTTCGTCGGTCGAAATGTGGTGAAACCGGGTATGGTCCCCCCCACCAGCTTCGTCCAGCCAGACCGTCCGGGCGGCTTTCAGCAACTGGTGCGTGCCGAGCACGTTGGTCTGCAGAAACGGATCGGGACCCGCTATGGATCGGTCCACGTGCGATTCGGCGGCAAAGTGCACCAGCCGGGATATGGCATGCTCTCGCAGCAGGTTCTCGGCCAGTCCAGGGGTTCCTATATCGCCCTGCACAAACTTGAGGCGGCGATCGGTGAGCGCCGATCCCAGACTGGCAAGGTTCCCCGCATAGGTTAGCGCGTCCAGCACCACGATCGCGTCGTCGGGGTGCGTCTGGAGCCAGTAATGGGTGAAGTTGGCGCCGATGAATCCCGCGCCGCCGGTGATCAGGAGATTGGACACGCGGGGTCACCGGGCGAACGGAAAGGAATTAATACTCGAGTGGCAAGGCAACACGCCGCCCATCCCGGGCGGAGAGATAGGTGGCGATGAGAATTTCCAGGGAGTGGAGTCCTTCGCGGCCGTCGGTGTCGGGCTTGGCTTCGCCTCGGAGTGACTGAATGACGTTGTCGTAGTACAGCGGGTGGCCAAAGCCATATACCGAAGTTGTCTCGTAGCTGGCCTGCTCGATCCTGGAATCATCCGGGTCGGTGTCGGCAAACTCCCAGTGATCGATTCGATTCACCGCCACGCCGCCAATCCGCACCGTCCCCTTCTCCCCGATAATGGTGATCGACCCCTCGAGGTTCTTGGGATAGGTCAGCATCGTCACGTTCATGGACCCCAACGCCCCAGTGCGCCAGCGGATACTGACCACCCCGGTGTCTTCCACCTGGATGTTCCGCTCCAGTGTCGCGGTATATGCCTGGACGCTCTCTACCGGACCAATCAGCCAGTCCAGCAGGTCCACGTAGTGGCTCGCCTGATTCATGAACGCGCCGCCGTCGAACTCCCAGGTGCCTCGCCACGGAGCGCTGTCGTAGTATGACTGGGGTCTGCTCCAGAAGACGTTGATCGTCACCATGTAGATCCGCCCGAACCGGCCCTTCTCCACGGCGCGCTTGAGCAGGTGGAGGGTAGCGTTGCGGCGGTTTTGCTTGACGACGAACAGGTGAACTCCGGCCAGATCGCAGGCGTGCACCATCCGTTTGCCGTCCTGCCAGCGGGTCGCCATCGGCTTCTCGGTCATCACATGGCGGCCGGCCTCGGCCACCTGCACCGCCTGGTCTGCGTGCAAGCCGCTGGGCGTCGCCAGGATCACGACGTCGGCATTGGTGCCGGCAAGCAGCGTATCGAGCGAGCGGAAGCCAGGCGCGCCAGTCCGCTCCTCCGCTTTCCGCAGGGCCGCGGGATCGACATCGCACACGCCGACCAGCTCGGCGCGGCCGGCGTGCTTCTCGATAGCGTCGAAGTGATTGGCGGAGATGCGTCCGCAACCCACCAGCGCAAACCGGATGCGCCGGTCGGTGACGAAAGGCTTGGTGATGAACATCGGGCCTGGGGTTTCCACGGCGGGTAGTATAGCAGGAGCAGCCTCTGCAAGGGATTGCGTGGGTTCCCCGGGAGGCGCCGGCTGGCGAAATTCAGATGCGGACGTTATCATGTGAATAGTTTCACAAGCGCCCTGCCTCAAGGAGATCCCATCGCTATGGCAACCGCGACCCGACCCGTTTCCCCGCATGCGGCATACCCCGCGGAGGCCCTTCAGAAGCTGTTTGCTCCGCCAGAGACCGAGCAGCCCGCCGATAAGCTGCGCCGCCTGCTGCACGAGGCTCGCGCCCGGAAGTCCTATGTCCACACTGCCGGCGCGTACGACGCGTTCACCGCGGCGATCATGACCCGGCTTGGCTTCCAGGCCCTCTATGGAAGCGGATGGCAGCTTGCGGCCACCAAGAGCATGTTCCCCGACATCGGGGTGTACGCTTCACATGATATGGTCAAGCTGGTCCACGAGATGTGGATGGGCATCGAGGGCGCCCGCAATACCCACTATTACGACACCGATGGCAAGGAAATCCTGGAATGTCCGCCGGCGTTCGTCGACATGGAGGCAGGCTTCGGTGGGCCGACCCAAACGTTCACCCTGGCCGTCGAGCTGATCCGGGCACGTGCCGCCGGGGTGCACCTCGAGAATCAGGATCCGGCCAATCGGACCTGCGGGCACATCGTGAACGTGGGCAAGCAGAAGCGCAACAAGGTACTGGTACCGCGGAAGGACTGGCTGGCCAAGCTCAAGGCGATCAAAGCCGCGTCCCAGGCTACTGGAGTGGATGTGGTCAGCATCGCGCGGACCGATTCCATCGACGGGGCGCTTCCCGACCGCGAGCCGGGTGGGGTGAAGATGGCGGTGGAGGACGCCTGGGAAGCCGCCGAGCTGGGCGTGGATGTGATCTGGCCGGAGTTCAACAACACCGAAATTGACCAGCCCCAGGAGTTTGCCGAGGGGGTGCGGAAGTATTACCCCGACCAGATGCTGGGTTTCAACCTGTCTCCCTCGCTCTACTTCGGTAAGGCAAAAAAGGCCGGCACTTTGATTACCAACCAGCAGCTGGGCGAGCTGGGCTTCACCCTGCAGTTCTCCACCCTCTTCAACTTCAGAACCGCCGGCATGGCCCTGGAGAAGGGGCTCCGCAAGTTCCTGAAGAGCGGGATCGAGGCTCTCGCCGATCTTCAGATCGAGGAAGAAGAGCTGGGCGGCACGCCGCCCTCGACCAAAATGCACCAGAAGTTTGCCGGCATGAACCGCTGGTTAATTCTGGAGCAGGTCTTGTCCGGGGGCAGGTAAAAAGCAAAAGGCGTAAGCGGGACTAGGACAAACGTAAGCGGTGAGCGGGTGGTTCCGAAAACGTGAGACCCTCCGCTGTCATTGACCTCGGAGGGTCTTGCGCGGGCAGTTCCCGCTTACCGCTTACGCTCGTTCTAGTCCCGCTCACGTTTTTTTAGCTACCCGCTGGCTTTACGCAGCCGGATCCGCTCGGCCGCATCATTAATGACTTCCATGCCGGTCCGGCGCAGACGCTCCAGCTTCGACGGCTCGAGCCGGACCATCATCTCGTAGCACTCGCCCACCTGATCCCGGCTTAGCACCTCACCTTCACGGTACAGCTCGGCCAGCCGGGCTCCTTCGCCCAGCGGAACGCGAACCCTGACGGCCACCCGGCCGGCCCGTTCCAGCTCACGCAGGCGCGCCTTCAGCGGGGCCAGGCCGTCGGTCCTCATGGTGCTGGTGATGACGGCCGTGGGGTGGAGCTCGCGCACCCGGCGGGTGAAGCCGGAGGCATCCGATACCGCATCGATCTTGTTGAACACCAGCAGGACCGGCCGGTCGGCGAGGCCGAGCTCCGAAAGAACCTTTTCCACCACCGTGAGCTGCCCCTCCCAGTCGTGGTGACTCGCGTCGACGACATGCAGCAGCACGTCGGCTGCACGAGCCTCTTCCAGCGTGGCCCGGAAGCTGGCGACCAGGTGGTGCGGCAGCTTGCGAATGAAGCCCACCGTATCGGTGACGCGGGCCCGTTGGTTCTCGCCCAGATCCACCTCGCGGGTCAGGGTGTCGAGCGTGGCGAAGAGTCGGTCTTCCACCACGATCTCATGCTGGCCTGACAGCCCGCGGAGAATGCTCGACTTCCCGGCATTGGTATAACCCACCAGCGCCACGCTGAGCATGGGATCGCGACCGGACCGGATGTTCTCCCGGTGCTTCTCGACGTCCTTGAGCTTGCCTTTGAGCCCCTGGATTTTCCGGCGGATGATTCTCCGGTCGGTTTCCAACTGGGTTTCGCCCGGACCCCGAAGCCCGATGCCGCCCCGGATTCGGGACAGGTGAGTCCACATGCGGGTCAGCCGCGGAAGCAAATACTCCAGCTGGGCCAGCTCGACCTGAAGCTTGGCCTCGTGGCTACGCGCCCGGGTCGAAAAGATGTCCAGAATGACTTCGGCCCGGTCCATGACCCGCACCTTGAGCTCGCGCTCGAGGTTGACCCCCTGCACCGGGGAAAGCTCTTCATCGAAGATGACCAGCGACGCATCGGCCGAAGCGACCTCGTCGGCCACCTCTTCGACTTTCCCCTCACCAATGAGCGTGGCGGGATTGGGGGCTGCAATGTGTTGAGAGATTCGACCGACGACCTCGGCGCCCGCAGTGTCGACCAGGCGGGTGAGTTCCTCGAGGTGTTCCGTCACGTGCCGCGCATCGGGCGAGCCTTTGCGAGGCGCGGCTACCAACACGACCCGCTCGATGGGATCGCGGACTGGAATCAGCGATCTAATAGGTGGCCTTTCCTTTCATGTGGACCCGGCGCTATCGGTGAAGCGGCTGAGCGGCGCCCGACCCTCGCGGGTGAACGAAACCACTGTGTGCGCGCCACCCGGCAGCTTTAGAGTAGCCTGCCCCTTCATGCTATAGGGCAGGTCGCCATAGCCGAGCGCCGCGCGAACAGCGCTACCCACGCCGAACCAGCCAAACCTCAAGGGCAGCGTGAGGGTGGTTTCTCCATTTTGGGTGACTGCGAAATCATCGTCGTAGGTAATATCACCCAGGTGGGATCCTTCAACATCGATACCGACCTCGAGCTTATCGGCATTCAAGGTGAAGTTGTTGGGATTCTGGACTCTCACGATGAGATCCAGATTGCCACCCGCCAGTCCGATGCCCCGCACCACAGCGCGGTCGAGCCGGACCTCGGGCTGCTTGAAGTTGGCGCCCAGCCCGGAACAACCGAGCCCGGCCAAGGTGGCGATCGTCCATACCAATCGAATATAGACCTCCTGACGACGGGAATGCCCTTCTAATCAGGCTGACGATGCGCAGGGTTTGGTGCAAGTACAGTGCCCTGTGTCACACCGAGGTTTTCAGCCGGCCGGATCCTGGCTCTGCCGCTCCCCGCGCTTCAGCTGTGCCCACCGCTCCATCCGCTCGGCCAGGGTCGTCTCGAAGCCGAACGTGCCGGGCACATAGAACAGCGCATCCCGCAGCTGGTCGGGAAGGTACTCCTGAGGGATATACGCGTCCGGGGAGTTGTGGGCGTATTGGTATCCGCGGTTGTACCCCAGCTCCTTCATCAAGGGCGTGGGAGCGTTCCTGACGTGAAGCGGCACCGGCGCCGCTGGGGTGTTGCGCGCCGCGTCCATCGCCGCACCCAGCGCTACCTTGGCGCTGTTGGACTTGGGAGCGGTTGCCAGATAAATCGTCATCTCCGCCAGCGGTAGATAGCCTTCCGGCGGCCCCAGCATGTGGAATGCGTCGCGCGCTGCTACCGCCATCATGAGTGCGTTGGGATCGGCCAGCCCAATGTCCTCCGCCGCCATCGCGATGGCGCGGCGAAAGAGGGTCATGGGATCCTCTCCGCCCTCGATCATTCGAGCCATCCAATAGAGCGCCCCCTGAGGATCGCTGCCCCGTAGCGACTTGTGATAGGCGGACAGCAGATTGAAATGCTCCTCGCCCGCCTTGTCGTACCGGGCGAATCGTTTCTGCATCGCCTCGCGTGCCACCTCAGTCGTGATATGTCCCCCGCTTCCGACATGCGCGGCCGCGGCCTCCAGCACGGTCAGCGCCCGCCGCGCGTCTCCGTCGGCCTCTGATGCGATCAGGGTCACCGCCTCAGGATCCACCGTCGAGTTGGTTGTGTCCGAGACCTCGCTCGCTATCGGCGAGAGCACGATGCATCAGCTGCTCGATATGATCCGGGGTCAACGGCTGGAGGACAAAGACCCGGGTCCGGGAGAGCAGTGCCCCGATAACCTCGAAGCTGGGATTCTCAGTGGTGGCACCGATCAGGGTGACGGTGCCATCCTCGGCCGGCGGCAGAAGGCTGTCCTGCTGCGCCTTGTTGAGCCGGTGAATTTCATCGATGAAGAGTATGGTCTGCTGTCCGCCGCTCTCCAGCCGATCGCGCGCCTCACCAATGATCTCGCGGATGCGGGGAACGCCTTCGGTCACCGCGCTGAAGGGGACAAAGACGCGTTCGGTTGAGCTTGCGATGAGGTGGGCAAGGGTGGTCTTCCCGCTGCCCGGTGGGCCCCAGAAGATCATCGAGCCGGGAACCCCGCGCTCGACTGCGTCACGCAGCGGTTTGCCCGGCCCCAGCAGATGCTCCTGCCCGACGAACTCGTCCAAAGTGGCCGGACGCATTCTGGCAGCGAGAGGACGGCTTTCCCGCCCTCCGGTAAACAGCGAGGCTTGCCGCTGGGACGTCCGCCTGCGAGGCATCGGAGGCACCGGGATAGTCTAGGGAAACGTGGAGAGGAAGGCAGCGCACGCGTCGCTGGAGATACTGTGCCGGGTCATATTTGAACCGGTCCATCCCCACTCCCTCATAGGTGAATCATACTGGCAAGGAGCCGCTCGGAGAGAAAGTAGCCGGCCGCTCCCCCGAAGAAGGCCGCTGCTGTCAGCCATCCTCGCTTGGCCTGAAACTCCGGGACCAGGTTGGAGGCTGCGACGTACAGAGTGACGCCGGCAGAGAGCGCCAGCCCGTGCCGCGCCAGGGAGGCGACCTGCTCGGTCAGCAGGACTCCCAGAATCGTAGCGGCTCCCAGGATGGCGGCGCCGCCGATCGCCCGCGAGCGGCTCTGTCCGCCCGCCACCATCACGCTGGCAATGGTCACGCCTTCGGGGAGTTTGTGCAGCAGCACAGCGAGGAACAGCAGGATTCCCAGACGGTCTGACACCAGAAATCCGCTGGCGATGGCCACGCCGTCGAAGAAGGTGTGCAGCGTGAGTCCCAGCAGCGCGGAGGTGCCGGCCGACGCGCTCAGGTTGTGGGTCTCTTCCCCAAAATGAAAGTGGGTCGTGAACACGTGCTGGGCCAGGTGGACCGCGAAATAGCCCGCCAGGACGTAGAGCGCCGCGTCAGGGGAGCCGTCCAGCACCTGGGGCATCACGCCCAGAAGGGTGACGGCCAGCATGAACCCCGCACCAAATGCCAGACAGGCGTCGATGAACCGCAACCCTCGGCGGAGACGCCCGACCACCGCGACGGCGCCCAGGACGTTTCCCAAGGCAGCGGCGAGCGCAAAACCTGCCGGATTCACTGGAGCAGCTTTCTGGCTCCGTTGAGGAGCTGCTCCCGCTGGTTGCGAGAGGGCTCCTCGAGCACCTGGTCGAGCAGAGCCGATAGCACTCTCCCCACGTCCGGCCCAGTAGCGCCGAGCGCCTGGACATCGCTGCCGCTGATGGCCAGATCGGCACGGGTCAACGGATCTCCCCGTTGCCGGATCTGATCGACCACGGCAGACCAGGCCGGCTCCTCGCCAGTTCGAAGCACCCAGAGCGCCACCAGGTCCCCTGCCGCGGGCCCAACCTGGGAGAGCCAGCGCCGCACCGAGCTCGGGGCCGGCTCCGCCGGCTGTCCGGGCCCCCTCTCGATGGCTGCGGCTCGCTCGACCTCAGCGTTTGACGCTTTGAGTCGCCGAAGCACGGTGGACGGAGCCCGCGTCAGGAGAGCGGTCAACAACACTGGATCGCGGACCGAAGGCGGCGGCTCGGAGATCGTTGCGTTGTCATCGGAATCCAGCTCGGGAATCCAGACCGAAGCGGCGCCGGCCTCCCGCCACAGGGAAGCGAACTGAAGAACAGACCGGGCGGTCTGCAGCCCCTTGAACCATTCGTCTCGCACCCGCTCTGCCGAGAGCTGCTTCAGTCCGGGGGCTGCAGCCTGGGCGGCCCTCCAGGTCTCCGGATCGATGGCAAACCCAAATCGCGCACTGAATCGAAGCGCCCGAAGGATACGGAGATAGTCTTCAGCAAACCGGTGTGCTGGATTGCCTACCGCCCGGATCAATCGCGCTTCCAAATCCTTTCTGCCGGAAAGCGGATCTCGCCACTCGTGCCGGAGCGGATGGTAGGCAATGGCGTTGATGGTGAAATCGCGTCGCGCCAGGTCGTCGTCCAGGGAGACGCCGTACTGGACCACCGCGTGCCGACCATCGGTGGCAACGTCGCGGCGGAAGGTGGTGACCTCGTGCAGCACCCGGTCGCGGTCCAGCACGCCGACCGTCCCATACTTGACGCCGACCGCCACGGTCCGCGGAAAGAGTCGCTGCACCTCCTCCGGTGTGGCCGACGTGGCGATATCGAAATCGGATTGCGGGTGACCCAGGAGCCGGTCACGCAGGCTGCCTCCTACGCACCAGGCCTCGAACCCGGAGTGCTCCAGGCTGCGCGCGATGTGCAGGATGGGCTCCGGGATCTCCAGGACCGGGGGAAAGATCACACTAGCTTCCGTAGGGGCGGCCCGCCGACACCGAGATCATCAGCTCCATCCTCGCCTGGGATGGCGTGCGCGGCCCGGCGGGAATGGCTCCCATGGCAATCAGCCGGCTGCCACCTCCCTCGAAAGCATACACCGGGGTCACCTGGCCAAGAGGGCAGCGGGATGCCAGCACGACCGGCTTGCCTTCGTCGATCCAGCGGCGGATGGCGGGAACCGCACCGGGCGGCACGTTCCCGCTGCCGAATGCTTCGAGCACCAGGCCATCATGAGTGGGTCGCGCCAGGTCGAGCAGCTCACCCGTTGTCTCCCACCACCACAGGAATCAGCGCGATCCGGGCCGAGAGATCCTCGAGATTGGCGGCGGCAGAGCTAGTCGATTGTTTGCCGCAAGCGGCATGGTATGACACCACGCCATCCACTACTCTGGCGATGGTCGCGCTATGCGGAGCGTCGAAGGCATCGAGATCGGTCGCGTGCACCTTCACTGCCGTCTGGCCGCCAAAAACCTTCCCATTGAAGACCACCATCACGCCCCGCCCGGCGCTGTCAGGATCAGCGGCAACGGCTGCCGCGCTCAGCAGGTTTGCTGGTCCGTCCCATCCTTGGTCGCTCGAGGTTCGCATAGCCCCGGTCATGGCGACCGGGACTTCAGACGATAGTGTGCGCGCCAGGAGATACGCGCTCTCCTCCAGGATGTCGGTGCCGTGGGTGACCACAACTCCGCGGACGTCGCCGGTAGCCACAATTTCCCGGACCCGCTGCCGCAACTGCCAGAGCCGGTCTGGTCCCAGGTGGCAGGCAGGGACCCTCGCCCAGTTCTCTATCCGGTAAGGACTGATCCGGTCCAGTCCGTCGGCGAACGCCACCAGCGCCTCGCCTCCATGGGCGGGGACGTTCCCGCCGGCGGAGGAATCGCGTTGCATGGAGATGGTGCCGCCGGTAAAGAGGAGGTGGATCATAGAGGTAGAAGAGCGTAAGCGGTGAGCGGTGAGAGGTAAACTTTACCCACACAAAACACTCCCTCCGTTGACGTTCAGCACCTCTCCGGTGATATGGCGGGCGAAGCTGGTGCAGAGAAAAAGAATGGGACCGGCGACGTCTTCGCTGGTCGCGATTCGCCGTAACGGGATGGTTTGCTCGATTCGTTGCCGGTTATCTGCGGTGAACGCGGGCAGGCTCATGTCGGTGTCCACCCAGCCAGGCGCAACACAGTTCACCGTGATATGGGGTGCGCATTCGATGGCCAGTGACTTGGTGAAGGCAATCAGCGCACCCTTGGTGGCCGCATAATCCGAGTGATAGGCCTCCCCGCGTTGCCCCGCGGTACTGGACACGATGATGACTCTGCCACCCGGCCGCATGAGCGCCAACGCGGCCCGGGTGGAGAGGAAGACGGAGTCCAGGTTGGCAGCCAGCGTCTGCCGCCAGCGGGCGAGAGCCATGTCCCTGAGCGTCACCTCGTCCGGAGGCCACACTCCGGCATTGGCCACAAAGATGTCCAGTCCGCCAAACTCGCGGCGGACGCCGGCCATCAGCCGGTCGGCGACTTCGGGATCGGCCAGATCGCCCCCACCGACGAAGGCCCGCCGGCCCAAGCTCCTCACCTCGCGTGCGGCGGCCTCGGCCTCGTCGGCCCGGGTGTGAAAGGTGAGGGCCACGTCGGCTCCGGCGCGAGCCAGCAGCAGGGCGGCCGCGCGCCCGATTCCCCTGCTCCCGCCGGTAACCAGAGCGGTCTGTCCAGCGAGATCAATCATGATCCCAGGAGCTCGCGTTCAACCACTTCGACGATCAGGTGCTCCAGCGCCATATGAATCAGCTGGATGACACTGGTGTCATTGGAAGCGACGATGATTGCCTCGTCGACCAGGCCTGCCAACGCTCCGCCGCCCCTCCCCAGAAAGGCGACGCTGGGGACTCCCCCCTCACGCGCGGACCGGACCGCGGCAATCAGATTCGGGCTATGCCCGCTGGTGCTGTGCAGGATCAGGAGATCGCCCGGGCCGCAGAGCGCCTCCACCTGTCGGGCAAAAATCTGGTCGAACCCCAGATCATTGCCCGCGGCGGTCAGGATGGAGGTGTCGGTGGAAAGCGCTACGGCTGCCAAGGCGCGGCGTCCCTCGACGTAGCGCACCACGTACTCCGCCGCCAGGTGCTGGGCATCGGCCGCGCTGCCACCGTTGCCACAGAAGTACAGGGTTCCACCGTTTCGAAGAACAGCGGCATAGCGACTCGCCACCTGAGCCACCTGGTCGCTGAGGCTTTGGGCGGCCACCGCTGCTTTGGCCAGAGTGTCCAGACCATGCTCGATCCGGCTCCGGCTCACCGGCTGCCCTCCAGAAATTCCTTGATCCGGCGCATCCAGCTCTGCCGGATCCGGAGCGGCGGCACTGGAGCGAGCGGCCGGTCGGCCAGGATTGCTCCGGGGTTGAGAGTCGCGAGCAGCTCGACCTGCTCGGCACCGTCCTGCGCCTGGAGAAAACGGGCGCCGGTCGCGATCGTCCGCTCGTCACCATGGTTGTCGCCGGCCAGAATATCGCCCAGTCCCTCGGCGACGAGCTGGCGCGCCCGCTGGCCTCTGGCCTGAGGAGTCAGCAGAGTGGTGGCATCTACCTGCATCTTGGCCCCGAGCGATTTCCAATGGTGCACGGCCGGAACGGAGCAAGCGCTGTAGCGCTCGGGGTGGGCTAGAATCGGAATCAAGCCCTGTTCGAGGACCTGAGAGAGAGCTGTGGTGATGAGGTCTGCAGCAACCAGGCGGGGGAACTCGACCAGTATGTACCCACTCCCGCCAAGCGTGACATTCCGCGCTGCCGCTACCGCACGAGGAAGGGGACGGTCCAGCATTACCTCGGCACCCCGGTGCAGGCGCGGACTGGATGAGGCTTGCAGCCGGAGAGCCTCATACGCTTTCTCGTGCGCCGGAGGAGGACCTGCTTCGGTTCTTCCCGCCTGGAGGTGCGGAGTGAGACACACATCCGTCACGCCCTGTTCCGCCATGGCGGCAAGCACCTTGATCGACTGCTCGACGGAGCGGGAGCCGTCATCCACGGCCGGGAGGAGATGAGAATGGAGATCGATCACGCCTTCGACCGCCAGGATCTCAGGACCGAGATCGCAAAGTCCTCGAGCTGGTCCGGGGCCGTCTGCGCCTGGGCGAGGAGAGCCAGAGTAATCAACGCATCGGCGGCAAGCAGGTCGAGTGCAACCGAGCGATCGCCCGGATGGGTGAGCACTCGAGCAAGCGCTGAGTCAGCTGCGGCAGCCAGCTGATTGGGCAGCGGTCCCCAAGCGGTGGTTGGCAGATAATGGCGGACGCGGGCCCGAAGAGCTGGGGGAGCCGCAGCGGTGTGCCGGTCCACCCAGTCGGAGTCCACCCTCAGGCGCGAGGTTCCACAACATGACCATCGGCCAGCCACCCGGCCACCAGCTCGGGTGTGGCCGCGCGCGAGGCTGAGAGCCGGGCAGGATCGCCGGCACCGGCGGAGGCGAAGTGGGGTCGGCCTCCTCCTTTGCCACCGCTCAGGGCCGCAATCCGGTTCACCAGATCGCCGGCCCTGCGTCCGGCCCGTACCAGATCGTCGGTCAAGCTGACGTGAATGGAGCCACGGCCGGCGGAGCTGAACAGGACCAGCACGCCGTTGGAGCGGCCCTCACGGAACGTATCTGCCATGCGGCCGAGCTCAGCCCGGTCTTCCGAGCTGGTTTCACCTACTGTGAGCTCGACGTCGCCTACCCGGGAAACCTCACCCTGCACCGCTCCCCCGCCGCTCCGAAGTGCTTCCGCGAGCCGTGCCTCCAAACGCTGCCGTTCCTCCAGGAGTTGCTCCACCCGGCGGACCAGGTGCTCCGGCTGGGATTTCAACGCCTCCGCCACCGCGCCCAACCGCTGTTCCAGTGCCCGCACCGCGCGCAACGCTCCCGTTCCGGTGATGGCCTCGATCCGCCGGACCCCCGCCGCGACTCCGGACTGGCCCGAGAACCGGAAAGTGCCGATCTGCCCGGTGGTCCGGACGTGGGTGCCGCCGCAGAGTTCGAGCGAAGGCCCCATCTGGACGACGCGGACGACGTCGCCGTACTTCTCGGAGAAGAAAGCCATGGCTCCGAGCGCCAACGCGTCGGCGTACGGCATCTCGCGGGTAGCGACGGGATCGTTGGCGAGGAGGAGATCGTTCACCTCGGATTCGATAGCGGTCAGGGTGGCACTGTCGACCGGCCCGTGGTGGGAGAAGTCGAAACGAAGACGCTCCGGCTCCACCAGCGATCCCTGCTGCCGGACGTGCGTACCCAGCCGCTTCCTGAGCACATAGTGCACCAGGTGAGTGGCGCTGTGGTTGCGCTCGATATCGTGACGGCGGGGCGCGTCCACCGCGGCATGAAGCGGGGTGGGCTCGAACTCCTGCTCGAACGAGCCGCCGACAACCGTGCCTTTGGGATCTTTCCGGACACTGTCCACCGGCAGGGACCAACCCTTCCCTGCCACGGCGCCGGTGTCACTCACCTGTCCGCCCGATTCCACGTAGAACGGATTCTCCCGCAGCAGTAATTCCACCCGCGGTCCGTCCTGCCGAAAGGCTAACACGTCGGTGTCCGCCTCGGTCTTCTGATAGCCGACAAACTTCTGCTTGCCCCGCTTGACGCTGCGCCACTTACCGGGCTTGGGCACGTGCACCGCCGGGCCTGGCCTTTGCGTCGGGCTGCCGCCCGAGGTACGGGCATCGCGCGAACGGCGGCGCTGCTCATCCAGCGCCTGCTCGAATCCCGCGAGATCCACATCGACTCCTCGCTCGCCGGTGATGATCTGGGTGAGGTCAATCGGAAAGCCGAACGTGTCGTAGAGCTTGAAGGCATCAGATCCGGAGATCGTCCTGGTGCCGGCGGCGAAGATCTCCTCCAGACGCCGGAGCCCGCCTTCGATGGTTTCCAGAAAGCGGCGTTCTTCGGTCTCGGTCACTTCGTGGATGTACTCCGCCTTGGCCGCCAGCTCCGGGTACACGTCACCCATCTGGTCCACTACCACGGAAGTGAGCGGAGCCAAGGTCGGCTCTCGGCGGCCGAGCAGCCAGGCGTGGCGGACGGCCCGGCGCAGAATCCGCCGGAGCACATAGCCTCGCCCCTCATTGCTGGGATACACGCCGTCGGTCAGCAGGAAGGCCACCGCGCGGGCATGGTCGGCGAGCACGCGATAGGAGGCGCGCTCGCCCGAGCTTCTGTCGTAGGTTCGGCCCACCAGCTGGCCGACTCGGTCGATCAGCGGGAGGAACAGATCCGTGTGGAAGTTGTCGTCCTCCCCCTGCATGACCGCCGCGATGCGCTCGAGACCGGCTCCGGTATCCACCGAGGGCTTGGGCAGTGGCGTGAGGGTGCCATCCGCCGAGCGATCGAACTGCATGAAGACCAGATTCCAGATCTCCAAGAACCGACCTTCCTCGGCCAGACGCTCAAAGTCAGCCTGAGGAATGATGTCCTGCCCCGCCGCCCCGCTGCCCCGCTGCCCCTCGAGATCGACATAGATCTCCGAGCACGGCCCGCAGGGACCGGTATCGCCCATCTGCCAGAAGTTGTCCTTGTCCCCCAGGCCATAGATCCGATGGTCAGGCAGGCCCGAGATCTCCCGCCAAAGTGCCCGGGCCTCATCATCAGTGTGATGGACGGTTACCCAGAGCCGCTCCGGAGCGATGCCCAGGAAGGTTGGGCTGGTGACGAACTCCCAGGCGTAGGCGATCGCATCGCGCTTGAAGTAATCGCCGAAGGAGAAATTCCCCAGCATCTCGAAGAAGGTGTGATGCCGCTTGGTGTGGCCAACCTGCTCGAGATCGTTGTGCTTGCCCCCGGCCCGGACGCACTTCTGACAGGTGGTGGCCCGGAGGTAGTCGCGCTGTTCCTGGCCCAGGAAGACGCGCTTGAACTGGACCATGCCGGCGTTGGTGAACAGCAGGGTGGGATCGTCGGCCGGCACCAGTGACGAAGAAGGCACCTCGCGGTGCCCCTTGGAGATGAAGAAGTCGAGGAAAAGACGACGGATTATGCCGGAGTTCATCCGGAAAATATAGGAGGGGCGGCAAATAGTCGCGAGTCAGGAGTCGCGAGTCGAGAGAGTCGCCGTGAAGATCTAGCAGGCTTAGTGCTAGCGGACTCTAGCTCATGACTCGCAGCTTGTGACTCGCGACTAAACCAATCGATCCACCAGTTCTGTGATATCTCGTCCGGTGAACCCCCGTCGAGCCAGGTATGCCACCAGGCGGCGACGTTTGGTCTGGCGAGGGAGTGCGCCAAGCTGGGCAGCGCGCTTCTGGGCGAGCGCCAGCGGGACGGTCGACCGGTCGCTGCCCTCGGGCCAATGGCTGGCTATAGCACGGTCGATGACGGCCCGCTCCACCCCCATGGCCATGAGGTCTCGGACCAACCGAGCCGGGCCGCGCCCCCGGGCAGCGCGGGTTTCGACGTAGCTCTGGGCAAAGGCGGCATCGTCCAACAGGCCGAGCTGCGCGGTGCGCTCCAGAGCAACCTCGACGGCGGCACGCGGGTGTCCCTTGCGCTGCAGCCGGCGCGCGAGATCGCCCCGGGCGAATGATCGTGCCTCCAGGGCGCGCAGCGCGGTACGGAAGGCAGCCTCGGCATCGGCTGCTGCGCTGAGCCGCTCCTGGAGCTGCTGGTCGAGCTCCCCACCCACTCTGAGGTTTTCTGCCGTTGCCACCTGGCGAGGGACCGCGCCAAAGCGCATGCCGTCGATCTCGATCCGCATCGCATCGGGGCGGCGCGGATCGGGATCGAGGGCCGTAATTCGGGCTACGGCGTTCACTGGCTACTCGTCCGAGTCACCGCCGGCACCGGCTCCAACTCCGACCGGTGCGCGCATGCCCAGGAGCTCTTTGACTTTGCCTTCAACCTCGGTCAGCAGCACCGGATTGTCGCGCAGGAACAGCTTGGCGTTTTCCCGGCCCTGGCCGATGCGCTGGTCGCCGTAAGAATACCAGGCGCCCGACTTTTGAATGATGCCGGCTTCAGAGGCGAGGTCGACCAGGAGAGACGTGTGGCTGATGCCCTCATCGAACATCACGTCGAACTCGGCCTGGCGGAATGGCGGCGCGACCTTGTTCTTGACCACTTTGACCCTGACGTGGTTTCCGATGACGGTCTCCCGCTCCTTGACCGGTCCGATGCGGCGGATGTCGAGCCGGAGCGAGGCGTAGAACTTGAGCGCCTTGCCGCCCGGTGGTGGTTTCCGGATTACCGAACATGACCCCGATCTTTTCCCGCAGCTGATTGATGAACACCACCGCGCAGTTGGAGCGATTGATGGCGCCGGCGAGCTTCCGGAGAGCCTGGCTCATGAGACGGGCCTGAAGTCCCATGTGACTATCGCCCATTTCACCCTCGATTTCCGCCTTGGGCACCAGAGCGGCAACGGAGTCGATGACCACCAGATCAACCGCGCCGGACCGGACCAGGATCTCGACGATCTCGAGCGCCTGCTCACCGGTATCCGGCTGGGAGACCAGCAGGTTCTCGATGTCCACGCCCAGCTTCTTGGCGTACTCGATGTCCAGCGCGTGCTCCGCGTCGACGTAGGCGGCTACGCCGCCCGTCTTCTGAACGTTGGCGGCGAGATGGAGGGTGAGAGTGGTTTTGCCCGAGGACTCGGGTCCATAGATCTCGGTGATGCGGCCCCGGGGAATTCCACCGACCCCGGTGGCAGCATCCAGATTGATGGCCCCGGTAGAAATGGCGGCCACTTTGACCCGCGGAGTATCCGCGCCCATCCGCATGATGGCTCCCTTGCCGAGCTGCTTCTCGATTTGGGAGATGGCGAGTCCGAGTGCCTTGCGGCGGTCGGCCTCGAGCCGGCTTTCATCAGGAGCAGCAGCCATTCTATCCTCGATTAAAAGTGACCGATTTTGCTACACCGAGTAGCGGATCCCAACCTAATACCGAAAGCAAACCGAAGCAAGATTGTCGGATGACCGAATTTCGAGTCACTACATACCCCATCGCGTGCTCAAACGCCACGCGTCCGCAACGTGCTCCACCGCGTGGGTGCCCCCGGCGCCAACCTGCACCAGCAACACATCGAACCGGTATTCATCGTCGGGACGGCCATGCCGGAGAATCCAGCCGTTGGCCACCCGGGCAATGTCTCGCTGTTTCCGGGCGCTTACCGCCTCGAGTCCGCTCCCATAACTGATCGAGCGCCGGGTTTTGACTTCGACGAAAGCCACCAGACGACCCTTTCGAACGACCAGATCGATGTCGTGATGGCCCAGCCGGAATCGGTGCGCCTCGACCGACCAGCCACACGAGGTGAGGAAGGCCATGGCCAGCCGCTCGCCTTCCACACCGAGCACCTGGCGCTCATCTTCCCACTCGATGACCGGAACGAACCGGCGGGTTACGCTCATGCACCACAGTATGCGCCGCCCGTCGAAGAAAGAGATCGCTCTGCTGCGGTGCGGGGCAGGAAAGTGCGACGTGGCCTGATGATTCCAGAGCCACCACGGGACAGCCGATTGGAGGGGGAGTAGTGTCCTACGCCGTTCAAGGCAAGCAGTACGTCGCCGCGGCGTCGGGACCTCATGCCCCGGTGACATGGCGCCTGAAGACCTCTCCTGCAAAGTTGGTAGTGTACAGCCTGCCGTAGCCGCTTTTAACTGCCCCGAGCTTCAGGGCATTCCCGGGTTTCCCCGCAATCGGGAGAGACAGCCACAGTGAAAACCACCGGGTTGGCGCTCGTCGACTATGCCATCATTGCCGTCTACTTCCTCTTCGTGCTCGGAGTAGGCTGGCTGGTCCGTCGCTCCGTCCACACCAGCAAGGATTTCTTCGAGGCGGGTCGCCGCACCCCCGCCTGGGTCGCAGGGCTCGCCTTCGTGTCGGCGAACCTGGGTGCTCAGGAGGTCATCGGCATGGGCGCCTCGGGTGCTAAATACGGCATTGCTACGGCGCATTTCTATTGGGTAGGCGCCATACCGGCCATGGTTTTCGTCGCCCTCTTCATGATGCCGTTCTACTACGGATCACGCGCTCGCAGCGTCCCGGAGTACCTGCGCCTGCGCTTCGATGAGAAAACGAGGGCCTTTAATGCCGGCTCGTTCGCGGTGATGACGGTGTTTTCCTCCGGCGTCTCCATGTATGCCATGGGCAAGCTGTTCAACTTGCTGCTCGGCTGGGACATGGACGCGAGCATGCTGGCCGCCGCCGCAGTGGTCCTGGCGTATACCACCCTTGGCGGGCTCACCAGCGCCATCTACAACGAGGTGCTTCAATTCTGCCTGATTGTAGCCGGACTGCTCCCGCTGGTCTTCCTTGGCCTCCGGGATGTCGGGGGGTGGGACGGGCTCACCGCCAAGCTGGGGCTTGCCGCGACGGGCCAAGGCTATCCGCCGGGGGCCTACACCGAGGCCTGGAGACATCTGGGAGACCCCTCGCAGAACCCGGTCGGGGTGGAGTGGCTCGGCCTGGTCATGGGCCTGGGCTTTGTCCTCTCCTTCGGCTACTGGTGCACCGATTTCCTGGTGGTCCAGCGTGCCATGGCCGCAGACTCGATCACTGCCGCGCGGCGAACCCCATTGATCGCCGCGATTCCAAAGATGCTGTTTCCCGCCCTGGTAATTCTGCCGGGAATGATCGCCTTTGCCCTTACCGCGTCAGGTGGCGCGTTGATTCCAATAAAGCTCACCGGGGCACTCCAGCCGCTGCTCGATGCGCACGGACGCCAGGTGCTGGACTACGACCTGGCGACCCCGTCCATGTTGCTGCACTACTTTCCCAACGGCATGCTCGGGCTCGGCCTCACGGCGCTGCTGGCGTCGTTCATGTCCGGGATGGCCGGCAACGTGACCGCATTCAACACCGTATGGACCTACGACATCTATCAGAGCTACATCCGGCCTGGGGCCTCGGATGCGCACTATCTCTGGGTGGGCCGGGCCGCGACAGTCGGCGGCGTGCTGCTCTCCATCGGCGCGGCCTACGTGGCGCGGTCGTTCAACAACATCATGGATGTTCTGCAGCTGGTCTTTGCTTTCGTCAACGCGCCGTTATTCGCCACCTTTGCGCTGGGAATGTTCTGGCGACGTACCACCGGACATGGCGCATTCGTGGGGCTGGTATCCGGCACGCTGGCGGCAGCCATTCACCACGGTCTCACGCTGCCTGCGGGAGCGGTTCCCGGAGTGAAGGGCGGGTACTTCGGCCTGCTCCATGTCTTTCCCAGCGAGTTGGCGCAGACCTTCTGGACCGCAATCGCGGCGTTTACCACCTGTGCCCTGGTGACGACTCTGGTTACCCTGGTGACGCGTCCCCGCCCCGATGCCGAGCTCCGGGGCCTGGTATACTCCTTGACCCCGCGGGCAGGTAGTACTGACGCGCAGCTGACCTGGTACCATCGGCCCGCGGTGCTGGCCGCGTTTGTCCTGGGCGCCACTCTGGTGCTCAACCTGATTTTCTGGTGAGGAGCGTCGGACCTGAACCCATCGGAGGAGAGAGTGTATGCCGCTTGATGTGCGATTGCCGATTAGCGGTCTGTTTGTCGCGGTAGGTCTTCTGCTGCTGGGCTATGGAGCGGGAGTCGAGGGGCTGGGGACGAGCGAGGGAGAGCTGAACGCGATCTGGGGTCTGGTCATGCTGCTCTTCGGCGTCGTGCTCGGCTACTATGGCATGCGGAGTGAGCGCCGCGGCCGGTCGATCGCAGAACGCAATGCGACACATCCCGATGTCAAATAGCCCCTCCGTACTTGACTCACATATCCCCTCCTCCCCGCTTCCCCCTTCCCCGCTTGTTACCCGCAGTACTCGTCCAGCTGATCGAACCCCACCAGAACGTCGCGCGGTTTGCTTCCGTCGGGCGGGCCCAGGATGCCGGCGTAGTGTAGCTGGTCGATGATCCGCGCAGCGCGGCCATACCCGATCCTGAGGCGTCGCTGCAGCAGCGAGGTGGATCCTCCCTGGTTCTGAATGCAGGCTTCGGCGGCTTCCCGAAACAGCGGATCCCGCTCGCCTTCCTGTGCCTCCGGGCCCGACTCGCCCTCGGCCTCCTGAGCCCGGACCAGCTCGAGGATGTCGGCTTCCTGGGCCTCGGCCGCCTCATGTGCCGCGCGCCGGGCGGCCCGCCGGGCGACGTACCAGTCCATCACCCGCTCCGATTCGTCGGTGCTGATATAGGCGCCCTGCAGCCGCATCGGCTCACTCTTGCCGGGAGGCAGGAACAGCATATCACCGTTGCCCAGGAGCGCTTCCGCGCCGTTCTGGTCGAGGATGGTCCGGCTATCGACCTTGGACGCCACCCGGAATGCGATCCGGCTGGGGAAGTTGGCCTTGATCAGGCCGGTGATCACGTTGACCGACGGACGCTGGGTGGCAAGGATCAGGTGTATGCCGATGGCCCTGGCCTTCTGGGCCAGAATAGCCAGCGGAGTTTCTACCTCACCCTGCACCGTCATCATGAGATCGGCCAGCTCATCGATGATCATGACGATGAACGGCAGCACCCCATCGCGATACGTCTCGTCCACCGCCTCTTCTGGGGGAGTGTCCGGCGCCTCAGCGCTGACCGTGGTCAGCGTGGGCTTGGGCCGAGGCGGGTGCCTGAGCGGCTTGCCTTCCTCCACCTTCCGGTTGAAGTCGGCGATGTTGCGGGCCCCATTGGCCTGCAGCAGCTCGTAGCGCCGCTGCATCTCGAACACCGCCCACTTGAGCACGGATGCGGCATCGTGATTGTTCGTGACGACCTTATGGCGGAGATGGGGAAGCGCGTTGTACATCGACAGCTCCACCATCTTGGGATCGATCATCAGAAATCGCAGGTGCTTCTGGGTATAGCGATAGATCAGACTGCTGATGATGGTATTGATGGTGACCGACTTGCCGGTGCCCGTTGCGCCGGCTATCAGCAGATGCGGCATCTTGGTCAGGTCGGCGATGACCGGTTTTCCCTCCAGATCGTGGCCCAGCGCTATGGGAAGAACGGCGCGCCGATTGGCCCAATCGGATGACTCGAACAGCTCTCGCAACGTGACGATGCGTGCGGTGGGATTGGGGATCTCGACTCCGACGGCGCCCTTCCCGGGAATAGGAGCGACCCTGACCGAGGGAACCCTCATCGCGATGGCCAGGTCGTCGGCCAGGGAGCCGATCCGCCCGGCTTTCACCCCGGGTGCCGGCACCACCTCGAACTGGGTGACCACCGGACCCGTGGTACGCGGGCCGGGCCGGCCCTCCACCTTGAATGTCCGCAGGGTCTCGATCAGCGAATTCCCCAGTCGGTCCAGCTGAGCCTCTCCGGCGTCAACGTCCTGGTCTGAGGGCGGGGTGAGCAGTTCCACGGGCGGCAAATCCGACTCCTCGTCGACCATCGCCAGCGCGTCGGCCGAGTTCTTTTTCGCCTTCTTCTCTTTTCGTTGCCGAGAGTCAGTAGGGCGGAGAAAGGATAAGATAGGGGCGGGCTCCGCCGGAGGTTCGGCCGGCTCCGGCTCGACGGCTTTCCGTTTCCGCCGCTCGGACCTGACGCTGCGCTCGTCAGGCGTATTTGCTGCCCCGCTTCCCCGCTGCCCCGCCTCCCCGCCTCTTTCCAGCCGTTGCAGCGGATGCCAGGCGAACGTGGCGAGAGTCAAGGCGGAAAGCGCCAGGAACCCGAGCAGCACGGCCCCAGCGACGCCAACCTTTTCCGAGATTGCCTCCGCGAAGAAACCGGGCAGCACACCGACGATGCGAGCAGCGAAGCCACGTTGGGCGACGTCGATGTCCAGGTCGCTTCTCCCCACGTGGGTTATCACTCCCACCAGGTACGGAATGAGCAGGCTCAGTCCGACGATGAGCACCGCCGATCGCTTCATGTCGAGGTTGCCCAATCGGTCGAATCCCGCCAGCGCCAGCCCGGCCCCGAGCAGCGGAATACCCACCGCGCCCGCACCGAGGATTTGCCAGAGCCCATGGCCGATGTAGCGGCCAACCGGCCCCGTGATCGGGAATCGGGAGCAAGGTGAGGCCGACAAAGAGACCCAGCACCAGAGCGGTGAGGGCTCCCAGCCGACGGCGGGAGTCGGTACTCATACCGGCACAGCTGCCAGGGTGACCCGCCGCTCGTGGTATAGAGGCAGCACCGGATACGCATCCATCCGGGCAGCCTCACGCAGGTCTTCCCGGAACCCCAGCTTCACCAGCTCGCGCCCGGCCCGGCTGTACGTCAGTGGACGCTCCCATCCATCGCGATAGCGTCGAACCAGATCGAGGCACGCTATGGCCGCGTCGTTCAGGCCCCGTCGGGGCCTGGGGCTACCCAGAACCGCCGCTGCGAAACGCCCGGCACAGTAGGCATCATCAAGGGAGAAAGCAGCCTCCCGGCCCGCGCACACGATCAGGATATGCCGGTCACTTTCCAGTACCTCGCGCGCCTTTTCAGCCGCCGCGGACAAGATTTACTGCGGCGGTGGGATACACTGCGGTGGCTCCCTGGGTAGCGAGGAGAGCCTTGGTCCCGTTGCTGGTGGTTACGATGATAGTCTTCCCTCGCACCGCCAGCTCGGTCATCTCCAGCGGGCTGTTGCCAAGGTGGAACCCGGGAATCCGGACGCAGTCTTTCTCGCCCGCCAGAAGTACGTCCGCGCTTCCGATAGTCTGGGCCAGCCGAAGGGCCTCTTCGGTGGAGGCGACCGGAATGATCGCCTTGGCGCCCCGGCTCAAGGCGGCGCACATCGAGGTTGTGGCCCGCAGGATATCGATGACGAATACGGATCTCCCCTGCACCTCGGCTGAAGTCAGACCGGCGGGTGAAAACAGGATATCGATTCTCATGTTTCCGGCCGCAGCAGGTGAGACTCCCGCTCGAGAAAACGGGTGTCGACCTTCCCCGCGACGAAATCGGGATGGCGAATGACCCGGGCCAAAAACGGAATTGTTGTGGTGACGCCTTCCAGGATAAAGCTGTCCAGCGCCGGACCCATCCGGCTCAGCGCCTCCTCCCGCGTGTTGCCGTGAACGATCACCTTGGCCAGCAGCGAATCGTAGTAGGGCGGCACCCTGTATCCGGCGTACACGTGGGTATCGAGCCGAATTCCGGGCCCACCCGGAGGATGGTAAGCTGTAATCAGGCCGGGCGAAGGTTGGAAGTTACGGTAGGGGTCCTCCGCATTGATCCGGCATTCGATGGCGTGACCCCGAAGTCGCCGGCCGTCCCCCTGGAAACTGACCGGCTCTCCCGACGCCACGCGAATCTGTTCTTTGACGATGTCAAAGCTGGTCACCATCTCGGTGACCGGATGCTCCACCTGGATTCGAGTGTTCATCTCCATGAAGTAGAATTTCCCTTCCGGATCCAGGAGGAATTCGAGCGTCCCCGCGCCGGCGTAACCGATGTTGGAGGCCAGCGCCACGGCGGATTGCCCCATCCGGGCCCGCAGCTCGTCATCCAGGGCGGGGCTCGGGCTCTCTTCGATGAGTTTCTGATGGCGGCGCTGCACCGAGCAATCCCGCTCGCCCATGTGAACGACCTTGCCGTGCAGGTCGCCCATCACCTGGATCTCCACGTGCCTGGGATGCTCCAGATACTTCTCGACATACACCGCGCCATTGCCGAAGGCTGCCAGGGCTTCGTTTTGGGCCAAACCAAAGAGCTGGGAGAACTGCTCCGGATCATGGGCGATCCGCATGCCCTTTCCGCCGCCGCCTGCTGTGGCCTTGATGATGACGGGGAAGCCGATCTGGTTGGCAAAGCCCAGAGCGTCGTCCACCTCTTCGATCGTTCCGGGCGAGCCGGGGACGGTAGGAACGCCCGCCTCAGTAGCCAACCGCCGGGCGGTGGCCTTGTCGCCCATTTGCCGGATCTGGTCCCCGGTCGGGCCGATGAACGTGATGTTGGACGCGCGACAGGTGTCGGCGAACTCCGCATTCTCCGCCAGAAACCCGTACCCCGGATGAATCGCGTCGGCCCCGGTGATCTCGGCGGCGGCGATGAGATTGGGGATGCGGAGATAGGAGTTACGACTGGGCGGCGGCCCGATGCAGACGTCATCGTCGGCAAAGCGGACGTGCAGTGACTCGCGATCGGCCTCGCTGTAAACGGCGACGGTCTCGACCCCCAGCTCGCGGCACGCGCGGATGACCCGAAGGGCGATCTCCCCCCGGTTGGCGATCAGGACCTTCTTAAACATGCGGTGGGCTCGAAACCTGCCGCGGCATCTATGGCGTCAGGTCCAGAGTCTGCGACTTGGCCGCCTCGCCCGTAACCTCGTCGAATTTCCGATCCGATGTCGAATCCACGCCGGACACCCGGAGCGCGAACTCATTGGGATTGGTGGAGTAGAACAGCGCACTTTCGTAGGAGATCAGCCCGTCCTTGTACCACCGCATTAGTGACTGGTCGAAGGTCTGCATCCCGTAGGAGACCGCGCCGTCGGCGATCAGATCGGGAATGAGCAGCGCCTTCTCGATGTCGCGAATATTGTCGGCCACCGCCGCCGTATTGATCAAGACCTCGGCCGCGGGAATCCGCCCCCTCCCATCGGCTCGCGGGACCAGCCGCAGCGATACCACCGCCTGGAGCGCGGTCGACAGCAGCATCCGGACTTCCTGGTGCTGGTGGGGCGGATAAAAGGACAGAATACGGTTGATGGTCTGGCTTGCGTCCGTGGTGTGCAGCGTGGAGAACACCAGGTGGCCCGTGTCGGCGGCCTTCAGCGCGGTGTCGAGGGTTTCGACGTCGCGGATCTCACCGACCAGAATCACGTCGGGGTCCTGCCGGAGCACGTGACGGAGCGCCATGCCGAAGGAGATCGTGTCGTTCCCCACCTCGCGCTGCGAGATATTGGACTGCACGTCGCGATGGAGGAACTCGATCGGGTCTTCGATGGTGATCACGTTGACCCGGCGGTTCTGGTTGATGTGGTTGATCATCGAGGCCAGCGCCGTGGATTTCCCGGACCCGGTTACCCCGGTCACCAGCACCAGACCGCGGGGACGCAAGGCGATCTCTTCCAATACCGCCGGCAGACTCAGCTCCCGGACGGTCTTGACCTCATAGGGGATGGCACGAAAGGCAAAGGCGAGCGTACCCCTCTGCTGGTAGATGTTGGTGCGGAAGCGTCCCACACCGGGAACGCCAATGGCAAAGTCCGCCTCCTTTTTCTCGGCAAACTCCTTGACTTGGCGCGGCGTCATGATCTGCTCCGCCAGCAGCTTCAGGTCCTCCGGCTTGACCGGCGGCATTTCCAGACTGTGCAGGTCCCCATTCACCCGGACGGTCGGGGGCCGCCCTACCTTGAGCAGCAGATCGGAGGCGTTCCGCTGGACCATCTGGGAGATGGCCTGCTTGAAGTTGAAGCTGGACTGAGGGGAGGAGGACGGCGCTTTCGCCTCAGCCATTAGGATCGACCCGGAAGAGAACCTGCCCGAATTCCACCGGCTGGCTGTCTTCCACCAGGATCTCGCGAACGGAGCCGGCGATTTCCGCCTCGATCTCGTTCATGATTTTCATCGCTTCGATGATGCACACGGTTTGTCCTGGAGTTACCCGGTTGCCCACCTTGATATAGGGCTCGGCACCCGGCTCGGGGGCCTTGTAAAACGTGCCCACCATTGGCGAGCGGATCTCCTTGAGCTGCGGCGCCGTGCTGGCTGGGCGCGGCGGGGCTTCCCGATGCTCCTGGTCCGCGGCTGAGGCGGCCGGAGGGTGCGCCACGACCACCGGCGCCGCGGCAGCAACTGGGGCAGCGGTTGTCCGGGTGATCACCACACCGGTGCCGAACCAACCCTTCACCTCGATCGATCCGATCTCCGGCGTCTCCCGCAGCAGCTGGGCCAGGCGCTTTACATCCTTGAGATCGATGGAGTGAATGCCCGGAACGTTTTGCAGCAGCTCGGCGAGCTCCTGCATCTCTTGTGGGCTCATACGCGGGTCAAGTACTTGTCTTCGCGGCGGTCGACCCGGATCACCTGGCCCTCCTCGATGAAAAGCGGCACCTGCACCGTGGCACCCGTCTCCAGGGTGGCCGGCTTGGTTCCGCCGGTGGCGGTATCACCCCGGACGCCCGGGGCGGTTCGGGTGACGGTCAGTTCCACAAAGGAGGGGAGCTCCACCGTGATGACCCGATCGTTGTGAACCAGACCCTCACACTCCATCCCTTCCTTCAGGTACTTCAGTTGATCCTGCCCGATCAGCTCGTCGGTCAGCATGATGTCGTCGAACGTTTGCTGATCCATGAAGTGATAGAAGTGCCCGTCGACATACGAGAACTGTAGCGCCCGGCGCTCCAGCCGGACGTCGTTCACCCGCTCTCCCGCAGTGTAGGTCCGATCGATGACCGCGCCGGTTCGGATGTTCTTGAGCTTGGTTCGGACGAAGGCGCCGCCCTTGCCTGGTTTGACGTGCTGGAAGTAAACCAGCTGAAACAGCTGACCCTCGATCTCGAGAACGAGCCCATTTCTGAAGTCAGCGGTAGATGCCATGATTATGAGCTCGAGAGTCTAGACCAGTTCAAGCAGATCGGTCCGGCCGTCGGACAAGCACTCGGCGCCGCCGGGACCCAGATATACATCGTCTTCCAAGCGTATTCCGCCCCACCCCGGAAAATAGATACCAGGCTCTACCGTGACCACGGCATGAGACGGCAACGTCGCATCGGAGCTGGGCGACAGCCTGGGAGCCTCGTGCACCTCGAGCCCAAGCCCATGCCCCAGAGAATGCCCAAAAGCCTCGCCGAATCCCCGGATGGTGATCACCTCGCGGGCCAGGGCGTCTCCCTCGCGGCCGGTCATGCCGGGTCTCAGGTGCTCGATTGCCTGCTGCTGCGCCGACTGCACCACTCCGTGAATCAGCCGCTGCCGCTCGTCGGCTCTGGCCCCCACCACCATGGTTCGGGTCAGGTCGGCGCAGTACCCATCCACTTGGGCACCGAAGTCCACCAGGAGAAGTTCTCCCGCCTCAACCGGTCGAGGGCTGCTGCGGGCGTGCGGCAACGCCGAACGCTGACCCGAGGCGACAATAGTTGGAAACGGGTGCCACTGGCTCCCTCGCCGGCGCAGGACGCGCTCCAGGTCGGCGCCGATCTCCAATTCTGTTTGGCCCACCCGAATCCGAGGCAGTACTTCGGCCAGAGCCTCCTGGGCCAGCTCCGCTGCGGCCCTGATTGCCGCGATTTCTTCCGGCGACTTGATGACCCGCTGACGCTCGACCAGTTCACTCGTGGGCACCAGGCGAGCCGGGGTCAACCCGCTGAGCCGCTCGGCATCCTTGACGCTCATGACGTGGGATTCGATCCCGAGCCGCTCGATCCGGCCGTCGTTGAGCACCCTGCCCAGCCGGTCCCATACGCTGCGTGGATCGATCTCCACCACTGCTGCCCCACCAACCTCGGCCGGGGCCTGTGCCGCATACCTGAAATCGGAGATCAGGACGGTGACATCGTTCCGGACCAGCAGCAGCGCAGCCGAGCCGGTGAACCCGGTCAGGTAGCGAATATTGGGCAGGTGAGTGATAACCAGCCCGTCCAGCCCCTCCGCTTCCAGCGCCAGCCTGAGCCCGGTTTGCCGCTCGATCCGGCGGTCAGCCGGCACGAAGCCGACCTATCAGCGCCTGCAAGGCCAGCAGATAGCTTTGTGCGCCGAACCCGGTCACCATGCCGAGTGCGAGGTCCGCTATGACCGAATGCCTACGCTCAGGCTCCCGAGCAAAAATGTTGGACAGGTGAAGCTCGACGAAGGGTACCCGCACCGCCAGAAGCGCGTCACGGAGCGCCAGGCTTGAATGCGTCAGCGCGGCCGCATTGATCAGGGCCCCGTCGGCTCGCCCTCGTAACCGCTGGACCGCTTCCACCATTTCACCTTCGTGATTGGTCTGAAACCAATCAATTTCGGCACCAAGGGGCTTGGCCGCTTCCCGGATCATGGCTTCGATATCCGCCAGACTGGTGCGGCCGTACAGTTCCGGCTCCCTCTCCCCCAGCAGATTGAGGTTGGGGCCGTTGAGCACGGCGACGCGCATTCAGCGCTTGAGGTTTTGCAACCAAGACTGGAACTGATCCAGATCGTCCTTGCTTGGGTCGCCTTCCTTGGTCTCCGCAGCGGAGCCCGAAGTTGCCGCGTTGAAGAAGTCGTCGAAGGAGACGGTGTCCGGTGAGCCCGCGGAAGGTGGAGCTGAACCTGCCGCAACTGTTCCTGCTGGGAATGCTCTTTCCTGAGCGGCGCCCGCCGAGGCTTCGGAGGATGGCCCCGGACTCCCCACCGGTCTGGCTGAAAGCAGGCTGTGAAAGAAGGCGACAACCGACTGCCCCTTCGTCTCCCGGACCGAATATGACCGCCGCGTCGATTCCGGGACTGAAGCGGGCTCGGGTACGACGATCGGCGGCGTGGCCGGCGCCGACTCAGCTGCTGGAGCAGACTTCTGCGATTCAGAAGGCTCCTCTACTGCGGGAGGGATTTCAAACGCCGGCGGCGACGCCACCTCGATTTCAGGCCAGCCCGAAGCTGCCGGAGCCGGGGCGGCCGCCTCGGCATCCATGAAATCTTCGGCGGCATTGGGTACCCGGAATTCAGAAGCCCCCGAGCTCTGCAGTTCGACCTCGTCGGCGGTCTCGACCCCGAGATCCTCCACCTCCGGAGATCCAGCCGAGCCGTAGTCGTGAGCCAGCTCGGGATGCAAGTCGTAGGAGCCCTCTTTGGGAGGGACGAACTCCTGACTGATGAGGCCAGGGAGCGTGACCGACTCCTCCGACGGACCAGCCGCATCCGGAGCAGTTGTTGCCGGGGGTGTTCCGGCTTTCTGGGGAGGCTCCCCGATATCGAGAAACTGGAGATCGGACGACGGCTTAGGCTCGGCGATGGCCGCCGTCAATTCCAGACTGGGAGCATCCTGGCCTGCTTTTGCCTCGGGCGGCTTTTCTTCGGGCGGCCTTGTTTCCGGAGACTTTGATTCCGGGCGCTCTGCTTCCGGGGACTTTGCATCAGCCGGTGGCACCGCCGCAGAAGACTTGTCTTCGACCTCGGCTGCCACCGGCTCCGGCTGCTTGCTGACTGGCTCGGGCGCGGTCGGTTTGGCCGCGGCCGGCGCCTTGGCATCAGCGGCAACGGGATGCTGTTTGGCCGTCTCGATCCGAGCGAGTTGTTGCCGGGCCTCCTCGTTGCTCCGGTCTACCGAGATCAGCCGGTTCAGCCACCGTTGGGCATCGCTGAAGCGTTCCAGCCGTTCGTTGATGTCGGCCAGAGACTTGAGGGCAATGACATTTTCATCGTCCAGACGAAGCACGTGAGAGAATGCGGCCTCTGCCGCCGGGAGGTCTCCCAGGTCCCAATGGCAACGGCCAAGCACGATGCTGGCGGGTATGTAGTTGGGATGAAGCTCCAGCCCTGCCTTCAACAGCTCCAGGGCCCGTGCGATTTCTCCGTTTTTGCGATGGACTTCGGCCAAGGGAGCAAAGGTCAGCCCTTGAGGGTTCTCGGCGTACCGACGCTCTAGCTTTTCGATTTCCGTTGTGGCCATCGGTTCCCGGATCTTCAGGTCAGAACTGCTGGGGGAATCACGGCTTCTCTGCTGCGGGAAGTACGGTGAGAGTAGTTGGCGGCCCTCTGTGTGTCAACTGCTAAGCAGAATGGCGCCTTGAGGTTCTGCGCTGCCCGCCTTAAGCTTCAGCCTCGTCGCACATCTCACGGTCGGAGCCTCGATTCAGCTATGATGCAAGCCTTTCGGAACGCGGCCAAGCCCCTCATGGTCGTGGTGGCCATCACCTTCTTTGCCTGGCTGGTGCTGGACCTCAGCGGAATTACCGGCGGCACCGGTCTGCTCACTCAGACCTCCGTCGGCAAGATCAACGGGCGAAGTATCGACGCCCGCACCTACCAGAGCATTGTTCAGCAGTCGATCGATGCCCGCCAACGGCAGAGTCCCGGAGCCATGGGGCTGGACGACTATCAGCAGGTCCGGGACGAGGTCTGGGACCAGATTGTCCAGAATAGCGTGCTCGATGCCGAGTACCGCCGCCGGGGCATCACCGTCAGCGAAGATGAGGTGGTGCAGGCCATCCGCACCTCTCCCCTGCCCGAGTTTCAGAAAGTCCCCGAGTTTCAGACCGATAGCCAGTTCGACCTGGCCAAGTACCAGCGCTGGCTCACCTCCAGTGTGGCCCAGCAGTATCTCCCCAGCCTCGACGCCCAGTACCGGGACGAACTGCAACGGGCCAAGCTGCTACGGCTGGTGACCTCGGACATCTACCTGTCCGATGCCGCGCTCTGGGAGCGGTACCGGGACGAGCATGAGATGGTGAAGATCGGTCTCACCGCCATCGTGCCTCGCAATGCCGTACCCGATTCATCCATCCGGGTCAGCGATGCCGAAGTGGCCGCCTACTATAAGGCGCACCGGGACGAGTTCCAGCGGCCCAAGACTGCCTACATGAGCTATGTGGCGCTGCCGCGCATGGCTACCCACGCGGACACTGCCGCCGTACGCGCCCGGGCCGATTCCGCCCGACAGGAAATCCTGCACGGTGCCCCATTCGCTGAGGTAGCCAGCCGTGAGTCGGCCGACAGCGCCAGTGCGGTCAAGGGTGGCGATCTGGGTGAGTGGACCAAGGGAGCGATGGATCCTGCCTTCGACTCCGCGGCGTTTGCGCTCCCCTTGCGCACGGTTTCTGCGCCAGTGCTCTCCCAGTTCGGCTTCCATCTCATCGAGATCACCAGCCGCAAGGGCAACAAGGCCAAGGGTCGACACATCCTGTTCCCTATCGAGGTAACCGGGAGCCATCGCGATCAGCTGGATACCCAAGCCGATAGCCTGGAGCATCTCGGCGCCGAGCGAAGCGACCCTGCAGCGCTCGACACGGTCGCCCGCGCCCTGAAACTCAGAATCGGGCACACCACCCCGGTTCAGCAAGGCACCAAGGTCCAACTCGGCCAACTGGTAGTGCCCGATGCGGGGGTCTGGGCCTTTCAGTCCAAGCCCGGCGCAACCAGTCCTGTCATCGAAACCTCATTCGCTTATTACATCTTCCGGCTGGACAGCCTCCACGATGCCGGGATACCCCCGCTGGCTGAAGTCCGCTCCGCGGTCGTTTCCGTCGCGCGCGACCAGAAGAAGTGGGCCGCAGCCCGTCAGTTGGCAAAGGACTATCTGAAGCGAGTGGAGGGAGGAAGCTCAATGGCCCAGGCGGGTGCGGCCATGAAGCTGCCCCACCGAGAGTTCGGCCCCTTCAGCCGGATCAATCCTCCGCTCACCAATCCGGTTGTGGTCGGCGCGGCCTTTGGACTGAAGGAGGGAGAGCGGAGCGGTGTTCTCGATACCAAGGACGGGGTCTACGTGATCGAGACGCTGCAGCACATCAAAGCCGACTCAGCCAAATTCGCCAAAGAGCTGGAGCAGTATAGAGCCCGGCTGATCAATGTGGCGAAACAGGAGCGGGTGAGAAACTACCTTACGGCCCTCCGCAAATCGGCCAAGATCGTGGATAATCGGGCCAAGGTCCTGCAGCAGTCCGGAACGCCACAGGCAGAACAGGCGGGGGTGTGATGTAAGCGGGGAAGCTGGGAAGCGCGAAAGACAGGAAGCCGGAAAAAACAAACCCCGGGACACAACGTCCCGGGGTTCTTGCTTCACGCCTGCCTCGCTTCCCAGCCTTCCCGCCTATTGCGACAACCGCTTGGGCTCTCCCGAGGTCGGACTTGGGTTGGGCTGCTGAGCGTCCGGCAGGCGGGGCGGCAGATCTTGTCGCTGCTCGTCGGTGTTCATGATGGCATCTTGCGTGTCAGAAATACTGCGCTTGAACTCTCGAATGCCCTTCCCGATCGAGGAGCCCATCTCCGGCAGCCGCTTGGCCCCAAAGAGCAGCAGTACGACCAGCAAGATGACCAGAATCTCCCACATTCCGAGGTTTCCCACAGGTCCCCCTAGAAAAGCGACCGCGCGATCAGATAAGCCACCAGGACCCCGACGAGACTCAGAATCGAGACATGCAACCCGATGGGACCCAAGGTGAAGTCTACCACCAGGAGGTCCATCGAGACAGGTCCGAAACGGGGGGTCCAGGTGCTGGTGAGAAAGGTCCGGGCGGCGCTGTCGGGGAGGGTTTGCCGGAACAGGGATGTCATGGCTCCGCCCACAATGAACCCGACAATCAGGACTCCGACGTAGAAGCGTGGGCGATGCGGGCTTGGCATCAGCTCCTGCGATCGATGACGTACGTGATGCTGGCCCTCAAGGCCTCGCGAGCGGCAGAAGGCTGGAGCAGATCGAGCTCGGCATCCGCCTGCTGAGCGAGCTGGTGTGCGCGTTCCCGGGCATAGTCCAGTCCGCCGGCGTGGCTCACCGCCAGGATAACCTCGGCGATCAGTGCATCACCCGGCTCGGGCGAGTGCAGCAGGCGGGAGACCGCGCGGCGCTCCGCCTCCCCCAGGTTCGGCAAGGCAGCGATGAGAGGAAGCGTAACCTTGTGCTCGCGCAGGTCGGAGCCAAACGGCTTGCCGGTGACCGAGGCATCCTCCGTGTAATCGAGCAGGTCGTCCACAATCTGGAACGCCATTCCCAGAGCCTCGCCGAACCGGCGCAGCGCCCCCCGCTCTGCCGGACTGGCCTGAAGCGCGCCTATCTCGCACGATCCGGCAACGAGCGAGGCCGTCTTGGCCCGGATGAGCAGGTTGTACTCCTCTTCGGAGAATTCCAGCGGATCGTGCGCCAGGAGCTGCCGCATCTCACCAACGGTCATCTCATTGGTCACCCGGCTCAACACCCGCAGGGGCTCGAGGTCGTTCAGACCCACCAGCTCGATCACGGCGCGGGAGTACAGGTAGTCTCCCATGATGACCGACACCTGATGGCTGAACAGGGAGTTGATGGTGGGCATTCCCCGGCGGAGGACCGAGTGGTCTACCGAGTCGTCGTGAACCAGCGTGGCGAGGTGGATCAGTTCAACCACGGCGCCGAGGGTCGTTGCGCGGAGGTCGATGCTGCCGGTTGCCTCTTCAGCCAGGAGCAGCAGGGTGGGGCGGAACATCTTCCCCTGCATCTGAAACAGATGCGAATTCACCCGGGTGATCAGCCCGAAGTCCGCCTCGACGATCCGCCGAAGCTCCTGTTGTACCCGCTCCAGGCGGGGGCGGAGAGGCCGCTGCAGTTCGGCGAGAGAAATCGGAGCGGTCTGATGACTCACGAGCGCCGTCCTGCGGTGAGCCGGTGGATTCGCTCACTCAGGTCCATGAATCGGATGTCGACCCCAACAGCCCGTTCGTAGCTGGCCATGGCTTCGGCTTTCTTTCCCAGGGCTTCGGAAGCCCGGCCCAACCAGTAGAGCAGGCCGATCTTGGCCTCGTCTGTTCCGTCCAGCCCATCCACCGCACGGCGGAGCACCGACTCGCACACAGCGTACTGTCCCTTCTCGAAAAACGCCATGCCAAGCGCCTCCGAGGTGCGCAGCCGGCCCTCCGAAGACCGCAGCGCTTTCTGAAACTCCGCGATGGCCTCGTCCAGCAGGCCCATCTCCTTGAACGCGATACCGAGATCATAGTGCGACTGGTAGTCGTCGGACTCCAGGTTTTCGTCGATGCCGCGCTTGAACTGCTCCAGGATTTCGTGGAACTCACGCTGTTCATCCTGGTCCTTGGGTTCGCGGCGATTCACTCGCATACGGGTATCGCGCGGACCTTTCTCATCCCGCAGCATCGAGCCAAGATCTACAAACTCGTCGTCGGAGGAGGACGAAGCTCGACTGGCCCGCGCAGCCGAGGGAGCAGGTGCTGAGCTCGGAGCCGGCGCACTCGGTGTTTTCGATGCCGCCTGGGTGGGAGGCGAGGATGACGGTGCTGGCGGCGGCGCCGGCGGCTTCAGGGCAGCCTCGGTCTGCCGGGCGGAGCCGTGTGGGCGGAGCCGGTGCGGGCGGAGCCGCCGGCTTGGTGTCCCCCCCCACGCGAGCCAGAGCAGCGGTGGCCCGGCCGTTGCCCGGATCGTGCTCGATCACCCGGCCGTACACCGCGGCTGCTTTATCCAGTGCCCCGGACTTGGCCAGCGCGTCGCCCAGACCGAGGTAGGCCTCCAGCAGGGGTGCCCGGTCTCCGGTTCGGTAGGCCAGCTCGACCCGCTTCTGGTGGTGCCCAATGCTGTCAGGCGACAACTGAACCAGTCGATCGGCCATCTGCGACGCGCGAGTCCAATCCTGTCGATCCTCGAATCCGGCCAGTGCCAGCTCCAGCTCTTCGGCTACTCGGTCATTTTCGCCGAGCGACAGCAGCTTCTCGGCCAGGGCCAGATGGACGTCGGGATTTTCGGGATCATCCAGCACCCGATTCTCCAGATCCGCCAAGGAGTCGCTCGCAGAGGGTGGCGAACTGATCAGCGGAGGACTATGGCCGGCTACGTCGGTGTCAAGCGAGAGTCCGGAATCCTCCGACCCAGCCACATCGGGCAGCGTGGTGAACCCCGTATCGCTATCCGGCAGAGACACGATCAGATCATCAGGAAAATCGATCGGGCTCTTGGGCGCATCCACGGAGAAGTCCAGCGGGCTCGCCTGGTCGGTAGCAAAGTTGTTCAATGACGTTTCCTGAATGCCATCCAGGGTCATCGACTCGAAATCGAGATTGGATGATTCTCCATCCCCGAGACTGGACGATTCTCCACCCCGCTGAATGTCAAGCGGCGCCGTCAGATCTGCGAGCGGCTCAATGTTATCACCCAGGCGCTCGATTCCCAGGAGGGGATCTGGGCCCGAGCTACTGGGCGAGTCCTCGGAGACCAGCGGATCGACCACCAGGTCGTCGGCACCGGTCATTGCCCCGAAGTCCTCGTTCACCAGCAACCCCTCGGGGACGCTGGGTTCGGTCTCCGGTACGTTGGCTTGTACCTCAAGCTCGCTGACCGGTTCCGTCGGAGGTGGTTGGACCGGCGGCGGCTCGGCAGCGGCCCTCGGCGGATCCTTGGGCGGCCGGGAGTAAGCCTGGCCCCGAGGCGGACTGGTTTGCACTTCAACGCCGGTATCCAGAAAGATCAGATCGCCTCTTTTTGAAGGCGGGCCGGCGCGGCACTGGAGGGGTGGGATGATCGTGGTCCAGACCTTGGAGCCGTTCGCGGGTTTTCCGGGCTCCGCTCTTGTCGCCCGCGGTCTCCAGATCCTGCGCCATCTTCTCCAGCTGTTCCCGAGCTTCATCCCCCCGGGACGTGGCCCGAAGCAGATCAACCAGCATGCTCCGAATCTCCTGGCTGCCGGAGAACTGGTCTGCGAACAGCTTCACCGCCTGAAACGCCTGATCCAGCTGGCCCAGCGCGTTCATGCGCTCCAGGAACTCGATCAGGTTCCGTTTGGCCTCGCTGACCACGTTCTTGCGGGCATGAAGCTGACAGAGCTTGAGGTAGGTCTGGGTGCGCCCGGGGTTTACCCGGAGGATCTTGCCGCACAACGCGATGGCGTTGTTGAAGAAGCCCTGGTCAGCGTAGAGATCCACCGCCCGCTCGTAGGACCGGACAGCTTCGGTGGAGTCGTTGATTTTGAGGTAGAGGTCGCCTACCCGGTTGTACAGCGAAAGATCGGGGGTGGTTTCAGCGCCTGATTCGGCCTGCTGAATGGCCTTCAGGTACACGTCGATGGCTTTTCGCCAATCCTCCTTTTGCTCCAGCTTCCGCGCCGTGTCTTTCAGCTTTTCCAGATTCATGCGGCTCGGGGCTGAGGAGGAGGAACAGGGATAAGATTTGAAGTGCGCGAAAGATACCGGGCGGCCAAAACCCGGGCAAGCTCACGATGGTGCAACGATTTGCATGCACCAGACCCACTGTCAACGAAACGACTGGGAGGAGCGAGGAGTCGGCCTATGTCCCCGGCCGGGGATCGAACACGCCCTCCATCACCGCCCGGGCCACGCGTTCGAGGTCGGGTCCCGGGGGCCGGTCGGCCGTGAGCGGAGGCACCGGCGGGTCCAGGGTCCGCAGTTGTTGGTACAGCTGCGCCACCCCTCTGCCCGGCTTCAAGGGCTTGAGAAACTCCAGACCCTGGCCGGCACAGAGCAGCTCGGCGGCGACGACCCGCTGCGCATTGACCAGGATTCGCCCCGCCTTGTAAGCAGCCGCCATTCCCATGGGAACGAAGTCTTCCTGATTGGCGTCAGTGGGAATGGAGCCGATGCTCGCCGGCATGGCCAGCGCTCGCGACTCCGCCACCAGCGAGGCCGCCGCGATCTGAACCATCATGAGCCCGGAGCACAGACCCGGGTCACTGGTGAGGAACGCGGGGAGGCCCTGGGAGAGATCAGGATTGACCAGCCGCTCGACCCGCCTCTCCGCGATAGCCTGCAGCGTGGTGAGAGTCAGCGCCAATACGTCCAGCGCCTGAGCAACCGGTTGGCCGTGGAAATTGCCCCCCGAGATCACCTCTCCATTCTCGAAGACCAGCGGGTTATCGGTAGAAGCATTGAGCTCCACGATGGCAGTCTGCTCGGCGAAAGCGATAGCGTCGGCCACCGCACCCAGCACTTGAGGAGCGCACCGGAGGCTGTAGGCGTCCTGCACCCGGGGATCGTTCTCCCGGTGCGATTCCCGGATCTCGCTGTTCTCCAACAGCTCACGCATGAGGGCCGCGGCTCGACTCTGACCTGGATGCGGGCGTGACTGGTGAATCCGCGGGTCGAGCGGAGCAGGCGTTCCTCGCAGGGCTTCCAGGCTCATTGCCGCGGCAGCAACCGCGGTGCGCCAGAGAACCTTGGCGTCGTGCACCATCATCGCCAGCAGCGCGGTTTGCGCCTGAGTTCCATTGATGAAGGCAATGCCCTCTTTGGGGGCGAAGCGGTAGGGCGAAAGCCGGGCGGCCTTCAAGGCAGCACCGGCGGGCGCTGGCGCCCCCTGCTCGGCGAGCACTTGGCCTTCGCCCATCAGTGCGAGCCCGATGTGACTCAGCGGTGCCAGGTCTCCGCTGGCTCCGACGCTGCCCTGCTCGGGAACCATCGGAACTACCCCGGCATTGAGCAGGGCTACCAGAGCGTCCAGCAGCTCGGGACGCACGCCGCTGGTCGGCCGCAGCAGCACGTTCGCGCGGAGCAGCATCACCGCCCGCACCACAGGTACCGGCAGCGGAGTCCCGACCCCGGAGGCGTGACTGCGGATGAGATTGGTCTGGAGTTGGTCGAGCTGGTCGGCGGGAACCCTGACGTTCGCCAGCTTCCCGAATCCGGTGTTGATCCCGTAGATCGTTTGCCCAGATTGAACCGCCCGCTCCACCAGCTGCCGGCTTTGGGATAAAGCGCTTCGTGCAGACGGGTCGACCGAGACGCGACTGGCAGGGTTACGGGCTATGTGAACCACGTTCTCGATGGTGAGCGAGCGGCCGTCAAGAACGCAGTCGATGCGAGCCATCGCCCGAAGTTGACGCCGTCCCGCTTCCGATTCAACCCCCGAGCCCAGCCGACCGCGTCAGCGTGTGGCCCTGTTCCGTACCACGAGGAGCTCGGCGTTCCCTGGATCGGTTTGGAAGGCCCAATCCAGAATCATGAAGTTCCGCCCGACATGGGTCACCCGGAGTGCACCGTATCGGAGAAACTGATCGCCGGCCTCCATCTCGAAGACGTAACCCATGCCCGGGGCCGCTTCGATTGGGGTGGTGGCATATCTGCCGCACGAGCTGGGATCTGGAGCACTAAGACAGGGCGCGTCATCGATGCTGGTCAGGTCGCCCACCGGATCCTCGGAATAGAACTCCACCCCGGTGCCGGCTCGCGTCGGCGTCATGAACAACCGGCCCGAGGTGTCACGGTCGACGTAGAAGTCGACATCGCTGGAGGCGCCACTCCGCACCCGGCCCAGCTCACCCTCCTCGACTACGTTGTCGCCATCGTCGTCCCAGAACCGAAAGCCGCTGCTGTCTGATTTCACCTGGATAGGATAGAGAACCTGATTGCGGCTGTCCGGCCTTGGAGTATCGAACACGGTCCTCGAGCGGTCGCTCTCCGCACCGTTCTGGCCGGCGGAGCTGACCGAGAAGCAACGGGATACTCCGTTCACCATCGCCCCCACCAAGAACTCCGGCGCCACCGTGGTACCCTCGAGAGTCCAGGTGGTCCCGCACGGTTCGGTCCCCGCCGGGGCGTCAATGTCGTAGGTGGTGCTGTAGATCCGGTAGCTCTGAAAATTGTCGGGATCGGATTCATATGCATTGTCGGGCCAGGTGAGCGCTACCGCCCCATTCAGCGTAGTGCTGAAGAGATCAGCCGGCACATCCGGGGGGTTGCTGGGACTGGTTTGGTCGGACGAACAAGCCATGACCAGCAGGAGGATGACCGGCAGATGCCAGCCTTGCATACAGGGCTCCGGAGAGGGATAGCGAGACCCACGGCAGATCGCGTGCCACTGCCAGAGTTCCGGAGTGGAGCGGAGTTAGCAGGCACCCGGCAGCGCAATGTGGTTCGAGTGTCCTCGCCGGAGGACAGTTATTCGTCGAAGGTGGTCTGGTTGTAGTCGAACTTCAGGTCCGGCAGGTCGGTCAGATAAATGGAGAAGTAAAACGCGAAGTTGCCGTTGGCGTTCCGCACGAAGTTGAAGCCGGCCCGCCACTCGTGCAGCTGCCGCTCCAACCGGACCACCTGAGATTCGAACTCGGTGTCGGTGATGTTGTACTGCGACGACCAGGAGAGGGACCAGAAGGGTGTGGGGGAGAAGCTGGTACTGAAACCCAGGTTTTGCTGACCGGGCGTACTGGGCAGTCCGGGCACCGGCCGGGAGCGTGACAGGGTGTAGTTGAAGTTGGCCGTGAACTCCCGGCCGCCGCCATGGAAGGGAACCCGCCCGCTGTTGTAGAACGAACGGTTCCGCCGACCGGCATCGACCACGTACGAGGAGGGCACGTTTTCCCGCCGACCCGAAGATCCCTTACCCAGGCCGAAAATCGATCCGATTGAGCGGAGGGTATTTCCGGAGATCGCAAAGCTGGCGCTGACGTTGCTCAGGAAGAGATCGAACTTGGACGTATCCACGCCCACCGGGCCGCGCCAGAGGTCGTGGGTGAAGCTCAGGGTAAACTGCGGCAGCAAGTCACTGAGCAACGAATTGGTAATCGATGGTGTCGTCCAGCCCGTCCGTCCCGGCTTCTTGGCCTGCTCGAAATCATAGCTGATAGGGCTGGTGTTGATGCTCAGCACGCGAAACTTGGCGCGCTTCGGCGCCAGAGGTGTCGCCCGGGGCCCGCTTGGCCTTGGCCTCGAAGGTCTGCGAGAGGCCGAGGCTCATGGTTTGAGTGGCGTCGCTTCGCAGCTGAAGCGGCTGTCCCGGGGTGACGAGAGCCTGGGCATATTCCAGCGGTACGGACGCCCCGGGCGAAAAATTCCAGCTCAAACTGGGCGACAGGCTGTGTCTGATGCGGCTGGCAAATCCGAAGCCGGGCAGAAAGGCAAACAGCGTCGGCGAAGCGGTAGCCGAGAACCGAAAGCGCTTTCCCTGGTGAACGAAGTCGCCATTGGTGTTGCGATTTCTGAGCAAGAAAGGACCCGATGTCGTATTCGCGACGCCCACCGCCGGCTGCACCTTCCAGGAGCCGCGAAACAGCACCGGCAGATTGATGCCGGTATTCCAATCCACTCCGGTGGAGAAGTTGCCGTTGAAGATGCGGGTGACGGTAACCGAGTCTGTGGGATCCGGGGTAGTAGGATCGTCGATTCGTAATACGACGCTGTCCCGGCCGGTGCTTCGCTGATCGACGGCCTGAAACGAGTTCTGCCAGTTGAAGTTTCCGAGTTGCACCGGCGTCTGAAAATCCAGCGAGGAGGTTCGCCGTCCCCCCACCTGCGCCACCGTGTCCAGAATGTTCCCCGGCAGAACCGTCAGCAGCGAGTCCAGCGGAGTCTTGGACTCGGTGTTGTTGGTGAAGCTGAACCCGGGCGACCAGGTGATGTGGGATCCGATGGCGATCGAGGCCGGGGAGATGGTTACCGCGGGCAGCAGTTGCTGTACGCTGCCATCGGAGAGACTCTGCCGGCGATTGCCACCGATGGTCAGAGTTCCCCATCCATAGCGCTTGGAAAAGTTGAGCGAGCTGGTGATCTGCTGGGTATTGAGCAGCGGATCCACCGCATTCCGGTTGATGATCGAGGTGTTGGTCGCGTAATTGAGGTCGAGGTTCAGGCTGGTGGACAAGTCGAAAGTCTGCCGGTGATCCCAGCGCACCGTGGCGGACGACCCACCCTCTGTCTCCAGCTGCCTGCTGAAGGCCACCGCCCCGTCAACGAACCGGTTGATCCAGTGGTACTGCCCGGCTATGCCATACTGCAGGTACCGGTTCGAATACCAATCGAGCCGGGCCGTCAGATCGATGTAATCGTTGGGGGCCCAGTAATACCCGATGTTCGCGATTTGCCGATTGTATCCGGGATTGGTCCGCACCAGGTCATTAAAGCCGAATTGCGGAATGAGAATGCCCGAGTGCCGTCCGGGGCGCATGTCCTGAAAGAGGAAGGGCAGCCAGAGCACCGGCACGTCCCGAACGTAGAGGACGACCGGTCGAGCGACCAGCACGTTCTGAGAGACCCACTTTACCTCCCGGCCGGCAAAGTGATAATGCGCCACCGGAAGGTCGCAGCTGGTAATCTCGCTGGACGCGGCGTAAATCCGACTCGAGCTGGAGTCCTGGGAGACGTTGCCCCGGAGAAACCAGACGCTGCCGGCCTCGGTGAAGTTCGTCAGGGCATCCGTGATCACGCCACGCCGGGTGCACGTATCGTAACGTATCCCCTCGCCCACCATGACCTGTCCCCGGTCGAACAGCTTGGGGTCGCCCGTGGCATCCAGCACACAGCTGGAACGCCGGTACGTGATGCTGCCGGCCTCGAGTGAGGTTCCCCGTCGTTCGGTCAACGCCTGCCCGTTCAGCAGTACCCGCTGATCCTGGACAAACACCGTGGCGGAATCTGCCCGGTACCGGGTGCTTTGGTAGCCGGGACGAGCCAGCAGCTCGCTGATCACCGAATCCGGAGTTACAAAGCTGCGAGTAGGCGCCGTGGGCAGACCCAGGCGGCGGGCGGCTGCCGAGTCCAGAGTTTGTCCCGGCCGCGCTCGGGTCGAATCAGCCAGCGTCGTATCGCGACGCGCCGGCGGAGGGCGGCGCTGCTGGGCCGGCACCTGCGCTTCGGCCCGCGCACCCAGCAGTGCCAGCAGGAGAAACACGCCCGCGGTTCTACCCGCGAGCGACTCCCGTTCCGCCTTGCGCCGACGGCGCTGCAGAATGAGGGAGCCGGCAAATCCCACCTCATACAGCACCATAAGAGGCAGCGTCATCATCGTCATGGAAAGCACGTCAGTCCCGGGAGACAGCACCGCTCCGGCGAAAAAGGCGAGCACGACGGCGTAGCGGCGGAACCGGTTCAGCTCCGCCGGTCCAATGACGCCGAGCCACGACAGGATGATGATGACAAGCGGCAGCTCGAAGGACAGTCCGAGTGCCAACGTGATCTGCAGGACAAAGCTGAAGTACGCGTCGTAGGTGATGAACGGAGCGATCGCTTCGCTCTGGAAGCTGAACAACACGCGGAGTGCCTGAGGCACCACGAAGCGGTAGGCCAGGCCGCCACCCGTCAAAAACAGCACCAGCCCCACGAAGAGTGAAGGAACCAGGGCGCGCTTCTCCCGCTGGTACAGGGCGGGAGCCAGGAAGGCCCAGGTTTGCCACAGGATGATCGGGGAGGCGAGAACCAGGCCAACCAGCAGCCCCAGCTTGAGCACGATCATCACCGGCTCAGTGGGGCTGGTGACAACCAGCTTGCCTCCGGTGAGATAGGGCGCGATCGGTTCTTTCAGGACGCTGACCAGCTGAAAGCGCTGGACCAACCACAGCCCCAACCCGCACCCCACCACCACGGCGGCCAGCGAACGGAGGATTCTGTGTCGCAATTCCTCGAGGTGATCGAGGAACGGCATTTCTCCGGCAGGACCCGTCATGGGGGGAGACGCCCGGGCTACCGCCCGAGCGCCTTCAGTCGATCACGAGCCAGGGCCGCTTCATCGGACTGAGGATACCGCTGGACCACTCGCTGATACGCGTCCCTGGCCTTCTTGGTGTCCTTCCTCCGCTCGGCCAGCAGGCCCAGGTTGTACAGGGCCGAGCTCGCCCGGGAGGAGGTGGGATACTTCTGCATCACCTGCTCGTAGTACGCAGCCGCCGAATCCGGGTTCTCCGCCGCGAAGCTTTGCCCAATGAAGTAGAGGGCGTCTCCGGCTCGCTCACTAGTGGGATAGACCCGAAGCATCTCCCGCAGCCCGAGGCGGGCAGTGGAGGTGCTGCCTCGCCGGAGCTGTGCCAGCGACGCTTCGTACATCTGGTCGGCCGAAGCCGCCGAGCTGGCCCCAGGCCGGGTAGTATCGCCTGGGGTGACAGTAGCCAGCTGTTCGCCCCTGGCCTCGAGCTGGGTGCGCAGCTCGCTCAGACGCTGCTGGCTCTGGCCGGTAAGCTCCTGTAATTGCACCAACTGCTGTTGAATGTTGTACAGGTCACTGGCCAGGTCGCCGCGCAGCTGGCCGACCGCTCGACGGCTGGAGGTGAGTGAATCCATCATGCGCTGCTGTATCCGGATCAACTCGTTCAACTGTGCCGCCCGAACCGAGTCCCGCCGAGCCGTCTCCGCCTTGAACAGGGCCACATCGTCTTGCACCTGCTGGACGTCGCCCTTGGACGCGCAACCGGCGAGAAGCCAGATCAGCGAAACGCCCAGCCGGACCGTCAGCCCCACAGAACCCGTCACTGTGGCGCGGTCAGGTTGTTGCCCCCGGCGGTGATCTCGAACTCATCCCGCCGGTTCTGGGCAAAGGCCGTCTCATCGCTCCCCGGATTCAGCGGCCGCTCTTCACCGTAAGACACGACTTCGAGGCGCGACGCGTCCACCCCCTTGTTCTCCAAGTACCGCTTGGCGGCGGAGGCCCGCCGGTTCCCCAGCGCGAGGTTGTACTCGTCTGATCCGCGCTCGTCGGCATGACCGGAGATCCGGAGCTTGACCTGCGGATTGGCGGCCAGGATGGCGGCCTTGCGATCCAGGGTTTGCTGATCGGCGGGACGAACTTGGGCCTGGTCGTAATCGAAGTTGATCATGGCCGCGAGATCGGTCGACACCGTGCGGGCCTTTTCTGCGGCCTCGCGTTCCATCCGCTCCTTCTCCAAGCGTTCCCGCTCGGCGCTGTCATCCACCGGCTCGGGAGGCGGAGTCGGCGCTGCCGTGGGCGTGGGCTCGGGCGCGGGTTCCTCCGGAGCGGCCTTTCCACCGCAGGCAACAGCAAATGCGGCGGCAGTCAAGAGCATCAGCAGGGATGGTGCTCGCATCATCACTCCGAAATCATGGGTTGGGAATGGGAGTGGTCCGCCCGAGTCGGCGGGACCACGCTGGAAGCCGAGCGGCGCCGGGCGTACCCAGTTGCCGCACTCGACCGGTTTCGACGTCCACGATCCACATCTGACGACGGCCGCTTCGGTCGGAGATGAAGGCCACGTGGCGCCCATCAGGCGACCAGGTAGGATCTTCGTTCCTGCCCGAAGAAGTGAGTTGCCGAACCCGCCGTGCCGCGACGTCGACCAGGAAGATTTGGGGGCTACCGGAGACCTCGCGGTGGAATACAACACTGGCCCCGTCCGGGGACCACTCGGGAGCATTCGAACTACCTGTGGCGCCGTAGTCAAACGGCGCCAGCAGCTCCTGGTCGGTTCCGTCCGCTGCCATTACGTACAACTGAGGCGGCCCTGCCCGCGTTGAAATGAACGCGATCCTCCGCCCATCTGGCGAAAACGTTGGGCTTAAGTTGTCCGCGAAGCGTCCTACGGTCAAGCGTTGCGCGCAACAGCGCTCCACCACATTCGCGGTGTAGATGTCGGTGCCCCGCTCGTCCGAATGGGCAAACGCTAGCGTTCGTCCGTCGGGCGAGAACGTGGGCGTGATATTGAGTGCCGTCTGTGAGCCCGGAACGGTGAAGCCTGCTCCTCCGCCCAGCGGCTGCACCACGATCCCGCCTTTGCCTTCGCCCATCTGGGTGAAAGCCAGACGCTGGCCATCGGGCGACCAGGCGGGAGACAGCGAGGTCTGGCCCGCCGGGGTGAGGGGAGCAATGTCCTGCCCGTCGCTGTCGACCCGGTATACCCGGCCCCCGGACACGAACATCAGGCGACTGGCCGCGGCTCCCGGGCTGCCGCTGGCCCAACGCGCCACTTCGTCGGACAAGCGGTGGACCTCGAGACGAAAGTCGCCCGCGGTCGTGGCAGGCAGCGTCACGGCTTTCTGGCTTTGCAACTTGGCTTCACCAAGATCGTGCAGCCGGGCGGTCACTCCACTCGATGCCGGTACCAGCTCCACCGCGAACTGCGCACCGAGCGAGCGATACAGATCGTAGTTCACTCCTGTCGCCGCCTCGGCGGAGCCGCGACCACTGGGGGAGCCCGGGGGCAGATCGGCCACGGTGATCATCTCGAAGCGGTCGGTGTAATCGAGGTCGCGCCGCACCATGGCGCGCACCGAGTCGAGCCCGGTACCGGGCACGACGACCAGACCGGGGCGCATCCCGGGCCGATAATCCACGCCGATCCGGACGCCCTCCTCCACTCGGGTCGTGTCCTGCGCCACCACCGTACCGGCGGTTGCGACCGAGACAACCAGGAAAAACGGAAATTTGATCATTGAGTCGGCTTGAAGTAGAAGCTCACCGGGAGCACGTCCGCATCCCAGCCATCAGGCAGCGGGCCAAAGGCCCGGGTATTCCCCGCGGCCTCGACCGCGCCCTGGGCGTTCAAGTCGAACGCAAAGCTGCCCGAGCGAGTGACGAAATGGATGTCCCGGACGGTTCCATCCCTCAGAATCAAGAAGCTGATCTCCGCGAAGCTCCGTTGATTGGCCGACGCCCGGTCCCAGCGCTGGTAGATCTGGGTCACGATGTTCCGCAGGTATTCCGGATAGGGGAACGCCAGTCCCGGCGTCTTGATTGTCGCCACATCGCTGCCGGTGCTGGGCGTTTCTCCGGGAGCAGGAGTGGCCGGCGACGTGGTTTTGGGTGGCGGCTCCTTCTTCTCTTCGGTCGGTGGCGGTGGTGGCGTCTTGGGCTTGGGGGGCGCCGGCGCCTTCGTCGGTTTGGGCGGCGTTGGCTTGACCGGGGCCGGCTTTTCCTCCGGCGGCGGCGTGGGCAGCGCCTCGCGGGCCAGTCGCTTCTGGGTCGGCGCGGGAGCCGCGACCAGATCTACGGCGTAGGTTGGGGGAGATGCCTTACTCGGCTTGACGGTGCCGAGAAGAAAACCGACCGCAGCCGCGTGTACCAGAAGGGTCCCGACCATTCCGGCCGCACGACCTGGCGGCTCCCGGTCGGAACTCCGAATCTTCACGACGATTCTTCCTCGGCGGCCACGAGTCCCACGTTCTGCACTCCGGCAGTCCGGATTACGGCCAACACGCGTACCACCTCGCCATAGGGCACCCGAGTGTCCGCCTGCAGGTACACCCCGCTCGGTTTGCGAGTGGCCACCAGCGAGCGGAAGGTGACCCGAAAATCAGTGTAGGACACTGGGGTTTGATCAATGAAAATGCGACCGTCCCGATTCACCGTCACCACCATGCCCTCCTTGGGGGAAAGAGGTCGGGCTTCAGCGCGGGGAAGCTCAACATCAACCCCGCCTTGCATGATTGGTGCCGTAATCATGAAGATAATCAGGAGCACGAGCATAACGTCTACCAATGAGGTGACGTTGACGTCTGCCATCAGCGGGAGCTCGCCCCGCTGACTGCCTAACCCCCCACCAAGACTCGCAGCCATCAGACCAGTCCTTCCCGTGCCATGGTCCCGATCAGCTCGTTGGCAAAACCTTCGAGCTCGCCGGCAAACAGCCGGACCCGGTTGACATAGAGGTTGTAGGCAATCACCGCCGGGATTGCAGCTATCAGACCGCCGGCCGTGGCCACGAGGGCCTCAGCCACGCCGGGTGCCACCGCGGCAAGATTACCTGATCCTTTTGAGGCAATGCCGATAAACGCACTCATGATGCCGAACACGGTTCCGGTCAGGCCGAGCAGCGGACTGACTGAGCCGATGGTGGCGAGCCAGGGGATGTAATGCCCCAGCAGGTCGCGCTCAGCCGCCACTTCCTTGCCCAACACCATCTTCAAGGCCTCGAGCTGCGTCATAGTCAGGGTGCTTCGGTCGGCGCCCCGCTCGTCCCGGAGTGCCCCGGGGCGCAGCTCCGAATAGAAAGTCACCGCCTCGCGGAACAGCCGATTGTAAGGCGAGGGCGGTAGCTTCATGACCGCGTGATAGGCGTCCTTGAGCCTGGTGGTGCGCTCCATTTCGGTGAAGAAGCGGTCGGCTTGGCGATTCAGCTTGCGAAACTGCCACCACTTGAGAATGATGATGAACCAGGACACCAGAGAGAACAGCGCGGTAACCAGAAGAACAATCTTCGTCTCCGGGCTCGAGACGAGGATCAGCTCGAGCGGGGACTGCGGGACTGCGCCTCCCGATTGCTGGATCACGTCGCCTCCGCCTTGAACCAGTTCACCAGCTCCCGCAGGCCGTCATCGAAAGCATACTCCGGCGTCCAGCCCAGGACCTTCTTGGCCTTGCTCACGTCCAGCGCGCTTCGGAAAAGCTCGCCGGCTCGAGGCGGAGCAAACTCCATTCGCGGTTTCTTCTGACCCATGACCTCTCCAACCGACTGGGCCAGCTCGAGCACGCTGCGCTGCCGTGAGGTGGCGATGTTGAAGGCAGGGGTGTCGAACGAGGTGCCCTGAGGCGTCGGCACGGTGCTGGCCAGGACGTTGGCCCGGGCCACATCCTTCACGAACACGTAATCCCGGGTCTGTTTCCCATCCCCGAACACAACGAGAGGTTCGCCGGCGAGGAGCCGGGACACGAAGATCGAAACGACTCCGGCCTCCGACTTGGGATCTTGCCTGGGGCCGAACACGTTGGCGTAGCGCATGGCGATCCCTTCGAACCCGCGAAGGGCCGCCAGAGCCCGCAGGTAGTACTCGCCCGAGAGCTTGCTCACGCCATAGGGAGAGATCGGGAGCTTGGGGGCGGTTTCCGGAGTGGGAATGACCTCTGGGTCCCCATAGACCACGCCGCCGCTGCTCGCAAAGATGAACCGCCTCACGCCGCCTTCGCCCGCGCCCTCGAGCAGATTGACCAACCCTACCACGTTGATCTCGCTGTCGAACGCCGGCCGATCGACCGAGACCCTGACATCGATCTGCGCCGCATGATGGTTGATCACATCGAAGCGACCGGTGGCGATGGTGCGTCGCGCCTCTGGCGAGCGGATATCGGCGCGCACGAAGCGGGCGCCCTTAGGAACGTTCTCTCTCCTGACCCCTGGAGAGATCGTCCAGCACCACAACCTCCCAGCCTCCGGCGAGATACCCTTCCGCAATATGGGATCCGATGAAGCCTGCCCCACCCGTTACCAATACCCGGCCACTCATGCTTCACGTCTCCGCATTCCGTCTCTCCACAGGTGAGGGGGTCACTGCCGGTCGCTGAACGCCCCGCAATATAGAACTGGGGTCTGGGCGGGGAAGCGGCGGGGGCGGCCGGAATGCAGGGAAGCGGGATGGCGGGGAAAGCCGACAGCGGTGCTGCATCCTAGCGCACAACCGGAAAAGAGAAGGGACCGAAACCTTACGGTTTCGATCCCTGTTGTATTTGTCGTGCTGTTCTCTTCCCTGCTTGCCGCCTTACTGCGGCAGCTTGGCCACCTGCATGACATCGGTGCCGGCCGGGATATCGGGAGAGACGACGTTGAGCAGCACGCCGGTAGCGGTGTGATCGCGCACGTGCACGATCTGCATCGTTGCCATCAACTCATTGACGCGGATCAGTCCGTCGGAGGTGCGACCGGGCCGGCGGCGCATCTCGAAGATATCGCCCGCGGAAACGCCGTCCTGCCGACCCTTGTTGATGAACACCACCATCTGGGGCTCCTTGAGGTCCTGGCGCCCCAAACCGCCGATGAACGTCCCGCGTACTCCGTCGGACACCGGGATAGCCCGAGTGCCGGATCCGGGATTAAAGCTCTCGAGCGGCAGGGTGCGCTGGCCATTGCGGATGGGCCCATAGGTCGAAACGATCTTCCCGACGTAGTGCTCGTCGACGGCCTGGGTGACCACCGCGACTCCGGTCGGGACAATCACGCGTCCGTAAGAGTCGATCTCTCCCCCACCTGCAGCAGCAGCAGGCTGTCACCCACTGCGTAGGTGGCGCCTGAGGGAGCCTCGAGGGAGATGCTGGTGAAGGGCAGCGCGTTGGCCCGACTGTTCACCGCCTTGATCTGCTGCGGAGTAACCGGACCGAGCACGCGCCCATAGGGAAGCCGCTGGTTCTCGGTCAGAAATCCCGACGAATAGAACTCACTCCGCCGGAGCGGACGATAAGCCTGGTGAGTATAGGCCTTGAGAATTTCCGATACCTTCCGCGGCTTGCGCTCGGGGAAGAGTAGGCCCGGCTCGGCTTCGGATTCGGCCATGGAGGGCTGCTGGGGTCCGCGGGCCAGGGCGTCGGTGGAATCTGCTCCGCTGCCCCTCGCGCTGTCGGCCACGAGGCTGCTGGAATCACCCTCGACCTGAGGCACGGGCGTATCCATGGTGGGAACGGCGGCCACGTTGTCGACCGGAGCGATACGCAGGATCTCTCCGGGGTAAATCCAATGCGGATCCTCAACCACATCCGTGTTCAGCCGATAGATACCGGGCCATAGGAAGGGATCGCGGAGATAGTGCTGCGCCAGATCCCATAGAGTATCGCCCTTGCGGACGGTGTGAGTCTGAGGAAGCGGTTCCGTACGGAGGCTGTCCCCTGTTGCCAGTGACCTCGCGGCTGGAGCCGCGGAGTCACGGGCGACCGCTGCGGAGTCTTGTGCCATGCCGACCGTAGCCGGCGCCATCATGCCCAGCGCGGTCAGCCACCCGAACAGGGGCATTCGGCGTGCTGAGCGCCGGTTCGACTGGCGGGAACAGTTGCGCGGCATGCGAATCTCCCAGCGGTATCGCTGTGTGGTGAAGGAAACGGGTAGCCGAACGCGAAGCTTCGCGGTCCGAAGCGCAAATTCAACGCCACTCGAGGACCACATCAACTGGACTGTCTAAGTTGTTGACGCGCTTTAGGCTTGGTCTGGTTACTTCAAGTTGATACTTGCCTGCCGAACTCTGGCGATCGGCGGAAGGACTGGCAACTCCCCAGCGGGGAAGCAGGGATGCTGGGAAGCGGGGAGGAACGCCGTTTGCCTACTTCCCCGCCCCCACTCTTCCCCCGCCTACCCGCTCAAAACGGTAGATCGTCGTCTTCGGCGTCGAGCGCTTCCGGAAAGTCGTCGAAGCCTTCCTTGCCTTTTGGCGCCGCTGCCCCCGCCGCCGCCACCTTGGGTGCGGAGAACGCCTCCGCGCCATCCCCCCGAGCGGACAGCAGGATGAGCTCACGTCCGTTGATTTCGGTGGTGTACCGGGTCTGTCCCTCGCGGTCCTGCCACGAGCGGTATTCGATGCTACCCTCGACGTACACCTTGTCTCCCTTTTTGCAGAAGCGCTCGGCGATGTCGGCCAGGGTGGAGAACTTGGTGTTCCAGAACACCACCCGGTGCCACTCCGTCTTTTCCTGCTTCTCACCAGCCTGGTTCTTCCATTGACGGCTGGTGGCGATCGAGAGGGTGGCGACCCGTGAGCCGTTGGCAGTGCTGCGAACTTCCGGATCAGCCCCGAGATTCCCGATCAAAATGGCCTTGTTCAGACTGCGACTCACAGGCACCTCCAAGGTTCAACAGTAAGGTCCGACGAAGCGGTCTGGGGATAATATAGGCCTGGGCCGAACCGCTTCAACCAAAGTCCCGCCCGGGATGCTGTTTTCACGCGTGTTGTTCGAGGGGAAGCCACAGCACCAGGGCGTCCTCTCTGGGGTTGCGATAGTACGCGGCGCGTTGTCCGACCGGACGAAATCCGGAACTCAAGTACAGCGCTTGCGCTGACTGGTTGGATTCCCGGACCTCCAGATAGACCTCCTCGACCCGCCGCTTGCGAAAAAAGCCCAGCGCCGAGCGCAATAAGGCGCGGGCCACTCCGCGGCGGCGAAAGTCCGGAGCGACCGCAAGGTTGAGCACCTCACCAGTGCCCGCCACTTCCCTGCCGATCAGGTACCCGGCGACGCCCCGCCCGTTCTGCGCCACCAGGCCGAAAGTCCAGGGAGACTCCAGCGCCTCGCGAAAGCTGGCTTCACTCCAGGGATCGCTGAAGCACCGGCGCTCGATCGCGACGAGCGGTGCTGAATCAGCCGGGACTGCCGACCGAATCCGGTAAGGGTCGTCCATGAACACTCTCCCAACGAGCCTGCGCTTCGGCCGGACGGCCATACACCGGCTCCCATTGCCCCACCGCATGCACCTCGCGCGCTCCGCCCCGAAGCCCCACCAGATCCAGCAGCCGCGCCGCGTGCGGTAATCCCTCGGGGGGACCGATGACCGGCTTACCCGACCACCGCTCCAGCACCTCGATGAGCTGGGGCGGGCCCTCTCCCACCAGAATGTCCGGCTGCATGCCCCAGGACACAATGTCCTCCGGCCGGCGAACCGATGGGACCAACTCGGTGCGGAGGCCATCTGAATCGAACCGGTACGCTGCCGCGTACACCTCTCCCCGCATTGCATTGGCCAATGCGAGAACCAGAGCGTGAGGCCGGGCCACCTGAGCCGCGCGCACCAGCAATGAGGGAGCGGTCCAGAGCGGGATCCGCCGCGTGTGGACCAGCGCCTTTGCCACCGAAGCTCCCACTCGGAGCCCGGTGAAGCTGCCCGGGCCATCGCTCAACACCACGCCCTCCAGCGCGTCCAGAGTGGATCCCGAACGGCCGAGCAGACCTTGGATGATGGGAAGCAACGCAGTGGCATGGCGCCGGGCGCCCGGAAGATTCTGCTCCAACGCAGCCCTGCCTGACCCCGGTTTTCCCAGAGCGACCGAGGCGCGGTCGCTGGCCGTGTCCAGCGCCAGCCACATCAGAGAACCTCCAGTCTGCGGAGCTCCGGCTGAGAGACATGAGAGAGCCGGAACTTCCGGGTTGGCGCAGGCAACCATTCGCCGGCGCGCTCGGGCCACTCAACCAGAATGGCGTCGCCTTCGGTCAGCAGGCCTTCCCAGTCCAGATCGGCTGCCTCTTCCGGCGAGCGCAGGCGAAAGCAATCCAGGTGAAAGACCGGGCCCCGCGCGCCCTGGTACCGATGCACCAACGCGTAGGTGGGGCTGGTAGCGGGATGGGTGACCCCCAGGCCTCGGGTGACCGCCTTGATGAATGTGGTCTTCCCTGCACCGAGATCTCCTTCGAAACTGAGCACTTCACCGGGATCCAGGCGCCGCCCGAGCGCTTCGCCTTCGGCCTCGAGCTCCGCCAGGGTCAAGGACCGGCTCATGCCCGGCGCCGCAGTCGCGCCGGTGCTCGCCGCACGTCCGGCGCACCGGCAGCCTTGAGATCGTTCAATTGATCCCGCAGCATGGCGGCCAGCTCGAACTCGAGATTGGCCGCGGCCTCACGCATTTGGCGCTCCAGTGAGGTGATGGCTGCCGCACGCTTGGCCGGGTCGCGCAAGTCGATGCGTTCCTGCGCCGCCGCCTTGGGCTCTGGCCGCTCGGTGCGCGCGTCGGCTACGTGGGTTGAGAGCCGCACCTCCTCCATGCTCTTGACGATGGACACCGGCGTGATGCCGTGCTCCAGGTTGTAGGCCCGCTGAATGGCCCGGCGCCGATCCATTTCCTCCAGCGCTCGTTGCATGGAGCCGGTGATTCGATCGGCATACAGCACCGCCCGGCCGTTGATGTGCCGCGCCGCGCGGCCGATAGTCTGCACCAGGGAGCGGTCCGAGCGCAGGAAGCCCTCCTGGTCTGCGTCCAGAATGGCGACGAGTGACACCTCCGGAAGGTCCAGGCCCTCCCGCAGCAGATTGATTCCGACCAGAACATCGAAGTCACCCAGCCGGAGGCCTCGAAGGATTTCCATTCGCTCGATAGCGTCGATATCGGAGTGGAGATACCGCACCCGCACCCCGGCCTGCTGCAGGTAGTCCGTGAGGTCCTCCGACATTCGCTTGGTCAGGGTGGTGACCAGGACCCGCTCGCCCCGGGTTTCCCGCAGCCGGATCTCCGCCAGCAGATCGTCCACCTGACCCCGCACCGGCCGGACGTCGACTTCGGGGTCGATCAGGCCGGTGGGACGGATGATCTGTTCCACCACGGCGCCCTGCGACAACCGTAGCTCGTATTCTCCCGGTGTCGCCGAGAGACTGATCATCTGCGGCGCCAGCGACATGAACTCGTCGAACTGGAGCGGCCGGTTGTCCAGGGCGGAGGGGAGCCGGAACCCATACTCTACCAGGGTGAGCTTCCGGGCTCGGTCGCCGTTGTACATGCCGCCGATTTGAGGCAAGCTCACGTGGGACTCGTCCACCACCACCAGAAAATCGGGCGGGAAGTAATCGATGAGACAGGCAGGCCGTTCTCCTTCCCTGCGGCCGGTGAGATGGCGGGAATAATTCTCGATTCCGGCGCAGGTGCCCACCTCGAGCAGCATCTCGATATCGAAGGTGGTGCGCGACTCCAGCCGCTGGGCCTCGAGCAGCTTGCCGGCACTCTTCAGCTCATTGAGTCGAACCGCCAGCTCTTCTCGTATCGCCTTGACCGCTCGCTCGATGGTGGGCCGCTGCGTGACAAAGTGCTTGGCCGGATAGATGGCGCACTGGTTGAGCTGAACTATGGTTTCGCCGGTGAGAGGATTGATTTTGCTGATCCGCTCCACCTCGTCTCCCCACAGCTCGACCCGGATGGCCTGCTCGGCGTAGGCGGGAAAGATCTCGATCGAGTCGCCCCGGACCCGGAAGGTTCCCTGCTCGAAGGCCACGTCGTTGCGCCCGTACTGGATGCGCACCAGCTCGGACAGGATGGCATCGCGCCCCCGGTGCTCCCCCTGCTGGACCGTGACCATGAGCTTGCGGTATTCAGCCGGGTCGCCCAGGCCGTAGATGGCGCTCACCGTGCCCACGATAACCACGTCCTCCCGCTCCATCAGGCTGGAGGTGGCCCTCAGCCGCAGACTCTCGATGTCCTGGTTGATCGAGGCGTCCTTCTCGATGTACACATCGGTAGCCGGGACGTACGCTTCCGGCTGGTAGTAGTCGTAATAGGAGACGAAATACTCTACCGCGTTTCGAGGCAGAAACTGACGCAGCTCTCCGTAGAGCTGGGCGGCCAGTGTCTTGTTGTGGGACATCACCAGCGTGGGCTTGCCGTAGTTGGCGATGGTGTGCGCCAGGGTCATCGTCTTACCCGACCCCGTGACGCCCAGCAGGGTCTGGTACTTGTCTCCTCGGCGGAGACCTTCGGTCAGCTCACGGATGGCCTTGGGCTGGTCGCCGGCAGGCTGAAAGGGGGCGACCACCTCGAAACGGGGACTGCTCATCGCTGGAATATATACTGCCGGGATTTCTTCGGGGAGGGCCCTATTTCAGCCCACCCATGCATGAGCAGGCGCTTCCACTGGGGTTCCGGCACCGGGATGACCGATAGTCTCGGCTGCCGGACCAGCGCGAGATCGGCGAAAGCGGGATCGGATTTGATCGAGGCCAGGGTAACGGGCTGGGGCAGCCGGCCGTCGGCTTTCACCTCGACCACGGTCAGCTTTCCGTCCGGATGCTTGGGATCGGGATAGGGCTCACTTACCACCCGCGCCAGCCCCACAATTTCCTTGTTGGCCCCCGAGTGATAGATCATCAGCGGGTCGCCTGGAGCCATGCTCCGGATGTGCCGGAGAGCCACCGGGTTGCTCACGCCATCCCACACCGCGTGCTGCTCTCGTTCCAGCTGCTCGAAGGGGTATACCTCCGAGTCGGTCTTGAGAATCCAGCGGTTCAAGCGGGCGGCGCCTCGCGCCGCTCGATTTCAGTCACGCCTTTCACCTTCCGCACCGCCTTCATCACCTTGCCCAGATGAGGGAGGTTGTCCACTTCGACAAAGATGGTGCCGAAGACCGATCCGTCTCGAGTATGCAGGTCGGCTCCCCGGATGTTGGTGCCGGTTTGACTGATCGCTTCCATGATGTCGGCGTACAGACCTCGACGATCTTCCCCGGTAACAGCAAGCCGTACCGCGAATGCTTCTCCGGCCGTTTCCTGCCAGTCGATGTCTACCCGGCGTTCGTCCGCGGCCAGGGTGAGCAGGTTGGGACAGTCGGAGCGGTGAATCGAGATACCTCGACCCTGGGTGACGTAGCCGACCACCGAGTCGCCGGGGACGGGCTGGCAGCACTGGGCGTACCGAACCATGAGCCCGTCGACGCCCTGGATCTTGATGCCCCGGCCCAACCGGATCCGGTCGATGACCCGGCCGAAGACCGTGGGTTTGGGCTCCTGCATCTCATCGGTGGGCACGTCCGGATAGAGGGCGCGGATCACCTGGCCGATTGGCACGTCTCCCCGGCCCACGGCGATCTCCAGGCCCCGTCCGTCCGCCAGCGAAAGTGTGTGCGCCGCCTTGGCCAGACGCTCATCGTCCGGCAGGTTCAGCCGGCGCCGCCGGACCTCGCGGGCCAGGATTTCCTTTCCCAGCGCGAGGCTGACCGTCTCCTCCTCGTGGTTGACCCACTGTTTGATCTTGTGGCGGGCGCGGGCGGTGCGAACGTGGCTCAGCCAGTCCCGGCTGGGTTTGGCGGTGGCGCTGGTGAGAATCTCCACGGTATCGCCGCTCTTGAGCTCCCGGTGCAGCGGCGCGATCCGGCCGTTGACTTTAGCGCCCTGGCACTTGAGGCCCACCTCGGTGTGCACGTGAAAGGCGAAGTCGATCGGGGTGGAACCCTTGGGCAACCGCTTCACGTCTCCATGCGGCGTGAAGATGAAGATCTCATCCTGATAGAGGTCGATCTTCAGGAACTCGAGGAACTCCTCGGGACTGTGGGTGTCCTGCTGCAGCTCGAGAAGCTGGCGGAACCAGCCCAGGTGCTGGTCCAGTTCGTCCCGACTGCCGTCGCGCTTGTACACCCAGTGGGCGGCAATGCCGTATTCGGCCGTGCGGTGCATGTCATGAGTGCGGATCTGCACCTCGAACAGCTGGCCGCCCGGACCGAAGATGGTGGTGTGCAGCGACTGGTACGCGTTGGACTTGGGGCTGGCGATGTAGTCCTTGATCCGCTCCTGGATCGGGGTCCAGTTGTGATGAATGATTCCCAGCACATGATAGCAATCGGGCACGGTGCGCACGAGCACCCGGACCGCCATGAGATCGTAAATCTCGTCGAACGCCTTGCCCCGCTTTTTCATCTTCTGGAAGATCGACCAGAGATGTTTGGGCCGGCCGGTGACCTCGAACCACTCGATCCCGGCTTCCCGTAGCTCGTGATCGAGCGGCGTCTTGAGCTTGAGGATGGTCTGTTCCCGAGCCGCTCGCTTGGCCGCGACTTGCAGGGCGAGCTCCCGATAATCGTCCGGCTCGAGAAACTTGAACGCCAGATCTTCCAGCTCGGCCTTGATGCCTGCCATGCCGAAGCGGTGGGCCAGCGGGGCGTAGATCTCTCTCGTTTCCAACGCAATGCGGGCGCGCCGCTCGGGCGGGAGATGCTCCAGCGTCCGCATGTTGTGCAGCCGATCGCCCAGCTTGATGATGATGACCCGGGCGTCTTTGGCGATGGACAGCAAGAGCTTGCGGTAGTTCTCGACCTGCTCCTCGGCTGACGAATGAAACGTCAGGCTGGAGATTTTGGTGAGACCATCCACGATGCCGGCGACTTCCGGGCCGAACTCCCGGGCAATGTCCTCCGTCCGAACGTCCGAGTCCTCAACCACATCGTGCAGCAGCGCGGCAGCGATGGTAGTGCTGTCGAGCAGCTGCTCGGCCAGGATGAGGGCGACGGCGATAGTGTGGGAGACGAAATCTTCCCCCGACATTCGCTTCTGGCCCCGGTGCGCGGTGGCGCTGAAGCGCAACGCCCGCTCCACCAGCTCGAGGTCCAGACGATCGGCGTGCTTCTCCAGCACGGCCCGAAGATCCGGAGCCAGATCGGGGAGTGTTCCAGTCATAGCAGGCCAGCGGTTGCAAAACTCACGTATCGATCTCCCGCGATGATCACGTGATCGTACAGAGGCAGGTCGAGCAGCCGGCCCGCCGAGCACAACTGTTTGGTGGCCGCCCGGTCTTCCGCCGAAGGGGTGGGATCGCCACTGGGATGATTGTGGACCACGATGATTCCGGCGGCAGCTTCGGCTATGGCCGCCCGGAACACCTCACGCGGATGCACCAGCGAGCTGTTGAGCAGGCCGCGGGTGATCAGCACCTCCCGAAGCACCTGACTTTGACTATCCAGTGCAAGAAGATGGAACTCTTCCACCTGCAGGTCCCGCAGACGAGGACCAAACAGGCGGAGCACGTCCTCGGGTTCCCGGATTCGCTGCACCCGGGGGCGCTCCTCCCGGGCCGCTCGGGCCCCCAGCTCAAAGGCTGCAATCAGCCGCCCCGCCTTGGTAGGACCGATTCCAGGCGAGCGAAGCAACTCTGCACTCGGCCGCTGGGCTAACCGCCGAAGCGAGCCATCACTGACCTCGAGTAGTTGCCGGGCCAGTTCCAGAACGTCCTGACCGCCTCCCCCTGTACCTAACACGATGGCAAGAAGTTCGGCGGTCGTCAACGCGGCGGGGCCCAGCGACCAGAGACGCTCCCGAGGCCGATCGGCCTCGGGGATGGTGGAAACCGGGAGAGCCATCCGTCAGGATAGCCGGTCCGGCAGCTGGAATCATTGTCATTATCCTGCAGACACAGCAGAACTTACGCGACTAGCGTCCGGCTCCATGGCATTTCTTATACTTCCTACCTGACCCGCAGGGACAGGGGTCGTTACGGCCCACCTCCGACACGGCCGCGGTCGCGCGGCCAACCGCGCCGAGTGAGCTGCTGACGGAGCCTGCACCCACGGGAGATCTCGTAGGCGGCGCGGAAAATAGGTCGTCCGGTCCATTCGAAGGAGGTGGCGGAGGCGGACGGCGGGGGCGCTCCCGAGGCGGCTCGGCGCTGACCTGGATCTTCAGGAACCGCTCGGTAAAGGTTGAGTGAATGTCGTGCATGAGGTCTTCGAACATCTCGAAGGCCTCGCGCTTGTACTCCACCAACGGGTCCTTCTGGCCCCAGGCGCGGTACTGGATGGCGTTCCTGAGCTGATCCAGGTCGTAGAGGTGGTCCTTCCACCGCTCGTCCAGGACCGAGAGCATGACCTGGGAGAGGACCTGCGCATCCACCTCGGGAATGCCGATGGTCTTACCGAAATCCGACAGGTACTCGATCTTCCGCCGGAATGAGTCCTCGCCCTCCTGCTTCACCAGCTGAACCATCTCGTCTATTCCAGGCGCGGCTGCCAGGTCGGTGAGCGGATCCACCGTGACGAGGTACTGCAGGGCGAGCGCCTCCTTGAGTCCGCCGCGATCGTATTCCTCGGGCCGCTCGGCTCCAACCAGGAACTGGGTGACCGCCCGCTCCAGCGCGCTCTCGATCATCCGGCGCGCCTCGGCCTTGAGCTCCTCACCCCGCTCCAGCGCGAACAGCCGCAGCGAGTAGATGACCTCCCGCTGCTGGTTCATCACGTCGTCGTACTCGAGCAACCGTTTGCGCTGCTGGAAGTTCTGCAGCTCGACTCGCTTCTGGGCCTGTTCGATGGCACGGGTGACCAGACCGCCCGTGATCACCTCGCCTTCCTCGGCTCCGCTGCGGTCCATCCACCGGGCGATCCGGTCGGAGCCGAAGAGCCGCATCAAGTCGTCTTCCAGCGAGAGGAAGAAGATCGACTGCCCGGGATCTCCCTGGCGGCCGGACCGTCCGCGTAGCTGGCGGTCGATCCGGCGTGATTCGTGGCGCTCGGTCCCGATGATCTGCAGTCCCGCTTCGGTCTGGGTGAGATCCAGGTCCTTGCCCAGCTTAATGTCGGTTCCTCGGCCGGCCATGTTGGTAGCGATGGTGATGGCAGCCTTCTGCCCTGCCCCGGCCACGATTTCGGCCTCGCGCTGGTGATACTTGGCGTTCAGGACTTCGTGCTTGAGACCCCGCCGCTTGAGCTGCCGGGAAAGTGTCTCCGACACGTCCACGTTTACCGTGCCGATCAGGATGGGCCAGCCCAGTCCATGCAGCCGCTCGACCTCATCCATGATCGCGTTGTGCTTCTCCTTGCGGGTCTTGTAGATCCGATCCGCCTGGTCGATTCGCGTGATTGGGCGGTGGGTGGGAATGACGCTCACCTCCAGGCCATAGATCGAGTAAAACTCGGTCTCCTCGGTCTCGGCCGTGCCGGTCATGCCCGCAAGCTTGTCGTACATCCGGAAATAGTTCTGGATGGTGATGGTGGCAAAGGTCTGGGTTTCCCCCTTGACCTGCACGCCTTCCTTGGCCTCCACCGCCTGGTGCAGGCCGTCCGACCACCGGCGGCCCGTCATGACCCGCCCGGTGAACTCATCCACGATCATTACCTGGCCGTCCTGGACCAGGTAGTCGACCTCTTTCTCGTAAAGAACGTGCGCCTGGAGCAGCTTATGGATGATGTGAAGCTTCTCGCTCTTGATGGCGTACTCCGACTCGACCTGGCGGCGCCGCTCGATCCGGTCGTGGGGTGAGAGCTCCGGGTCTTTGTCGATCCGGTGGATCTCCTCCGAGATGTCAGGCACCAGAAAGAGACCCGGATCGTTCGGCGACATGGCCTCGGCGCCGCGATCGGTCAGGTGCACCGAGTGGCCCTTCTCATCCAGAACGAAGAACAGCGTCTCCTCGAGATCGCGCATCCGCTGCTGCTTCATCGGCAGCTTCCGATCGGCGATGGCGTCCAGCTCCATCCGCTGTACCATCTGCTTGATCCCGGTCTCGTTCAGCATTTTGAGCAGCCGCTTGTTCTTCGGCATGCCCAGCTGGCCCTGATACAGCTTCAAGGCGGCATCGTTCCGGGTCTTGGGATCAACCAGCAGCCGCTCGGCTTCGGCCAGCAGGGTGTTGACCACCCCGGTCTGCTTCCGCACCAGCTCGGCAACCTGACGGCTGAACTGGGCGTACTTCTCATCGGTCTCGTTGCCCACCGGCCCGGATATGATCAGCGGGGTGCGGGCCTCGTCGATGAGGATCGAGTCCACCTCGTCGATGATGGCGTACGCGTGCTCCCGCTGCACCCGCTGGTCCAGCGAGAAGACCATGTTGTCGCGCAGATAGTCGAAGCCGTACTCGTTGTTGGTGCCGTACGTGATGTCCGCCAGATAGGCCGCACGACGTTCCGGAGTCGAAGGCTCGGTATCGTCCAGACAGCCAACCGTCAGTCCCAGGTACTTGAACACGTGACCCATCCACTGGGAGTCACGCCGGGCCAGGTAGTTGTTGACGGTGACCAGATGGGCGCCCTTACCGGCGAGCGCGTTCAAATACAGCGGAAGGGTCGCGACCAGGGTCTTGCCTTCGCCGGTGGCCATCTCGGCGATTTTGCCCTGGTGGAGCACGACGCCCCCGATGAGCTGGACGTCGTAAGGGACCATATCCCAGATCAATTCGTGTCCGGTGACCTGGACCGGAGTCCCCATTAGCCTGCGGCAGGCTTCCCTTACCGTGGCGAATGCCTCCGGCAGCATCTCGTCCAGCCCGGCGGCCATCTCCTTCTTGTACTGCCGTTCCAGCTCGTGAAAGCGACCCTCGAGCCGGTCCCGCTCGACCGGATCGGCGCAGCCGTGTTTCGCTTCTCTCACCTCGTCGAGCTCGGCCTTGAGCGCGCCGGTGCGCTCCGCGAGCTGCTCGCGGAAGCGGGCGGTTTGCGCCTTCAGATCGGCTTCATTGAGGTCCTTGAGCCGCTCTTCACAGGCGTGGATCTGATCCACGATGGGCTGGATGCGCTTCCGCTCTCGGTCGAAGCGAGAGCCGAAGACCGCAGTCATCAGAGGCTTGATCATTCTGGGTCCAAATATAACTGGTGTCGAGCGATATACTCCGCCACCGAGTCGGGCACCCAGTAGCGAATCGACTGTCGGCGGGTGACTCGACGGCGAATTTCGGTAGCCGAGATATCCAGCGCGGGAACCGGAATGACCTGTGAGATCAGCGGGTTGGCCGGAATCGCCGATCCCGGCCGGGCAAAGACCACCACCCGTGCCAACTGGGGGATCCGCTCGGCCTGGTGCCAGGATGAAAGCTCCGCCGCCGCGTCGGCCCCCAGCAACAACACCAGCGCGGTCCTGGGATGACGCCGGCTGAGATCGTCCAGGGTGTGGACAGTATACGAGGGGGGTGGCCGGTCCAGTTCGCTCCGTTCCAGGCCAAAGCCGGGACAGCCGGCAAGGGCGAGCGACAGCATTGCGGTCCGGTGCTCGGGAGAGCTCCGGTGCTGCCCTCGCTTGAACGGTTGTTCGCGGGCCGGCACGAACTGGAGACTCTCCAGACCCAGCGTCTCCGAGGCAACCTGCCCCAGGATCAAATGTCCGTGATGTACGGGATCGAACGACCCGCCGAAGACACCGATCATCCGGCGCTCACGCCGCGGGTTTGGAGGGACAGACCTCGCCGACTTGGGGGGCACGGGGATGAAACCGACGGATGTACCCGCAGGTCTCCTGCACATCTTCGCGATATCCCAGCGCCTTATATGCCTGAACCAGCTTGACCAAAGCCTCCGGAACGATCGCGGCCTTGGGATAAGTGGCCACCACGTCCTTGAGATAGAGGATGGCGGAGTCGTACGCCTTCAGGCGGAAGTAGAACATTCCCGCCTTGTACTCCTTGGTGGCAAACCGCTCGTTGAGCTCGGCGATCCGCAGTTGTCCCCGGTTTGCCGCGCTGCTGCCGGGATACCTATTCAATAGCTCCTGATAGGTGGAGAGGGCGGTCTGTCCATACGTGGGGTCCAACTCAGGCCGCCGCCAGAGATCGGCGTAGACGTCGCCGAGGCGGAGCAGGGCCTCAGGAGCAATCGGATCGTTGGGCGTTTCATCCGAGGCCCTGCGGAACTCGCGGGCCGCCTCGAGCTGGTGATTTTGAGCGAATAGCGCCTCGCCCAGATAGTAGTGTGCTCGGCCAACCCGCGGATCTCCCGGAGAAAATTCCAGATTGATCCGATCGAGCAGCTTCTCGGCGTCACCCCATTTCCCATGATGAACCGCCTGCTCCGCCTGCTGCCATAGAGAGTCGATGCTCGCTGCACTCGCTCCGGTGGCAGATGCGGGCGCCGGCGCACTGCTTCCCCGGCTGCGCCCGCCGCCGCACCCGGCCAGCAGAAGCAGAGCCCACAGAGAGAAGGCCCTGCTCATCGAAGGATCGTCCCGGTCAGCGGGCTCGAGGTCCGGGCGCGCAACTCCTCCAGCCGATCCCGCGCCATCTGCATGGTGGAATCGCTTTGGACTGCGTCGGCCGTCACGGCGCGGTACGCCTCAGCCGCGGCTGCGGTATCTCCCAGCCGAGCCCGAGCATCTCCGTATCCCACCAGAGCGCGGCGGCCGACGGGAGTACCGGAATCCACTCTGATGGCGGCGGCAAACCAAAGCGCGGCATCCTCGGGCTTACTGGCCGCCTCGGCGCGAAGCCCCAGGGCCAGTGAGCAACCGGCGACACCATCCTCGGCCCGGGTGCGGACCTCGTTGCTGCGACTTCGGCGGACCGTAGCCTGAAACACCGGGAATGCCTGATCGCAGCCCGAGGTTTCCTGCAGGGCCGCCGCGTAGACTCCAAGCAAGGAGTCCACGGTTTCGGCATCGGGCGCCGCGCCAATGGCCGCGGGCAGGACTGCCACGAGATCGTTGGCCTCGGCTCCGGGACGGCGCACCACGGCCAGAGCATAGCGGCCGATGGAGCGGCTTGGCGCGATCATCCCGAGACCGATGACCGCGGATTCGAGGCGTCTGGTATCACCGGCTCGGTCGGCCCCGCGGGCCACCGCCTCGAGACCCTCCGCCGCTTCTTCTGCCCGGGTGGGATCTTCGGCTGCCAGCCGCAGGTAGGCGTCCGATGCGACTTCGAGGTTGCCGGTGTGGAGCGCCGCGGCGCCTACCTTGGCCCATACCCTGGCGTCAGGATCTTTGGCCACCGCCGCCCGGTACTGGGCCAGAGCCACGGCGTAGTTGCCCTGGCCGTAGGCATCATCCCCCTGGCGTTCCTGGTCCCGCCCGCCTCCACACGCTGCCAGCGCAGCCAATGCGACCGCTCCACCCACGCTCAACCACTCAGTCGTCACTGACCTGCCCGGGTAAGCATCGACAGGTAAGCCTCCACTCGGGCGTTCTCCGGGCGCCGCGACAGGCACGATTGCCACACCTCCCGGGCACCATCGGCATCGCCCGAGAGAAAGTGGGCGAGCCCCAGCGCAGCCTGGGCGTCGATGAAGTTGGGGCGTTCCCGGAGCACCTCTTCCAGTGTCATTCGCGCGTCCAGGGGCCGTCCTGCCTCGAGCAGGAGCCGGGCAAGACGGTAACGCAGATCGTGAAAGGTGGGTCCCAGCTCCAGGGCCCGCTCATACTGCTCTATGGCCCGGTTCAGCGCGCCGGCCCCGGCGTAGGTCTCGGCCAGGTCTGCGTGATGGTTGGCAAGCTGGGCAGCAACCGGCAGGGGCAAGCCGTCAGCCGTTTTGTGATCGATGCTCGATGCCGCGTGGTTGAACGCTTCCTCCGCCTCATCGGTTCGGCCCAGCTCATTGAGCACCAGTCCGCGATGGATCAAGGCCTCGACGTAATTCGGATTCAGCTCCAGCGCGCGCTCCAACTCCTTCAAGGCGCGCTCCGATTGCCCCAGCAGCGAGAGCGAAACCCCGAGGAGGTGATGGACGTCGGCGAAGGCCCGCCCCGAATCGACAATCGATTCGAGCAGATGGACCGCCCCGTAGTAATCCTGTACCACGAATCGCTCCCGGGCCCGCGCCAACAGGAGATCAGTCTGCCCGGCCATAAGCCTCTCTGAACCAGTGGACGAAACGATGAATGCCGTCGGAGAACGCAATCTTCGGCCGATAGCCCAGCACCGCCGAGGATTTCGTGAGATCGGCGGCGGTCTGCTGTACATCGCCCGGCTGCATCGGGGCCCACTCGATCTTCGGCTTGACGCCGAGTGCGGCGGCGATCTCCGCCACCATGGCCTCAGTCTGCACCGGCCGATTCCCGCCGAGGTTGAAGGTCTCGACCCCCACTGGAGCCGTTGCGCTCCAGTCGACGGCCGAGAGCACACCAGCGATGATATCGTCGCAGTAGGTGTAGTCGCGCGCCTGGGTGCCGTCCCCGAATAGAGTGAGAGGACACCCTTCCACCATCCTCCGGGTGAAGGCGTGGATGGCCAGATCGGGACGCTGCCGGGGGCCGTAGACGGTGAAGAACCGAAGCGACACCGTCTGGAACCCGTAGATCGGCGCTACCGATTGTAGCAAGAGCTCCCCCGCGCGCTTGGTGGCGGCATAAGGAGAAACCGGTACGACGGCCACCGCGTCTTCGCGGAACGGCACTGGAGTGCTGTCGCCGTACACGGAGGAGGAAGACCCAAAGACAAAGCGGGCCACTCCCGCCTGTCGAGCCGCTTCGGCCACGGCAGCGGTCCCGGTGACGTTGGCCCGGGCGTACCCCACCGGGTCGGCCAGGGAAGGCCGAACCCCCGCCTTGGCCGCGAGATGCACAATGACGGTGTCGGCGGTAAGCAGCGAGCGGAGCGCCTTCACCTCGAGCAGGTCCAGCTCCCGAAAGGTGAATCCGGCCGGGCACCCGATCTCTGCCAGGTTTCGTTCCTTCATGGCCCGGGGATAAAACGGATCGAAGTTATCGATGCCGATGACTTCGTCGCCCTGCCGTATCAGCGCCTGAACCAGATGCGATCCAATGAACCCAGCAGCCCCCGTAACCAGGACCCGCGTCACCTGCGGCCCCGGCCGATCCCGTGATATTCAAACCCGAGTGAGGCCATACGGTCAGGGTCGTACAGATTGCGGCCGTCAATCAGGAGGGGTCTGCGCACCAGTTTTCGGACCCGGTCGAAGTCGGGATTGCGATAGACCAGCCACTCCGTCATTACGAGCAGGGCGTCGACCCCGTGGGCGGCGCTGTAGGGATCGGCGGCATACATGAGACGGTCGCCGAAAATCAGCCGGGCCGAGTCGGTGGCCCTAGGATCGTGAGTTTGTACCCGGGCTCCGGCTGCGAGCAGACCCTCGATCACCGGGATGGCCGGACTCTCCCGCATGTCATCGGTCTCGGCCTTAAAGGCAAGACCCCAGATCCCGATGCTCTTTCCCGTAAGATCCTGCCCGAGATAGCGCAGCGTCTTCTGGAAAACGATCTGCTTCTGGCACTCGTTGACGTGCTCGACCGCCTTCAACACGTCAAGGGAAAGACCGAGATCGTCGGACGTGCGAATCAGCGCTTTGACATCCTTGGGGAAACAACTCCCCCCGTACCCCGGCCCGGGATACAGGAACGCCCGACCAATCCGCTGGTCCGAGCCGATTCCCAGCCTGACATGGTTGACGTCGGCGCCAACCAGCTCGCAGAACATCGCCATCTGGTTCATGAACGAGATCCGGGTCGCCAGCATGGCGTTGGCCGCATACTTCGTGACCTCGGCCGAGGCGATGTCCATGAAGAGGATGCGGTTTCCCCCTGGCGGGTGAAAGGAGCATAGAGCTCTTCCATCACCTCTTTGGCTTCATCGTTGTCCACTCCAATTACCACCCGGTCGGGCTTCATGAAGTCCTCGATTGCCGCGCCTTCCTTCAGGAACTCGGGATTGGAGCAGACCGAAAAAGGAATGTCCGTCTCTGACCGGATGGCGGCCCGGACCTTTTCCGCGGTGCCGACGGGAACGGTGGACTTGGTGACCACGATCTTGGGCTCGTTCATGTTCCGGCCCACCGCATGGGCGACTGCCAGGACATGCTTCAGATCGGCAGAGCCGTCCTCTCCCGGCGGAGTTCCCACCGCAATGAAGATCACCCGGGAGCTTCGCACCGCCGCACCCAGGTCGGTGGTAAACGTGAGCCGCCCTTCGTCCTGATTCCGCTTGACCATGGGCTCGAGACCCGGCTCGTAAATGGGGATCTCGTTGCGTTGCAGCCGGGCGATCTTTTCTGCGTCTACGTCCACACAGGTCACATCGTTTCCGGTCTCGGCCAGACAAGCCCCGGCCACCAGTCCGACGTAGCCGCTTCCGATCACCGCTACATGCATGTCAGATCTCTTTCGGGAGTGCGTTTCTGGTATCCACGACCAGCCGGGCGGTGCGCTTGATCATGTGGTAGTCCACCGAGCTGTGGTCGGTGACGATCATGATGCAATCGGCTGCAGCCACCGTCTCCGGGGTGAGCGCAACCGACCGGAACTCGGTCCCGTCTTCCCTGAACTTGGGCACGTGAGGATCCGAGTAAGTCACCTTGGCCCCCTGCCCTTTGAGCAGACGGATAATGTCCAACGCCGGGCTCTCGCGGATGTCGTCGATGTTCCGCTTGTACGCCACCCCAAGCACCAGGACCGAGGCCCCCCGTACCGCCTTGCCCTGTCCGTTCAGGGCCTCGGCTAGCTTGCGGACCCAGAACTCCGGCATTTCGGTGTTGAGCTCGCCGGCCAGGTCGATAAACCGGGTTTTGTAGTTGAGTCCACGCATTTTCCAGGCGAGGTAATGCGGGTCGATCGGAATGCAGTGGCCACCCAAGCCGGGGCCGGGCAAGAATTTCATGAACCCGAACGGCTTGGTGGCGGCGGCCTCGATCACCTCCCAGACATTCACCCCCAGCTTGTCGCACACGATGGCCATCTCATTGACCAGACCGATGTTGACGCTCCGGAAGGTGTTCTCCAGCAGCTTGACCAGCTCGGCCGCTTCGGTGGTGGACACGGGCACGAGGGTGTCGATCGCCGGCTGGTACAGCGCCACGGCAACCTTGCGGCAGTCCTCGGTGATGCCTCCGACCACCTTAGGTGTGTTACGGGTGCCATAGTGTGGATTTCCGGGATCAACCCGCTCGGGGCTGAAGGCCAGGAAGAAGTCCCGGCCCACGGCAAGTCCGGTGCTCTCCAGGGCCGGGAGCATGATCTCGCGGGTGGTCCCGGGATAGGTGGTGCTCTCCAGGATGATCGCCTGGCCCCGCCGAAGCCGCTTCTTTACCGCCTCGGTTGCGGCCACGATGTAACTGACGTCCGGGTCTTTGAACTTGGAGAGCGGAGTCGGCACGCAGATCGAGATGGCGTCCGGCTCTGACAGACGCGACATATCCGTGGTCGCGCTGAACCGCTCACACTGCTGCTGCAGCTGCTTGTCGGTTACGTCTTTTACGTGGGAACGGCCGGCGTTCAGCCCATCTACCACATCGGGTTTCACCTCGAAGCCCAGCACCCGATAGCCGGCCTGAGCCAGCTCCACCGCCAGCGGAAGCCCAACGTAGCCGAGGCCAACGATGCCAAACAGGATCTGGCGTCGCTCGGCCTTTCCGATCAGGTCCTGGGCGATACCCACGGGTCTCTCGATCACGCGTAGAAAGATTTCACGGTTTCAATCACCGTGTTCTGCTGCTGTTCCGTAAGCTCGGGGTACACCGGCAAGGACAATACCGACTCCATGGCAGCCTCCGCAGCCGGAAGACGCCCACGCCGGTAGCCGAGATGCGCAAAGCAGGGCTGGAGGTGAAGCGCCAGTGGATAGTAGATAGCGTGACCTATTCCCTGCTCCTTGAGATGGGCCTGCAGCTCATCCCGCTGGGGCACGCGAATGGTGTACTGATGAAAGATGTGGTCATTGGCGGGATCGATCGCGGGGGGACAGACCGACGGGAGGCCCGTGAACGCCTCCGTGTAGCGTGCCGCATTCCGCTTCCGAGCCTGATTCCATCGCTCCAGGTAGGGCAGCTTGGCCAGAAGAACCGCCGCTTGCAGGGTGTCCAGCCGGCTATTCGTTCCCACCTCCTCATGCAGGTACTGCCGGGAACCGCCGTGGAGCCGGAGACGCCGAAGCCGTTCGGCCAGCTTGTCGTCCTGGGTGACCATTAGCCCTGCGTCCCCCCAAGCCCCCAGGTTCTTCGTGGGAAAAAAGGACAGAGTCCCGACGCTGCCGAGCTCACCCGACATGCGCCATTGTCCGTCGACTTTCCGCTTGGCCCCGATGCTCTGAGCTCCGTCTTCGATGACCGGAAGCCCGTGCCGGGCCGCTATGCGCATGATCGATTCCATGGCAGCCATCTGGCCGAAGAGATGGACGACGATGATGGCCCGGGTCCGCGGGGTAATGGCCGCCTCGATGGCTTCGGGGCTGATATTCATCGTGGTCGGATCGATGTCCACGAACACCGGAGTACCACCCGCGTTGTGGACCGTTCCCGCGGTCGCGAAGAAGGTGAAGGGCGTGGTGATCACCTCGTCTCCGGACCGAAGATCCAGCGCCTTGAGCGGCAACAACAAGGCGTCGGTCCCACTGGCGCAGGCAATGCCGTGCTTCGTATGGGATAGCCGGGCGATCTCGGCCTCGAGGCGCGACACCTCAGGGCCCATGATGAAGCTCTGCCGCTCGATCACCTCCATCATGGCGGCGAGCACATCGTCTTTGATCTCACGATACTGCGCGACCAGATCGAGGAGAGGTACGCTCACGACAGTCCTGGGCCTTTGCTCCGTCCAGTCGGGGCTGGAGCGGTCATGTGGAAGCGCCCGATGCTCCAGCCGATCCGGCTGAGCCCGGGCGCGCAGTGTCGCGGAACCATAGACAGCTAGAGAAGTTAGCCGGGTGGCCTGGGTGGGTCAATCAGCCGGAGCAACTCCATCGGATTCACGATAACCGGTCCCGCAGGCTGCGCAGGTTGCCCGGCCGTCCCGGAACTGCAGGCGCACTCCGCAGCGACACATCCAGCCGACCCGGCGGGCAGGGACGCCGACCATGATGGCGAAGGGCGGGACATCGCTCCTGACCACCGCCCCCGCTCCGATGAAGCTGTATTCGCCCAGGGTTAATTCCGCACAGGATCGTGGCGTTGGCGCCGATCGAGGTCCCCCGGCGAACCAGCGTGCGCTGATACTCAGCCTTCCGGGACACATGGCTGCGCGGATTGACCACGTTGGTGAACACGCAGCTGGGCCCGCAGAACACATCGTCCTCCAGGACCACGCCCTCATAGATGGACACGTTGTTCTGCACCTTCACGTTGTTGCCCAGCTGGGACCCCTGCATGACCACCACGTTCTGCCCCAGGTTGCAGCGTTCGCCGATGATGGCCCCGGGCATGACATGGCAGAAATGCCAGATCTTGGTGCCCTTCCCGATCTGGGCCCCATCATCGATATAGGAGGATTCGTGGGCGAAGTAGTCGGGCATTCACCTCTCACTCTCATAGGTATTCCCCCCTGGCCCCGATCAGCTTGACTTCGGGATCGAGCCGCACGCCGAACCGCTCCTCCACCGTACGCTGCACATGGTCGATCAATCGCCGAACGTCGGCAGCGGTGGCGCCTTCGGTATTCACGAAGTAGTTGGCGTGCATCGGTGAAACCTGGGCTCCGCCGATGCTGAATCCTTTCAGTCCGGCCGCCTCGATCAGCTGCCCCGCCGTTTTCGGGCCCGCTCTCCCGCTTCCAGCTGGGCCCTGAAGGGTTCTTAAAGACGCTGCCGCAACAGGGCTGGTTGAAGGGCGTACCCTTCTGCCGCCACTCGAAGAGTTCGGCGACCGCTTCCTCCAGCCGGGCAGGCTCTTCGGGCCGCAACTGCACGGTCGTTTCCAGCACGATCCGGCCATCCAGGCCGCTCCGCCGGTAGGTGAAAGGGACATCTCGACGATTCAGCACGCTGTCATTCCCGTGGCCGTCCACCACCGTGACCTGCTGCACTACCTCGGCCCAATCGCCGCCGTGACAGCCGGCATTCATGAACACGCCGCCACCGACGGTGCCGGGCACTCCCACGAAGATGTGCAGCCCGGCAAAGCCGGCTTCGGCCGTCCTGCGCGCGGCGAGGGGAGCGGGAAGACCAGCGCCGATGGTCCAGCGATCCTTATCCTGCTGCAGCCGGTCCAGGCCCTTTCCCATCCGGATCACCAGGGCGTCCAGTCCTTCATCCGGGAGCAGGATGTTGGAGCCGAGTCCCAGGGCGAACCATGGAGTGCTGGTTTCGCTGGCCAGACGAAGGGCCGCCGCAACATCGGCTGGAGTCTTGGGCAGCAGCACAGTGGCCGGCCCGCCGATCCGATAGGTGGAGTAGCGGGCGACGGACTCCCCTTCCCGCACCGTCCCGGCAACCCGATCCCGCAGCGCAGTGACGAAGTTCGCGCTGCGGGCGCTCACCCGGTCCACTCCGGAGACATCTCCCGCGCCAGCGCATGCCACTCCTGCAGCGGCCGCACCTCACCGGCCCGGCTCCTCAGCGCGATGACCGCATCACACGCGGCGGAAGCCGCGGACAACGTGGTGGTGTACGGTACCCGGTGCTGGAGAGCCGCACGGCGGATGGCGTAGTCGTCCTGCTGGGTGAGCTTTCCCAGGGGAGTGTTGATGAGGAGCTGAATCTGGCCCGAAACCAGGAGGTCGATGGCGTTGGGCCGGCCCTCGTACACCTTGAGAACCCGCTCGGTGGGGATGCCGCGGGCCCGAAGATAGCGCGCCGTTCCCTCTGTCCCCAGCACCCGGAACCCCAGCGCATGAAACCGACGGGCAATGGGAACGACGTTCGCCTTGTCGTGATCGTTTACCGTGACAAAGACCGAGCCCTCGAGAGGCAATGCGCCGTCGGCGGAGATCTGTGCCTTGGCGAAAGCCATCCCGAAGGAATCGGCGATACCCATGACCTCGCCGGTTGAGCGCATCTCCGGCCCCAGGATCAGATCTACCCCCTGAAGCTTGCTGAAAGGAAAGACCGCTTCCTTGACGGCGACGTAGGGCTGCAGCACGTCGTCGTGGAGCCCCAGCTCCTCGAGGGTCTTTCCCACCATCACTGCCGCAGCCAGGCTGGCCAGTGGAACGCCGGTGGTTTTGGAGACGAAGGGAACGGTGCGGGAGCCCCGGGGATTCACCTCGAGGACATAAACCACGTCGTGCTTGATGGCGAATTGAACGTTGAGGAGACCCACCACGCCCAACCGCTCGGCAAAGGCCCTGGTGTGTCGCCGCATCTCATCCACCTGGGCCTCGGTAATGAGATACGGCGGCAGCACACAGGCGGAGTCCCCCGAGTGGATCCCCGCATCCTCGATATGCTGCATGACTCCGCCAATGACACAGCGGGTGCCATCGGCGATCGCGTCGACGTCGGCTTCGAACGCGTCCTCCAGAAAGCTGTCTATGAGAACCGGGTGCTCCGGCGCAACCCGCGCTGCCCGCCCGAAGTAATTCCTGAGCGAGGCGTCGTCGTAAACAATTTCCATGGCCCTTCCGCCCAGCACATACGACGGACGCACCAGAACCGGATAGCCCACCCGCGCGGCCACCGCCACTGCCTCCTCGATCGAATGCGCCACCCCGCTGGGAGGCTGAGCCACGCCGAGCTCCCGGCTGATGGCCTCGAAACGCCCCCGATCCTCCGCCAGATCGATGGCCTCGGGTGAAGTACCCAGAATCGAGACCCCTTCCGCCTCGAGAGCTCGGGCCAAACGGAGCGGAGTTTGTCCGCCCAGCTGGACGACCACTCCGATCGGCTGCTCCACAGCTACCACCTCGAGCACGTCCTCCAAAGTAAGCGGCTCGAAGTAGAGGGCATCGGAGATGTCGAAATCGGTGGAGACCGTTTCGGGGTTGGAGTTCACCATGACGGTGCGATAGCCCATCTCCCGAAAGGCGATTGCCGCGCGGACACAGCAGTAATCGAACTCGACACCCTGGCCGATCCGGTTGGGTCCGCTCCCCAGAATGACTACGGTGCGCTCTCCGCTGGTTTGCGCCTCATTCTCCTCGTCATAAGAGGAGTAGAGATAGGGGGTGGCCGAAGGAAACTCGCCGGCGCAGGTATCCACCGTCTTGTAAGCCGGCCGGATGCCCAGCCGATGCCGCTCGGCCCGGACGGCGGACTCGGTAATGCCCCGTAGCTCCGCCAGTTGCCGGTCGGAAAATCCAAGCCGTTTCATTTTCCGCAGAAGCGATCGTTGGTCCTCTTCTTTCCCTCCCCGCCTCCCCGCTTCCCCGCCTCCCCGCTTCCTCACCTCCCCGCTTCCCCGCCACTCGTCTTCCGCCTCCAGCAGCTCAACCATCTGATAGAGGAACCAGGGATCAATCCCGGTGGTCTCCGCCAGTGCATCCACCGACACGCCGAGCTGGAGAGCGTACTTGAGCTGAAAGATCCGCTCCGGCGTCGGCGTGCGTACCCCGGCGAGCACCGCCTCGCGACTGGTGTCCTGCAGGCGATCGTCCGCCGGCGTGCTGCCCGCACTCCAGCCGATCCGGTCCGATTCCAGCCCGCGCAATCCCTTCTGAAAGGCCTCCTTGAAGGTGCGGCCAATGGCCATCACCTCGCCCACCGACTTCATCTGGGTCGTCAAAGTGGGATCTGCCGCAGGGAACTTTTCGAAGGCAAACCGCGGAATCTTGACCACCACATAGTCGAGCACAGGCTCGAATGAGGCCGGCGTAGTCCTGGTGATGTCGTTGGGCAGCTCGTCCAGCCGGTATCCCACCGCCACTTTGGTCCCGATCCGCGCGATGGGAAAGCCGGTGGCCTTGGACGCGAGCGCGGAGGAGCGAGAGACGCGGGGGTTCATCTCGATGACGAGCTGCTCCCCGGTGGTCGGACTTACCGCGAACTGAATGTTGCAGCCGCCCGCGGCCACGCCGATTTCGCGGATGATCTTGATGGCGGCATCGCGCATGGTCTGGTACTCGCGATCGGTGAGCGTCATGGCCGGCGCCACCGTGATCGAGTCGCCGGTGTGAACGCCCATCGGATCGAGATTTTCAATCGAGCAGACGATCACCACGTTGTCCGCCCCGTCCCGCATCACCTCCAGCTCGAATTCCTTCCAACCGATGATGCTGCGCTCCACCAGCACGGAGCCCACCGGCGAGAGCTCCAGGCCCCGCCGAATCAGAGTCTCGAACTCCTCCCGGTTGTAAGCGATTCCTCCCCCCGAGCCACCCAGAGTGAAGGAGGGGCGGAGAATGGCCGGGTAGCCGGACACCTCAACGGCAGCCAGGGCCTCCTCCACGCTATGAACCGTGCGGCCTTCGGGAGTGGCGAGACCGATACGCTTCATGGCCTGGGCAAATTCCTCCCGGTCCTCCGCCAGACGGATGGCCCGCTCGTTGGCCCCGATCAGCTCGACTCCGAACCGCTCCAGCGTGCCATTGCGCTGCAAGGCCATCGCCACATTCAACGCCGTTTGTCCTCCCATGGTCGGCAGCAGGGCCTGGGGGCGCTCGCGTTCGATGACCTTGGCCACCCACTCCGGAGTGACTGGCTCGATATACGTGCGATCGGCCAACTCCGGATCGGTCATGATGGTAGCCGGATTCGAGTTGACCAGGACGACCCGGTATCCCTCTTCCTTGAGCGCCCGCACCGCTTGGGTACCGGAGTAGTCGAACTCGGCTCCCTGGCCGATGACGATCGGGCCCGAACCGATGAGCAGGATGGTCGAGAGATCAGTGCGTTTGGGCATCCACCATGTCCCGCAGGGTCTGGTCCAACGTGATGGCGGGCGACCAGCCGGTTGCTTGCCGTAGCTTGGTTGCGTCACCTACGAGATGAGGGATGTCGCCGCTCCGGACCAGGTCGGAATCGGGAAACGGCTCCGCCTCTACCCCGATGATGTCCGCGATGCGCCGAAATAGCTGCTCCAGCGTAATCCCCTCACTGCGCGCGATGTTATAGGTCTCGCCGGGAATCCCGCTGCTGATCAGCGCCAGATAGGCTTCTACCACATCCCGAACATCGAGCAGGTCGCGCACCGGCTTCAGATTGCCGGTGGGCACTCGGCGGGGTCCGCCGGCCTTTACCGCCAGCAACCGGTCGATGAATGCCGGCACCACGTACGGAGGGCGTTGGCCCGGTCCCGTATGAGTAAAAGGGCGGGCGATAATCACCCGGAGCTGGGTCCGGCGCCAGGCCTCCAGCGCGGCGATCTCCGATGCGGCCTTACTGGCTGCGTAGGGCGACTGCGGCTGCACCGGGTGACTCTCAGCTCGAGGCAATGCCGGCCCTGCACCGTAGACCTCCGAGCTGGAGACGTGCAGGACGATGGGATCCGACTGCCCTCGCTCCCGCGTCGAGATCAGAGCGTCCATGACCCGTGCGGTGCCCGCGGCGTTGATTACCCAGGCGCGTCCGGGATCCTCTCGAGCTTCCCGTACCGATGCCATGGCGGCCAGGTGAACGACGGCATCCTGAGGAGCGCTCAGGGCCTGGCGGACAGCGCGCTCGTCATCGAGCTCCAAGGGTACCGTTCGAACCCGATTACTCCAGGGTTCGCCGCCTGAGTTCTGCTGCCCCTGCACTGGCCGGCAGGCGGCGGTCACCTCGTGACCGGTCTCCACCAGCCGTCCTACCAAACGCCGTCCGACAAAGCCGTCCGCGCCGGTTACCAGCACCCTCATCCCTGGGAAGCCCTCATTTGCCGCGGAGCCGCTCCAGATCGGCGTCGACCATCATCGCCACCAGTTCGGGAAATTGGACGTTTGGACTCCAACCCAGCTCGCGCTTGGCCTTGGTCGGGTCTGCCTGGAGCAGGTCGACCTCCGCCGGCCGCATGTATCGGGGATCGCTCTTCACATGCTTGCGCCAGTCGAGTCCTACGTGGCCGAAGGCGGCCTCCACCAAGTCGCGCACGCTGTGGGTCTGTCCGGTTCCGACCACATAATCCTGCGGAGTCGGCTGCTGCAGCATTCGCCACATCGCTTCCACGTAATCGCCGGCATAGCCCCAGTCTCGACGGGCGTCCAGGTTTCCCAGCAGGATCTCCTTGGCCAGGCCGAGCTTTATGCGGGCGACTCCGTCGGTGACCTTACGAGTGACGAACTCGATACCCCGCCGGGGCGATTCGTGGTTGAACAGAATGCCGCTGACCGCGTACAGGTTATACGATTCGCGGTAGTTGACCGTGATCCAGTGGCCATAAACCTTGGCAACACCATAGGGCGAGCGGGGATAAAACGGCGTGGTTTCCCGCTGCGGCGTCTCGGTAACCCGGCCGAACATCTCCGATGAGCTCGCCTGGTAAAACCTGGCGCCGGGGTGGACCAGGCGAACGGCCTCCAAGATTCGGGTGACGCCGAGTGCGGTGAATTCGCCGGTGAGGACCGGCTGAGTCCACGACGTGGGAACATAGGACTGGGCGGCCAGGTTGTAGACCTCGTCCGGCCGGGTCTCCTGCAGAACAACCGTGAGCGAGTGCTGGTCCAGCAGGTCCGCCGCCACAACCTGGATCCGTTCGAGCAGATGCTCGATCCGTTCGTAGCTGTGGTGGCTGGTCCGTCGGACGACCCCGACCACCTCATATCCCTTGGACAGCAGCAGCTCCGCCAGATACGAGCCGTCCTGACCGGTGACCCCGGTAATCAGTGCTCTAGGCACGAGCTGGCTCCCGGCATGGTTGTATCATCAGCCCGCACTCGTTAGGTTTGAAGGCTTTCTCGCGTCCGACAAGATACCAAGGTGGAGCTTATGGCACGGGTTTGCGCCGTGTGCGCCAAAGGGCCGGTTACCGGCAACAACGTCAGCCACGCCAACAATCGCACCAAGCGGCGCTGGTACCCCAATCTGCAGACCGCGCGCGTTCTGGTCGATGGCGCGCCCAAGCGGATCAGGGTCTGCACGCAGTGCCTCAAGAGTAATCGGATCAAGAAGGCGAGTTGACGCCAGAAAAAAGGGGACCCGAAGGTCCCCTTGTTCGTTTCTGGCCGGCAGCCGCTCACTCCGCAAGCAGCTCGATCCTCGCCACATCGGCCCCATCTCCCTCGCGGTGGCCCAACTTGAGAATCCGGGTGTACCCACCCGGACGTGCCGCGAAGCGGGGCCCGATCTCGCCGAACAGCCGAGTGAGGGTTTCCCGATCCTTGATCCGGCGCTCCACCAGCCTCCTGGCGTGGAGGTCGCCCCGCCGAGCCAGCGTAATGAGCTTCTCGGCGAAAGGCCGCAGCTCCTTGGCCTTGGCCTCGGTGGTGATGACCCGGCCATGCTCAAAAAGGCTGGTGGCCATGTTGTTCAACATGGCGCGTTTGTGACTGGAGGTGCGGGAAAGCTGCCTACCCTTGGCGCGATGCCGCATCAGGTGCCGTCTCCAATGATGGTCGTTGACGGCTGCACCACCGGAGCGACGCCCGGCCGTACGATCCTGAGCTCGCCGTCGGTCTCTTCAAAGCCCATTCCGAAGTTGAGCCCCTCGCGCTGAAGCAGCTCCGCGATCTCGCTGAGAGCCTTTTCGCCCACGTTCTTGACCTTGAGGAGATCATCCTCCGAGAACTCCACCAGGTCCCGCAGGGTCCGGATGTTGGAGTTCTTCAGGGAATTCAGCGACCGGACGGACAGGCCGAAGTCGTCAATGGGGCGGCTCAGCCGCTGACGCAGGTTGCTGCCGGCCGCTCCGCCGGTTGCGGCGCCGGCGTCCCGCATGGTCGGCACCTTGCCGAAGTCCACGAAATACTGGAAGTGGACCTGCGCCAACGCCGCGGCGTAGGCGATGGCATCTTCCGGGGTGATGGTGCCGTTGGTCTCGACGGAAACGGTGAGACGGTCATAATCGGTGCGCTGGCCGACACGGGTTTCCGCCACCGTGAAGTTGGCCCGGCGCACCGGATTGTAGATGGCATCCACCCGAACCAGATCGATGGGAAGCGACCGGTCGGCGGGGTGCATCTCAGCCTCGACGTAACCGCGACCCTTGTTGACGTAGAGCTCCATGCTCACGTCCCGATCGTCCTGCAGCGTGAACAGCAGGTGGTCGGGGTTCTTGATGACCACGGACCCGTGCTCCTGAATGTCACGAGCGTACACTGGCCCGGCGCCCTCGCGACGGATGTGCAGCACCGCATCGTCGACGTTGTCGGCCAGCACGAGGGTGAGCGCCTTCAGCCGTTGCACGATCTGGTGCACGTCTTCGAGGACGCCCTGCACCGTCTGATGCTCATGAACGACGCCATCGAGCCGGAAGCCCCACACCGCGCTTCCGCGCAGCGAGGAGAGCAACAGCCGGCGGAGCGAATTGCCGAGGGTGTAACCAAAGCCACGCTCGAGAGGCTGGAGACGGAATTCGGCAGCATTGGGATTGTCGTCCCGCTTGGTCATCTCGACGAGATGGGGGCGAACCAATCCGGTCAGATCAATGGTCATGGTCACTTCGTGTAATGCTCCTGTAGGATCGTGAGTCGGGAGTCAGGAGCCCCGAGACTCGTGACTCGTGACTCCGGACTGAATCAGACCCGCCGCTTCTTTGGCGGACGGCAACCATTATGGGGAATGGGGGTGACGTCGCGAATCGACACCACGCGAAGCCCCACTGAGGCGAGGGCCTGAATGGCCGACTCGCGTCCGCTCCCCGGTCCTTGAACCCGCACGTGCACCCGCCGAAGCCCGAGGTTCATTGCTTCCCGTCCGCAATTTTCCGCCGCCACGGTGGCCGCGAAGGGCGTGGATTTCTTGGAGCCCTTGAACCCGGCCTTCCCCGCAGAACCCCATGCCAGGGCGTTGCCCCGCATGTCGGTGATGGTAATGAGCAGGTTGTTGAATGTGGCCGAGATGTGGGCAATCCCCTCGGAATCGACCACTTTCTTCGTGCGCTTGGGGCTCGGAGCCTTGGCTGGTGTTGGCGCGGTCATCTTACTTCTTCGTCACTTTCTTCTTACCGGCAATGGCCCGCCGGGGACCCTTCTTGGTCCTTGCGTTGGTGTGCGTCCGCTGGCCCCGGACCGGAAGGCCGCGACGATGCCGGATGCCCCGATAGCTCCCGATGTCCATCAGCCGTTTGATGTTCATGGCAACTTCGGTGCGGAGGGCTCCTTCCACCTTGACCGACCGTTCGATCATTTGGCGAAGCCGCGCCACTTCCGCGTCCGACAGATCGCGCACGCGGGTGTCCGGGTTGACCCCAGTCTCGCCCAGAATGCGGCTGCTGGTGGGCCGGCCAATGCCGAAGATGTAGGTGAGGGCAATCTCGACCCGCTTCTCGCGCGGGAGATCCACGCCAGCAATACGTGCCATGATCAGCCTTGCCGCTGTTTGTGCTTGGGGTTGCGCTTGCAGATGATGCGGACCACGCCTTGTCGCTTGATGACCTTGCAGTGCTCGCAAATCGGCTTGACGCTGGAACGAACCTTCACGCTTCTCTCCGGGCCAGGTTTAGGGCTAGCAGGGCAATATAGAAGTGACCTCCCTGTGAGGCAAGTCGAGACTGTACATCGAGAAAGCAGCCCTTACCCCACCACCCGGAACTCGACCAGCGTCCACTCCTTATCACTTCGGCGGTACCCCAGCAGGAGAACCTGGACCCGCACATTCTGGGTTCCGGCAACGCGGTACTTCCTCTGGAGCTCCACATATCCCTGGTTGGGCGCCACCTCACGCGCCGCCCGGACTACCGTCTCTACCTCCTGCCCGGTGGACAGAAAGTTCGAGAGGAGAGCTGCAGCCTGATCCGGCCCCAGCGCCACCGACGGCTCGGCTCCGGGCAATTGGATTAAAAGGCGAGGGCTCTCGGCTACAAGGGCAGCCGTATTGTGAGCGAACCACGCCTGCCGGGCCTTCTCGGCGGCCTGATCCAGGTCGTTGCCCTGAGCGTTTCCGAGCGCAGGGGCTGCTGCCAGTGCCATGGCCACTACGATATGACGCACCCCGCCTCCTTCATGAGCTCTTCCAAAACCGCCCGTGGATTCGCGGCCTGAAGCACCGGTCGGCCAACTACCAGGTGGGTCGCTCCATGCCGGATAGCGTCCTCCGGAGAGGACACCCGAACCTGGTCACCCCTGGCATCTGAGCCCCGTCTGATCCCGGGAACCACCAGATATGGCTTCGGCCCTAGCCGCTCACGCAAGACCGATACCTCACTGGGCGAGCACACCAGTCCCTGCAACCCGGCCCCGATCCCCATCTGACCCAACCGCTCGACTTCGGCTACAAGATTCACCGGTGCTAGGCCCAGCGCCTGCTGGTAGGAAGCCTCGTCATGAGAGGTAAGCACGGTGACCCCGACCAGGGCGAGCTCACCTGCTGAGGCCGCGACCGCCGCCTCGAGCATCGCCTTGCCTCCAAGGACGTGGACGGTGGCCATGCTGACGCCGAGCTCACGAGCCGAGCTGACCGCACCGGCAACAGTGTTCGGAATGTCGTGCCACTTGAGGTCGAGGAACACATCGAGGCCCCGCTCGATCAGCCGGCGGACGAACTCGGGGCCTTCCCGCGTCATGAGAATGGAGCCGACCTTGACCCAGCGGAGTGGCGGAAGCCGATCCAGCAACGCGAGGGCATCTCCCGCGCGCGGAAGATCCAGGGCCAAGACCAGCTCAGCCACCACTGCTCTCCAGATCTCGCACGATCCGCTCGGGTAGCCGTGGATCGGCCAGGGCGCCGGTACCCATAGCCACCAGCGAAGCACCGGCCCGAAGGTACTGCCGCACATCCTCGGCTGATCGCACTCCACCGACGCCGATCACTGGGATTCCACCGGTGCGCTCGAGGATGCGCGCCACGGCCAGGACCCCAACCGGCAACAGTGGCGGTCCGCTCACGCCTCCGCTGCCGTGGCCCAGTCGGGCTGCACCCTCGTGGCGGTAAAGTGTTCCGGGTATGGTGTTCACCGCACTTATCGCATCTGCCCCCGCATCCCTGGCCGCCACGGCCATTCCTCCGATATCCGGAAGCAGCGGCGACAGCTTGGCCACGAGTGGAAGCTCGGTGCGCCGCCGGCAGGTCGCCACGATCCGCTGAACGCAACCGGCATCGGCACCGAACTCAATCCCGCCAGCCGAGGTATTGGGGCAGGAAAGATTCAACTCGAAGGCGGCGATCGCCGGTGATCCGTCCAAACGCCTGACCACTTCACCGTATTCTTCCACCGTAAACCCGACGACGTTGACCAGGACTTGCGCCCGAGTCAAATGGCTGGAGAGCCAGGGAAGCGCCTCCTGCCGAACCCACTCCACACCCGGATTGGCCAGGCCGATGGAGTTGAGCATGCCCCCGGTGAACTCCGCCACCCGTGGTGGGGCGTTTCCGTGTCGCGGCTCTACGGAGACTGCCTTGGTGATGATACCGCCGAGCCGATCGAGATCGAGGACTCCGTCGAGCTCGCGGCCGAAGCCAGCTGTCCCGGCGGCGAGAAGAAGCGGATTCTGGAAGCGACGGCCGAACAGCTCTCGCTCGAGGGAGAGAGAGGTCACTGGGGCTCGGGAACCTTGGAGCCTCCTGCGGCAGGCTGAGGGCGACGACCCGGCGGCAGGGGTGGAACGAATTTTCGGCGAACGCCTGGGGACGGGTCCGGCTGACTGCCAACGAGGCTGCAAACGCCCCCAGTGAGTCCTCCAGCTGACGGTACTCGGGCGTGGCCTCACCCTGGATGGCGACTACGTACGGGCTGTCATAGTACTGCTGGTCGAGGATGGTGCGGGCGCTATCGACCCATTCCGGATTCAACTGCTGGGCGGCCAGAATGGCCTTGGGGGCATAGGCCGAAAATGGCCACTGCTCGGGAATCCGCCGAAAGAGGGACTCCGCCAGTCTGGGCGCCTTGAGGATTTCCCGCGCGGACTCAGCCGCCAGAAACAGCCGCAGATCTCCCTGTGGAGTCGTGGGCGTCACCGTCCTGGCCGCGGAGTCGACCTCCGAGACGTTGGCTGCGAATCGGTCGATCTCGTCTGCCGTCACCTTGAACCGGACCGCAAGCTGCTTCAAGCTGTCCATGATCGACGGCAGGTCACCCGGATTACTCAGAAAGGCCAAGCGCAGCTTGATCAATGCCAGGCCGGCCCGCCCGGCCGACTCCCCTGTCCCTCCAGCGTTAACGGCTTCCCGGAACCGGCGTGCGGCGCGCGCGGTATCGATGGAGCTGAGCCGAAGCCCGTCTTCCAGAAACGTCCGCGCCCGCAACTCCGGGGTCCGTTTGGAGAAACGCTGCACCCGGTCGACCAGGCCCGAAGCCGCGACCGGATTCTCTTCCGCCAGCATGACCAGGAGAGAGTCCCAGACCTTCGTAGTATCGCCCTGGAAAATCAGCGAGTCGCTCAGGGCCAGCGCCTCAGGCGCCCGACCGGCGCCAGCCAGCGCCAACAGCCGCTCTCTCTGGGCCCGAGGCTCGTACACCCCTTCAAGAACGCGTAAGGCCTCCTGGTACTGTCCGGACGCCCGCAGGACCCGCGCGTGTTGAAAGCGGGCTTCTCGGCGTCGGTCCGGGTTGCGGCTATCCAGCAATTGCATGAAAGCTGCGTCGCCACCGGCGAGATTGCCTGCAGCCATCTGGCAGCGGCCGGTGGCCAACAGAGCATCCTCGACCAGTTCCGGAGAAGCGCGTGTCGTGGTCGCCAGCCGGCCGAGGGGACCCAGGGCCTGATCGCACTGACCCAGCCGCGCCAGGGCCACACCTCGAAGCAGCTCGGCCTGCTCGGCGTACTTGCTCTTGGGGTGACGTACCACGACCGACTCGGCCTTGGTTGCCACCTGACCCCAGAGATTGTTGGCCTCGAAGGTTCGGCCATCATGCTCCGCCTTCCGGGCCGACTTGGCCAGCCGGTTGGCGTTATACATCCCGTTGTAATAGACGCATCCGGCCGTCGCAGTCAGGCTCAGCGCGAGGAGGACACGGGTGAAACGGTGATCGGGCTTCACCTCATCCCCCCCGCCTCGACCACAGGCTCCGTCTTGCGCTGGTATTCGAGCAGATACTCGACAATGGCGTCGGCCAATGCGGCGGCCATGGCCTTTTGGCTGGCGTAGCTGGTGAGAAACCGGCCGTCTTCGGGGTTCGTGCTGTAGCCCAGTTCGACCAGAATGGCGGGTCGGCGGGCGGTGGTCAGAACCATGAATCCGGCCTGCTTGACCCCGCGGCTGTCCCCGGTGTGCACCGTCTTCAGCTGGCGCTGGACCAGCTCGGCAGCACGCGCTGATTCGCGAAGATGCTCATTCAGCTGGAGATCTTTCAGTATGAAATCCAGGCCCATACCGGCTTCACCCGACGGCGCGTTGGTCTCGAAGCGCACAGCTTCGTTTTCCATCTGCGCCACCCGCGCGGCGTCTTCCGTTCTCGCCTCGGCCAAAAAGTAGGTCTCGAAGCCCCGAATGTCGGTGTAGCCGCGGCGCCGCGCCAGGGAATTGACGTGAAGGCTGACGAAAAGATCGCACGACTCAGTGCAGTAGCTTCCCCGATCTCCCAGGGCAATCAGGGTATCAGCCGTGCGGGTCATGTTCACGCCCACCCCCCGACGCCTGAGCTCGTTGCGGAGGAGCAGTCCAACCTGCAGGGTGACGTCTTTCTCCTTGGTGCCCCGGGGAAAGAACACCCCAGGATTCCCCGGGTCCACTCCTCCGTGGCCCGGGTCGATGGTGACCTGATGCCCGGGCCGAAGCCCGTTGGGAAGTCTGGTCTCGGCGGGCGGGCGGCACCCGGGCCACCGGCGGGCGATCGGCGGCGCCCGCTACGCTGAGGCGGGCGCGCGTACCGTCGTAGCGATAGCGGCTCCCCTGCAGCCCCGGCAGTATCTCAACGATGAACTGAAAAGGGAGAAACAGGGTATCTCGGGTCACCGACGCGGCGCCCGCCAGCGGCCGCAAACGGTTGCCGCAGAAACAGAGCGGCGCGCCTACCAGGAAACGAAAGTTCTGGGACCCCACTGAGACCTCGGCCCAACCCTCCAGCACCTTGGCCGACCCGTCGAGCGCCGACATGAGGGCCGCCGCCGGCAGTACCGGAGCGCCGTTCTCATCGGTCCGCACCGGAATCCGGGCTTCGCCTTTGGTTCCGGCAACGACCACAATACCAGGCACTATATGAGCGCCGGTGAGGGCCGCGAGCAGAGCCAGCAGGAGCATCACCGACGGCCCCGCACCGAAACGGCTCGAGCGACTTCGCGCTCCTGAATCTTGCGCTTGATCGCTTCACGCTTGTCGTGTTGTTTCTTGCCCTTACCCAGGGCCAGCGCCACCTTGGCGCGTCCATTCTTGAAGTAGAGCTCGAGTGGGACCAGGGTGAGCCCGCGCTGTTCCACTGCTCCGATCAACTTCTCGATCTCCCGGCGATGCAGGAGCAGCTTGCGGGTGCGGACCGGATCATGATTGTAGCGATTGCCCTGTTCGTACGGAGTGATGTTCATCCCGTCCAGGAAGACCTCCCCGTTTCTCACTCGGGCGTAGGCCTCCCGGATGGAAGCCTTGCCGTTCCGCAGAGACTTGACCTCGGTCCCGGTCAGCACAATTCCCGTTTCCCAGGTCTCGAGAATATGGTAGTCGTGCGTCGCCTTCGGATTCCGGGCGACCGACTTCTTCCGCTCGGCGGGTGGAGTGGGTTCGCGGCTCACTAGGGGTACCCTAAGCAAAGGATAAGCCAAGGTGGGAAGGAAGGGAAAGACGGGAAGGTCGGGAACCGAAGGCCGAACCGCAGCCTCCCGTTTCTGGGGGCTCCCGTTCATGCCTGCCGTCCCGTCCTTCCCGTCTTTCAGCGTTCCTCATGCCGAAGGCGGGACTCGAACCCGCACGGGCTTGCGCCCACTGCGCCCTGAACGCAGCGCGTCTACCAGTTCCACCACTTCGGCGAGCGCGAAAACCTAATACCGCGGCATCCCCACTTCAATCCGATCCGCCCAGGCGTCGATTCCGCCCGCGAGGCTGCGTACCCGGCTGAAACCGGCGCCTTTGAGCAGCTGGAGCGCTTTCATGGAGCGAGCCCCATGGTGGCAGTGAGTCACGATCTCGGCGTGACCATCGAGCTCGCCGAGCCGCTCGGGGAGCTGGCCCAGCGGAAGCAGGCGAGCGCCCTCAATATGCGCGATCTCCCACTCATGCGGCTCCCGCACGTCGATCAGCACCAATTCCGGGCCTTTCTGTTGCATTTCCCGGGAGAGCTCCTCGGCGGTGATTTCCGGCCCGTCATAGGCGGGCTCCGCGCCGATCCCACAGAACGCCTCATAGTCGATCAACTCTCGAATACTCGGCTGCTCTCCGCAGACCGGGCAGGAGGGGTCCTTCCGCAATTGGAGCTCACGGAACCGGAGCTTCAGGGCGTCGAACAGCAGTAGCCTGCCCAATGAGCGAGTCGCCGGCGCCAATGATCCACTTGATGGTCTCCAGCGCCTGGATGCTCCCGATGATTCCCGGCAGCACCCCGAGTACGCCTCCCTCGGCACAGCTGGGGACCAGTCCCGGCGGGGGCGGCTCGGAGTACAGACACCGGTAGCAGGGACCTTGGCGGGCATAGAAGAGCGACGCCTGTCCCTCGAAGCGGAAAATGCTGCCATAGACGTTCGGCTTCCCCAGCAGCACGCACGCGTCGTTCACCAGGTACCGAGTGGGGAAGTTGTCGGTCCCATCCACTACGATGTCGTACTCCCGCAGGATCTCGAGGGCGTTCTGGGACGTCAGTCTCGTCTCGTGCTTCTCGATGCGCACGTTGGGATTCACATCGCTCAGCCGGGCCTCGGCCGACTCGAGCTTCGGCTGGCCCAGTGTGGATGTGCCGTGGACGATCTGCCGCTGCAGGTTCGTCAAGTCCACCACATCGAAGTCCACGATCCCGATCGTTCCCACCCCGGCCGCCGCCAGATAGAGCGAGAGCGGCGAGCCCAGCCCTCCGGCTCCGACGGTGAGCACCCGCGCCGACTTGAGCTTCCGTTGGCCCGCGACGCCCACCTCTGGGAGCAGCAAGTGCCTGGAATAGCGAAGGACTTCAGCCTGGGACAGGGCGGCCTCGCTGCCCAGCGCCGGAGATCCACCGGCGATGCTGGGCACGATCGTAAGCACATCCCCGGACTGCACCGGTGTAGCCCTGGAGGAGAGATGCCGGATGTCGGTCTCGTTCAAGTACAAATTGACGAAGTTCCGAAGCCGGCCATCGTCCTGGAGCAGGTGGCGCTTGAGGCCGCCATGGGCGGCGAGCAGCCCGTCGAGCACCTCGCCCACGGTGTGGCCCGGCAACTGGATGGTATCCTGCCCCGCGGTAAAGCCTCGCAACGGCGTGGGGATCGAGACGGTGACAGACATATTTCAGACCTCGTTGAATACGTCGAGAGACTCCGGCAGCATGGCCGACCGATCACCGGCCAGCTGCCAACTGGTGGCCTCGACCGCACGTCCGCGGTCGACCCGCACGATCAGGTAACTGTACCAGGGCCAGGCATGCTCGGCGTCGAACGCCGAGGGCGCCGCCGGGTGGTCCGGGTGTGAGTGGTAAAAGCCGAGCACCTCGAGGTTGTCCTGGCGAACCTCTTCCTCGACTCTCTGGAGATCCTCGGGAGCGATCAGATATCGGTGCGGGTCGGCTGCACGGCGATTCACCACCGGCAGGAGTCGCCGCACCTCCTTGATCTCACCCGGCTGCCCAGCCAGCACACCGCAGCATTCCCCGGGATAGGCCTGCTCGCCCTCGTGATGGATTGTCACCATCAGCGTCTCGCTGACCCGTAACGTCACGTGACCCTCCAGCGGTGAAGGTCACTCAGATATCTCACCCCCGAGTCGCACCCAATCACAACCACATAGGCCTCCGGATCCTGCTGCACGATATCCAGTGCCGCGGCTACCGCCGCTCCGGCGGACCAGCCGACCAGGTATCCCGAGTGCCGCGCCAGCCAGCGGGCCGTGCGGTCGGCCGCCTCGGTGGAGATCTCCGCTACGGCGTCAGGAAGTCCGGGATTGTACAGCGCGGGCGGATGACTCGTTGTAGCCAGGTGCTTCAATCCCTCCAGCCCATGCAGAGGAGAGTCCGGCTGCACTCCGATCAGTCGGATGTCCGGGTTCTTCTCCTTCAGGAACCCACCGGTTCCCATCATGGTTCCGGTCGTTCCCATCGCGGCCACGAAGTGCGTAATCCGTCCTTCGGTTTGCGTCCAGATTTCGGGGCCAGTGGTCTCCCGATGCGCCGCCGAGTTGGCCGGATTGCCATACTGGTCGGCGAAGTAATAGCGATCTGGCTCCTCCCGTAAAATCTGGCGGGCCCGTTCGGTTGCTCCGTCGGTACCCTCCAGCCGATCGGTCAGCACGACTTCCGCGCCGTAGATCTCCAGCAGCGCACGGCGCTCCGGGCTGGCATTGGCAGGAACACAGATCGTAACCTCGACCCCTGCGGCGGCGCCCAGCATCGCATAGGCGATTCCGGTATTGCCGCTGGATGCGTCGAGTAGCCGGCGCCCGGCTAGCTCCCCCCGGCACAGGGCGTCCCGAAGAATGCTGCGGGCAGCGCGGTCCTTGACACTTCCCCCAGGGTTGAGCCACTCGGCCTTGAGAAACACCTTCGAACGAGAGGATTCCAGTGCAATGGGGAGCAACGGCGTGTTGCCGACCGCCTTCCAGAGCGCAGGTTCCCATCCGTGCGGTTCCGCGTCCATCCCGAGTCTCCAAATGCAAAAGGCCCGACCGTGGGGTCGGGCCTCAGTTTCTCAACCGAAGAGCGTCAGCTTGCCGACGAGATCCCGACCAGTTCCTGGACTTCGGTTTCCTGCTTCATCAAATCGGCCAGTGAAATGCTGGCAAGCAGCTCGTCCACCCGCTGCTGGAGTGCATGCCAGACCGGCCGGATGCTGCAGGTGTGTCCCGGATTACATCGATCGGCGTCCACCGGGTGAGTGGCGCAGTTGATCTCGAAGGTTTGATGCTCCGATGCAGCCATAACATCCCGTACCGAGATGGCGGCCGGCTCCTTGGCCAGGAAGTAGCCACCCTTGGCTCCTCGCACGCTCTCGACCAGACCGGCCCGCCGGAGCCGCAGCAGGATCTGCTCGACATAATCAGCCGGAAGTCGCTCGGTGTCGGCGAGCTCCCGGGCGGCAACAGGTCCACTGCCGTGACGTCCACGCTTGGCAAGGTGGATCGAGATGATCAGGCTGTATTCGGTCCAGGTGGTGACCCGCATGCTTTGAATATGCCTGTGAAAACAGGTGGAATCAAATCTGAGCTGAAAACGGGAGCTACGCCGCTACTGCTTTTCCGCCGAAGTCCAGCGAGCCACCTCTTCTGCGCTCATGTTGCCGTAGGGCCGAATGCGCGCGTCGCGAAACGAGCCGCCGAGCACGTCGCCCAAGTACTGAGACCAGGAGAGCAGAGTTCCGTAGCAGACCGGCTCAGTGGCATCGGGTGCGCCGACCTCCGCATCCAGCCGCTGCAACAGCTCCCGCATGACGCCCTCGGGGACTCGGGAGCGGGCCGAAGGGAAGATGAATCCGAACATGACCAGATGAGCCAGCAGCACCCGCCAGTGGGGTCCGAACCGCTGGATCAGTCGATCCCAGTCCAGCCGCTCACCAAGCGCGAGGATGAGGTGGGAAACATCGGCCCCGTCATATCGCTCGCGCTCCATGACGAAGGCCTTCGACCAGATGGTCTCCTCCGGCGGTGCGATCTTTACCGGGACATTGAGGACTTCACCGTCCGCAGCGTGCTCGAACCAGCCGTCGTCCACCGCCGCCACTCCGTTCCCGGAGCTGAAAATCACGTCGATGAACCCCTCCGGCGACCGGATCTTGGCCAACCAGTGCGAAAACACCAGCTCGGTCTCGTACCCGGCCGTGGCGCACGCTTCCAGCAGGCGCTGGACGTCCAAAGGCCGTGCGAAGATGTCCAGGTCCTTGGTAGACTTGTCGATGCCGGCCTGGTGGATGAACGCGAAGGCGCCACCGACCAGGAACGGCACCTTGGCCCGGTTGAGCACCTCCATCGCGTTCCGATAGAACAGCCGGGAGGGTGTCTCGACTAAAGACTGGGTCGGGGCGAGCGCCATGCCAGACTCCGCAGAGGGGACTTTATGATAAGTCGGCCCCGAACCTTCGGGGTGTGGCCCGGATCACCGCAGCCGTTCACTTGTCACTGGATTGTGCCAGCATGACCAAATCCCCTGGTACCGTGCGGATCGCTGCCCTGGGAGACATTCACCTGGGCGGCCGAGGGTTGGAGCCGCCACTGCAGATGCTCCTCAGCCAGGTCTCAGCGCACGCCGACATCCTCGCGCTATGTGGTGACCTGACCGACCGGGGCGACCCGGACGAGGCGCGCGAGATGGCCAAGGCGCTCGGGTCCGTCACGGTTCCGATCGTCGCGGTGCTGGGTAATCACGATTATGAGTGCGGGAAGGTCAGCGAGGTGACCCGGATCCTGTGCGACGCAGGGGTCCGGGTGCTCGATGGCGACGCGCATGAGGTGTTGGGGGTCGGCTTTGCCGGAGCCAAGGGCTTTGCCGGCGGGTTCGGCCGGGGAGCCCTGGGACCCTGGGGAGAGCCTCTCATCAAGCAGTTCGTCAGAGAGGCGCTAGACGAGGCCCTCAAGCTGGAGACCGCGCTCAGTCGCCTACGCACGCCACGTAAGGTTGCGCTGCTCCACTACGCGCCCATCGCCGCAACCGTGGAAGGAGAGCCGCGGGAGATCTACCCGTATCTTGGCTCCAGCCGGCTGGAGGAGCCGCTGGGGCGGTATCCGGTGGACGTGGTGTTCCACGGACACGCCCATCACGGCGCGCCCCAAGGACGGACCATGGGGGACGTGCCGGTATACAATGTCTCGATGATGCTGTTGCAGCGGACGTACCCGGACCGGCCGGCATTTCGGGTGGTGGAGCTTCAGGTGGACGACAACACCAATGAGGGAGCCGCCGGCGTCACCCCGCTTCGACGGGTTACCGACCGCCCGGTTGCTTGACCGGCTGGGGTTCGAGCTCACCCGGCACACCGGGCTCAGTCATGGCTCGTAGGTCCAGAACCTCCTCTAATTCCCTTCCCTTCAACAGCCCCTTCTGGATCACGAGCTCCTTCACCGTGAGACCGGTTGCCACCGCTTCCTTGGCCAGCTTGGCCGCTTCGCCGTAGCCGATACGGGGGGCCAGTGCTGTGACCAGGGCCGGGCTCCGCTCCAGCCAGTACCGGCACTGCGCCTCATCGGCCTGAATTCCGTCGATGCAGCGCTCGGCCAGGACCGCAGTCGCGTTCCCCACGATGAAGAGAGCGAACAGGATGTTGTGCGTGACCACCGGCATCATCACGTTCAGCTCGAGCTGCCCTGCCTCGGTGGCAAGCCCGACCGTGGTATCCAGCCCCAGCGCTTGGTAGCAGACCTGGTTTACCATCTCGGCGATGGAGGGGTTCACCTTGCCCGGCATGATGCTGGATCCCGGCTGTACCGAGGGAAGAAGAATTTCGGCGAAGCCGGTCCGGGGCCCTGACGCGAGCAGCCGGAGGTCGTTCGCGATCTTATTCAGGTCCAGCACATACGCCCGAAGCGCCCCGCTGAAAGTGGCAAAGTCGCCCAGCGACTGCATCAGCTGAATCAGGTCACGTCCTGGGCGAAGTTGCATGCCCGTAATCCGGGATAGTTGCTTCACCATCAGCTCGGCATACTCCGGCTCGGCGTTGAGACCGGTGCCCACGGCGGTTCCGCCGATGTTGAGCTCGCGCAGCCAATCCGCGGCCGCCTCCAGCTTGTCCCGATGGCGCTGAACCGTGTGGCCGTACGCGGTGAACTCCTGGCCCAGGCGGATCGGGGTGGCGTCCTGCAGATGGGTTCGGCCCGATTTGATGATGTGATCGAACTCTTCGCCTTTAGCCAGGAGCGAGGTCGCCAGCCGGTCGAGGGATACCAAGGTTCCCGAGAGGGTGGCCAGAGTTGCCAGCCGCATAGCGGTGGGAATCACGTCATTCGTGCTCTGCGCCATGTTGACGTGATCGTTCGGATGCACCGGCTGATACGACCCGCGCGTCGAGCCCAGGAGCTCGTTGGCCCGGTTCGCCAGCACCTCATTACAGTTCATGTTGTGACTGGTACCGGCACCAGCTTGATACACGTCCAGAATGAATTGGTCCCGGTGCTTGCCACCGAGCACCTCGTCGGCCGCCTGCACGATGGCATCGGCCAAACGGGCCTCGAGCCGCCCTGTCTGCTTGTGCACCACTGCAGCCGAGCGCTTGATCCATACTACCGCGTCGACGAAGGCTGGGAGGGGGCGAAGTCCGGAGATGGGAAAGTTTTCCGATGCGCGCAGCGTTTGGATACCATACAGCGCGCTGGAAGGCACTGCTTTTTCGCCGAGGGGATCGCGCTCGATGCGAGTCGGCGCGGCAGCTTTTGCGTCGTGTGGAGTCACTTCACATCCGGGGAAGAATGACCACGTACTTTAGGTCGATCGCCGACATCGCCGGGTTCTCCAGGGAGAAGCCGTTCAAGGCCGACCTGTTTGGCAGCCCGAACCTGTTCGTCGGGCTGAATTGTTTTCAGCCGGGGCAGTCACAAAAAGTTCACGTCCATGCGGAGTCGGACAAATTTTATCTGGTCCTGTCGGGAAAGGCGAGGATGATTGTGGGAGAGGAGATGCGAGAGGCGGGTCAGGGAACGGTCGTCTGGGCTCCGGCGGATCTCCCTCACGGGGTGGCTGAAGCGCTGGAACCGACGGTCATGCTGGTTGTAATGGCCCCGCCCCCAGCCAGTATCAGCTCTCCAGCTGCTCCCTGACGTCCGCCGCACCCTGGCGGGCCAACTTCCTCAGCGCCGGCCAGCCGTAAATCTTTGCCGCCAGCCAGACGCCCAGCACGACGCCCACGCCGTTGGTGTACCAGCGCCAGGCCAACAGGAGCCAGCCCTGGTGTTCTCCCAGATCTCCCGCAGCGCCGCCCAGAAACCCCAACTCGACTGCGCCGGCGCCGGAGGGCGTCGGGAGGAGCAGCTGACTGTACAGCAGCGCGAAGGAACCCACCAGCATCGGACCCATGGCGGGCGGGTCCGGCAGCGTGAGCGCGAGAACCGGAAGAATCGCGACCCTGGTTCCCAGATTGACGAAGCTGAGAGGGAGGCTGACCACGAGTGGCCACAAGGGCATCCGCCGCCAGTACACCCGGGCACGCTTGACCGGCCGACGCAGGTGCCGAGCCACCGGCGAGGTTACCCCGCGGGCGTAGCGCCACGCCAGAACACTGATGAGAAAGACGCCCGCGACCCACGGCCAGGCCTCCTCTGCGGCCGCCTCGAGCCGGGGACCGACGCTGGACCACCAGGCCGGCGCATATTCCCAACCGAGCCAGGCCGCGGCAATGATGATCACGGGCCAGGCCGCGAGAACCTCGAGACTGATACCCACGAAGGCGGCTGTAGCCGGTACCCGGCTCCGGAGCATCCCGGCCAGTCGAGCCGGCTCGCCGCCGATCCGGAGCGGCGTCAGTGCGCAGGCCGCGTCTCCAAACGCGTTGAGAACGAAGGCGTCCTTTACCGATAGCGGATAGCCGAGCCCCTGGATAATCCACTGAATGCGCCAGGCTCGCGCAATCAGATCGGCAACCACCAGGCCGACGCAAATGAGATGAGCCTCCAACGCCGTCACGCGGGCTGCGGTCCGCCGCAGAGGTCACCGTACCGGCCGGCAGTCCGATGCCTGCACCACCGTTCGAGAGCTCCCGCGACCGAACGTGCGGTCGCGGTGTGATCGAGATCCTGCGGATGGAGCGCAAGCCTGGGCCAGGCGCTGTCACGCTGGAGGCGCCAACGAGCCGTGGCAACTGCCGCCGAGCCCCAGGCCCGGAGCGGCGTTCTCGAGCTCCAGCGCACAACCGGCGACGCAACCCGGTCGCCCGACTCCAGCAGGTGAATGCTGGACGCGTCTTCAGTGAACGCGAGGCCTAGCGCTCGCGCTGCGTTGTCGGTGGCCTCCCGGGCCAGCCAGGCAGGCGCGACGAATCCTGAGGGGTTGAGACCTACTCGGCGCAGCCGGGAAAGGCCTTGGGCGATTCGGCGTCCGGCAGTCGGCTCCTCCAGAGTGAGAAACTCCGCCTCTCGCGCGGTGTTGCCCCAGGCTCGCCATGCATCGCGGGCTCCACGCGGCAACCCGTTCTCATCGTGACGCTCTCCGTGCAGGATCAGCTCCGCGCCTTGGTCGGCCCCTGTTTGGACCCATTTCACGAATTGCGGGTACCGCTCGAGTGGCCACTCGCCGTGCCAGTTCGGTACCACGAGAAGCGCCGGACTCACGCCCCGGCACTGGCAGAGCTCCCAGAGCTTCCGAACGTTCGTTTCGTGAGCAGGGGTAACGTCGTGAATGGAGACCAGCAGCATCACTGATCCAGAATGCGGCGATAAACGCTGAACAGCCGGTCGAAGACCTGATCCCACCCGTGGTTGGCTTCCACGTACGCGCGCCCCCGGACTCCCAGCTCATCCAAACCTCCGGTGATGAGCCGGATCGCGGCCTCCGCCAGGGCACTGCCGTCACCGGACGCGAACGAGGCGCCGGCGCCGGATCGGGTGACGGTTTCCGCCACGCCACCCCGGTCAGCCGTGAGTACCGGAGTACCGCTGGCCAGGGCCTCCAGAGCGGAGAGTCCGAAGGTCTCCAGTGAGCAGGGGGCGACATAGAGATCGACCGCGGCCATGAGATCGGCCAGGCGTTCTCGGTCTCCCTCGAACGGGAGCCAGACAAACCGGTCACTTCCTGGCTGGCGCTGCAGTCTCGCTCGTGACGGACCGTCGCCTACCAGGATCAGCCGGGCCCCCGTTCGCCGCTCGACCTCCGGCCAGCTCGCAAGCAGCAGGTCGAGCTCCTTCTCCCGGGCGATCCGTCCTACGAAGAGGGCCAACGGGCCCTGGGGCAGGTCCAGGCTCCGACGGGTTTCAGACCCATACGCCCGACGCCGCGGGTGGAACCCGTCCAGATCCACCCCGAGAGAAACTCGCTGCACCCGTTCTATCCCCTCACGCTCCAATTCGCCAGCCACGAAGTCCGAGGGGGCCAGCGTGGCCTTGACCAGCCGGCTCAAGCGGCGAACGTACCGCCAGGCGAAGCGGCTCGCGGTACGACGCATGGCCCCCGCCGTGCGTGGCCAGGGTGCAATGACCCGGGGGAAGTTGCTGTGGTAGAACCACACAGCCGGGACCTCGCCCCCTCGAGTGGCCAGGTGCACCAGCCACGGCGCACACCAGGCACTGCCGACCTCGATGAGATGGGGCCGCTCGTGCGCCACGATCCGGTTGGTGGAGCGTGTCGCCAGCATGAAGCGATAGGGTTTCTGGGTCGGGATCGAAGGACCGTGCAGCCGGTAGCAGCGAACTCCGCCGGTCTCGTGTATCGAGTCGCGCGCACCCGGCACAACCAGCACCTGGCGCAGCTCGGGGCGACTCTCCACGTACCGCGCCTTCTGCAGCAGGTAGGTACGCACTCCTCCGGTGGTTTCCCCGAAGAATTCGGAGATGTCGAGCACGCCGAGCGCGCCGGGTCTCAGGCGGGGCGGCAGGACGCTCCGGGAAATGTCCAGCGAAGACCGCGCGTCGATCCCGGAGAACACGTCGAGATCGGGAATGGTCCACACGGCGCGATCAGTCAGAACAGTCCCCGAGCGGATAGATGGTGCCGCAATTGGCACAAGGATTCTTGCACCCGCGGATCCGCGGGCGAACCGGGAAGCCACAGCGGTTGCACGTCGGTCGGGTCAGCGAGGCGGCGGGGCAGCGGGGCAGCGGGGGACCAAGTCGCGAACGTCGGCATCATGCCGTCGTCAGCGGATGGGAGTGACTGCCCCTCTGCCCCGCTGCCCCGCCGCCCCGCTGTCTCACCCAATGCGATAGGCCCCGGTGAGGAATGGATTGGTGAGCCGTTCGACCCCGATCGTGGTATCCAGGCCGTGGCCACTATGCACCACGGTCGAATCGGTCAGCGAGAGGAACTCGTTCTGAATCGTGGCCATGAGCGTGGTGGCGTCGCCTCCCGGCAAGTCCGTTCGGCCCACCGATCCGTTGAAGAGCACGTCTCCCCCGAAGATCAGGCCATAGCCGAGAAAGCTGACACTGCCGGGAGAGTGCCCCGGCGTGAATCGAACCTCGAAGCGATAATCACCGATTCGCAGGTGCTGTCCAGCCGTGAGCTCCGCGTGGGGAGCGGGCGGACGCTCCAGCTGCATACCTACCCAGGTTCCATACTGGGGCAGCGAGTCGTACAGCGGCCGGTCGGCCCGATGCAGGTAGATCGGGGCGCCGGTGGCCTCATGCACGGCCTTCACACCCATGATATGGTCGATATGGGCGTGAGTGAGCCAGATGGCCCGAAGCGCCCACTCCCGGCGGTTCAGCTCGGCCAGGAAACGGCTGGACTCCTCGCCCGGATCGATGATCACCGCTTCGCCCGCGGCGGCATCCGCCACGAGGTAGCAGTTCTGGGCGAACTGTCCGTTCGGAATCGTCACCACTTCGGGACTAGACACCGGCCTTCGCCTTCGGCTCCGCCCGGCTCTTCCGATCGGACAGATATTTCTCCACTGCGATCGCCGCCGTGGTCGCGTCCCCCACAGCGGTGGTGATTTGACGGGTGAGCTGCGCTCGCACGTCTCCCGCCGCGAACAATCCCGAAATGGAAGTCATCATCCGCTCATCGGTGACCAGGTAGCCGCTGGGATCGTGCACGACATGCTGCTTCACCAGCCCGGTGTTGGGCCGAAAGCCGATGAAGATGAAGGCTCCGGTGGCGCTGAGAGAAGACAGCTGTCCGGTGACCGTGTCCTGCAGCTGCACCGACTGCAGGCCAGACGGTGCGCCTTTGAACTCGAGGACCCGTTTGTTCCAGATCACTTCGATCTTCGGGTTGGCGAACAGCCGCTCCTGCAGAATCTTCGAGGCCCGGAACTGGTCTCGGCGGTGGATGACGTAGACCTTCTGGGCGTACCGGGTCAGATACTCGGCCTCCTCGACGGCGGCGTCTCCACCCCCGATAACGGCCAGGATTTCACCCTTGAAAAACGCGCCATCGCACACGGCACAGTAGGAAACCCCCCGGCCGGCGTACTCGACCTCACCGGGTACCTCCAACTTCGTCGGCGTACCCCCGGCAGTGAGAATCACCGCGGGCGCCTGGTAGAGATGACCCAGACCGGTGGCGACATCGAAGGTGCCGTCGTCCAGACGCACGATCGACTCCACCGTATCCTGCCGTATGTCAGCTCCGAACTTGACCGCATGCGCCGTCATCAGGTCGGCAAGCTGCCGGCCGAGGACGTGCTCGAACCCGGGATAATCGTCGATCCATTCGGTGTTCAGCAGCTCTCCGCCGGGCACACCCCGCTCGAGTAACAGCGACCGAAGCAGGCCCCGGCCAGCGTACATGGCTGCGCAGAGCCCTGCCGGGCCCCCACCTACGATGATCACGTCCAGCTCGGACTTGCCGGTCATACCCGCTCCAGGATGCACACGAAACTCCCTATCGCTCCAAAATATAGAACGTCTGAGGGTTCCCGTGCGCTTAGGCCAGGTGGAGCAGATTTACCGCGCCGTGGCAACTGGACACCGTGCCGACCAGCACATCTATCGGGGTTCCTTTGGCGCCCGCGGCTGCCACCGCAGCATCGCCCTCGAGCACCTCCGCAACGTCGAACATGCCAACGCCATAGACCCGGTGCTCGCAGACGAAGAGAACCGGGCCTGCCGTCGGCTGGGAGCGATCCAGTTTCCGGGCGACGGCAGCCAGGGCATCCGCCATCTCCCAGCTCCGGGGGGCTCGGATGATGGGACAAATCGCTGGCTCGATACAGTGCGTGGGACAAATCCAGTCGGCATAGGAGACATATCGGGTCTGGTCAGGCGCCGTTACATCGTAGGGAGTGCCCGGTGCCGCGGGCACCGCCGTCGTTTCGATCCTCCTGCCCGGCCAGCGACGGCGAGCCTGGCGAACCAGCCACTCGTACATCAGATGGGGCATGAGGGGTGACGGCACGATGGCATCACCGGGACCACTCTGGGGAGCCGGGTGGGAGTCTTCCAGATAGCGGTCGAAAAACTCGCCCCAGTCCTGAACAACGAGGGTTACCCCCTCCCGAGTGCCGATCTCCCGGGCAACCCGGCACTGTGGATCGCGGTCTACCACCAGAAGCCGGCGGAAGCGGGCCCGGCCTCGTTCCGCGGCACGCAGGAGTTGCCCGGTATAGAAGGTGCCGTAGCAGCCGCCCCCCACGATGACGACATCGCGAAAGGCCGCGCTACTGGACCAGTCGTCCACCATCGACCACCAGGATCTCGCCGGTCACGTAGTCACCACCCTCCAGGAGGTACAGCAACGCCGCCACCACGTCCGCCGGACTTCCCAGGCGGCGGAGCGGCGTCGAGCGCACCAGCCGCTCGCGATCCTCGGCGCTGTAGTCCTCCGGTATCAGCACCGCCCCAGGTGCAATGGCGTTGACCGTGACGTCGGGAGCCAGGCTTCGGGCCAGCACCTTGGTCAGCATGACAACTCCGGCCTTGCTGATGGAATGCGCCGCAAAACCGGGCCAGGGTTCGAGGCCTGCCAGGTCCGCCAGGTTCACCACCTTGCCCCGGCTCTGCCGGAGCGCCGCCGCCGCTCCCCGGGTACAGAAGAATACCGACCGGAGGTTGAGGCCAAGAATGGCATCCCACTGCTCCGGCGTAGTGTCCTCCAGACTCAGCCGATGCATGACCGCCGCAGAGTTGACCAGAACGTTGAGGCCACCCAGCCGGGCGGCGACCGTACGAGGCAAGGATTCGGCGGCATGTGGGTCGGTGAGGTCGGCTTGAAAGCATGCGGCGCGTCCTCCCGCTGCCTCGATCTGTCCAGCCAGCTCGCGCGCGCCGGCTTCAGACTGGTGATAGTGCAGCGCGACGGTCATGCCCCGTTCTGCCAGTGCCTGCGCCATGGCGCGGCCCAACCGGCGTCCGGCGCCGGTCACCAGTGCCACCTTGCCCCGTAGCTCCATTAGTGAGCGCCGGAGCCCGGCGGTGCAATCGGTACGATTTTTCCGGTAACGGTTGATGACGGGCTGGCGAGGGCCATAACGCCCTCGGTGACTTCCCGCATTTCAACGTACTGAGCTTGGCCTTCTCCCACGGCGGCAACGTTGTCCATGGTTCGCACCATTGCCGGCGCCACCGCGTTCACCCGGATCTTGCGGTCCTGCAGCTCGAGGGCAAGGCTTTGGGTGAATCCCGCTACGGCGGCTTTGGCGGCGCTGTAGATCGCCATCGGCGCCTGGGGGCTGAAGTACGCGATCGAGCAGAAGTTGATGATGCAGCCTCGGCTCCGGCTCAACGCGTCAATGGCGGCCTGCGACACCAGCACAGCCGTTTTCAGGTTGATGGAAATCTCCCGGTCGATAGCCTTGACCGTGAGATCATTGATGGGGCCATAGGTGGTGAGTCCGCCGGCCACGTTCACCACCACATCCAGGCGGCCGAAGTGCTTGAGCGCAACTTCCACCGCGAGCGCCGCGATGTCGGGTTCGGTGAGGTCACCGGCGCAGGGCCGGGCATCCACCCCCTGGGCCGCGAACTCCCGAACCCGCTCGGCCACTCCCACCGCATTCTGGTCGCAAGCCACGATCTTGGCACCGGCTTTTCCGAAGGCGAGTGCGACGGCGTTGCCGATCTGGCCCGCGCGTCCCACCCCGGTGACCAACACCACCTTGTCCGCGAACTCCGACTTCGGGCTCAAGGTGCCAGACTCTCCACCACCAGCTCCGCTCCCGGTGCTCCGGCCTGGCTGTAGAGCACCATCCCGTTGCGATCAATGAGACAGACGGAACGGGAAATTCCCTTGCCGTCCGGCTTCAGCGTGCCGTAGGCGCGACTGATCGCGAGGTTGGTGTCGGAGAGCAGGGGAAAAGGCAGCCCCAGCTTGGCGGCATAACTCGCATGGCTTTCTACCGACGCGGGGTTTACCCCGAACGGGCGGATGTCGTGGCTGGTGAAGGTCTCGATCTCGTCGCGCACGGCGGAGAGTTGGCGGTTTCAGCCAGGGGTGTTGTTGCCGGGATAGAAGACCAGCAGCACTCGGCTCTCCTGCAGCAAATCCATCAGCCGGTACCGCCGTCCATCAGACGCATCGGCCGCAAAGTCGGGTGCGGGGGAGCCAGGTTGCAGGAGAGTCATGAAGCCACCGATCTCTGAGGTTGATTCTTCCACTCATCCAGTCGATCCAGCCACTCTCGCGGCACCTGCTGTGAGCCCATGGCTCCGTGAGTTGAGCCGGGCTCGGGATCGCCATGCCAGTCGCTCCCCCCAGTCCGGAGGAGGCCAAGTTGGAGGGCGATATCGGTAAGCCGCGCGCGAAGGTCGGGATCGTGGCTCGGGTGCCGAGTCTCGATCGCGTCCAGGCCCTCTCCCTTGAATCGTTCAACGATCTCGCGGGTACCGCGTTCCTTCAAGTGCGCGATCGAGACCACACCTCCCGCGGCATGGACAACCGCTGCCACCTCAGCAAAGCGGGGCAGCGTCTTCTCCACGAACGCCGGACGGCCCCGCCCAATCAGTCGGTCGAAGGCATCGTTGGCGTTGGCGGCCCCGCCATGGCGCACCAGCGCGCGAGCCACGTGCGGCCGGCCCACGGCGGCACCGCCGGATTCCTGCAGCACATTCTCGAACGAGAGGTCAAGGCCGAGGCGCTGCAGGTGGCTCGACCATCTCCCGGGCCCGCCGCAACCGATCTGCTCTGCAGCGCTCGAGAAACGCCTCCAGCTCGGCCGACTGCGAAGGAAGCAGGTATCCCAGGACGTGCATCTCGCCCCAGGGCGCGGCCACGGAGAATTCGCAGCCGGCCACCACCCGAACGCCGTAGCGCTCCCCGGCTGCCAGTGCTTCGGGTATTCCGGCGAGGGTATCGTGATCAGTGAGCGCCACGGCGCTTAGTCCGGCGTCACGGGCCCGTCGAACCACTCCCTCGGGTGACACTCTTCCGTCTGAGGCCGTCGAGTGCACGTGCAGGTCGACAGTCCCAGAGACCGCAGGAGAGCTCAGCGCCGATACCCCATCTCGGGTGCGGTCCAGGAAGGCTGCGAGTAACGAAGTAGCTCCTTCAGCTCCTGATCGCTGAGCTGTCCCAGCGACGTCTCCCGGCTCTTGGCGCCGAGCGGAGAATAGCGCACCACCCGCCGCTCCTGTTGCGCGCCGGTGCCGCGGGTGAACACCAGGCCGAACTCATCCTTGACGTACTGGGTGACCCGGCCGCTGACCGACACTTCCCACTGCTTGCCGTCTACCTCGATGACCCGCCGCGGCATCAGGCCCCGCTCTCCGGAAAGTCCTGCAGTCCCTGCTTCACATCGGCCATGAAGCGATCCGCGTCCGCCCCGTCTACGATCCGATGATCGAAGGCCAGCGAGAGAAGTCCCTTGGTGCGGACCGCGATCATGTCGGCACCGTCCACGGTGATCACCGCCGGTTGCTTCTCGATGGTGCCGACGCAGAGAATGGCCGCCTGGGGCTGGTTGATGATGGGGGTGCCGATGGCCGACCCGAATACCCCAGGATTGGTGATGGTGAATGTCCCCTTCTGTACTTCGTCCGGGCTCAGCTTCTTGGTCCGGGCCCGCTCGCCCAGATCGTTGATGGCCCGGGCAACGCCGAGGAGAGACAACTCATCCGCCCGCTTGATCACCGGAACGATCAAGCCCCAGTCCAAAGCGACGGCGATGCCGATGTTGATGTCGCGCCGGAACAGGGTGCTCTCACCAGACACGGCCGAGTTCAGCACCGGATGTTTCCGGAGGTTATCGGCCACGACCTTGGTGATGAACGCGAGGTAGGTCAGGTTCACCCCCCGTTCGGCGTACTCCTGCTTCCGCCGGGCGCGAATCTGGACGATGCGGGTGTAGTCGATCTCGAAGATGGTGTTGACATGGGGCGAGACCCGCCGCGACATGACCATGTGGTCCGCGGTGAGCTTCCGGATCCGCGACCAGGGCTCGACCCGATCGCCGTCCCAAGGATCGACGGTTGGAGCCGGCGCAAGCGGGGCGGCGGGGCCGCGGGGCGGCGGGGCGGTGACAGTCCCTGCGGGAACTGGAGTTGGTCTCGAGGGTGCTGCCCCGTCCGATGTAGCCCAGCATGTCGTTCTTCGTGACCCGGCCGGCGAGCCCGGTGCCGGGTACCGCGCTGATGTCCACGTTATGCTCGGCCGCCATCTTACGGACCACCGGGGTCGATTTCCGCCGCAGCCGCTCTTCGGCCGTCTCCGCCGCCCCGTTGCCGCCGGTGGCATCGGCGACGGGCCGGGCTTCAGCGCTGGCAGTTGCGGGAGCTCCCCTCGGCGGCGGCGCTGAAGGCTGACTGGCGCCGGAGCCACCCTTGGGAGGAGCAGATGGTGCAGGAGCCACTGGGGCCGGAGGAGCCCCAGTGGGCGCCGCGGGCTTGCTCGGTGCCGGTGCGTTGGGCGGTGGTGCCGCCGGACGGGGGCTCTCGGGTGCGGCCGGTTTCGCCGCTGCACCGGCAGTGGCGTCGGTCTCGATCCGGGCCACGACGGTCTGACCGCGACGGTCTGACCCTCCTGCACCAGGATCTCGGCCAGTACACCGGCATTCGGAGCCGGGATCTCGGCATCGACCTTGTCGGTCGAGATCTCGAAGATCGGCTCGTCCCGCTTGACCGTGTCTCCCACCTTCTTGATCCAGCGGGACAGCGTGCCCTCGGCGATCGACTCGCCCATCTGGGGCATGATCACGTCTATCTTGGCCATGCGAATCTCCGATTCGGCGGGTCGGCGGGGCAGTGAGGCGGCAGGGCAGCCACCGATACCATCGCCGGTCTTCACCGAAATTAACCGCCCCTCTCTCCCTCCGCCCTCCCTAGCTGCCCGCTGACTCAGCCCTAATACGCCGCCAGCCACCTCGCCGCCCTCACGATGTCCGCCGTCTGCGGCAACACGAAGTCCTCCAGCTGCGGAGCGTAGGGCAGCGGCACGTCGTGCGCGGCCACCCGCTTGATCGGCGCATCGAGCCACTCGAACGCGAGATCGTTGATCCGGGCGGCGATCTCGCCCGCCACTCCACCGGTCACGGTGTCCTCGTGCACGATCAGCACCCGATTGGTCTTTTTTACCGTCGCCGCGATGGCCTCATCATCCATCGGCAGACAGCGACCGGAGGTCGAGCACCTCGACGGAGAGCCCGTCCTCCCGCTCCAGCTGCTCGGCCGCCTCGAGCGCCTTCCACACGGTGGCGGCGTAGGTGATGATCGACAGGTCGCGTCCTTCCCGCGCCAGGCGAGCCTTGCCGATGGGCACCACGTGATCGCCCGTGGGCAGCTCTTCCTTGATCCGGCGGTAGAGATACTTGTGCTCGAAGAAGAGCACGCAGTCGTCGTCCCGGATGGCGGCCTTGATCAGCCCCTTGGCATCGCTCGCCGTGGCCGGATAGACGATCTTGAGCCCGGGCGTATGGAGAAACGCCGCCTCGGGGTTCTGCGAATGAAACGGCCCGCCGCGGACGTACCCGCCGCTCGGTCCGCGCACCACCATGGGACACGGCAGAAAGGCGCGGTAGCGGGCGGTCGCGACGTAGTTGGTGAGCATGTCGTAGGCGCAGGAGATGAAGTCGATGAACTGCATCTCGCAGACCGGACGCATGCCCATGTGCGCCGCGCCGGCCGCCGCGCCAACGATGGCCGCCTCCGACAGCGGCGTATCGATCACCCGCTGCTCGCCGAAGCGGGCCTGCAGCCCTTCGGTCACCTTGAACGCGCCACCGTAGGCGCCGATGTCCTCGCCCAGGCAGAGCACCTCGGGGTCCCGCTCCATCTCCTCGAACAATCCCTGGCGGATCGCCTCGAGATAGGTGGTCTCAGCCATCGTGGGTTCCCCAGCTCGCCGGCCGCTCGTGGCGTCTCACCGCCGATCGTATCCCCTCCCGGATACCAGAGCACCGGTGCCGCGGCCGGATCGGCGTACACCCCGCGGAGCGCGTCGCGCGGCTCGGGCGCGGGCGACGCCTCCGCCTCGTCGGTGGCTCGATCGATCTCCAGCCTGACCCGAGCGTCGATCGCGCTCCAGCTCGGCGGCCGGGAATCCGTACTGTCCGGTGAGCTCGCTGGATGTAGCGGTCGACCGGATCGTTCTCCCGGGCCCAGCGGTCGATCTCGCCGGGCGGCACGTACGACTGGTTGTCGTGCTCGGCGTGGCCCTTGCGCCGGTAGGTCACCAGCTCGATCAGGGTGACGCCCTCTCCCGACCGGGCCCGGTCCACCGCCTCCTTGGTGACCTGGTAGGTCGCCACGACATCGTTCCCGTCTGCCCGCACGCCGGGAATCCCGTAGCCGACTCGCCTTGTCCTTGAAGCTGGTGCACGCGGTCTGCTTGCTGGTGGGAGTGGAGTAGGCGTAGCCGTTGTTCTCCACGATCACCACCAGCGGGCAGCGCTGGACCGCGGCGAAGTTGATCCCCTCGTGGAACGCGCCGGTGGAGGTGGCCCCGTCGCCCACGTACACCAGCCCGACCCGCGGCTCGTCCCGCAGCTTGAACGAAAGGGTGACCCCGGCCATGACCGGCACCATGTCGCCCAGATGCGAGATCTGGCCGATGAACCCGCGCACCGTGTCGCCGAAATGAATGTTCAGCTCGCGGCCCCGGGTGGGTGAGTCGCCCTTGGCCATGTATTGCCGCAGGATCTCGAGCGGGGTGGCGCCCTGCACCAGCATGGAGCCGAGATTGCGGATCAGCGGAGAGAGGACGTCGCCCTTGGAGCGGTCCAGCGCGTAGGCGGAGCCCACCGCGTCGGCCTCCTGGCCCAGGGAGCGGAACAGTCCCCCGACCACCTTGGTCTGCCGGTACAGATTGACCAGCCGCTCCTCCAGCGAGCGGGTGAGCCGCATGTAGTAGTACAGCTCGAGCAGCTGATCGCGGGTCAGCCCGGGACCAGCGGCCCGTGGACGCGGCGACGGCGCCGCGAGCGGCCATGCATGAGACCTATGCCTTGACCGTCACCGGCCGGCGGGCGCCGGCGGCCTGAGGCTCGATCTCGATCCGCATCCCGTAGAACGAGCGGTAGACGAACAACAGGGCGGACCACAAAGAATACCACGGCCAGGACCCGGCTCAGCGTACCGGTTCCGCCGCTGGCCAGGTACACGCCCGAGCTCGACCGCCAGCAGGCCGAACAGGGTGGTGAACTTGATCACCGGATTCATGGCCACCGACGAGGTGTCCTTGAAGGGATCGCCCACGGTGTCGCCCACGATCGAGGCGTCGTGGAGTGGCGTGCCTTTCATCTTGAGCTCGGTCTCCACGATCTTCTTGGCGTTGTCCCAGGCCCCGCCGGCGTTGGCCATGAAGATGGCCTGGAACAAGCCGAACATCGCGATCGAGATCAGGTAGCCGATGAAGAAGAACGGCTCGATGAAGGCAAAGGCCAGCGTCGAGAAGAACACACCCAGGAAGATGTTGAACATCCCCTTCTGGGCGTACTGGGTACAGATCTCCACCACTCGTCGGCTGTCCTCGACCGAGGCCTTGGTGACGCCCTCCAGCCGGATGTTGGCCTTGATGAACTCGACCGCCCGGTAGGCGCCGGTGGTCACCGCCTGGGTGGACGCGCCGGTGAACCAGTAGATCACGGCTCCGCCCGTGATGAGGCCGAGCAGGAACGGCGGGTGGAGGATCGAGAGGTTCTCCATCCCGCCGGTCAGGCCGTGGGTCAGCGCCATGATGATCGAGAAGATCATCGTGGTGGCGCCCACCACCGCGGTGCCGATGAGCACCGGCTTGGCCGTGGCCTTGAAGGTGTTCCCCGCGCCGTCGTTCTCCTCCAGCAGCTCCTTGGCCGATCTCGAAGTTGAGTCGAACGCCGAAGTCCCGCTTGATCTCCTGCTTGACCCCGGGCACCTGCTCGATCAGGGAGAGCTCGTAGATGGACTGGGCGTTGTCGGTCACCGGGCCGTAGCTGTCCACCGCGATGGTGACCGGGCCCATGCCCAGGAAGCCGAACGCCACCAGGCCGAAGGCGAAGATGGCCGGGGCCTTCATCAGATCGCCCAGGCCCAGCGTGCTCACCCCGTAGGCGATGGCCATGAGGCCCATGATCGTGATGCCGAGCCAGTAGGCGGAGAAGTTGCCCGCCACGAAGCCCGAGAGGATGTTGAGCGAGGCACCGCCCTCTCGCGACGAGGTGACCACCTCACGCACGTGCCGCGACTCGGTCGAGGTAAAGACCTTCACCAGCTCGGGGATGATGGCGCCGGCCAGCGTGCCGCAGGTGATCACGGTGGAGAGCTGCCACCACAGATCCGGGTTGCCGCCCAGGTGGGGCACGATCACGTAGGAGAGCAGGTAGGTCAGGGCCACCGAGATCAGCGAGGTCATCCAGACCAGCTGGGTGAGCGGAGTCTCGAAGTTGAACCGGGCCGCCGCCGCGTAACGCGCCCGGGAGATGGCGTTGCTGATCAGGTAGGAGAAGCCGGACGCCAGCACCATCATCACCCGCATGAGGAAGATCCAGACCAGCAGCTGGGCCTGGATGGAGGAGTCCGCCACCGCGAGCACGATGAACGAGATCAGCGCGACGCCGGTGACGCCGTAGGTCTCGAAGCCGTCGGCCGTGGGTCCCACCGAGTCGCCGGCGTTGTCGCCGGTGCAGTCGGCGATGACGCCGGGGTTCCGGGCGTCGTCTTCCTTGATCTTGAAGACCACCTTCATCAGGTCGGAGCCGATGTCGGCGATCTTGGTGAAGATGCCGCCCGCGATTCGGAGCGCCGCCGCGCCCAGCGACTCGCCGATGGCGAAGCCGAGGAAGCAGGCGCCGGCCACATCGGCCGGGATGAAGAGCAGAATCGCCAGCATGAACAGCAGCTCGACCGAGATCAGCATCATGCCGACGCTCATGCCGGACCGCAGCGGAATTTCGGAGACCGGCCACGCCTTGCCTCGGAGCGCCGGCAAAAGCGGTCCGGGAGTTGGCCAGGGTGTTGATCCGGATGCCGAACCAGGCGACGCCGTAGCTGCCCGCCCATGCCGATGATGCTGAAGAGCAGAATGACCAGGATCTTGGGCAGCTCCAGCCCGGTCAGCAGGAAGTAGACGACGATAACGGCGCCGATGAAGCCGAACAGCACCAGCAGCAGCTTGCCCTGCTGGACCATGTATGCCTTACAGGTCTCGTAGATCAGCTCCGAGATCTCGGCCATGGACCGATGGACCGGCAGGTTCTTGACGTGGGAGTAGCTCATCAGCCCGAAGAGCAGGCCGAGGACACAGACCACGAGACCGGTGAGCAGGATCTGGTGCCCGGTGAACCCGAGGAAGTCGCCCTGATTGAGGTCGGGCAGCCGGAGGTTCACCTCCCCGCCCGGCCGGTGCTCGGCGGTGCCCTGCACCTCCTGGGCGAGAAGTCCAGGAAGGGCGACCGGTAGCAGCGTCATCCCAGTCATCAGGATGAGCAGAACCCGGGCAGCGTAACGCGAGAGCGTGCGGGGAACGAGCATCGTAGAAATTCTCCTAGGGATCACAGACATGTTGAGCAAGGGTTATGAAATCAGTAGGCGCCGATGGGACGGTGGCCCGGTTCCGCCCGGGTGTGCACCAGAGTGAGGAAACGCTTGGCCAGCTTGTCGGCTTCACTCTCGCCGACCTGGTCGGTGTCGACCGTGACCAGGGTGTAGTGGCCGCCTTCCGCCTGCACCGACACGCCGATCCGGCCGATCGAACCGGCAAACTGACGCCGGCGGGGCCCCTCCTCCACCGGCGCGAGCGTAGCGCCGAAGAACTGCGCGGCTCCGGCCAGCACGTCGTCGGGAGAGAGATGAGTGCGGTGGAAATACTTCATTTAGTCTTCCAGATAGTACTCAATACCCAAATGGGTGATCTGCTTCTCACCCATCAGGTACCGAAGCGTGTTCTTGAGCTTGAGCTGCTGAATGAAGAGGTCGTGCTCGGGGTATAGTCCGGGTGCCACCTGCGGGCTCTTGAAGTAGAAGGAGAGCCACTCCTGGATCCCGGTGAGTCCGGCCCGCTGGGAAAGATCGAAGAACAGGGCCAGATCGAGCACCAGGGGCGCCGCCAGGATCGAGTCACGGCAGAGGAAATCGACCTTGATCTGCATCGGGTAACCCAGCCACCCGAAGATGTCGATGTTGTCCCAGCCCTCCTTGTTGTCACCCCGGGGCGGGTAGTAGTTGATCCGCACCTTGTGATACATGTTGCCGTACAGCTCGGGATAGAGCTGCGGCTGAAGGATGTACTCCAGCACGCCGAGCTTGGACTCTTCCTTGGTCTTGAAGCTCTCCGGATCGTCTAGCACTTCGCCATCCCGGTTGCCCAGGATGTTGGTTGAATACCATCCGGCCACGCCCAGCATTCTGGCCTTGAACATGGGCGAGAGCACGGTCTTGATCATCGTCTGGCCGGTCTTGAAGTCCTTGCCGCCGATGGGCACGCCCTTGCTCTTGGCCAACTGCTCCATCGCGGGAAAATCGCAGGTCAGGTTGGGAGCGCCGTTAGCGAAGGGCACCCGTTCCATGATGGCGGCGTAGGCGTACAGCATGGAGGGCGCGATCGTCGGATCGTTCGCGTCGACCGCCTTCTCGAACGCTTCCAGCGTCCAGTGGGCCGGACCCGGACTGATGAAGATCTCGGTGGAGGCGCACCAGATCATCACCAGGCGGTTGCATTTGTGCTTGGTCTTGAAGTCCCGGATGTCCTTGCGCAGGGCCTCGGCCTGGTCCCGCTTGCTGCCGCCCGGCTTGACGTTCTTGCCTTCCAGCCGTTTGACATACGCCTGATCGAACACCGCGGGCATCGGCTTGATGCTCTTGAGGAAGCCGGCAATGGGCTCGATGTGCTCGTGCCGGTCCAGGACGCCGGCATGAAGGGCGGCGCTATATGCGTCGTCGGGCACCGGGTCCCAGGCCCCGAATACCAGATCGTCCAGCGCCGCCAGCGGCACGAATTCCCGGATGAGCGGCGCGCGCTTCTCGGTTCGCTTGCCCAGCCGGATGGTGCCCATCTGGGTGACCGACCCGATCGGCCGAGCCGCTCCTCGGCGGATGTTCTCCACTCCCGCGATGAACGTCGTTGCAACCGCACCCAGTCCTACACACAACACTCCGAGCTTGCCGTCCGCCGGCGCGATTTGCCGGACCGTCGCTTCAGCCACTGCTATGTCCTTTTGCCAGGGGATCCAGCGCCGGCCGTTTGATCTTCCTTACCTCGTCCATCCGCTGGACCGTCTCAGCGTGCAGCCGCTCTTCCGCCAGCAGAGCCTCGTCCACCAGCTCCGCATGCTGATAGACATACACGAAGCGCTGCACCACCGTGATAATCGAGGCGAGCGCCAGCAGGGCCACGATCGATTCCAGCAGCAGGGCATGGGGACCCGCACCGGCCAGCAGGGATGCGAAACCCACCAGCAGCACCCGCTCCGCCCGCTGCGCGATGCCCACTTTACAGTCGAGTCCCAGCCCCTCGGCGCGCGCTCTGGCATAGGAGACCAGGAGCGAGCCCAGAATGGCGATCATGCACAGAATGACGGCGAGGTTTCGGTAGGCGCACGTCCGGCGCGGTGAGGAGGAACGCTCCGATCCCGATGAAGGTCGCGCCATCGCCCACCCGGTCCAGCGTGGAATCGTAGAACGCGCCGAAACGGGTGACCATCGCGCCGCTCCGCGCCACCTGCCCGTCCAGGGTGTCGGCCACGCCGCTCAGCAGGAGCAGGGTGCCGCCCCAACGGATGTGGCCGGTGGCGTACGCCACCGCGGAAACGAGAACGAGACCCGTCCCCACGGTGGTGATCGTATTGGGCCGTACCCCGGAGCGAATGAGCCGCTGTACCAACGGGTTAACCGTGGCGTAAAACGGCTTCTCCAACGCACCTAGCAGCTTCACCGTCGGCTCGATCCTCGCAGGAACGGGTGATCAAAATTGCCGCGAAAGGATAACTGCCAGAACCGGTTAGGGCAATTACACGGGGCAGCGGGGACTTCGGGCGGGCGAGACCGATCCGCTCTTGGGTCAGCGATACAGCAGAGTTGGCAGCCGCCGTTTCCGAAACTGCTCCAGCTTGGAACTCCAACTTTTCACGATTTCACCCGCTGGTACTTCGCGCTCGATCTGCTCTCGCAACGTCGGTCCGCCCGCCAGGCGATCGAAGTGCGCCGGTATCCACTTAAAGTATTCCGGGTGAGCCTCTCTTATCACACTGAGAAGATGGACCGCGGTGGCGGTCGGGTCGTAGGAGGAGCGGTCGGTGACCTCCAGCCTGATCCCGGCCAACGCGGTGTCGGCATACTTGGCATCCCCCGGCTTTCGCGGCGTGAACTGGACCCCGGAAAACCGCACGCCCGGAAGCGCGGCTGCCCGGATCGCTGTCAGCACACTAGTTGTGTCGAGCCAGGGAGCGCCCACCTGCTCGAATGGAGCATCCGACCCCCGCCCCACCGACAGGTTGGTCCCCTCGAAGAGGCAGGTGCCCGGGTAATGAAACAGACTTTCCAGGGAACGGAGATTCGGGCTGGGAGGAATAAAGGGAAGACCAGTCTGGTCCAGCGCCTGATCTCGCCGCCACCCAGCGACCGGTATCACCCGCAGATCAACCCGGATCTCCAGGTCCTGCGCGGCGAGACGGGCCAGCTCGCCCAGACTCATTCCATGGCGCATCGGGACGGCCAGGCTGCCCACCTTCGAGGTGAAGGCCGGGTCGAGCACGTTGCCCTGCACCAGGCCGCCGATGGGATTGGGCCGGTCGAGTATCAGCACCGGCAGCTTCCGGCGCGCTGCCGCCTGCATCACCTCGATCGTGGTGGCGAGATAGGTGTAGTAGCGGGCGCCTGCGTCCTGCAAATCCACCAGCATCATATCGATGCCTTGAAGCATCTCGTCGGTGGGGGCAGAACTCCGGCCATAAAGACTGTAGATTGGAAGCCCAGTGGCCGAATCTTTCGAAGACGCAACCAGAGCGCCCGGATCGGCCGCCCCCTGAAATCCGTGCTCGGGGCTGAACAGCGCCACCAGCCGGATCCCGGCATCTCGCAGCCGCGTCACGTCGCTGATCCCCTGTGCATCCACGCCGGCCTGGTTGGTTACCAGACCGACCCGTCGGTTGCGGACCAGCTGCGTGCTGTCGCTCAGCAGGACCTCGATGCCCGGGCGTACGCGATCGCGGACGGCGCTGGTGCCAGCCGCGCAGCCGATACACCACCCCCAGATTCCCGTTAGGGCCAAAGCTCTGTGCAATCCAAGTACCTCGTAGTGGCGTTGCTGGTGGTAGGGGCCTGCGGCAGAAGTAGCACCGCTCCGACCCCCCAACCGGCACAATTTCCGGGGCAGCCGACGCCGCCGGAAGTGGACATCGACGCGCTGCTCGGGTCACTCTCGTTGAGAGACCGGATAGCCCAGCTGGTCATTCCCTGGATCCCCGGGTCCTACGCCGCGTTCGATGACGAGGCCTTTGCCCGGATGCAGGTCTGGGTGGACTCGCTCCACGTCGGTGGTCTGCTGGTGTCGGTGGGATCACCACTCGACGTCGCGGCCAAGCTCAACCGGCTGCAAGAGCGCTCGGCCGTGCCGCTGCTGGTCGGGTCCGACCTGGAAGCGGGCACCGCCATTCGGCTGAACGGCGGAACGCCGTTCCCTCCCAATATGGGCATTGGCGCGACGGCTCGGGACTCCGACGCCTATGAAGTGGGACGGATTACCGCACTCGAGGGTCGAGCGGTGGGCATCCACCTGGCCTTCGCGCCGGTGGCGGACGTGAACAACAATCCGGCCAATCCCATTATCAATGTTCGCTCCTTCGGCGAAGACCCCGAGGCAGTCGGCCACTTGGTCTCCGCGGAAGTCCGGGGGCTCCAGGACAACGGGATGCTCGCCACCGCCAAACATTTCCCGGGACACGGAGATACCGGCAGCGATTCTCATCTGGTGCTTCCCGTGTTGTTCAGCAACTGGGCCCGTCTGAGCTCGGTCGAGCTGGTTCCCTTTCGAAGCGCCATAGCCGCAGGCGTTACCGCGATCATGTCGGCTCACATCGCGCTGCCCGGCATGGATGGCGGGCTCATGCGGCCCGGTACCGTGGTTCCCAACATACTCACCGGCATCCTGCGGGACTCGCTCGGCTTCAAGGGACTGGTGATCACGGACGCGCTCAACATGGGTGGGATCGGCAACGTGTACGGGGCGGAGGCGGGGGTGCGCGCCTTCCAGGCCGGCGCCGATCTGTTGCTGCAGCCGGCCGATCCGGGCCAGGCGATCGACGCCATGGCGGCAGCGATCGGCCGGCGCGAGATCACGCCCGAGCGGTTGGACCGGTCGGTGCGCCGCGTGCTCGAGCTCAAGCGGCGGCTGGGCCTGTTCATCCGCAGAACGGTCCCGCTCGACAGCATTCCGGCGGTCGTGGGCAAGGCCGAATTTCGGGATGAGGCGCGCGCCATGGCATCGCGCTCCATCGTCATGGTGAAGGATGTGAATGGGCTGGTGCACAGCCTACGGCGCAGCCGGCCATCCCTCGCCATGATCACCTACGGCGAGGAGGACAGCCGATCGCTGGGCAACGCCCTCGGGTCCGAGCTCAGGACCCGGGGATTTTCGGTGACCACGTTCAAACTGTGGCCCGCCAGCGGGCCGGCCAGCTACGATTCCGCCGCCAGCGCTATAGCTCAGGGATCAGTCACTCTGTTTGCCATCTCCGACCGGCCCACCGATCGCCGCGGCAATCTCGGATTCCCGGAGCCGGTCGGTTCCTTGATCTTTGCCACCGCCCGGGCTCGGCCAACCATCCTGGTGTCGCTGGGAAATCCCTACCTCATCAGCGACCTGCCCGAGGTGGGCTCCTATCTGATCGGCTGGCGCTCGAACTCCGTGACCGAGCAGGCGGTCGCCCGCGCGCTGGCCGGCGTCGCACCGATCACCGGCCGGCTCCCCATTTCCATTCCGCCGACCTATCCCCGCGGCTGGGGTCTGCAGCGGCACCTCCCGTGAATGGAGGGCGGATCACTCTTGTCCTCCTGCTTGCCGCTTGTGTCCCCAGTCATCCCAACGATTCGCCCAGTCCCGTGCTCCGGCTGAAGATCGATTGGCAACCGGTCATGCATTATCTCGACTCGGCGGTAGCCAGAGGTGCCGCTCCCGGTGCGGTGCTGGGCGTAATCCATGACGGCGAACGCTTCGTCTATGGCACCGGCCGCCTCGGTGACCTCGATGCCAGCCGTCCCGGCCCCAGCACTGTGTACGACCTCGCTTCTTTGACCAAGGTGGTCGGGCTTACCACCGGGCTGATGTTGGGGGTGAGCGAAGGAAAGATCGAGTTGGACGCTCCGGTGCAGCGTTACGTTCCCGCATTCGCCGGGCCGGAGAAGGCAAGAATTACGGTACGCCTGCTTCTGGCTCACGCCGGAGGGCTCCCGGCCTGGAGACCGTTGTTCCGGGAGGTATCCAGCCGGCAAGACGCCTTCGCGCTGGCAGACACCACTCCCCTCGAATATCCCCCCGGGTCTCAAGACGTCTACTCCGATCTGGGCGCGATCGTTCTCACCCAAGTCTTGGAGACCGTCTACCATCAGCGCATCGACTCGCTGCTGGAGCAGCGGATCTTTGGCCCCCTGGGCCTAGCCTCGTTGCGCTATCGACCGCCGCCGGCCTGGCTTTCCCGCATCGCCCCGAGCGAGATGGACCCCTGGCGCGGGCGAGTCCTTCGGGGCGAGGTGCACGACGAAAACGCGGCGGTGATGGACGGCGTCTCCGGTCACGCCGGGCTTTTTGGCTCGGTGGAGGATCTGCTGGGGTTTGCGGAATGGATGCTGGAACAGGCGGACGGGCGGAAGGCGGTCGGGCGGTCGGATCGACCGGGAGCACGGATGGGATGGACCGACCGTCCGACCGTCCGACCGTCCGACCTTCCGTCGTCCAGACATTCACCACCCGCCAGAACCTCGTCCCCGGCTCCAGTCGCGCGCTGGGCTGGGACACGCCGGACTCTGGGAGCAGCTCGGGCCGCCTGCTTTCGCCGCACAGCATCGGCCACACCGGCTTCACCGGTACCTCCATCTGGATCGATTTCGACCGCCGGGTCGCCATCGTGCTGCTCAGCAACCGGGTGCACCCCACCCGGAACAACCCGCGCTGGAATCCGGTGCGTGCCGGCATCGCGGATCTGGTCATGACCACCCTCTTCGAGGACGTGCGATGACACTTCACCTCTCCGACTGGCTCATCATCGCGTTGTATTTCGTGATCTCGGCGGCGATCGGGTTGGCCTATACCCGGAAGGCGAGCCGGTCCCTGGCCGACTACTTCGTGACCGGCCGCTCGCTGCCCTGGTGGCTGGCGGGGACCTCGATGGTGGCCACCACCTTTGCCGCCGATACGCCCCTGGCGGTGGCCGGCTTTGTGGCCAAGTACGGCGTGGCCGGGAACTGGCTCTGGTGGAACGGCGCGTTCGCCGTGGTTATGACCGTGTTCTTCTTCGCCCGGCTGTGGCGGCGCGCAGGTGTTCTGACCGACGTCGAGTTCGCCGAGCTGCGGTATGGCGGGCGGCCGGCAGCCGCGCTACGAGGCTTTCGTGCTCTCTATCTCGCTCTTCCCATCAATCTGATCATCATGGGCTGGGTCACCCGTGCCATGGTCACCATCCTTCAGGTCACTCTGAACGTGAACCCGTGGCGCGCCGCCATCCTGCTCTTCGGCGTCACGGCCTTGTACAGCGTGTTCTCCGGGCTCTGGGGGGTGATCGTCACCGATGCCTTCCAGTTCGTGGTGGCGATGGGTGGAACCATCCTGCTCGCGGTATTTGCCGTGAATTCGGTCGGCGGCCTCGACGTGCTGGTGCAGAAATCCGCGGCCCACTTCGGGTCCGCCGAGGCCGCGTTCGGCGTTCTTCCGCCGCTGGATCAGGCGTGGCTGCCGCTCAGCACTCTGCTGATCTTTCTGGGCGTGCAGTGGTGGGCGGCCTGGTATCCCGGGCAGGAACCGGGTGGCGGCGGCTACGTGGTGCAGCGCATCCTCTCCGCCAAGGACGAGCGCCACGGGCTGCTGGCCACCCTGTGGTTCACCATTGCCCACTTCGCCCTGCGGCCCTGGCCCTGGATCCTGGTGGGATTCGTGGGCCTTGATTCGCTATCCCGGCCTGGTCAATCCCGAGGAAGGCTACGTCCGGGTCATGGTGGATGTGCTTCCCTCTCCTTTCAAGGGGCTGCTCCTGGCGGCATTCGCTGCGGCATACATGAGCACCATCAGTACCCACCTGAACTGGGGCGCCTCCTATCTCGTCAACGACGTGTACCTGCGATTCATCAAGCCGCAGGCCAGCCCGCGGGCGCAGGTCATCGCCTCGCGGATCGCGACCACCGTGCTGATGGTCTGCTCTCTGATTGTGATGAGCTTCCTCAGCAGCGTGGAGCAGGGCTGGAAGATTCTGATCGGGCTCGGAGCCGGCACCGGACTGGTGTTCATCCTGCGCTGGTACTGGTGGCGGGTAAACGCATGGTCCGAGATCAGCGCGATGATCGCCTCATTCGTGACCTCCCTTGTCCTGGCGCGCTACGGTTACAACCTGGACGACCTGTCCAAGCCGGCGTATGCCATCACCATGCTGATCACGGTGGGAGTCACCACGGTGGTATGGCTGACGGTGACCTTCGCGACTCAGCCGGAGAGCGAGGCGACGCTCGATCGGTTCTATCGCCGGGTCCGCCCCGGTGGACCGGGCTGGCGGCCGGTCTCGGCTCGGTTGGGATTTGCCGGCGACACCATACCCGGGGGCGCCCTGTCCTGGGTGAACTGGGTAGCCGGCCTCGCCACGGTGTACTGCGCCCTGGTTGGCATCGGGTCCCTGCTCACCGGCTCCCACCTGAAAGCCCTGCTCTACGGGGTCGGCGCGGTGGCGGCTTTCGCGTTGATTCAGCGTAATTTGCGGGCCGATCAGCAGTATATCGCCAACGTTGACAGGACCCGCGGCGGCGACTTAGAATTCTCTCAGTCCAACTGAGGTTTCCCCGCTGGCAGACTTCCCCTAAGTGGGGCTGACCGAAGGAGATAGAATGAGCGGTGTCGAGCAGCAGTCCCCCGCCACCGGCTTCAGCATGGTGCTGACGCCGAGGGCGGCCGAAGAGGTGCAGAAGTTCATCACCCAGGAACAGGTTCCAGCCGAGAGCGCCGGCCTCCGGGTCAGCGTGCTTCCCGGTGGCTGCTCCGGGTTCAAGTACAGCCTGAACATCGAAGAGCGGCCGCTGGAAGATGATATGGTGGCGGAGGTCAACGGCGTCCGGGTCTTCGTGGACGGCTTCAGCGCCCAGTATCTCACCGGCATCACCATCGACTACGTGACCTCGATGCAGGGCTCCGGCTTCACGTTCAACAACCCCAACGCCTCCGGCGGGTGCGGGTGCGGCAGCAGCTTTACTGCGTGAGCGGTAGGCGGTGAGCGGTAAGCGGGCGGCCAGAGAAGATCGGATTCTCTGGCCGCCTTCGCGTGTCGCGCTGCCCGCTCACCGCTCACCGCTTACCTTCTCACCGCTCACCGCTCACGCTCTTGAGCACACGCCGACCTCGTCGTCGTCGTACTCTACTTCGTCTTTACCCTGGGCCTCGGCCTATGGGTGGCCCGGCGCCAACGAAGCGCGACCGACTACTTTCTCGGCGCGCGAGACCTGCCGGCCTGGGCCATTCTCCTCTCCATCGTCGCCACGGAGACCTCGGCGCTCACCGTCATCTCGGTGCCCGGGATCGGCGCGCGCTCCGACCTGACCTTTCTCCAGCTCACCTTTGGCTATCTGATCGGCAGGATCGCCGTCGCCCGCTGGCTCCTGCCCGGATACTTCCGGGGCGAGCAGGAGACCGCCTATGCCCGGCTGGAGTCGCGCTTCGGCGTGGGCACACGCCGCCTTACCTCTACCGTCTTCCTGGTCACCCGATTCCTGGGCGATGCCGTGCGGGTGTTCGCCAGCGCGATTCCGCTGGCGCTGGTCACCGGCTGGAGCATGCCCACCTCGATCGTGGTGATGGGGATCGTCACCATGATTTACACCTGGTTCGGCGGGTTCAAGGCGGTGGTGTGGACCGACGTGCTCCAGCTCTCAGTGTATCTGGCAGGAGGCATCGGGGCCCTGCTGGTGGCGTGGAGCATCGCGGGTGGCCCAGGACACGCGCTCGACCTGGCGGGCCAGGCGGGGAAGCTCAGAATCATCGATGCTCAGGTGGACTTCACCCACACCTACACGCTGCTGGGTGGGCTGGTGGGTGGAGCGCTGTTGTCCGCCGCCTCACACGGCACCGACCACCTCATCGTGCAGCGACTGCTGGCCACCCGCTCGCTGCGCGACGCCCGCATCGCGCTGATCGGCTCGGGGGTGATGGTGATCCTGCAGTTTGCCCTCTTCCTGCTGGTGGGGTCAGCCATCTGGGCCGCTGGGCTGGCGCCGTCGAGTGTGCCCGGAGACGAGCTGTTTCCCTCGTTCGTCCTGCACTATCTGCCCACCGGACTGGCCGGCCTGGTGGTCGCCGGGATCCTGGCCGCGGCCATGGGGACCCACAGCTCCGCCATCAACTCGCTGGCCTCGTCGGCGACGCATGACCTGTACGCGTCCTGGACCGGCCGGCAGGATCCCGCCCACTGCTCAGGTCGGCCGGCTGCTCTCGGCCATGTGGGCACTGGCCTTGGTGGGAGGAGCGCTCTTCTTTCACTTCGCCGCCAGCGGCAAAGACACTCCGGTCGTGGTGCTCGCGCTCTCGATCGCTTCGGTCACCTACGGGCCGCTGCTGGGCACCTATCTCCTGGCCACCCGCTGGCCTCGGGCCCGAAGCCGCGATGTGGTGGCGGCCGTTGCGGTGACGGTCAGCGCGATGCTGATCGTGGTCTTCGCCCGCCAGCTGTCGGCACTCGGAGGGCCGGCCTGGCTGACCCCGCTCGGCCGCCTTGCCTGGCCCTGGTACGTCCCCCTGGGCACCTTCCTGTGTGTCGCCACCGGCGTCTCCCTCAGCTACCTTCCCCCGTCACGGCAGGCAACGCTTAGCCGCAGATAACGTTGCCCAGATAAACGCAGATGCGCTCATCGCGGATACTCCGCCAGCCGCATCCGGGTCAGCACCAGCTCGGCAATCAGCCGTGACTGAACGCGTTATCTGCGTTATCTGCGTTCATCTGCGGCAAAGTTTTTACTCGGAACGTCAAATGCCGAAAACCCTGATCGGGGCGGATGTCGGAGGGACCAAGACCGCAGTCGGTGTGTCTCACGACGGGAAGATCGTGGGTCGCGCCGACGGGCCCGGAGCCGCGGTTCGGCCGGGCCGGGCACTGGCGTCGGCCAGCACGATTGTGGAAGTGGTGCGGGCCGCGCTGTCCAGCGCCGGCCGGCTTCGGGGCGACGTGCTGGTGGTGGGTGCGGCCGGTGCGGGCCGGGAGCCGGAGCGAGACGAGTTGCGCACCGCGCTACGGAACGAGAACATCGCCTCCCACGTGATGGTCACCACCGACATCGAGGTCGCCCTGGCCGGCGCCTTCGCCGATGGGCCCGGCATCGTGGTAAGCGCGGGCACCGGAAGCGTCGCGGTAGGCCGGGATCAGACAGGGAACCGCCACCGGATGGGCGGCTACGGCTGGCAGATGGGCGACGAGGGAAGTGGCTACGCGATTGGACGGGCGTCGCTCGGCGCCGTGAGCCGCGCCCGCGACGGCCGGAGTCCCCCGACCGCGCTGAGTGAGCGGATCCTGCAGGTCACCCGGAGCGCCGACTTCGATGCTCTGGTGCGCTGGGCGGCCGGGGCCTCGCCCGCCGAAGTAGCGGCCCTCGCTCCCCACGTGCTCGAGGTCGGTGCCGGGGGCGACACCCTGGCACAAGGGTATTGCCGATTATGCGGCGCGAGAGCTGTCCCAGCTCGCCATCTGCCTGTTGCCCAAGATGGAGGTCACGCCACCGGTGCCAGTGGCGATTACCGGCGGCTTGCTCAACGGCCATCAGCCGCTCCGCCAGGCGCTCCTCGCCAAGCTCCGCGAGGAGTCCGCGTTTCAGCCTACCGAAGCGCCGGTGGACGCCGTCGCCGGCGCGCTGCGACTGGCCGAATCGGTCGAGCTCTAACTCGCCCGCCGGCTTGTCCTGGGAAAACCGCCCACCAACCCGGCTGTGCCGGATTCCATAGAGCACGTAGATCACCAGGCCAAGAGCGAGCCAGATGCCGAACCGGATCCAGGTGAGGGTCGGGAGCTGGAGCATGAGGTAGAGACAGGCCACGATCGAGATGATCGGGGTGAGGGGAACCAACGGCGCCCGGAATGGCCGCACCCGGTTGGGCTCGATCCGGCGGAGCACGATCACACCGGCCGACACCAGCACGAAGGCAAACAGCGTCCCGATGTTGGTGAGGTCCACCACCTCGGCGATGTTGGCGAATGCCGCAAAGGTCGCGACGAAGGTGCCGGTGATGATGGTGCCGATGTAGGGCGTCTTGAAGCGGGGATGCACCCGCGCCAGAAACGGCGGGAGCAGGCCATCCCGCGCCATCGACATGAAGATCCGGGGCTGGCCCAGCTGAAACACCAGCAGCACGCTGCTCATGGCGACCACCGCGCCGAGCGATACGATGAATCGCGAGATGCTGAGCAGCCGGGGTGAGCCGTCGGCCAGCGCGAGCGCGGTGATCATCGGCTCGGCCGTGCCCAGCCGGTTCCACGGCGCCATCCCGGTCATGACCAGCGACAGGACGATGTAGAGCACCGTGCAGACCACCAGGCTCATGATGATGCCGAAGGGCATGTCCCGCGCCGGGTCCTTCGCTTCCTCCGCCGCGGTCGATGTCGCGTCGAAGCCGATGTAGCTGAAGAAGATGATCGCCGCGCCCGCACTGATCCCGGCCCAGCCGTTGGGGGCGAAGCCGCCCAGCGCGGGATCGGTCCAGTGGTGCGGCTTGATCAGGGTGAGCCCGACCGCGCAGAAGAACAGGATCACCCCGATCTTGAGCAGCACCATCGCGTTGTTCGAGTTGGCCGACTCCCGGATGCCGATGACCAGGATCACGGTGATCAACGCCACGACGAGAAAGGCCGGCAGATTGGCGATCACCGGGAACCCGAACAGATGCGGTGCCGTCGTCAGGGCCGAGGCCAGGTAGGTGGACGAGGCATCGGTGGCCCCCGAAGCCACCGCCTGGGCGGCCATGTGGGCGGAGCGATAGTCCGTGGCGAGCCAGGCCGGCAATGAGATTCCGAAATGGGAGAGCAGCTCGCGAAAGTAACCGGCCCAGCCGATGGCCACTCCGATGTTGCCCACCGCGTACTCGATGATCAGGTCCCAGCCGATGATCCAGGCCACCAGCTCGCCCAGCGAGGCGTAGGCGTAGGTGTAGGCCGATCCCGAGATCGGGACCATCGCGGCAAATTCGGCGTAGCAGAGCGCGGCGAATCCGCAGGTGAGTGCGGTCAGAAGGAAGGAGATGACGATGGCCGGGCCCGCCCCTGGGCGCAGCGGATCGCCCACGATCGCGGTGCCGGTGGTGGCGAAGATTCCGGCGCCGATCGTGGCCCCGACTCCGAGCGCGGTGAGATGCCACTTGTTGAGCGAGCGCCGGAGACCGCCCCGCTCCCGGATGTCGTCTTCGCAGTCCTGGATGGATTTCCGGACGAAGAGCCGGCTTATCGTGGGCTTATGAGATGCAGTCGAGCCGGAGCTCGACCGCTTGGCTTTGTCGGGATCAGGTGGCTTGGCTGCAGCAGTCACGAGCTGCTCTTTCCAGGGAGAGTGAAGGAGATTCTGGTGGTGCCGGGAATTGAGGTTCCGTCCGGCGCTCGGGCCGGGGTGAAGCGGAAGGCGCGCATGACCTCGTCGAACTTCTTGGCGTAGTCGCGATCTTTGATCTGAGGTTCGACCAGGTAGCGCTCGACTCTTCCGTCGGGCCGAACCCAGAAGGTCACGTTGAGCGAAAGCCCGCGCAACTCCTTGGGCGGATTGTCGAAGGGGAAGGCCATGTCGCGAGGCTCGGGAGGCCGCGCCTTCCCGCCTTCACCACCACCGCCGGTGCCGCCGCCCGCTCCCGCCGTTCCCTTGCCGGAGCCCTGACCACCTTGGCCGGCATTCCCGGCCCCTGCTCCGCCGCCTCCGCTTCGAGCCGTGTCAGCGACCGCAACCGCCGGCTGCCGACTCGCACTGGTGTCCGCGTTCTCCGGCGCGACGACCTTGGGCTCGGGCGGAGGAACCGGACGACTGACAACAGGGCGCGGAGTCGGAACGGGAGGAGGTGGCCTGTGCGCCGGAGGCGTTTCCGCCTTCGGTAATGAAGGCAGCGTAATATACGCCACCCGGGGACCTCCGCCACCGCCACCGGCGCTCGCACTGCCCGACCGTCCCGGAAAACCGGGAGCCGGTGTCCGGCCCCAGATCTTCTCTCCCCTGGCCACCAACGCTGCAAGCAACACAACGTGCAATCCCAGGGACAGAATCAGCCCGAGTGGGCGCTGGCGGGAAACTGGCGGCTTGAGGGTGAATGGCGCAGACGGGCGCGTGGCTGCCTCAGGTTGGAGGACGAGAAGCGTTCGACTGAACATACACCAGTGACGTTGCAGCGGGACACGAGAGCACGGCGTAGGACGGCAAAGACGGGAAAGTCGGGAAGGACGGGAAGGTATGCGAGTCAGGAAAAAGAGGCAGTCGGGGGTGTTCTCCCTGACTGCCTCCTCTCCCATGTCAGCACACCTTCCCGCCCTTCCCGTCCTTCCCGCCTTTCCCGTCCTACTTCGGCGCCTGCCTGCTGCTTCTCCGCCTCCCGGGGGGTGAACCCGATGATCTGGACTCCCGCGCCACGGGCCACGTCCATCGCCTCGATCACATCCTGATAGAGCCGGTTCGGTCCGGCCTTGATGAACAAGAGCTTGGCCGGACGCTGATCGTAGATCGCGTGGATCTGGGTGTCCAGCTGGTCCCGGGGGACCGGCTGGCCGTTGATGGAGTAGCCTCCGCCGTCGGCCAGCTCGAGCACGATCTGGCTGGGCGGTGCCTTGGTCGTCTGGGGCGTATCGGGCGGCGGCACCTGGACATCCAGCGCCATCCGGCTCAAGGGCTGGGTGATCATGAAGATGATCAGCAGCACCAGGAGCACGTCGATCATCGGCGTGACGTTGATGTCCGACTGCACCCCACCGGAGGAGGCCCCTGCGGTCATTGCCATGGTTACTTCTTCTCCTTCTTGTCGTCATCGCCGAACACGACCGCCTTGTTCGGTTCGGTGATCGCAGCCATGACCCGGACGCCGGAGCGCCGCGCCGTTTCCACGGCTTCCTGTACCTTGGAGTACTTCAGCTGATTGTCGGCCTTGAAGTACAGGATCTTGTCCTCGGTCCGGGAAGCGAAGGTCGAGCGAAGCTGGTCCTCCAGCGCGCCGCCCGGGATGGGCCGGCCATTCAGGAAATAATTCCCGCTCTGGTCGATGCCCAGCACGACTTCGTTCTCGCCTTCGGGCCGGGGATCCAGGTTCTTTCCCTTGGGCAGGGTGGCCTTGAACCCGGCCGCGATCAGTGGGGTCACGATCATGAAGATGATCAGGAGCACCAGCATCACGTCGATCATCGGCGTGACGTTGATGTCCGACTTGACCGCCGTCCCGCCGGCGCCGCCGCTACCCGTGGATATGGCCACTGCCGGTCACCGCCTTCTGGGCCTGGAATTCCTTGGTGAAGATCGAACGCCCGAACTCGCTCCCCACGCTCTTGATCAGGTAGTCGATCAGCTCCTTGGAGCCGTACGTCATCTCGACCGTCAGATTCTCGATCTTGGTGGTGAAGTAGTTGTAGGCCCACACCGCGGGAATCGCCACCATCAGGCCGAAGGCCGTGGTGATCAGCGCTTCGGCGATACCGGCGGAGATGCCGGCCAGACCGCCCGAGGCGCCCTGCTGCGCCATGCCCACGAACGCGTTCACGATACCCATGGTGGTGCCGAGCAGTCCGACGAAGGGCGCGGTCGAGCCGACCGTACCCAGCACGCCGAGTCCGCGCTTGAACTCCGACAACACGATCAGCATCTGCCGCTCGACCGCCCGCTCGGCCGAGTTGATGTCGGCGGCGGTGATGGTGGCGCGGTCCCGCAGCAGCGGCTTCACCTCGAAGAGCGCCTCGCCCACGACGCGCGACAGGTGGCTCTTCTTGTTCTTCTCCGCCAGCGCGATCGCCTGGTCCAGGTTCTCCTCCTGGATGGCGCGGGAGAACTGGGGCGCGAACTTCCGGGTCTCGCGCTCACTCCGCTTCAGCTGGATGAGTTTGGTGATGACGATGGTGAGGGAATAGATGGACATGATCGCCAGGACGACCACGATGCCCTTGGCGAAGGCACCCATCTGACCCCACAGGTGAAGTAGATCTACACTCATGTTGTGTTGCCTCCAGGGGGAACGAAAGCTACGGCTGCGAGCGCTATTGCTGCTTGAATGAGACTGCCTGCTGGACCAACTGCCGGACCGGCCGCCCCTTGAACTTGGCCGGCTTGAAGACGCTCTTGAGAATGGCCTCCCGGGTCGGCTCGCCGAAGGCCGGGTGGCTGGTCTTCATGATCTTCAAGGAGTTGCCTTCCACGTGGCCGGTGGTGTCCACGATGAACTGCACCTCGACCCGTCCGGTTATTCCGGCGCTCGCCAGCACCGGCGGATAGCGCGGCTGAGGCTGGGAGATGACCTGCACCGGGTCATCCAGCTGGGCCTCGAGGAACACTTCGCCGGTTACCGGACCGGTACCGCCCGCCACGCCGGTCCCGATGCCGCCCTCCACACCCTTACCGGTGAAGTCCCGGGGATCGAACGGCTTCTCGTTCAGATCGATCGGCGGAATGTCCTTGGGGATGTCGGTCGGCGCCACCACCGTCTGGAACCCCTTGGGCGGCGGGTTGGCCGCAACCACCACGTCCGGCGGGGGCTGGTCCGGCGGCGGCTTGGGGGGCTCCGGCGGCTTGAGGAACACCATGGTGGTGTCCACCGGACGGTTCTTCACGCTCTCGGCCACGCCCTGCGTCGCCTTGATGGCGCCGAAGATGATGAGGCCGTGGATCAGGAACGATAGAACCGTCTGTCCAACCGTGCGCTGATTCTTCTGCTTGGATTCGATCAGGTTCTCGAACACGCAACTACCTCCAGGGGGAGGGTGATCGTGCCCGGAAAGTAAGGCGCGCTGAAAACACCTGCTTTGCCCTCAGATGTCATTTCGATTACAGCCGCATTAGCAACTGCAACTGCTGCATCCGAAGGGCGGACACAACCCTACTCTGAGCTACAGAACTGCGGCGTGATCTGACTCACACGGCCTCGGCCTACGTTATCCCTCGCCCGGGTTTTGGCAAGCAACGTCCGCAGTACGGTGTCTGCGTAACTGCGGACCGCACTGGATGGTTCAGGATTGTCACGACAGGCAGAACCGGGTCGAGTCTTAGCCAATGATTCACCACAGAGGCACAAAGGACACAGAGGGTCCGGCTCCCCAACTGACTCACGACATCGTGGGTGCAGCCATCGAGGTCCACCGGCAACTTGGACCAGGCCTCCTGGAATCAGCATACGAAGCTTGTCTCAGTAGAGAATTGTCATTCCGGGGAATCGACCACAAGAGGCAGGTTTCACTGCCAGTGGAATACAGAGGTCTTCAAGTGGAATGCGGCTACCGGCTGGATCTTGTAATCGCAAACGTGATCATCGAGGTCAAAGCAGTTCAAAAGGTACTTCCCATTCACCGTGCCCAGGTACTCACCTATCTAAAGTTGACGGGTTACCGCCTTGGCTTGCTGATCAATTTCAATGTTGAAGTACTTCGCGCCGGTATCTACCGGATCATCAATGGATGACGTTACCTCTGTGTCCTCTGTGCCTCTGTGGTGAATTCGCGGAGTTGCATTCCTGGCTCGCAAAGCGGTCTCGCATTGAACCTTCGGTTACGCCCTGCGGCTGTCCTGCCTGGTTTCAGCCGGACTTCGAATTCGGCTTCGGCAATCGCACGATAAACGTCGAACCTCGCCCCGGCCGGCTTTGCACCGTGATCGATCCGCCGTGCGCCTCCGCGATCCATTTGGTGATCGCCAGGCCCAGGCCGGTGCCGGGGCGCGCGCCGGTGCGCGAGCGGGCCTGGTCCGCCCGCCAGAACCGGTCGAAGATGTTCGGCAGGTCGCCGGGCGCGATGCCGATGCCGCTGTCCCGCACGGTAAACGTCACCGCTCCGTCGTCCTGTTCCAGATTCAACGCCACCGTCCCGCCCTGGGGCGTGTACTTGATGGCGTTGGTCACCATGTTGAGCAGCATCTCCCGGATCCGGTGCCGGTCCACCGCCAGCCGGACCGGGGTCTCGGGCATGCTGTGCACCGCGCTCACCCCCGCCTGCTCGCCCAGCATTCCCGCGGTCTCCGCCACATCCGCCACCACCTCCCGGAGATCGCTTTCCTCCACCGCCAGCGGGGCCCGGCCTTCATCCGCCCGGGCGAGCGTCAGCAGGTTCTCCACCATCTCCGTCATCTGATTGATCTGGGCCAGTGTCTCGTCCAGCGACTGCAGCATTTCCGGCGGCGTCCCCGGATGGATCAGCGCCCGCTCCACCCCGGCCCGCAGCACCATCAGTGGCGTCTTGAGCTCGTGGCTGGCGTCGGCGGTGAAGCGGTGCAGGCTGGAGAAGCTGCGCTCCAGCCGGGCCAGCATGCCGTTCACCGTCGCGGCCAGCCGGGACGATCTCGTCGCCGCTGAGCGGTACCGCCAGCCGCCGGTGCAGGCTGGTGCCGTCGGAGATGGCGTCCACCTCGTCCATGATGCCCTGCACCGGTCTCAGGCTGGTGCCGGCCAGCCAGTTCCCCACCAGGATGGCGCCCACCAGGATCACCGGAGCGATCAGCAGCATCGAGCGAAGCAGATCAGACGGTCCGAACGAGGCCTGCCGGGTGGGCGTGGCCACCAGGAGCCCGCCGATGGCGGGGCCGGCGTTGTCGATCGGCGTCACCAGATACTGCATGCTGCCCACCGGCGGGCCCACGTTGATCAGCGCCTGAATGGCGGCTGAGAGGCAGGGTGTCGAGCGGCGCGGTCAGGCTCTCCAGCGCCGGCGCGCTGAGTCCCCGGGCAATGTCGGAGAGCGCCAGAAGCTGGCCGGCGGTGTCGGCGACGATCAGGTAGTCGCGCGCGGCCTCGAGGTAGGCGCTGATTCCGGGGTCCAGCGTGGGATTGAGATTGGACGTGGTCACGATCCGGCCCAGCACCTTGTACGACTGGGCGAGCCAGCGCTGCGCCAGGTCCGCTTCGAGGGTGAGGCGCTGGTCCAGCTCCCGCACGCTGGCCTGCCGGCGCTCGATGTAGAGCGCGGTTCCAAATGCCAGCACCGTCACCGCGAGCGCCACCGTATACCAGAAGGTGAGTCGCAGGCGGATGGTCGCCATGTCAGGCCTTTACGACGTACCCGACGCCGCGAACGGTGTGCACCAGCTTCTGGGCGTGCCCGGTGTCCACCTTCTTGCGCAGCCGGTTGATCACCACGTCCACGATGTTGGTGCCGGGGTCGAAGTGATAGTCCCAGGCATACTCGGTGATCAGCGTCCGGGACATCACCCTGCCGGCGTGCCGCATGAGATACTCCAGCACGGTGTATTCCTTGGGCGTGAGCTCGATCCGCTCGCCGCCCCGCCTGACCTCCCGGGTCTCACCGTCCAGCTCCAGGTCGCCCACCTTCAGCACCGGAGAGCGGATCTCCTTGGGCCGGCGGCCCAGCGCCTCCACCCGGGCCAGCAGCTCCTCGAAGGCAAACGGCTTGGTCACGTAGTCGTCGGCGCCGGAGCGGAGCGCCTGCACCTTGAAGTCCACCGCGTCCTGCGCGGTCAGCACCAGCACCGGCGTGGTGTTTCCCCGGTCGCGCAGGGTGCGCAACACCTCCAGGCCGTTCATCTCCGGCAGCCGGAGGTCCAGCACGATCAGATCGTAGCGCCCGCCCGAGGCGAGTCGCAGCCCTTCCATGCCGTCGTCCACCAGATCGGCGTGATAGCGCTGCTCCTCCAGACCGCGCTTGACGTACTGGCCCACGGTGCGGTCGTCTTCCACCACCAGGATTTTCATGGATGGACCGGCAGAAATACCCGGAACGTCGATCCCCGGCCGGGCTGGCTCTCCACTTCGATCCGGCCCCGGTGGTCCTCCACGATGCCGTAGCAGATGGAGAGCCCCAGCCCGGTGCCGCGCCCCGGGCGGCTTGGTGGTGTAGAACGGCTCGAAGATCTTGGACTGGTCTGCCCGGGGAATGCCCACCCCGTTGTCCTCGATCTCGGCAACCACCTCGTCCGCCTGGTTGGGATTGCGTCCGGTCCGCACCGTGAGCTTTCCCCGGCCCTCGTTCATGGCGTCCACGGCGTTCAGCATCAGCGCCATGAACACCTGAGTGAGCTGCTCCGCGTTCCCGGTGATGGGGGGAATCGAGCCGTCCAGCTCCCGGACCAGGCGTGAGCCGCTTGAACTTCTGATGGTGTTTCAGCAGGAACAGCGTCTCCTCCAGAACCGCGTTCAATACGACTCTGGCCTTGGCCTTTCCCTTGGGGCGGCTGAAGTCGAGCAGGCCATCCACGATCCGGGTGCAGCGGTCGACTTCCTTGTCGATGATCTCCAGATACTCATCCACCCTGGTCCGCTCGGCCGGCTTCAGGGCGTCCAGCCGCCCGCTGATCGCGGCGACGCAGGCGCTGATGGTCGCCAGCGGGTTGTTGATCTCGTGCATGACGCCGGCGGCAAGCTGGCCGATGGCCGCCAGCTTTTCGCTCTGCATGATCTGCCCCTGGATCCGGCGCGACTCGGTCACGTCCTCACCGATGGTGATCGACGTGGCTGATCTCGTCGCCGTCGAGCCGCATCGGAATCTTGCTCAGGCGGAAGGACCGGAGCTCGCCACCGAGGGTGACGTCGAGCTCGTCCTGCACGATCTCGCCGGTCTGGAAGACCCGGTCGAAGTCGGCCCGGAGCATCTCCGCCGGCTGACGCGTCAGTACCTCGAACACCCGCCGGCCTACCACCTCATCCCGCCTGAGGCCGGGTGCGCCGACCTCCCGCTGCCGGTTCCAGAGCTTGATCCGATAATCCCGATCGATCACGTAGAGTCCCACCGGCAGGCTGTCGATCACCAGGCTGATGAACCGCCGCTGTTCCTCGATCTCGCGGGACTGGGCCGCAACCTCGATCGCGAGATCGGCCGACAGCGCCAAGGAGGCGAGGTAGGGCGCCAGCAGGTCGGCGATGATGACCAGGATCTCGCGCTGTTCCGGGTCCTGCTCCGGAACCACCTCGAGCAGCCCCATCAGCGCCTCTTCGTGCTCCAGCGAGAGCCGTATCCCCGAGCCGTTGCGGGGAATGGCCTGCAGCGACTCCACCAGGGCCGGCTTCCCTTCTTCTCCAGGGGCGAGCTCACCGCTCGGAATCCACTGGTTTGCGGATCGCGAAACCAGACCATCACCTGGTCCGCCGGCAGCCCGGTCCGGAGCAGCTCCACCACGGCGGCCAGCGCGTCACCCGCTTCTCCGCCGGCGTTGAGCAGTTTGGCTGCCTGGCCCACCAGCGCCACTCCATCGGACGTCTTCAATGGGGGCTCCGCCGGCCGGGAGAGGCCACGGCCACACTCAGGATCCGCCAGTCGTCGTCGATCCGACGGAGCACGATGTGCTCGACCCAGTCTCCCTCGATGGCAGTCGGTCCCGACGGAGTGACCCGCCGGGTGGTCAGCCAGGCCGCGGCTAGATCTCCGTCCTGCCTGAGATCAGTGCGCACCACCCGAACATCGAAGTTCCGGGGCTCCACCCCGCGGAGCCACCGCTCCATGCTCCGCAGTGCGGCGTCGATGGGAACCGCCTGATGGTAGCTCGCCGGCGCGCCCGGACCGATGGGGCCGGCGTAGCTCCCGTCCTGCCAGAACAGCGAGCGCACTCCGCTCCAGTCCCTGGCTGAGAGACGTCGGGCGTAGCGGCTGAGCAGATGTTGAATGGTGTCCTCGTCACGGCGAGACCCGGTGGGGGTACGATCTTCGATCTGGCACCCCACCATCAGGAGGCCGATCCAGAGCGCCGCGATCTGTGGTGCCCTTACGCGGATCGTCGGTGGGCCTCCAGTTGCGCGAACAGCTCCTCATTCTGGCGGCGGGTGCAGACCGAGGTAAACGCGGTCATGTCCACCCCCGCCGTCGATGGCAGGGTGAAATCGGATGCTGGAGTGCCCGACGGCGGGAGCGAGGCCATGACGTCAGCGCGTCAGCGCATCGCCTTTTCGCGCCCACGCGCTTTCTCGAAGCGCCGCGCGACGTCGGTCCAGTTCACCACATTCCACCACGCCGCCACGTAGTCGGGCCGGCGATTCTGGTATTTCAGGTAGTACGCATGCTCCCAGACATCACATCCGAGCACCGGAATCTTCCCGCGTCATCAGCGGCGTGTCCTGGTTGGGCGTGCTCTCGATGCTGAGCTTCCCGCTTCGGTCGGCCACCAGCCAGCCCCAGCCGCTGCCGAACCGTCCGGTGCAGGCCTTGGCGAACTGCTCCTTGAACTGGGCGAAGCCGCCGAAGCTGCTGTTGATGGAGTCGGCCAGCTCGCCGTTCGGCTCCTTGGCTCCGCCCGGCGCCATCATCTCCCAGAACATCGTATGATTGGCGTGGCCTCCGCCGTTGTTGCGCACCGGCGCCTTGATGGCTTCGGGCAGCCGGTCTACCCCGGCGAGCAGCTCCTCCAGCGACTTGTTCTGCAGGTCGGGGTGGGGCTCGAGTGCCGCGTTCAGGTTGTTGACGTAGGTTGCGTGATGCTTGTCGTGATGCAGCCGCATCGTCTGTTCATCGATATGCGGCTCCAGCGCCTTGTAGTCGTACGGTAGAGGGGGAAGGGTGAACGCCATGACCAACTCCTCGCGCTGAAGACATCTCACATTCCAGATTCGTTCTGGCTCAATCCGCGAAATATCATTCCGTGCCGAAGAGGGGTCAACGAGAGCAATGCTGTCATGAGCATCCGGCGCTGGTCTGCTCCGGAGGGGCGCGTTAGCACGGCGAGGAGCGAGGTGGACCGGGCTTGGGCTCGGAGGCCAGGCTCCCAGGGGGCTCGGTCTGGCCGGGGTCTGTCGCGGAGCCGTGCCAGAGCGCCCAGGCCCGTTCCACCTGCGACCATCATCAGCGACGTTAGCCGAACGAGGTTCTGAATTATGCAGCAATCCGCGCTGAACCCCGTCGGTCCCGTCAACCTGGTGCCGCTGTTTCCCGGCCTGCATCGCGAGCTGATGACGCTCCTCAGAGGCCTCGAGCCGGCGGACTGGCTGAAGCCCACCGCCTGTGCGCTCTGGTCGGTGAAGGACATCGTCGCCCATCTGCTGGACACCTGTCTCCGGCGGCTCTCCTTCGACCGCGACCGGCTCCAGACCGGGCCGAGACGCACCTTCGCGGATTATGCCGACCTGGTCGGCTATCTCAATCAGCTCAACGCCGAGTGGGTTGGCACCATGCGCCGGGTCAGCCCGCGAGTGCTCATGGATCTCCTCGACCTGGCGGAGCCGCAGCTGCATGCCTACTTCGCTTCGCTCGACCCCGAGGCACCCGCCACCATCGGGGTCGCCTGGGCCGGTGAGGAGCGCTCGCTCAACTGGTTTGACCTCGGGCGGGAGTACACCGAGCGATGGCTCCACCAGCAGCAGATCAGGGAGGCCGTCGGAGCCCTCGCCCTGAGCCAGCGGCGCTGGCTCCATCCCACACTCGACATCTTCGTCCGCGCCCTGCCCTTCACCTACCGCCCGGTCGAAGCCCCGCCAGGCACGGCCGTCCGGCTCGAGATCACCGGTGACGCCGGCGGCGTCTGGACACTGGCGCAAGGCGCGAGCAGGTGGGAGCTGTTCACCGGCTCAGCCCCCTCGCCGGCCGCTCATGTGACCATGGATCAGGAAGTTGCCTGGAAGCTCTTCTCCAAGGGCCTTCGCCCGGAGCGGGCCCGCAGTGAGGTCCGCGTAGAGGGAGACGAGAGCCTGGGCCGGCCGATGCTCGGCGCTCTCGGTATCATGGCCTGACTGTGGATCATATTTTGCACGGTTCCCCCGCCTGAGTGACGCAGCATCTCGCCGGACCTGCTGTTTCTCTCTCTGACAAATCGACCGATACTCGAGAATGCGCCGGGCAGGTGCACCGCCCATCCCCTGGGGTGAAACGCAACCGTCGCGGACATATGCAAGCCCATCAAGCACTCAGGCACCCCAGAAGAAGGAATCCCTCAACGTGACTGCTGCCATCGACATCAACCCGGCCGTAGCCTCGGCCAAGGCCTTCTTCACCGATGCCAGGGCCAAGAACGGACAGCTGGTCAAGCGGAAGACCTGGCGCCCCGCCAGCGAGCTGGCCGTGGACCTGGGCACCGCCAACACGCTGGTCTTCGTGAAGGGCGAAGGCGTCGTGCTCAACGAGCCCTCGGTCGCCGCCATCGATCAGGCCACCGGCAACATCCTGGGCATCGGACTCGAGGCCAAGCGGATGCTGGGCCGCACGCCGGAAGGCGTCCTGGCGGTCCGCCCCATGAAGGACGGGGTCATCGCCGATTTCCATGTCGCAGAAAAGATGCTGCGCCACTTCCTCCGGATGGTGATCGACCGGACCATCCTCCGGGTGAAGCCCACCGTGGTCGTCTGCGTCCCGTCCGGGATCACCGAGGTCGAGCGCCGCGCCGTGCGCGACTCGGCCCAGTCAGCCGGCGTCAAGCGGCTGTTCATGGTGGCCGAGCCGATGGCCGCGGCGATCGGTGTGGGCCTGCCGGTGGAAACCCCGGTGGGCAGCATGGTCATCGACATCGGAGGCGGCACCACCAACATCGCGGTCATCGCCCTGTCGGGGATCGTGTGCGATTCCTCGATCAGGACCGGGGGCGACGAGCTCGACCAAGCTATCGTCCAGTTCATGCGGAAGACCTACAGCCTCCTCATCGGTGAGCCCACTGCGGAGCGGATCAAGATCAGCCTTGGCTCGGCGGTTCCGCTCGAGCGCGAAGGCGAGATGGACGTGAAGGGCCGCGATCTGGTGTCCGGCCTCCCCAAGACCATCCGAATCGATTCCCGAGGCGTGCGCGACGCGATCCAGGAGCCGGTCTCCCATATCATCAATGCGGTGCGCCGGGCGCTGGAAATGACCCCGCCCGAGCTGGCCAGCGACGTGCTCGAGAACGGCATCATGCTCACCGGCGGCAGCTCCCAGATCCGGGGACTCGACCAGCGGCTGATGGATGAGACCGGCTTGCCGGTCCGGATGGACGACGACCCGCTGACCTCGGTCGTCCGGGGCACCGGCAAGATCTTGGATGACTTCGCCCGATATGGTACTGTTCTAACAACCTGAAGCTTTTCGCCCAACAGGGCGGAACTCCCGTCCCTCATACCGGCATCCCCGCCCAAGCGGCGAGGGTGTCGGTGTGTTGTTTTTATGAACTCCCGCCCCTCACACCGGCATCCCCGCAAAAGCGGCGAGGGCGTCGGTGTGAGGTCTTTTAGGGATCAGCTTGGGCCGCTGACCGCTGTGGGAACCCGACGGTCGGCGGTTGAGCCGTCGCCCAGTTGCCCGAACCCGTTGAATCCCCAACAGAACGCTGCATCCCCTGTGGTCAGCCCGCAAGGCGACGGGAAACGGGCGGGGTTCGGAGGCAGGCTCCCAGGGGAGAGGTTGTGGGGATGTCGCGGAGCCTGCCGTGAGAGCCCTCGTCCGTTTCCCGCTCCGCGTTGGGTGGGGAGGGATGTCGTTACCGGTGCATAAGCGAACTGGTCTGCGTATTGTCCGGACCTATGGACGCAAACCCGGCGCTGACCAACTGGAAGCGCAGACCACCGGCGACGGGGACTGGGCGGGTGCGCTGCGATATGTTGACCGCGCCATCGCCGAGCTGACCTACGCCATCGGCCCCCCAGCAGTAGGCGAGGTCATCGTAGGTCACCCCGCAGCTGTGGTACATGCCGGCGCTGATCTGGCGGAAGGACAGCGCCGCGGTTGCCTGAACGGCCAGAGCCGGGCTCACCGCCGGCTGTTCGGGCGCGACTGGGGAATCGCCGCAGCCGGCGGTAGCCGCGAGCAGGGCGAGAAGAAGCGAGACGGGGTACTGTTTGAGCTCGAAGCCTGGGGTCCGACGCATGGGATACTCCTGATGTTGTACCGGTAGTGGTGAATCTACCGTCGCCTCAGTGAGTCAAGCAGCCGTCAAGTGGGTACCTTCCCCGGGATGAGGCCAACCGACGACGTCGCCCCCTGGATCGAGCGCATGGCCCGGGTGGGGTACACGGCCAAGGGCATGCTCTACATCACCATCGGCTACCTCGCAGCCAAGGCTGGATTAGGCCAGGGCGGGAGCGTGACCGACACCAGCGGTGCCATGCGTCAGGTCAAGAGCGCGAGCCTGGGCCAGCCGCTGCTGCTGGTCATCGCCGCGGGCCTGCTGGGATACGCCGGTTGGCGGCTGGTCCAGGCCATCGCCGATCCCGAACGGCGCGGCACCGACGCCAAGGGCATCCTGATGCGCGCCGGTTTTGCGGCCCGCGGGGTTTTTCACGCCGGCCTCGGGCTCACTGCCATTCGTCTGGCTCTGGGTCAGCGCGGAGCAGCGTCCAGCAGCCAGGCACCGCACTGGACCGCTCGAGCTTTCCAGGTCCCGGGCGGCCGGCTTCTGGTCGCAGTCGCGGCGCTCTGCATTGCGGGGTACGGTCTGTACCAGTTCTATCGGGCCTGGTCGCCCCGAATGCGGCGACATCTCCAGCTCGCGGAGCTTCCAGCAGGAGCGCAGCGATGGGTGCTGGGGGTGAGCCGGTTCGGCGTTGCCGCAAGGGGCGTCGTCTTCTGTCTCATTGGACTCTTTCTGGGGCGGGCGGCCCTTCACCACGACCCGGCCCAGGCCGGCGGCATCCGAGAGTCGCTCCGAACCTTGGCAGCGACGGGACGCTGGGCCTTTGTGGTGGTGGCTCTGGGCCTGGTGGCCTATGGCGTCTACCAGCTGGTGAATGCCCGCTACCGGAACATCCGGATAGCCTGAAGACCGGCCTGGATCAATGCGAAACGACGCCGCATCCCATACATCCGGCTCCGGGCAGGGTACGGCGCGCGTGGGGCGCACTACATCGGAGAAACGGTGGACTACATCGTTGGGTCTGCTGGTTACAGCCTCGGGTGTTTGAGGTTCATCCGGTTCTGCTCGAATGACATCAGGGCTCTGCAGAGTTACTGGCCGAGTCCGGGCGCCTCCCCTGTGAGACCACAGCGGTTACCAGCGAAACCGGTACCTCTCCTGGCGAGAGCAGCGCACTCACCGGTCCGTCCGATAGCCTTACACTGAGCTCCTGCGCGGGTACATCTCGATCCAGCTCGAATACGATGGAGCCCGGACGATGTGCGAGGCGGGCCCGGCGGGCTACATCGCCGCGCTGTCGAACTACGGATCTAGGCCCGTGAGCTTACGATCGAGAGATTTTCGCCCTGACCTTCTTAACCGCCCGGGCCGCGCTCGACTTCGCCGAGCTGAGCGCCTTCTCCACCTTCTGCCGAACTCCCTTTAATCCGGTCCGCTTACCGCTGCGTTTGCTGGAGCTCTTCACCTTGCCTGAGGTGCTCCGCTTAGTGGAGGCGCGTTTGCGGGAGCTGCTCGTCTTTTACTGGATTTGCTGGAACCGGCCTTTCTGGTCTTCGAAGCCATCGTGACCTCCGGATAGGCGGCAAACTCGCGGCTGCTTACGCTGCAATGTCAGTCACGAGTATGTTCTGCCTCATTCCCCCTCGCAATGGAGCAGTGTTCAGCGATGAGCCGTGCGGAACTGGCGACCCAGCTCGCCGACATCGGGCGGCAATTCTACAGCCGTGGCTGGGTGTTGGGCACCAGCGGGAACTTCAGCGCCGTGCTGAGCCGCGATCCCCTGCGCCTGGCCATCACCTCGAGCGGAGTGGACAAAGGAAGTCTCTCGCCCGGGGATATCCTGGAGATCGACCAGCACGGGGGCGTCGTGACCGGCTCCGGCCGCCCGTCGGCCGAGGTCAGCCTCCATCTGGCGATCGTCCGCGCCCGTGGGGCCGGGGCGGTGTTGCATACCCACTCGGTTTGGGGCACAATTCTCTCTGACGCTCCTGGCAGCGGGCTGGTGGTCCAAGGATACGAGATGCTGAAGGGACTCGACGGCGTGGCCACGCACGAGCACCGCGAATGGCTGCCGGTAGTCGAGAATACCCAGGATTGGGAAACCGCAGCTCCATCCATCGAGGCGCTGCTGGCGACGTATCCCGAAGCCCACGGATTCCTGATCCGGTCGCACGGGCTCTACACCTGGGGACGGGATCTCGCCGAAGCAAAGCGGCAGGTAGAGATCCTGGAGTTTCTATTCGAAGTGACGGGACGAAAGCGAGGCATGACATGGCCACAGTGAGAATTCCCGACGAGCAGCGCACCCTGACCGATCAGGACGAGGTCACCCGCTATCTGGCGACCCTCGGCATAGACTACGTGCGCTGGCCCAACAGCGAGCGCGTCCCCGACGAGGCATCGGTCGAGGAAGTGCTGGCCGCATACGCGCCCGAGATCGAGCGTCTGAAGGAGAGCGGCGGCTACGTCACCGCCGACGTCATCGATGTGACGGCCCAGACACCCAAACCTCGACGCCATGCTGGCCAAGTTCAGCGTGGAGCACTGGCACGATGAGGATGAGGTGCGCTACATCGTTCGGGGACGGGGAATCTTTCACATTCATCCCCGGGACAACGACCCGGTCATCGCCATCGAGTGCGAGGCCGGCGACCTCATCCGCGTACCGCGCGGCACCTGGCATTGGTTCGATCTCTGCGGCGACCGGAACATTCGCGCTATCCGGCTGTTCCAGGACAAGGCGGGATGGACGCCCCACTACACCGACAGCGGCGCCGACAAGGGTTACCAACCCCTATGCCTGGGTCCCTCCTATATCCCGGTCCGGACGGCGTCGAGCTGAAGCAAATCGGCGTCGTCCTGCTGGACATCGAGGGCACCACCACGCCGCTCGATTTCGTCCACCAAACATTGTTCGGATATGCCCGCTCTCGTGTAGCGGGATTCCTCGAGCGCCAATGGAACGATCCCGAGGTTCGGGGTGACGTCGCCCGGCTCAACGCCGAGCACGTGATCGAGTCGCGCGAGCCCTCGCTGCCGACGTGGCGTGACAACGCCGGCGGGGTAGCGGCCTACGTCCACTGGCTGATGGGGCGCGACGGGAAGTCCACCGGGCTCAAGTCGCTGCAGGGAAAAATCTGGGAGGAGGGTTATCGCTCGGGTGAGCTCAAGGGCGAGGTCTATCCCGACGTGCCTGCCGCCCTGGAGCGTTGGCGCAACCAGGGCATCGGCATCGCCATCTTCTCGTCGGGCAGTGTCCAGGCCCAGCAATCGCTCTTCAAGAACACCAATGCCGGTGATCTCAGTCAGTTTTTCCGGGCCTACTTCGATACGACCACCGGCCCGAAGAAGGAGCCGCGCAGCTATACCCGGATCGCGCAGGCGCTGAACTGCCGGCCCTCCGAGGTGCTCTTCATCTCCGATGTTCCCGCGGAGCTCGATGCGGCACGAACGGCAGGCATGCAAACCGCCCTATGCGTGCGGAATCCAGCCGATGCCCCGGCCGACGGCGCGCATCAGGTGATTCACACCTTCGACGGAATTCTGAGCTCCCGGAATTCCCCTCGACTTGAAGCCTCACCCCCGATGCCGCCGATTCCTGCGGACATCGAGGCTGCCGTGTCGGCCTGGATGCGGGGTCGGGGCTGGCGGGTAAATCCGGTCCGGTGGGAATTGGAGGACCCCAACATGGGCTTCTACGTCTGGCAGGAAGAACCCCGCTCGATGGGGAAGGGCCATGCGCTATGGCTCGACGAGGCAATGATCCGGCACCTGAAGCCGGAGGAACTGATTCAGGTGCTGGAGCGCGAAGCCGTGGCCGAGGCGATCCGGATCAGCTACAAGGTGCGGATCGAGGAACGGGGCGCCGATTACCGGGTGTCGGTGGTGCCCAGGAAATCGGGTGAGTTCAAGAGGACGGAGTGATTGCGGGTTGCAAACGGGATGTAGTGGAGCGGACCGGGATCGAACCGGCGACCCCCTGCTTGCAAAGCCCTTCCAGGCGGTAGGCGACGCGTTCAATCTGTAGCAACGCGTAACTCGCAACTGATTGCGGTGACGAACGTTTCATGCGTGTTCGGTGCCCGTTCGTGACTGCCCATGCCACACAGATCAGGTGCGAGTTATGAGAGAATGGCCACTGGATGGCCACCAGTAAACCTGATGCCTCATACATGACCCAGAGTCATTCGCACAGGATTTTGAAGGTTGGAGACCCCACTTCAGCGCTTGTTGTCCCACCGGCACTTAGCACCGAAGCCCTTGGAGCGCCTCACCATCCCACCGGAACCGAGCGGAACGGGGAGGAACCGAAGTACACCCACGGAACTACCGCCGGTGCTACCGGCCGACCCAATGAGGAGGGGGGCTAACTGGTGAGTCGCTTTAAGTGCCACGGCCAGAAGCCACCGATCATCAACACAATAAGGGTGGCAGGTCAACTCATTGAGTGCGCTCAAACCCACTGCTGAACATCGAAGCTTGAGCGAGAGGTCGCTGCTCAAGATGCGGCCCGTGGGTGTTTAACATGGCAAACGAGTGTTGCCTGGCCGGAGGGCGCCCACACGAATCGCATGTGGGTAGTTACCGTCCCCGCTACGCCACACCCCTCTCCCTTAATCACAAGCGCTGACGGTGGTCCCGAGGGCGTTCTTACCCGACACACCAGAGTGGCATTGCCACTACTGGCAATGGTGACCCGCGAGTCGGATGCAAGCCCGCGGGGCCGAGCAAGCACAAGAATGCCTCTTAGAGGCAGCCCGGGCAGCGGAAATTCCCGCCACGGTGCCGAATGTGAGTGCGGAGAGGCCCCGCGGGCCAGCTGCGTTTCGACAGTAGAAGGTGAGGAGGCTTCGTTGGAGCAGGCTAGCATAAACACCACAAGCGAGACTTGAGCTGCGACTAGATGACGCATAATGGCTCCAAGAAAGCAAGAGGAATGGGTCGGCGCGCTATACGCCCGATCCAGCGCGGCTCGAATCTCATCAACGGGTGAGTGGGCGTGCTTGCCCGCCCCGTGGTAGTGTCTCGGGCATGAGGTTCTCCGGTGTTGAAAGGCAGAAACTTGCTTCGAACCAGTGGGCGGGTGTGCTCTTTAAAAGGGTCGAAAAGGATGGTAGGTCAGAGATAGGGAGTGGTGCCGCCGCAGGCAAGCACTACCTTAGTGCAGGGTGAGGTAGCGATGCTGCCCCTACTGAAGTTTGGGGTTTCTTACTTAACGATCTTAGACGGAATAAACCATGCGCACCGGCACAACGACCCTCGTTATCCCCTTCATTTTCGCAGTCGCTGCATGCAGGAATTCCCGTGACACTACAGCGGTCCGCGACACAGCAGGCGCTGAACGCGTTGGTAGCGTGGATAAACAAGCCGAGGAACAGAAGATACCGCGGCCTGGAACAGCGCTGGCGTGAGGCCCTCGCAGCCAAAGACAGCACGGCCGTGGGGCGATTCTATGCTGAGGGAGGATTCTACTTGCCGCAGGGTAGCAACGGCTACAACGGACCGGACCGCATCCGGAGCCGTTGGGCCCGCGAGTTCAGCGGCAGGAAATTCGATCTGGAACGAGAGCCTAGAAAGGTGGAGGTGGCTGACGCTGGCGACATAGCCTACGAAGTGGGCGCCTACAAGGTGAGCTGGGACAAGCCACAGAAGGGTCAGGGCGCGGGCAATTACGTCACGGTTTGGAAGAAGGAGAATGGGGAATGGAAGACCGCTGCCTATATCTGGAATCGCGGCGAGGAACGGCCGTGAGTTCGGGTTCAGCAACAGCCTTCTGAGCCGAAAGCCTGCCCGGATATCACTAAGCGGGCGCTTATTTGTGGACCCAACTAGTAGTTTAAAATGTGTTTAGATCGAACGCAGCCGCAGCCTCGCTCTGCCGCAGCGCGCGATCGGCCTGCCGCAAACGCATGAACGCCCGCACCGTGGCCACCAGCACGACCGGCTCGACCGGGTGAGTCAGATACCCATCGGCTCCGGATTCTAAACCGTAGGCGATGTCTTTGGTGCCGGTGTAGGTCGCCGAAATATGGAGAACCGGTATGGGCCGCAGCGCCGGATCCGCCTTGAGACGCTTGCACGCCTCATACCCATCCATGACCGGCATGTGAATGTCGAGGATGATCAGATCCAGATCTTCCGTTGCGAGGGCCAGACCCGCTACGCCGTTGTCCGCCTCTCGGACGTCGAAGCCTTCCTTCTGAAGAATACGAACGATGGTGTACCGGTTGGCTTCGGTGTCGTCCACCACCAGGATCCTACCACTCGAGCCTGCGTCAATCAGGCATGTTGCTTGCGAGTCCGCACATACCCTGTCGGTTTCCACTCAGGTCAGACATTGACGATCCTTGTACGGCGCCTATGAGTCTCTAACCCACACTAGGAGACTGAGCATGCCTCTGATCCGCGCAACGCTGGTGGAGAATGCGATTACCGCAGAGCAGAAGCAGGAGCTTATCAGCCGCATCACTGACGCCGTGGTATCGGTGTACGGCGAGAACATGCGGCAGATCACGTGGGTGCTGATCGACGAGATTAAGAGTGGGCAGTTCGGCGCGGGTGGCCACGGGTATACTACCGAGGAAATCCAGACACTAATGGCAGCAGAACCAGCCTTAAAAGGCTGAGCCACGCCGTTGGAAGACGAGCCTCGGTCAAAGGACGGGCGACCCTCATATGTGTATCCGCAAGTTTCCTCAACAGGGAGGTGAGCTCACGTCGGGATGGCTAGGTAAGCCGAGGAATCGTTTTGGCTGTTGTTTTGGCGTTCTCGGCGCGTTGCTGGTTTTCGCAACTCGCGGTGCCTCGGCGGAGATGAATGGGAAGCTCGATGCAACGATTTCATACGACGGCAAGGATTTTGCCGCACCGAAAGCACGGTCCTCACGAAGGACAATTCCGTCATCAATACAAAGCTCGCCCATGACACGCCATAAGGCCCTGGTAGACAAGCATTCCTATACGCGCGCATTTGGCGGAAGTATAGCACAATAGCGCCTAAGAGCGACGATGGCGAGGTGTTGGGAAGCTCTTCAGGCGGCTTCTGAGCAAGAGCGGAAGAACGCTACGCTGTGCCGTGTTGTCGAACGCTTGGCCTGTGAGAATCTGGCGTGGAACGCCCTTCATTAGATACATCAATAGATACATCGGAGTTTGAAGAGCCGGCTTACCGAGCCGGCGCTCCTGGTACGCCGAGACCGACGCGAATCACTCCTGGTGCGGCTTCCGGGCGGTCTTCGGGAAAGATCCCACTGTTAACCACGTAGACGCTCTTGTGATCTAGCGGCCCCCTGCCGAACGCCAGGCTGGTGGGAAAGTCGAACCGATCTGCCTGGTCGGTCGAGGAGACGATGTTACCCGTCTTCGAATTCACCGCGGGCAGGGGAGAGATGCCTAGCACATTCGCCAGCGGCATGACTGCGTGGAGATTGCCGCGCACGTCGGCGGCCAGTCCATCAATCACCAGCAGCTCGAAACCCTGAGCGGCGATGTTCGGCTCTCCCGGCGCGCCGTCGGTCTCGATAGGAACCCGGGCAATCAGCGCCTGGTCGGTGTTCGCGACGAAGAGAGGTCTGGGGGGAACGAACGCAATGCCGTTGGCGCCCAGAGCCGGTGATGCGGCCAGCAAGTCGTGCCGGAGCCAGAGTGCTCCCAATCCCGAGCGGGGAAAGCGCCAAATGGTCCCGTCGACCGCGTCGGTCACGTAAAGGTGGCCGCGTGCGTCGAAGGTCAGGCCGTCCGGCAGGACCATGCCTTCCGATCCCGCCAGACGCTCGGCGCGACCGTTCGGATGGATTCGTCAGACCCCGTGGGTGTCCGGATGACCGGTCGGGAGCGCGGTGTAGAGATCACCCTTGCTGTCGAATACAAGGCCGAGTGGGCCGGGACAGGATGTCGTTGGCGAGACCGTGGTCCAGAGTTACGAACACGGAGACGCTGCCATCGAGCGGATCCGAAGGATCTGAGCAGTCCTGGTCTCGCCCTCGAGCCGCCGGTTGCTCACGAAGATGGTGCCCTGATGATCGATGGCTATCCCCTCGAGCATATCAGTGACGGGGGTGAGTTGAACAACGCTCTCGACCTGGCCCGGCGCCAGCGCGCGGCCCGTGACGTAACTGGGGGTGTCGGTACGGGCTGAGGGAGTCACTGGCGCAGGCGGTGAGGGTCGCGGCGAGGGCACACCACACGAGAGCGAAGAAGCGCATACGTCCTCCGGAGGGGGTGAGGAACGTGTTGCTTACCGGCTTTCTGCTCCGGCTCTGTAAGGCGAGACGATAACGTACGGCTGGGTACCGGGACTTCAAGCAACCAGCAAGCCGACCTGCACTCAGCTGGACTAGGCTTGCCGTCTGCCGGCTGCCCTGCCTGGAGCAGCTCGCCAAGATCCGACCTAGTTACCAGGTCCGAAGTGGGACACCAGCCACAAGTCCGGTTCCAACCGATGAACGGCGCACACTAATCGTCGAGCATCGCCCGACATCGACACAAACCCGAAGCGGCACGCGACCGGCAGATGCGCCACCACCTCCTGATGGCGACCGTCGGATTCATCCGCCAGACGACGGGCAATGAGCTCGGCAGCTGGTTGAAGAGGTAAATCCAACCATCCGTCCGCCAGAGCAATGGAATGTTGTCGCCATCTGGTGTCGGCACAGCGACCCATCTAGATGCAGCAATGCCAGTCCGCCAGATCCTGAATCGGATCGGTCGCACGATGGTGTTCGACCGCGACTACCTGACTTCCATCGGGAGAGAGAACTGCGGCGGTCCAAAAGTTGATCGAGTCGGGGTGGACACAATGAAATTGGTGTGCGTCAAGACTTGCGAGATGCCACGATTCTTGGTGCAATCATCGCGTTTTGGGAACACTCCAGCTTGCCCGATGGTCGATCAAACTGTGCGGTTTCTACTGCCTTGACAACCTCGGTACCACACCGTAAGTGAACACTCGGCTCTCCAGTAAATCCGTCCACGCACGCACTCGCGAAGTATGCAGGTGACTCACCACGCAGGGGCCTTTCATGCGCCTGGTCATCCTACCACTAGCAGTCGGGATTTTCATCGGGTGCAGTGGTGACGATAGCGCGTAGGCCCTGCCGCGCTGCAGCTCGTCTTTACGGTTCAGCCGAGCGGAGTCATCTCGGGTCAGGCCATCTCGCCCGCGGTTCAGGTCTCAGTCGAAGATCCTTCCGGTCATGTGATCACGAGTGATGACTCCCCGATCACTCTCGAGCTCAAATCCGGCTCCGCTGGGGCAACGCTCAGTGGAACCACGACCGCCGCCGCTAACAACGGGGTGGCTACCTTCGGTGACATCAAGATCAATCAACCGGGTGCTGACTATACCTTGAGCGCCTCCGCCCCCCGCTCGGCAACCGGCACCAGCTCAGCCTTCGAGGTAACGCCAGCTTCGGGTGTTGCAACGACGGTGGTGCCAGTGACGGTGCAGAGCCAGAGCGGCGTGGTTGGCCAGCCGATCGGCATCTCTCCAGCCGTCAGAGTTACGGATGGTGCAGGGGGTCCAGTAGCAAACGTCACCGTCACGTTCGAAGTAATCCGAGGTGGAGGGAGTGTAAGCACAGAGCAGCAGATTACCGGGACGGACGGGACCGCCAGCCTCAGTGGGTGGACGCTCGGTACGGTGGCAGGCTCCAACGCGCTGCGCGCAACGGCACTCAGGCTGCAAGGTAGTCCGGTATTGTTCACCGCCGATGCGATCGCGGGTCCGGCGGCGAAGTTGCAGTTGGATAGTGGTGACGGGCAGATCACCGTTGTGGGAACCGCCGTGGCGGAAGCGCCAGCCGTTCGGGCCAGGGATATTACCGGCAACCCTGTGATGCAGGTGCCGGTGAGCTTTCACGTCGGCTCGGAGGGGGAAACCTGGCGGGAGGAGTGCAGACGACCGACAGGGACGGGATCGCTCGGGTTGAGAGCTGGACCGTCGGAGCTCGGCCGGGGCCAAATACCCTTACCGGAAGTTCCGCCACTCGAGGGGTCACCTGTCAGTTTCAGTGCAACCGCGGCATCGGGTGCAGTAGTGGAAGTACGGAATAACTATTTCCGCAGTCTACAGAACGGCAGTGGTTCTCCCGTTGTCGAGGGTGGCGACATGTTCGGCAAGCCAGCCGTGGATATCATCAGGCAGGGGGAGACTGTGACTTGGGTGTGGGTAGGCCACTCTCACAATGTTTCCCCGTTAATCCCTTCGACTACGACAACGAGCCGAGCGGCACCCACGACGCTCCCCACACCTTCTCGGTCACGTTTAAGTCTCCAGGCAGTTATAACTATTTGTGCACCAATCACAGTTTCGTATTGTAGGCCCTTGACCTTGCTGGCATGCGGGGCAGCATCGTGATACGCTAAAAAGCAACCCACTCATCCAGATGAGCGGCAGGGCCACTAAATAGCCTTCTCCCCACCGACTTAGCCGGTGGCCATGTTCTCTGAAGTTGTTTAATGGAAGTTACTTCGGTGAATGGAGCGGACCGGGATCGAACCGGCGACCCCCTGCTTGCAAAGCAGGTGCTCTCCCAGCTGAGCTACCGCCCCGATAGTACGATCGAGCCTAGAAGTTAGCCGCCACCGCACCGCTTCCCAAGCTACGACGCCACACGCAGCCGGAGTCCGGTACCCCAGGGATCCCGGGTCACCAGATCCTCCTCCTCCCGCTCTGCGGCAAATCCTGCGCCCCTGAGGCTGGCCCCCGCCGCGGACAGGTCGGCCGGATCCGGCAGCTCGATGGTCCACTCGAGGAGCTGAGCGTCATCCGGGGCGGCAGGTGTGGCTCCGGCTCCCGCCCAGGTGTTGGTACCGAGATGATGGTGATAGCCTCCGCCGGCGAGGAACAGCGCGCCGGGGTAGTGCCAGACCATCCGATCGAAGCCCAGCCCCTCCGAGTAGAAGGCAGCAGCCCGCTCCAGGTTGCCCACGTGCAGGTGCAGGTGTCCCATCGTGGTGCCGGCCGGCATGCCGCTCCACCGTTCCTCTCCCGCTGCCTCGATCAACCCGGCAAAGTCCACCGGGTCCGTCGCCATCATCAGCTCCCGGCCAATGCGCCGCCAGGTGCTCCGCGGCCGGTCGGCGTAGACCTCGATCCCCAGATTGTCCGGATCCTGGAGATACAAGGATTCGCTCACCAGATGGTCGCCGGCACCGGCCTGGGCATTGATCTCACCCAGGTGACGAACGAATCGGCCCAGCGACGGGCGGTCCGGCAGCAGAATGGCAAAGTGATAGAGACCGAGTGCGCCCCGCTTCGGTATCGCACGCGCACCCCTTCGGGCCCGGAGATGCACCAGCGGAATCTCACTTTCGTGCGGAGCCAGAGACGCCTCGGTGGTGTCCCGGTCCAGCGGCCGGAGGCCGAGCACATCCTGGTAGAAGGCTAGCGATCGGGCAAGATCGCTTACCTGCAGCCTGACGGGTCCGAGGCGGACCTGTTCCGGCAGACGAAATCCGCTGGGCGGCTCTCCATAGGTTCCCGGCGTTGCCGGCGCAGCGGTGTCAGCCTGGCCGAAGATGTCTTGTGTGGTGGCTCCCATCGGTTCCTCGCTCGCCTGGGTTCTGCTCGCAATGTCGGCCCCGGTTGGTGCGGTGGCAAGACTAATGACCAAACGGCCCCTGCTCTCAGCGATCGAGAACAGGGGCCGAAGGATTTTGGGTTGGGCCGCGAATGCGGCCGGCTGCTACTTGGGCGTGGCGTGGAGCCCGATAACCAGGTCGGTGAAGTCCGGCTCGCCCGGCTCACCCGACTCGGATCCATCCTCGAAGTGCATGGTCCAGTCCGGGAAAGTCCCCTCGAAGGTAGCGGCGGGGGTCACCAGCGTCGGGTGTTCGCTGGTGGCAAAGCCCTGGGCGAACCGGACGATGACCTGCGAGCCGGCCTCATAAACGATCAGCTCGTCCAGCGGACCGCCGAAGATGCCGATCGAGTTGCCCACCGCCTTGGAGCAGATGTCCAGGAACATCTGATCGCCGATCGGCGGCGGGGTCACGAACCGCTGTCCGGGGATGTCGCAGTTGAGGCCCAGGATCGTGACCTTCATGGTGGACGCGACCGGGACGTTAAAGGCGCAGTCTATGAGATTTCGTGCCGGGTTCCCCTGGACCTTGTTGACGCAGCCCTCGGCGCCGGGCGGCGGCGGGGCCACGGAAACGGTCTGGGTTGTCGAGGCGGTAGCGCCCTCGTTATCCGTGACCGTAAGAGTCACGTCGAAGCTCTGGGGAGCGGTAATCACATAGACGTGCAGCGTATTGGCCAAGTTCGAGGTGCCGGCGTCACCGAAGTCCCAGGCATACGTCGTGATGGTGCCCGGGGCTGCGTCGGTGCTGGTGCTGGTGAAGCTGCAGTTGGCTCCATTGCAATTGAAGGTGAAGCTCGCCGTCGGCGGGGTGTTGACCCCAGGAGCAGCGATGGTGATGGTCTGGGTCTTGGTGTTGCTATTTCCGTCGGCGTCACCCACCGTCAGACTGACGTTGTAGTCGCCCGGGGCGGTATAGGTGAACGCGGCGTTGGCCGTGGTCGCGTCGGGAGTGGCGTCGCCGTTGAAGTCCCAGCTCCATGTGGTGACCGCGACATCGTCGGTGCTGCTGCTGACGAAGTCGCAGGCCACGTTGATGACGCAGGCCGGCAGCGCGAAATCGGCCACCGGCGCGCCACCGGCGACGACGGTGACGGTGGTGGTGACGTTATCGCTCAGGCCCCCGGCATCCCGGACAGTAAGGGTGACGGCGTAATCCCCGGCAGCGGCAAAGGTGTAGGAGGCCGTTGCCGTAGTAGCATCAGCGGTGCCGTCGCCATTGAAATCCCAGCTCCACTCGGTCACCGCGACATCATCGGTGCTGGTGCTGGTGAAGCTGCAGGCCGCGCCCGCCACGCAGGAGGGTATCGCGAAGCTGGCGTTAGGCGCCGCGTTGTCCGGTGGGGTGGTGCTGCCGCCGTCATCACTACAGGCTGAGGCCAGCACCAGCATTCCGGCTACGGCAGCACGCAGAGCGATCGATCGCATAGAGTTTTCCCAACCGAAGTTGCGCAAGAATTGTGAGTCAAGAATTGTAGGTCTGGAGTCCCGCCCGCATGAGCCAGAGCCGTGCCAGCGTCCGCCATCAGTTTGCCGGCTCCGGCTCTTTCGCGCAACAACTGATGGCACAAGAACCTAGCAGCTGATTCAGCGGAGCAGCATCCCTGTGCGCCTGACCCACACCTGTTGCGGGTCCGAGCGTGATTCCCACAGGCCCGGTAGCTCCCGTCAGACCGGAGCCGGCTTCCGGCTGTCCCGCTTGTTCCACCCGTGGAAGGGCGACAGGTCTCCGGCGTCCCAGGCCGCGCGCAGGCCAGGCGCGCTCAGGTCCCAGTCCGGGCGGATCTCGCTCGACACCTCCCGCAGGTCGTGCCAGAGGTCGACTACCGAGGGGCGGCCCCAGAACCAGTAGCCGTTGTAGATCCGGTGGATCACCAGCCCGGGCTTGAGCACCAGGGTGTGCGGGATCATCGGATTGTTCTCGGGATCCGTGTACTCCTGGATGTCCAGGTCCCGCTGGACCATCCGCTCCGGGTCGGAGAGGAAGGTCCACTGGGCGCCGACCGATGCCCGGAACTCCTGGAGGGTGTGGTGGTCGTCCGTCGCGATCGTCACGATCTGGGTGTAGGCCACGGCGATCTTGGGGTAGAACGCGGCCAGCTCCAGATGCTGCTGGTGCTCCTTGGGGCAGTAGTGACCGCGGGCGAGGGTGAGGATCAGCGGGTCCTCGCCCTGGAGCTGGCTCAGCCGCCGGGGCGTACTGGTATGATCGGGCAGCTCGTAGTCCGGAAAGGTGGCTCCGGGCACCATGTCAGATCGCATTGCTCGACTCCTTCACTCAGAGCATTCCGCAGCTGGCTCAGTTATTTCGGCGCTGGTGCTGCTCCTCCGGGGCGCTGTAGCACTCGTCGGTCGGAGCCCGGGGATTCCTGGCAGTCTGAAGAAACCCAACGTCCGACCCCGGTCTCCTCCCCTCGTGCTAACGCGCCCCTCCGGAGCAGTCACCATCGCCGGATACTCATAACAGTACTTCAAATCGTGGTCGGCTACCCTGTCTCTGTTAGACGTCGTCCTGCGAGTGGCGATGGGCCGCGCAGGGCGCGTTAGCACGCGGGGAGGAGACCGGGGCTGTGTCCCTCGAAAGCAGTACGCATTTCATCCGCCCCGGGCTCCGACCTACGCGTGCTACAGCGCCCGGAGTGGCCCTCGCCACTCGCTCACACCCGATGTGCTGCGACCGGCCTGGAATCCGTGCAGGCCTACAGTCGCTCAAACGGGCAGTTCGGTGCCGGCCTGCTCCGCTACCATGTACGTGGCGTACCACGTCGGCCAGTCTGCGTCCCGCTGTCCGGTACGCTTCTCGTGCTCCCCGTGGGCGGCCTCCGCCCGCCGAAACGCGCTCGCCAGATCGCTCACCGAACCGAACGCCGTCTCCGCAGCGTCGATCCGACCCGGGAATCGGGTGGTGACCTCCTGCAGCACCCAGCCATTGCCGTCCGGGTCCTTGAACGTGGCGTACGAGCCGTAGCTCTGGTGATCGGGCGCGATGCCGCTGACCTGTCCCCCGAACGGGGCCGGACTGGCAGCGTAATGGAATACCTCGCTCACTTCGGCGCCGCGCCGCACCAGCTCGTCGCGCGCACCCTCGATGTCGGATACGACCAGGAACAATCCCTGGGCGGACCCAGGCTTGCCGTTCTTTCCGAAGTGAATCGAGCACGGGGAGCCCGGGGGCGTGAATTGGATCGCACGGTCATTTCCGCTCCTGAAGTCGGCATCAAGCCGCCAGCCGAGCCCTCCATAAAACTCCTTCGAGCGGTCGAAATCCGAGACCGGGATGGTGATCACCTCGAGCTTGAGGTCGACCTGACCCACCTGAGCTCCGGTGGTCGAGTCCTCACGGCGGGTTGCGGTAGTGCTCATAGTGCCTCCTGGGGCCGATCGGTATCTGTGCACCTCTACGAGAGAGAGAACCGCTGATTCGCCATCGATAACTCCGTTGCAATCCGGGCGACATTAGACCTAGGTATTGATGCCGAGAATGTTACCCCGTGCCGCGGAGCGCGCCCAGCAGCTCCAGCATCGTGGGAAGGACGAGGAGGGTCACCGCGGTGGACACGGCGAGACCTCCGATGACGGCAATGGCTAACGGACGTTGCAGCTCGGCGCCGGAACCCAGTCCCAGCGCCAGCGGAATGAGACCGACCAGAGTACAGAGCGTGGTCATGAGAATGGGCCGAAGCCGAAGGCGACCGGCCTGAACCAGCGACTCCTCCTCGCTCAGTCCGTCATGCCGGGCGCGAACTGCCGCGTCCAGCAGGAGAATCCCGTTCTTCACGATCAGGCCCACCAGCAGAATCACGCCCATGAAGCTGGAGACGTTGAACTGCACTCCGGTGAGGGTAAGCATGATGATTGCCCCGGTGAGTCCCAGCGGCACCACCAGCACGATCGCCAGTGGCCCGCGAAAGCCGCGGAACTGGGTGACCAGCACGGCCAGGACCGCTCCGATGGCCAGCGCGAGCACCGCCAGGAGCTCTCGGAACGACTGCTGCTGGCTGGCGTACTGACCCCCGATTTCCAGGCGGACAGCCGCGGGCAGCGAGACCTTTTCCAGTGCGGAGCGCACGTCCCGCATCACCGATCCCAAGCTCCGTCCCTCCACTCGTCCCGTGACCGCAACCAGCGGCCGCAGATTCTCTCGAAGCAATTCGCTCGCCGACGCTGTGTCGCGGACCGTGCCGAGCTGCGACAGCGGCGCCCATTCCTGGGGGCCGACCACCGGCACCAGGTCCGCCACATCGGGACGGCTTCGCACGCTGTCGGGAAAGCGAACCCGGATGGTGATCAGCCGGTCCTGCTCGCGAGCAGTGCCGGCCTCGGTGCCGAAGAGCGCGGCCCGCGCGTCGGCCTCCACCGCGTTCGGCGTGAGACCCAGCCGGGCCACCCGAACCGGATCCAACACGATCCTCAGCTCGGAGTCCTTCCCCGGTACGCCGTTGTAGAGGTCGACCAATCCGGGAATAGGCTCGACCGCCTGGGACACCGCCAGCGCGGCGCGCTCAGCCGCAGCCTGATCGCTGCTGAAAAGCTTGAGCTCGACCGGGGCCGGGGCACCGGCAAGATCGCCGATGATGTCCTGCAGCAGCTGCATGAATTCCACCCGGACGGCCGGGGCCTCCTGTTCGGCGGCCACTCGAACCCGGTCGATCACCTCATACACCGAGGAGCTGCGCTGATTCCGCGGCTTGAGCCGCACGGTGAAATCGCCGCTGTTCGGAAGGGTTGCGGCAAACCCCAGCTCCAGGCCCGTCCGCCGGGTGAAGGCGGCCACATCGGGATCGCGGGCGACGATTCGTTCGATCACCTGGACCTGACGGTTGGTCTCGGCCAGGGCCCCCCCGGGAGGAGCCCAGTAATCGAGAATGAATCCGCCCTCATCCATCTGGGGGAGAAAGCCGGTGCCCATGATCCGGATGAGCCCGAGGGATCCGACCAACAGAATGGCCATGCCCAGCAGCACCAGGCGCCGGCGGGCGAGGGCCCACTCCATCACCCTGCCGTAGCCTCCTTGCAGCCGCTCAAGATGAACGTGAGGGAGCGACCGTTCGCCGGCCGCGGTTTTCCTGCGCTGAATCCAGTCGATCGCAATCGCCGGGATCACCGTCATCGCGACGATGAACGACAGCAGCACCGCGGTGGCCAGCGCCAGCGCAAAAGACCGAAAGAAGTCACCCACCACGCCTTGCAGCAGGCCGAGCGGAGCAAACACCACCACGGTGGTCAAGGTCGATCCGGCAACGGGGCCGAAGATCTCATCGGTGCCTGCCCGGATGACGGCGGCGGGAGGCTCGCCGGGATGCGCCGCCAGCCGCCGCTCGATGTTCTCGACCACCACTACGCCATCGTCGATGATGAGCCCGATCGCCACGGCAAGTCCGCCGAGCGACATCAGGTTGAGGGTGTCACCGGCGATCCAGAGCCCGAGCAGCGTGATCGCGACGGTGATCGGCAGGGTCAGCGCGGCGGCAACCGTGGTGCGGATTCGCCCCAGCAGCAGGAACAACACCAGGACGGCCAACGCGCCGCCGATCAGCATGGCGTCGCGTACGCTGCGCATGGAGTCGGCAACCAGCGCCGCCTGGTCGTACACCGGCTCGAGTCGGACACCGGAAGGCAGCAGCGGGCGGATGGAGTCGATCGCCGCCTGCACGGCCTCCTTCACCCGAAGAGTGCTTCCATTGGGTTGCCGTGCCACGTTCACCAGAGCGGCCGGCTCCCCGTTTCCGGTGACGATCTGGAACTGATCTGCGGGAGCGTAACTCACCTTGCCCAGGTCGCCCACCCGGACGACGCGAGCGCCGGTGTGGCGCACCACGATCTGGGCCACCTGCTCCGGGGTGTTGGTGAGATCGGATACGATGATGGCGAATTGCTTGTAAGCCCGATCCACCCGTCCCGCTGCGACCGCGACGTCGGTCGTCTGGATGGCTTGGGCCACCTGCGACAAGCTGACCCGGTTGCTGATCAGTCGAGCCGGATCGAGCTGCACGCTGAGCTCGCGAACCCGGCCACCCTGGACCTGGATTTCGCCCACGTCAGGGAGGCCGGCCAGACGAGGTCGCACGGTGAACTCCGCGAGATCGCGCAGCACCAGCGGGTCAGCACCCACCAGCTCGTACTGCAGGACGGGAAACACCGACGGCGTGAGCCGTTCAGCGCTGACCTCGATCTCGGGAGGCAGGGAGGGTTGCAGCGCGGCCAATCGAGCCTGCACCTGGCTCAGCGCCAGCTGCATATCGGCCTGGGGGCGAAAATCCAGACTCAGCTCGACGGAGCCTCGGACCGTTCGTGCCCGGATCTTTCGAAGATCGAGCAGGCCGCTCATGGCCTGTTCCAGCGGTCGGGTTGCCGCGACCACCATCTCCTGAGCCTCGAACGTCCCACCGCGTCCGAGCACCACGATGCGGGGATAGGCTACCTCGGGGTAGATGGCGGCAGGCAGCGTGTAGAGGGCGTACACCCCGCCGGCAGAGAGCAACGCCGCGATCAGGTAGATCGCGGCGCGATACCGCTCCACGACACCGGCAATGCTCATCGCCCCGGCACCACCCGCATCCCGTCCTGCAGCCCGAAGGCCCCAGTGGTCACCACTCGCTCACCCGGGCTCAGCTGGCCCTGAACCGCCACCCGCTGCCCCTGGCGCACGCCCGGAACTACGATGCGCTGGTGGACGACGGAGTCACGGCCTACCACGAAGACGGCGTTGCTGTCTCCGGCGAGTACCACCGCAGAGTCGGGGACGATGAGCGCCTGCGACTCCACGCCGATCAGCACGCGCGCAGTGGCGCCGGCCCCGGCCAGCAGCCTTCGGTCCGGATTGGGTACCCGGACGACGACTTCGCCGGCATTGGTCAGGGAATCCACACCGGGTGCCACAGCCCAAATCTTGGCCGGGTGCGGCGTCGTGTCTCCCTCCTGGAAGACCGTCACCGATAGCCCGCTGTGCAGCCGGCTGAGCCGGCCGGCTGGGACCGCGACGTGGAGATCCAGCGTATCCACCTCGATGATCTCCGCCAGGGGGGTCCCAGCGTCCACCCGTTCACCCCGCTGGACTCGTACGGTCTGCACCAGACCCGAGAGTGGAGCGTGGATCCGGGTTCGCTCCACCAATGCCTTGGCCGCCTCCGCCGCGGAGCTGGCCTGGCGGGCCGTAGCCGCGGCTTCCTCGGCGGCGCGCTCAGAGGTGACGCCGTCGTTGAGCAGGCGAGCCTGACGGTCAGCCTCACGTTGCGCCTGGGCTGCCGCCGCCTCTTTCTGCCGCGCGTCGGCCGCCAGCTCCGGAACATCGAGATCCAGCAGGGCATCGCCCCGTCTGACCCGACTCCCCACCTGCACCCTCACCGCCGACACGATGCCGGCGGCAGGAGCAGTGAGCAGTGCCGACCCTCCAGGCTTCGGGCCCAGCCTGCCGGTGAGCGACAGCTCATCGCGTATACTGTCGCGGACGACGGTGGCTACTCCGACGGGAACTCTGGTCTGCGAGAGTGAATTCGATTCGGCTGATCCGGCTTCCGATCGGCTACATCCGGTGAGCACAGCGAGGCAGCTGAGCCCGAGCAGACACCTCATCGGCTAGCGCCGCCGAGTGTGCTCCAATCGGCCAACGCGGTTTGAAACGCGAGCAGGTCCTGAACTCCGGTCAGGGCGGCGTCGCGTTCGCTGCGCAGCGCGTCCAGCACCGGCAGGATGCCGGTCTCTCCCGCCTGATAGGCGTGCAAGGCGCGCTGCCGCAGCGCCTGGGCCGCCGGAAGCAAGCTGTCCCGGGCAAAGCGGGCCCGGATACCACTCTCGACGAGATGAATGCGGGTTGCCTCCACTCGCTGAGCCGCCGTCAATCGAGCCTCCCGGACCCGGGCTGCCGCTTCGATGGCTCTTGCCTTTGCCTCGGCGGCGCTGCCCGAGCCGTGGTTCCAGAGCGGCACCGGAATCGAAACCCCGAACACCGCCAGCGCTCCGGCATTGGGCTCCGCCGGATCCTCCCACTCCGCGCCACCCTGCAGGGTGGGTAAGGGAACTCCCGCGATGCCGGCGCTCCGGGCCAGCGCGTCGGCCGAGCCGGAATCGGCAACGGCAGCGCGCACCGTCGGTATTCGCTCCAGAGACACCGGCTGGACCGCGAGGTTGTCGAGATCGGCATCGAGTCGGTCCACCGGGAGCGGCGGCGCCGCGGGGTCGCGCCCCACGGCCCGGCCGAGGTCGCTGGCCGCAACCCGGGCACTCTCTCGAACCGACGAGAGAGTCTGCCGGGCGCGGGCTGCATCCGCCCGGGCCTGCTCCGCCTCGAGCAGGGAGATATCACCTGCCCGCAAACGGACATTGCTGATCCGGACCACGGAGTCAGAGAGCGCGGTCTGCGCGAGGCTGAGACTCTCGGCGATGATGGCCGCGCGTGCGGTGTAATACGCCACCCGAACCTCGCGATCCTGATCGGCGACGGTGAGGGAGGAATCGGCCTCCGCGGATCCGATGCCGAAGCGGGCGGCCTCCCGGTCGCGGCCCCGGCGAAGCAGCCACTCGAGGGACTGGTCTACGAGAAGGTGATAACGGGGCGCGGATTCTGAGTGGCTGTAGCTCACGGTGGGATTGGGTACGGTGCCGGCTACCCGGAGAGCGGCCCGCGCCGCATCGACCCGGGCTGACGCCGCAGCCACAGCGCCACGGGCAGTATGCGCCTGAGCCAGAGCCTGCTGCAGGGTCAGCGTCTGAGACGGACCCTGCAGCAACAGAAGCGCACTGAGGAGTAGCATGCGCGAACTCGGGGAAAGGGGACAGCCGCTCTGCTACGTCCCGGGACAGGGAGCTGCTAAATGGCCCGATGGAATTCGCGGTGGGACGATCAATGGCCCGACGAGTCTCCCCGTCTGTCCGACTCGAACAGGAACCAGGTCCGTCGCTCGGTCTCGTCGATCCACACCTCGATCAGGCTGGCAGTGGCCAGGTCGCGGTGCTCATCGCAGACGTTGTGCGCCTCGCGCAGCCGCTCGGCCAGACTCTTGTTGTCCTCCCTGAGCTCGGCCAGCATGTCCGACGGCTCCACGAAGTCCGCATCATTGTCGCTCACCCGCTGCAGCTGGGCGATGTTTCCAATCGATTTGAGAGTGAGACCACCGATCTTGCGCACCCGCTCGGCGATCGGATCGGTCATGGCGTACAGCTGATCGGCCTGTTCGTCGAGCAGCAGATGATAGTCCCTGAAATGGGGACCACTCATATGCCAGTGGAAGTTCTTGGTCTTGAGATAGAGGGCGAAGACATCCGCCAGGATCGCATTCATCATGGCGGAGACTTCCTTGGTGGCCGCGGCGGTCAGGTCGGTCGGCGTCTGTAGCCGGGCATCCCGCCGCTGGGTCAGAACCTGTCGCTTGGTTGTTGTTGCTGTGCTCATCGGTCTGCCTCGTTCAGGGGGTGAGCTAGCGTCTCCTTGCGAAGCGTAACCCCCCGGCTGAGACAATCAAGCAGAAGGTGTTCCTCGCCCCCGGACGGCTTGATCGATCAGCACCCGCACCGCCCCGGCCAGGATCTCCAGCGTGAACGGCTTGCTCAGGAAGGGATGGTCCGGCTCGATCAGGCCCCGCCGGACCATCTCGTCATCGGTGTAGCCGGACATGAAGAGGACCGGAAGTCCCGGCCTCAGCTCGCGGAGGTGGGCGGCCAGCTCGCGGCCGTTCATGGATGGCATCGCCACGTCGGTAATGACCAGGTCCAGCCGTCCAATACCGGCCCGGATAGCCTCCAGAGCCTCTGCGCCGTCCCCCGCGCTGAGCACTCGGTATCCCTCGCTCTCCAGGAGCCGGGCAGTCATGCCAAGGACCGCCTGCTCGTCTTCCACCACCAGCACGACCTCACCTTCATTGGCGCCGACCAGCTCAGGCTCCTTCATCGGCGGTGCCGCACTCGCAGACACGTCCTTTGGCAGGTAGATCTTGAAGGTGGCGCCCTGGCCCGGCTCGCTGTATGCCCAGATGTATCCGTCGGATTGCTTCACGATGCCATAGACGGTCGACAGCCCCAGCCCGGTGCCCTGCCCCACCGGCTTGGTGGTGAAGAACGGCTCGAACAGGTGGTTCAGGGTCTTGCGGTCGAAGCCGTGCCCGGTGTCGCTCAGGCTGATCAACACATAGGGGCCGGGCCGGATCGCCACATCGGACCTGAAACCGGCGTACTCCTGATCCAGCTGGACCGAGCGGGTCTCGATGGTGAGCCGGCCGCCCTGCGGCATGGCATCGCGCGCGTTGAGGGCCAGGTTGAGCAGCACTTGCTCGATTTGCCCCAGATCGGCGCGTACCGACCCGATCGTCGGGTCGGGACGCAGCACCAGCGTAGTGTCTTCGCCCAGTGTTCGGCGGAGCACCGGAGCAAACTCCGCAATCACCTGGTTGAGATCGAGCACCTGAGGCCGCAGGATCTGTCGCCGCCCGAAGGCGAGGAGCTGGGCGGTGACCGCCGCAGTGCGCTGGGCCGCCCGCTGGATGCTCTCCACGTCGGCTCGCACTGGCGGGGGCACATCGCTGCGCTGCAGGATGAAAGAGGCCGCCGAGAGCACCACGCTCATCTGGTTATTGGTCTCGTGGGCCACTCCTCCGGCGAGCCTGCCCACCGCTTCCATCTGCTGCACCTGGCGAAGATGTTGTTCCACCCGGCGGCGGTGGGTGACGTCATGGAAGGTGCTCACCGCCGCCACGATGGTTCCGCCTGCGTCCAGAATCGGTGCGGCATTGACGCTCAAGATGGCGCGGATGCCGTCGTGCCGAATCACTTCAATCTCTTCGCCGTTCACGGTCTCGCCCCGGATTGCGCGAGCGAGCGGCCAATCGTCCGCTTCGTAGGTCCGGCCGTCGCTGTTAAGTCCGGTGAGTCCGGGTTGTCCGGCGAATTCGCTCGGCAGCTCCTCCGTGCCTCCTCTGAGCTGAGCGACCGTTCGGTTGCGGAAGGTGACCCGGCCTGACGGGGCCTCGGCCAGAACCACGCCCACCGGGATGTTGTCCAGCACCGTCGCCAGTCGCGCCCGCTCAGCCTCCAGCTCTGCGCGGGCGGCGCGCTCCGCCTGCCCGAGTCTGGCGTTTTCCGCCACCAGCCGGGCCTGGCGGACTTCCTCGGACAACCGGGCGATCTCGATGGGAGCGGCAGATTGATCGGCGACGGCGGCGAGCACCATCTCGTCTTCGTCTTCCCAAGGCTCGTTTGCCGGGCGGGTCACCGACAGGAGGCCGGTGACTTCTCCCTGCACGATCAGAGGGATGGCCATGAAGGAGCCCGGAGCTGAGCCCACGAGCACACTTTGCAGGCGGGTGATGAGGTTCTCGTCCAGCGTTCCCTTAAGGGTGTCGGCCACGCCGGCATCGACCCCTACCGAGGCGCGGACGTGGGCCAGCCCATCATCGCCCACCAGCATGACAAGGGTCTGATCTGCATCGAGAATGGCTGCGGCGTGGTTGGCCGCAAGCTGGAGGATCTGGTCCAGAGACTCCGCCTGCGCCACCGCCCGGCTCAGGCGGGTGAGCTGCCGCAACAGGGTCAGCGCGGGGGGATCGGCCCTGATGCTGCCGCTGGTCCGGCCGGCGCTACTCGACATGCACCCCGCTGCCGGTGATCCGGAGGGTGTGCACCTTGTCGTCGTGGTGGCTGGCTCGGGTCTTATAGATGCTGATGTAGCGCCGGAGCCGCTTTCCCCGGTTCACCTCGAGAAGGATCAGGTTGTCGCAGAGGTAGCTCAGGCGTCCGAAGGCCGTCGCCGGAGCCGAGCTTCCCAGCGGGCCCTGGGCGGTGTCTTCCAGCATCAGCACCGCGGTTATCCCGCGCACCGTGAACCGCTGCACCAGGGCATACAGGTAGTCGTGAACCCGCTGCTGGTCGCTGGCCGCCATGGACAGGTCGCCCACCGCGTCGATCACCACCCGCCTGATTCCATGGGCCTTGATCAGCTGGAACATCTCGACGATGGTCCGGTCGATCTGCAGCTCCACGGCGCTGGTGTACAGGAAGTGAAGATCGGGCCGCCCATTGCCGGCCCCCGTGGGATCCAGGGTGTTGAGGATGCTCCCCAACTGCGTGGGGTTTTCCTGGAAATTCACGTAAAGGGTGGGCTCGCTGGCCGCAGCACCGGCCAGGGCGAATTGCAGTCCCAGGGTGGTTTTTCCCGAGCCGGTGGGCCCGATGACCAGCGAGGTGGTCCCGCGCCGGAGTCCTCCGCCCAACATGGCATCGAGCCCCTCGATGCCGGTCCCCACCCGCTCGTCGGATATCTGATACTCCTTGGGGACAACGCGGACTGACGAGCCGGGGGTAGACCTGGACTCCCTCGGCGGTGATGTGAATGGCGTGGAGCCCCTCCAGGTACGAGCTTCCCCTGAGCTTACTCACCCGCATGAAGCGCTCGTCGGTGGTCGTCCGCTTCTGGCGGGCGAACTCCACGATCCCGTCTGCCACGGCAAACTCGGGGTAGCGCGCGATGTCGTCGAGGCAGTACTCCCCCACCAGGACGGTCGTCGTGGCGTAGGCGCTGAGCAGGCCGCCCAGGGTGGAGATCAGCTCCCGGATTTCACGGGGAGAGCTCGACAGATCGTGGATGACCTTGAAGGAATCGATGACGATGAGCTTGGGGCCCAGCGTCTCGATTGCGGTGCGGATATGGCTGATGAGGGCACCCGGACCCTCCTGCACCAGGGCCGCCCCGATATCCTCGTACACCACCGCTGTTCCCAGCTTGGCCTCGTCATAAAAATGGAACCGCTGGAGATAGGTGATCACCTTGCTCAACGGCTCCGACAGCGTGGTCAGGTAGAGCACCGGCCGCTCACCGTCTGCGTTGGCGAACAGCAACTGCTCGGCGAAGAGCGTCTTCCCGGTGCCGGGCTCACCCATCACGATATTGATCGAGCTGGGCAGAAACCCTCCGCCCAGGACTAGATCTGCCTCCCGGTTTCCGGTGGATATCCGGACGTCAGGCGCGGCTCCGGCAACCCTGTCAGGAGCGGCACTCATGGGCGAGACTCCCTAGCTGCGGGGGATTTGCTGTCCTGCCTGGCGGACCGGGCGTTGAGCACGCTGCGAACCCGTTCTTTCAGCACTTGAGGCGAGAGTGGCTTGGGGAGGAACGCGTCGGCGCCGGCGTCTTTGGCCCGGCTCTCGGCTGACAGCAGGCTGAATACGAGAATGGCGATGTCGCTGGTGGCCGGGTCGGACTTGAGCCGGCGGCAGAGCGCCAGACCGTCCAGCTTGGGAACCAGAATTTCGGTGATGATGACGTTGGGATGGAGCTGTTGGGCCAGCTCCAGCGCCTTCAATCCATCATCGGCAAAAGTGACGCTGAACCCGGCTTCGCTGAGGAAGAACGTCTCCAGCTCCCGCACGTAGGGATCGCGTTCCACACACAAGATCACCGCGCGGCCGGGATCGACTGATCCGGACCGGGAAGAAGCCGAAGCGCTCACAAAGACCTTAGACAGAAGATTGGGGGGCCCGGATCCCAGCCATGAGCAAGTCAAAACTAGGCCTGCTGGTGGCGGAGGCAAGTTATCAGCCGGACCAGTCCCGCGGCTCCAGCATGGCGAGCAACTCGAGCCTCAAAGGACCCCGCCGGGTACTCCGGCGAATACTCCCAGGCGGCCAACGGCGGCAGGCTCATCAACACGCTCTCGATCCGGGCGCCGGTCTGCAGGCCGAACAGGGTTCCCCGGTCGTGCACCAGGTTGAACTCGACGTAGCGTCCCCGGCGGGCCAGCTGAAACCGGCGCTCCCGCTCGCCATAGGCGGTGTCCCGGCGCCGCTCGACAATGGGAGCATAGGCCGACTCGAGGACGCCACCGACGTCGGTCACGAACCCCAGCAGGCGTTCGAGGCAGAGTCCGCCCTCTCCCGCCCGCAGGTTGTCGAAGAAGATCCCGCCGACCCCCCGCCGTTCGTCGTTCCGGTGCGTGTTTACGAAGTAGTGATCGCACCAGAGCTTGAACCGGGGGTAGAAGGCCGGGTGGTGCCGGTCGCAGGCGGCCTTGAGCGTGCGGTGGAAGTGGGCGGCGTCTTCCGGATAGGGATACGTCGGAGTGAGATCGGTGCCTCCCCCGAACCAGGCATCCACCGGCTCCCCCTCGGCATCCCCGATCTCGAAGTACCGAACGTTGAGGTGAACCGTGGGAATCATCGGGCTCCGGGGATGGACCACCAGGCTCATTCCGGTCACGAAGAACGTGGCGGCCCGTGCCCCCTGAGCCCCGATTCGCTGCGCCAGGTCCGGCGCCAAAGTGCCTTCGACCAGCGAGCGGTTGATGCCGGCTTTCTCGAAGGTGACGCCTTCAGTGAGCGCCCGGCTTACCCCGCCGCCCCCGCCCTCGCGCTCCCACCGGTCTTCCCGAAAGGCCCCGCCGCGATCCAGCCCGGTAAAGAGCTCGGTAGCCGCATCGTGGAGCTGAGTGATTCGCGCTGTGACCTCGCGGCGGAAGTCCGGCGGCATCATGAGCTCGCGCCACTCGCGTACGGCATCGACGAAGGCCTTGGCGTGCGCGACCGGCGTGTCCGGGAGAATGCCATGTCCCAGGTTCGCGATGTGGGACCGTCCCCCGAAGGCCTCGAGCATGCGTTGAGTTCGCTTCCGCAGCAGTTCGGGCGGGGCATACAGCCAGCAGGGATCGAGGTTCCCCTGCAGCGTCACCTGGTCGGCCGGCAGCCTCCGCCGGGCTTCGGCGGCGTCAGTCTGCCAGTCGACTCCGATCACGTCCGCTCCGGTGGACCGGGCGATCTCCTCCAGCGCCCATCCCGAGCCGGGACAGAACGCAATGACCGGCGCTCCGGCCTTGCGAGCCACGCCGTACGGCCTCACTCATATAAGGAAGGGCAAACTCGCGGAAATCGCTGGGAGCCAGGGCCCCGGACCAGGAATCGAACAGCTGCAGCACCTGCGCTCCAGCGCTCACCTGGGCAGCCAGGAAGTCACCCACCAGTCGCGCCAGCCGCCCCAGCATGGCATGCGCCGTGGAGGGCGACTCCACCAGCAACCGCTTGGCGTAGCTGAACGACTTGGAGCCTGCCCCTTCAATCATATAGCTGAGCAGGGTCCACGGTGCGCCGGCAAACCCGATCAACGGCACCCGACCCTCCAGCTCTCGCCGAGCCAGCCGCAAGGCCGCGAGCACGTAGCCCAGACCTTCCTCCGGCGACACGTCCCGCAGCCGTTCGAAATCCTGAGGCGAGCGCAAAGGTTGATGGAACCGCGGACCCACTCCTTCGTCGACCGACAACCGCATCCCCATGGCCTGGGGCACAACCAGGATGTCGCTGAAGATGATCGCCGCATCCACACCGACCAGATCCACCGGCTGAAGGGTGACCTCTACCGCCAGCTCTGGTGTTCTCACCATGGTGAGAAAGTCGGCCCGCTCCCGAACAGCTCGATACTCCGGGCAGATAGCGGCCGGCCTGGCGCATCATCCAGACCGGCGGGCGCTCTACCGGCTCCTTGCGGCAGGCCCGCAGCAGCAGATCGTTCACGTTAGCGCGGCGACAGGAGCCCCGCGATCGCCGAAACGAGAGCCGGGGTGGAGGGAGCGGAGGGGATCGCGGCGGGTTGCCACCCGGCGGATCGCGCCGCAGCGGCAGTGGTGGGGCCGATGGCAATCAGAGCCGGCCGAGTGGAAGGAGGACAAGCTTCCACCACAAGCTGAACCACGCTGGGACTGGCGACGAGTACGATCGAGGCTCCAGATACGCGCAGCCCTTGCCTCTTCGGGGCTCGCCAGCACCATTCTGTAGCATATCACCTCGTCAACGACCAGTCCGTTCGATCGCAAGATGGCGGGGAGCTCGTCACGACGGTTCTCGCCGCAGGGAAACAGCACCGGACCTGCCGCGCCGGCGGACAGCATTACCCGGGCAAGCTGCTCGGCGGCGCCCAGGCCGGCATTCGGCTCGGGAAAGCTTCCCTGGACCGAGCCCAGGGTGCCCTGCAGTGCCTCCGCTGTGGCCGCTCCGACCACCCACACTCTGGGAGTGTGACCCACCCAGCTGATGGCGCACGCTCGAATCCGATTGGCGACCGCGGCTGCGGCGCGGGGCGAGGTGAGCGCGAGCGAACCGTAGCGGTCTCGGTGATTCAGCGCCTCATCCATCCGGGCCCAGTCTTCCGGCGGCTGGGAGCTGATCAGGGGACGCTCGATGGCCTGCACCGAAATCTTCTGCAGCTCGTCGGCCAGTCCGGAGAACGAGCCGGACGAGGCGGTGATGACCAGTTTCTCCATCAAGGCTCGCTGATGACTGGGACTCCGGTTCGGGCGTGAGCGAGAATCTCTCCGGCCCCCTGCTCCAGCAGCTCGTCGGCCAGTACCGATCCCAGCTCCCGCGCATCCGCCTCACTGGTCACCCCACGCCGCTGCCGCCCCTCGATCAGTGTCCTTCCGTCCGGAGCGACGACCCGCCCGTGCAGCTGGAGCACGTCGCCCCGCTCTCCCTGCCGTTCGGCATATGCCGCTATGGGGACCTGGCATCCCCCCTCCAGCCGCGATAAGAACGCCCGCTCCGCCGAGATGGTGAGTGCGGTCCCAGCATCGTGCAGCGCGGAGCGGACCAGCGCGAGAACCGACTCATCGTCCGTCCGCACCGTTATGGCCAGAGCGCCCTGCCCCGGTGCCGGCAACAGCAGGTCGGGAGCGAGCCGCTCGCCAATCCGATTTTCCGCCCCGAGTCGCACCAGTCCAGCGGTGGCGAGAACGATAGCCGACCACTCCGCAGTGGCCGCGAGCTTGGCGAGACGGGTATCGACGTTGCCCCGAATATCCACGATCTGCAGATCGGGACGGTGATACAGCAGCTGCGCGCGGCGCCGGAGACTGCTGGTGGCCAGAATCGCGCCTCGAGGCAGGCCTTCCCAGCTGATGGCGCTCCGGCCGACCAGCGCGTCTCGCGGATCTTCGCGCTGGCCTACAGCTCCGATGACGATGCCGTCCGGCAGCCGGGTGGGGAGGTCCTTCAGGGAGTGGACTGCGAGGTCGATCCGGCCTGCGAGCAGCGCGTCGTCGATCTGCTTGGTAAACAGCGCCCGGCTTCCGATCCGGGAGAGAGGAACGTCGGGCGTGAGGTCGCCCGTGGTCTTGATCTCGACCGGCTCCGCGCTGAATCCAGCCGCTGCCAGCAGCGATCGCACTCGTTCGGTTTGCCAGCGGGCGAGTGCACTGCCCCGGGTACCGATCCGGAGCGGTCGGTGCGGCAGACTCAATGCAGCTCCGCCGTCGACACGCCTCCGGCGACGGGTTCCTTGCTCAGCATCGTGTTCAGGCGATCGGCCGCTCTGATTCCCGAGCCGATCGCATCGTTGAGGGAGACACCGTCGCGATAGGTGCCGGCCAAAGCGAGCCCGGGATTGTTCTGCTCTACCTGGTCTGCGATGTCCTTGAACCGGCCATAGCCGAGGACGTACTGCGGAATGGCCTTGGGCCAGATTTGCACCGCTCGGTATGACGGCTCGCCCCGAGTGCCTAGAAGCATCCTGAGATCGTCGAGCACCCTGGCGGTGAGAGTCTGGGGATCGGCTTCGACGAAATCGGGATCGCGGGTGCCTCCGGCAAACACCGTCAGCAACACATGCCCTTCGGGTGCACGCTCCGGGAAAATCGTCGAGGAGAAGATGGCGCCGAGGATGCGGCGGCGCTCGGCCTCGGGCACCAGGAAGCCAAAGCCATCCAGCGCATGAGTCACCTGCTCGCGGGGGAAGCCCAGCGCCAGCACGGCGAGTGGCGGATGGACGATACTGGAAAGCGTTGACAGGCGCTCTCCACCGGTGAGATCCAGGTCAATGTCGTCCAGACCATGCGACGGCGCGGCATAGACCACCGCGTCATATGTCTCCGGGCCCTGGTACGCCGCCCCGACCGTCCATCCCCTGGGTCCACTGCGCAGCTGGGTAACCGGCGCCCGCAGTCGCAGCTCGGACTTGAGCTCGCGGGCAAGGGCGTCGACGATCTCCTGCAGCCCGCCACGGAAGGAGATCAAGGGGGCCGCGCCGGGTGCAGCGGCGCCGGGAGTCCGGTCGGCCTTGGCCGCCTTGAGAAACGCTTTCATGACTGAGCCGTGCGTTTGCTCCAGCGTATGGAGCTGGGGGAGCGCATGGCGGACCGACAGCTGCTCCGGATCGCCGGCGAAAGTCCCGGCGACGAACGGGTTCACGATGTAATCCAGAACCTCCTGGTTGAACCGGCGGCGCACGAACGCGGCGACGCTCTCATCCAGTGGGGAGTCGCCTCGCTCGATCAGCGGCTCGCCAAATACTGCGAGCTTGGCCGTGTTGGAAAGGAGCCGGGAGGTGAGCAGCTCGGCGGGCGTAAGCGGCAGGCGGACCAGCTTGCCCCGGCGAACGATGTACCGGTTGCGCGCCTCGGGAGAGGGAGAGATCCGCGAGGGATCCAGTCCCAGCTCGCGCAGCATTTCACCGACCGGAGGCGTGGGTGCGGACATCGAGTTGGGCCCCAGCTCCGCCAGGTAGCCGGCGCGGCGTTCAGTCAGCACCACTCCGCCGGCGCGATCGGCCGCCTCGTACACGACGACGCGATATCCCCGCTGCTTGAGGCTGTAGGCGGCGGCCAGGCCGGTGAGCCCGGCGCCGACGATCGCTATCGCTGCCATGCTGTGCTGAGCGCGGAGTCGAGCAGCTCCAGCTCCCGGTCGCCATGAACCACGGAGGTAAACGACGCCTCGAAGGCCGAGGGCGGCAGATAGATCCCGGCCTCGAGCATGGCGTGGAAGAATCGGCTGTACGCCTCGCGGTCGGTCTGCTTCACCTCGGCGAAGGTCCGCACCGGAGTAGGGCTGAAGAAAGGAGTGAACATGGTGCCGACTCGCTGGACGGTGATCGGAACCCCGGCCCGCTCGGCAGCGGCCGCGATCAGCGTCGCCGCCCGCTGAGCCCAGTCGGCGGCGCGCTGCCACAGCCCCGGCTGCCGCAGCTCCTCGAGCGTGGCCAGTCCCGCGGCCATCGCGACGGGATTGCCGGAGAGCGTCCCGGCCTGATACACCGGACCTGCCGGCGCGATCAGCTCCATCAGATCGCGCGCTTCCACCGTAGGCGGCAGCAGGAAGCCCGCCGCCGATCACCTTGCCGAGACAAGTGAGGTCGGGAGTGACACCATAGAGCACCTGAGCGCCCTGAGGATGGACCCGCCATCCAGTCATCACTTCGTCAAAGACCAGCAGCGCATGGTACCGGTGGGTGATGTTCCTCAGACCCTGGAGAAAACCGGCCACCGGCGGCACCACCCCCATGTTCCCGGCCACCGGCTCCACCAGAACCGCAGCGATCTCATCGCCTCGCACGGAGAAGAGGGTCTCGACCGCGGCCAGATCGTTGTAGGCAACCACCAGCGTATCCGCCACCGTTGCCGGCGTCACTCCAGGTGAGTCGGGCAGCCCCAGCGTGGCCACGCCGGAGCCCGCCGCAGCGAGTAGCGCGTCGGCATGGCCGTGATAGCAGCCGTCGAACTTCAGGATTACCCGCCGACCGGTAGCGGCTCGCGCCAGCCGGACGACGCTCATGACCGCCTCGGTGCCGGAGCTCACGAAGCGGACCATGTCGAGCCCGGGAAAGCTGGAGACCACCCGTTCGGCGAGTTGAACTTCGAGCTCGGTGGGAGTGCCGAAGGTGGTACCGTGGCGAGCTGTCTCGATCAGCGCGGCGAGCACTTTGGGATGAGCGTGACCCAGGATCAGTGGTCCCCAGGAGAGGACCAGGTCCACGTATTGGTTCCCGTCAGCATCGATCAGGCAGGGGCCCTCACCCCGGACCATGAATCGCGGAATGCCGCCCACGCCCTTGAAGGCCCGAACCGGGCTGTTGACTCCTCCGGGGAGCACGCGCTGCGCCGCCGCGAACAACCGTTCCGACGCGGCGGTTGCCGCCCGGAGCAATCCGGAGATCGGTCATGCGGCTCCCCCGGACCTGAGCCATACGGCGGCGTCCTTGGCGTGATAGGAGATGATCGCGTCCGCCCCCGCGCGACGCATCCCGGTCAATGCCTCCAGCACCACCCGGCACTCGTCGATCCAGCCGTGACGTGCGGCAGCCTTCACCATCGCATACTCGCCGCTGACGTTGTAAGCCAGCAGCGGTAACTGGGTTCGCTCCCGGACGGCCCGAACCACGTCGAGATATGCCAGAGCAGGCTTGACCATCAGGAGGTCGGCGCCTTCGGCCTCGTCCAGGGCGGCCTCCAGCAGCGCCTCCCGGAGATTGGCTGGATCCATCTGATACTGGCGCCGGTCGCCGAAGGCAGGAGCGCTGTCGGCCGCTTCGCGAAAAGGCCCGTAGAACGCGCTGGCGTATTTCACCGCATAGCTCAGAATGGCCGTCTCCTGATGGCCCGCAGCATCCAGGGACGAGCGGATGGCGGCAACCATGCCGTCCATCATTCCACTTGGAGCCACGATGTCAGCGCCGGCCCGGGCATGACTGACCCCGACCCGGCCCAGGATCTCCAGCGTGGCGTCGTTGTCCACCGATCCGCGCTGAATGACACCGCAGTGCCCGTGACTGGTGTACTCGCAGCAGCATACATCGGTGATCAGGAGCAGGTCCGGGTGGCGTTCCCGAATGCGACGCAGCGCCCGCTGCACGATCCCGTCATCGGAGAAGTTCTCGCTGCCGATCTCATCTTTCGTGGCGGGGAGGCCGAAGAGAATCAGCGCCTCGATGCCGCGGCTCCGGATATCATCGATTTCCCGGTCCAGCTTCTCGTCGGCCGAGAGGTGAAACACGCCGGGCATGGAGCCGATCTCGCGCTCCACCCGGCTGCCATGAACCACGAACAGGGGCTGAATGAGGTCGGCAGGGGAAAGCTCGTGCTCGCGCACGAGGCGGCGCATGGCCGGCGTGAGCCGGCGGCGGCGGGGCCGACGCAGAGGGGGAAGGGGCACAAGGGAAGACTAGAGAGCGGAAAGCCGCCTCGCAACCAGCGCGGCGTGCAATTGGTGGATCCTGGCACGTGCTTTGCCTTCTTTTGCCCCTGAACCTGTTTTCCTGCTTTCACGTTCTTATTGAGGAGGCCTTACACTGGGAAAGAGGTTGGCCACGCACCCGGCTGCATAGCGGATTCCGACCAAGCTGAACGGGTTAGCACCTCCCGGGCGTAGTGTTCCTGGTCACTGTCCAGGTATCGCCGGAAATCACGGCCAAACGCATTCTTTCCCCGCATCTTGAAGTGGGTCACGGTGGGTGCCGACCCCCAGCCGGCTGTCATGCCGCGCCGCCCGCCAGCGCCAGGAGCGCACGGTATGCAGCTATTCCCCTCAGCGGGTTTCTCTGCTCTAACATTGACGCTGGTTTTGAGCGCCTGCGGCGGAAGTCCGCCCCCGCTCCGTGAAGCCCCGGCGCCCGATCCCACGGTCGCCATTGTCCGGGCAACCCTGTGGGACGGCACCGGACGCGGCCCAGTCAGCAATGCGGTCACGCTGATCCGCGGCGATCGAATCCTCTGCGCCGGCTCGGCCGGAGAGTGCCCCGTTCCCCGTCGCGCGCGGATCATCGACGCCCACGGCCAGTGGCTCATCCCCGGCCTGATCGACAGTCACGTCCACCTGCTTGTTCCTCACGGCCGGCAGCGCCACTGAAGAGCTCTCGCTCGACTTGCGGGACCTTCTGGCCCAGGGCGTCACCACCGTCCGGGACATGGGCACCAATCCGGCCGAGCTGCTGGCTCGGGTCACGGACCCTGGATGCTACGCCCCGGGTCTACGCCATGCAGCTGGTGGCGGGTCGGCGGTTCTTCTTCAACGGGTTCCAGGGTGCTCGAACCGCCCGGGGAGTAGTGTTCCGGCAGCCACCCGCCATGACGATGCAGTCGCTGGGCTGGACGCCCATCATGTACAATCGCACAGACGATCCGGATTCTATCGTTGCGGTAGCCCGTGAAGCCGGAGCCATGGGGCTCAAGCTGTACGCCCAGCTGGACCGCGAGTCGGTCACCAAGCTGGTGGCTGCGGCCCACCGTGCCGGCATGCCGGTGTGGGGGCACGCCTGGGTGCAGCCGACCAGCGCGCTGGAGCAGGCGCTCGCGGGCCAGGACGGAGTGGTGCACGCGGCCGGCTTTGCCGGTGAGCTGTTTACCGCCGAGGAGCGGGATACTCTGGTCAACGACGGGACGCTACAGGTAGCTACGGCGGAAGTCGCCACCGTGGGCGCGGTTCACGATCCGCGGATCACCGATGCGCTGGACTCCATGGCTCGGCTCGGCACCTTCTTCGAGCCCACTCTGGACGCCACCAAGCACAGCGTGGCGTACTTCAACGCCAAGCGCCGGCACATTCCCTTCGGAGCAGGAGGAATACGTCCGGGCGGCCTCCGGCTTCGGGATGGAGGTCACTCGTGAAGCGGTGCGCCGCGGGGTCCGGATCAGCGCCGGCAGTGATCACGTCGCCTACGGCCCATCCAACGAGCGGGCGTCGTTGTTCGGAGAGCTGCGCCTGCTGGTGGATTCCATATCCCTGACGCCCACCGCGGCCCTGCTTGCGGCCACCCGCGACGCGGCCCGCGCTATCGGCGGTGAAGCCGCCCAGCGGCTCGGCACCATCGAGGCCGGGCATTACGCCGATCTGGTGCTCCTCAGCAAGAATCCTTTGGCGGACATCGACAATCTGGATTCGGTCGAATGGATCATGAAGAGCGGACGGATCTGGCGCCCCGGTCAGCTCAGGAGTGGTATTGCGATGAACTAGACGCAGCGGGGTTGCTACTGCCCCGCTGCCACTCTGCCCCGCTGCCCCACTTCAACCGGCAGCTCGACCCGCTCGGCCCACTCCGTCCACGATCCGACATAAATGCGTCACTCGCGGATAGCTCAGCAGATTCCGCAGAGTGAAGTGGACGTGGCTGGCTTCGGTGGTGCTGTTGCAATACACGATGATGTTGCGGTCGGGGGTGATGCCCTGTTTGGCGTAGGCAGCCTTCAGCTCCGCCGGCGACTTCCAGACGTGCCCAAACCCTTCCTGCGTCAGATCGTCCTGCCAGTAGTGGTTGATGGCGCCCGGAATGTGGCCTCGCCGCATCTGGGCTCCGGCCTGTCCAGCATATTGATCCGGCGGCCGCGCATCAACCAGCGTCGCGCTGCGGTCAATGATCGCCCGCCGCACCTCGTCGAGTGAAGCGCGCTCCGGGCGAAATGTGCCGAGAGGAAAGTTTACTGCGACGAATCCTCGGGTACTCTCGGGCGAGAGGTCGCTGTTCCAGCTTCCACTTGAAGTACCCGCCGTTGAGCAGATACACCCGAGGATGCCCGAATCCCGCCAGCAGCCAGGCCACGAAGGTGGCGTCGATGTTCCGGGTCTCTCCTGCGCTATAGATCACGACCGGCCGGTCGAAGCTCAGACCCAGGCGGGAAAAGAGCTCGCTGTAGGCTCGCGCGCTCAGGAGCTGCATCGGAATTCCGCCGTCACTGGCCCGCAGACTCTCGGGATTGAGATACACCGCGCCCGGGAGGTGGTCTTTCAGGTAAATGAACACATCGGTTCGAACGTCGACGATGTTCACCGGCCCTTTCTTCAGCCAGGCAGCCAGCTCCTCGGTAGAGACCAGCTGGGGCGCGGGCGCCGCGCGTCAACAGGGTCGAGATCAGCAGCAGTACCGAAACCCCGCTCATGGCACTGAATCCAGTCCCATATAGGCTCGCTCCTCTTCCAGATACACCCGAAGCGCGTTGCGGCGACGCCGAGAGTTCAGCGATACAGGGCGGGTCTGGTCGGCCGGAGGAAGGCTCTTGAAGCGCTCGTCCCATCGGAACTCCATGCTCCAGGGCCGAGCGCATCTCGGCGCGAAGCCCGGTAATGTACTTTCTGGTCGTGGCCACCAGCTCGGACGGCTGCCGCGGAATCGCTCCGTGGCCGGGCACGACCACCCGCGGGTGGAGGCTGTCGATCGCAGCCAGTGCCTTGAGCAGCTCACCGGAATTTCCGTCTACCACCATCGTCACCCCATCTTCGATCAGCAGATCTCCGGCAAAGAGTACCCGCTCCTGAGGGAGCCACACCATGAGATCTCCAGCGGTGTGGGCGGCCCCGGGATGGCTGATGATGAGAGTGCGTTCTCCCAGCTGGAGCGTATCCACAGCAGTGACCGGACGATCGGGCGTATCGGCGAACTCAAATCCTCGCATGGCGTCGAGGCCGACCACTCGCACCCAATCCGCGATCAGCGCGTCCTCGCCCGCTTCGGATGCGAGGACCCGGCGATCGGGATGCGCGATGACTTTGGCGCCGAGCCGGCGGAACACGATCGCCCCGAAATGATGGTCCGGGTGGTGGTGGGTCAGGACCAGCCAGGTGATGGGTGCCGGGCGTGACTCGCCGGATCGCGTCCACCAGCTGCTGCCCCTGCTGCGGGCTCGCCAGCGCGTCGATGACGACAACGCCTTCACTGGTGACCACGAAGCCGGCGTTGGGTCTTCCCTCGGAACCGCGGCCGGTATCCCCGATGGCTGCGTACACGCCGGGAGCAAGTCGCCGAAGCGATCGGCGTGCGGCGGCTCCAGGGAGGCTCGCGGTCCGATCAGCAGTCCGAGCGAGCAGGAGATATTGGCAGGGAACGGAAGGCGTCAGGCGGCGATGAAGCTGATGTTGACCGACTGTTTGAAGGAGGCGCCTTTGTTGTCGGACCACACCATGGTAAGCGGTGCTTCCTTGTCTGCCGTCAGGGTAAAGCTCACCACCGGGTCCCGGCTGATGCCGGAGGTCCACTCGAACCGGGCGACTTCCTGGGTGCCGTAGGTGGCCACTACGTCCTTGATGAAGTACGCCGGGATTGGATCGCCCTCGGCGGTTCGGAAGAAACCGGTGTCCATCGGATGGGAAACGATCGCATTGACGGTGATCAGATCGCCCCGTCTGATCTGATCGGGAACCCGGATCCTGGCTTCGCCGATATCATTGATCATCATCCACATCCGTTAAGAGTGACGAGCACCCGGGCGTACCCGGCCCAAACCTCACCGTTACTGGTCTCCAGGATGGCACGCACCCAGGTGGTGCGCTTCATCTTGATGCGGGTAGAGATAGACACCGAGCCAATGGCCGGTGTCAGATGAAACGCGGCGAGATGCGGGTCGGGGTTGTGATCCACGATGAGGTGGACGCCTTTCACGTACCGATCATCGCTCATCGGCAGGTCGCTCTCGATGATGACCGGAACGACCCGGCCATCCTCGGCCACGACAGGCATGTCCAACTGCACGTGTCCCCGGCGGATGGGACGATCCCCGAATAACTGCTTCAGGATACGGGCGACTTCCTGATTGGGTACTTCGGGGTCTTCGGGCCCGAGATCGAGCCCGGTTGCGGCCAGTAGCCGTTCGGTGCGCGAGGTCAGCAGGCCCGTAAGGGCCAACGCGCAGGAACGGAAGAAGGCTCGACGCTCACTCATGAATGCAAGGTCGGATGGGGTCCGGCCCAAGTCAAGCGAGTCTCGCTATGGCTTCAAGTCCAGGCGGTAGGAGGCCGGATCTCGCGCGACATACGTGGCGCGAGCAGCCACCTGGTTCACGCTGGCCGAGTACTGCGAGGCAAGCCGCTCGTCGGCAATGTGAAGCTGCGCCACGTTCCCGGAGCTCAGATCGCCGGTCAAGATCACCTGCAGCGTCGTGGCGTCCGGCCGGCTGGTGTAGATGGTGTACCCGGCTGCATCCACCGAGTCCACCCGTCCGCCCGTGACAGTGAAGAGCAAGCCGCCGTCGTCATTGAACGGAGTGGACAGAGAGACTTGAAGCGTCGCCGCGACCGGACCGGAGGGCTGTCCCGAACAGCCGCTGAGCATGGCCAGTGCGGCGGCCACCACGACAACCCAGTCCAGAGAGGGTATCGAGGCTCTGTTCACCGGTTGGTGCTCCCCGCTATCTCCACGGACGGTGCCGACGACTGGGGAGCGATCCTCAGCCGCCAGAAAATCTCCCAGGTCGTACACTCCGTTTCGGTTCCCCGCAGCATCGAGAAATGCCGCCTCCTCCGGCCGCAGGTTCGCCGTGCCGAAGAGCGCGTCGGCGGCTCCGGTCAGCTGGACCTCCTGAACGGCGATGAAGTTCGCGGTGAGGTCGAAGGGGTGCCGCATGATCAGCGTCAGGGTGTCACTCGCCGCGGTGGTGTCGCCGCTCCAGCCCAGAAACACGGCCCCCGGTTGCGGAGTTCGCCCGGAGTGACGCCTGCGAGCCCTCGGCCAGAAATACTCCGGTGCTGATATCTCCCCCGACCGGGGAGGTGATCGCGGCTCCGGTTGCACCCAGTACGCTGGTGCGCAGGCGATGAGCCGCTGCCACCTGAGCCACTACCGTGTCCGGCTCTTCCCCGATGGTGATGCTGTGGGTCCGCGCCCCTCCGTCACTCCAGGCCAGAAAATCGAACTTGGTTCGGCCAGACTCATCGAGCTGGGTGGAGTCGACCGCGAGCTCGACCGTGCTTCCGGAACTGAAGAACTGGTCGATCCGCGACACCGCGGTGCCGTTGACTCGAATCTGGGCAGGAGGATGATCGGCAGCGAACACCGAGCGGTAAGCGATGTATCGGAACGCCATGCTTCCGCCCGGAGTGACCTGGGCAATATGGTCGAGACAGAAGTGAGCGAAGACACCGTGGTTGTCGGTGACCGCGGGTCGGGTCGTGCGGCAGAGCGGATGTGTTCCCGGCCGAGCCGGGATAGCTATCGCCGTTGTCTCCCCGATTCCCGCGACCGGCAAGCCCGAGATCGTTGCGGCCGTCGGCCTGCACCAGAGCCACACCATGCGTTGGCCCCGCGTTGACCCGGTTGTCCTGGTCGAACCCATGCTGGTCGATCTGGCCCTGATCGATATGCCAGACCAGCAATCCGGGCGACTTCTGGCGCAGCCCAAAGGCGGAGTTCATCTGCGCGGTATCGCTCTCCTGGGCCTGCCGGTTCTCCAGAAGGTAGAACTCATCGGTGCCGGGCACCGGGAAGTACAGGACGGTGTCGGAGCTCGCTACCGGTCCCAGCACCATGTCCCGGCCGGAAGCCAGCGTATCAACGGCAGACCCAGCCCATCTCGAACAGTGACCAGGCCTCGTACCGCGATGGGCTGTAGGGGCGAGCATAATTGCCGCTGCCCATCAGCCCCCACTCCCCGATTCCCTGGGTGGCGAGTGAGCTGTTCAGCTCGGTGTCGTACAGATCGGGCAGGCCGAAGGTGTGCCCGGTCTCGTGGGCTACCGTCCCGATTGGCATGGGTGCCAGCACGTCGCAGGCGGTGGTGCCTCCGAGCGCGCTCTGCATGATGTAGTCGTCAACCTTGAGAAACTCGCCCGGGTGGCCGGTCCACGGTGTGCGCGTGACATAAGGAGAGCCTCCGTTCCACGCCCGAATGATGAAACGGTGAGCCCAGATATGGGGAGAGCCGGGACAGGCTCCGTCCTGATCCGCTTGCAGGAAGGTGACGAAATCGACGAAGCCGTCGTCATCACCCGAGTTGGGCTGGCCGTCGGGTCCATCGTTATCGAACTGGCCCCACATGTTCGCGGTGCCGGTGGGGAGGGACACCTTGTCCAGCGCGCCGATCAGCAGTTCGCCATTCGGCTGACGGCTCGCGACGGACAGGGCGCGAGCACACCGATCCCGTTGCAGCCATCTTCATAGTACGTGTCCGTCGTGTCCGATATCACCCAGGGAAACACTCGGCCTTCCACGGTGAGGTTGCCGTTGGAGAGCTGTTCGTAGAAGGACTTGAGGCTGTAGGGACTGCCCGGGCGGAAGGGAGCTGAAGAACAGCTCCTCATACCGACTCGTTGGATAGGGCGCCGGTACGTTCTTGAAGGCAATCGGAATGACCGGGATGATGATCCGGCCACTGACTCGGGCGGCACCAAAGGCAGATGGGCGCGGCGAGATTCAGGGCGGCGATGGAGCCGGCGCGAAGCGAGCCGGTGACGGGCCGTACGGACAGCCGTCACCCGCTTCCGCCAGGCGCCATCCCGGCGAAAGTCAAAGCCGCGAACTTCGAACTGACCTCTCTGAGCACGAGGGAATTGCGCCTGAAGGGGACCCGGGGCGAGCAGCACCATCGCGCACGCCGCCGTCACCCAGCGAGACACACCGAGCAACAAGCTGCACCTGTGGTTGGGACCGGGCAAAAGTAACCTGGTGTACCGCCCGGATCACAGGCGCGCGCCTCCGTTGCGCGGCTGCGAACCGCCCTGATCGGGGCGGCTTGTGCCGTCCCCCCCGGCAGCACTAGTTTAAGCCTTTCCTGGACATAGTGATGTGGGGATTACTCGACCTCCACTTGTGCCGAGGTACTGTGGATACACAAGAACTTCAGCAGGTCGCGCTATTCGAGAAATGCCGTCAATTCACGAAAGCGCGTGAATTGCAGGCCGTCGGGCTGTATCCGTACTTCAATCCGATTTCCGAATCGGAGGACACCGTCGTGGTTATTGACGGTCAGAAGCGGATCATGCTCGGGTCGAACAACTACCTCGGCCTTACCCACCATCCCGAAGGTCCTCGAGGCCGCTTCCCGCGCGCTCAGTCGCTACGGCTCAGGGTGCACCGGCAGCCGTTTCCTCAACGGAACTCTCGATCTCCACGAGCAGCTGGAGGGCGCCCTGGCCGAGTTCTTCGGCAAGGAAGCCTGCCTGGTCTTCTCGACCGGATACTCCGCCAATCTCGGTCTGATCTCCGGACTGGTGGGACGGGGTGACGTGGTCTATCTCGACAAGCTGGACCATGCCTCGATCGTGGACGGTGCCAAGCTCTCCTACGGAGAGACCGAGCGATTCAATCACGGCGATCTGGCCAACCTCGAGCGCCGGATGGAGCGGAACGGCACCGGACGCGGCGCCATGATCATCGTGGACGGCGTGTACTCCATGGAGGGCAACATCGCCGACGTTCCGGGGCTCTCGCGGATAGCGCGGAAGCATGGTGCCGCGCTGGCGCTGGACGATGCCCACGCGCTCGGCGTGCTCGGCCCCAACGGCGACGGCACCGCGGCGCACTTCGGGATGACCGAGGACGTGGATATCATCGCGGGGACGTTCTCCAAGTCACTGGCCTCGATCGGCGGCTTCGTCGCCGCCTCGGACAACGTCATGCATTATCTCCGCCATCACAGCCGGCCGCTGATCTTCACCGCCTCGCTTCCCCCGGCCAATACCGCCGGTGTGCTGGCCGCCCTCGAGGTGCTCCAGCGGGAGCCCGAGCGGCGCGATCGGCTGTGGGCCAACACCCGGCGGCTGCAGGACGGGTTCCGGGAGCTCGGCTTCGACATCGGCCCCACCGAAACGCCGATCGTTCCGGTTCTCATCGGTCCGCTGGAGAGAGACCTTCCTCATGTGGCGCCGGCTGTTTGATGCGGGCGTGTTTACCAATCCGGTCGCGCCTCCCGCAGTACCGCCGTCCCAGTGCCGGCTGCGTACCAGTCTCATGGCAACCCACACCTTCGAGCAGATCGACTTTGCCCTGGAGCAGTTCGCGGTGATCGGCAGGGACCTGGGGGTCATTTGACCGATCGCCTTCGCGTCCAAGCGGCGCGCGAAGGGCGGGATCTTCATCACTTCATCGATCTGCCATACCGACTGCACGCGCGGGACCCTCTCTGGGTCCCGCCTTTGCGTCGGGACGTCGCGACGCTCCTCTCCCGCACCAAGAATCCCTTCTTCGAGCACGCCGAAGCCGAGTACTTCATCGCGCTGCGGGGTAATGAGGTGGTGGGCCGTATTGCGGCCATCAGTAACCGTCTGCACAACGAGACCCATGGCGACCGGGTGGGCTTCTTCGGCTTCTTCGAGTGCATCGATGATCAGGATGTCGCCAACGCACTCCTGAGCACTGCCGCGGACTGGTGCCGCGCAAGAGGCCATGACGTGATTCGAGGGCCTGCGTCGTTCTCGGTGAACGATGAGTGCGGTCTTCTGGTGGACGGGTTCGAGACCCCGCCTACCCTGATGATGCCCCACAACCCCCGCTATTACATCCGGCTGCTGGAACAGGCCGGCTTCGCCAAGGCGAAGGACCTGTGGGTATACCAGGGCGGAAGCATGGAGAGCTACGTGCCGGTACCGGAGCGGCTGACCCGGGCCACGGAGCTGATCCGGCAGCGGCACGGCATTACGCTGCGGCCACTGAACATGAAGGACTTCAAAGGCGAGGTGGAGCGGATCAAGGAGCTGTACAACGCCGCGTGGGAAAAGAACTGGGGCTTCGTACCCATGACCGACCACGAGATCGACCACCTCGCCGAGCAGTTCAAGCCGGTGGTGATCCCGGAGCTGGTGCCGATGGCCGAGAAGGATGGCAAGCTCATTGGTTTCGGAATCGCGCTTCCCGATCTCAACGTGGTCTTCCGCAACAACCGCTCGGGCCGGCTGTTCCCGATAATCTTTCGGCTGCTCTGGGCCCTCAAGATGAAGCGGATCCGGCGGGCGCGAATTCTCCTCCTCGGCGTGGCCCCGGCCCATCAGGGCAAGGGAATCGATGCGGTGCTGTACCATTGGATCTGGACCAAATCAGGAGAGCGGGGGATCTACTGGGGCGAAGCCGGCTGGATCCTGGAAGACAATCCGGCCATGAACGCCGGGTTGGAAAAGATGACATTCAGGGTTTACAAGACGTACCGGCTCTACGACCGCCGGCTATGAGAGCGCTGGTTACCGGCGCCACCGGCTTCGTAGGGAGTCATCTGGTGGATGCCCTGCAGCGGCGTGGGGCAACAGTGACCGCTCTGGCCCGGTCTCCCGAAAAGGCGGCAGCCCTCGCCTCGCAGGGCGTTCGCGTCGCCGCCGGGCACCTCCACGATGAGGCCGCCCTGGTTCAAGCCGCACGAGACCAGGATGTGGTGTATCATGTCGCCGGCATCGTGGCGGCCCGGAACGAGGCGGAGTTCCTCCGGGGCAATCGGGATGGCACCAGGCACATCGTTGCGGCCGCCGAATCGGCCGGGGCTCAGCGCTTCGTCTTCGTCTCGTCGCTGGCCGCGGGCGGCCCCTCGCCCCGCGGGTTGGCCCTGGACGGGAGCGAGCCTCCTCGGCCGGTGACCGCCTATGGCCGGAGCAAGTTGGCCAGCGAAGAGATTGTCCGATCCAGCCGGCTACATTGGTCGATTGTCCGGCCTCCCATGGTCTACGGGCCAAGGGACCGAGAGGTGCTCAAGGTATTCCGCCTGGTGCGATATGGGATCGCTCCACTCTTCGGCGACGGAAGCCAGGAGCTCTCCGCGGTTCATGCCGCCGATCTTGCCAACGCCCTGGTTCTGGCTGCTGAGGCTCCGAAGGGCCGAACCTACGTGGCCTGCCACCCCGAGGTTTTCACCAGCGCGGAGTTTGCTCGCGTGATCGCTCGCACCATGGAGCGATCGGTTACAACGCTGAGAGTCCCCCGGGTACTCGGGCGGGCGCTTCTCTCCGTTACCGAGGCATCGGCGCGGCTCACCGGCCAAACCACCATCCTGACGGCCGACAAGGCCAATGAGTTCTTTCAGGCGGCGTGGACCGGAAACCCAACACCGTTGATCAGCGACACTGGTTGGCAGCCGACGTATAACCTTCAGGCCGGCCTGGCCGACACCTACCGCTGGTATCGAAAGGCAGGATGGCTTTAGCTCCACCGATGACTGCAGCCGAGACGGTCCTTTCCCCCACCTCATTGCGAGCCATAGACTGGTTGCTGCTGGCGTACCTGGGGATCGTTTCAGTTGTCGCCGGTCTTCGCGCATCGACCCAGCCCGAATGCTGGTGGCTCCTGGTGGCGCACGTCCTGTTTGTCGTGTTCCTGGTCTTCCTGACCCGGCCGGGACAGGGCGTTGTCGGGAGGAGCTTTCGCGAGTTGTACCCGCTGTTTCTGCTTCCGGCGCTATACAGCGAGCTCGGCATTCTCAACGCTCCTTCAGTTCTGGTGCATGATCGGCTGGTGCAGCACTGGGAGCTACTGGTCTTCGGAATGCAGGTGAGCCGGGAGTGGTGGCAACGCGCACCCAGCCGCTTCTGGTCAGCTGTGCTGCACACTGCCTACCTGTCTTACTACGTCATCATCGCTGCTCCGGCTCTGTACTTCGCCTGGAAGGGAGATCTCCCGGCGGTCCGCCGATTCGTGCTGGTGGTGATGACCACCTTTGTGCTCTGCTATCTGATCTTCATCTTCTTTCCTGTCGCAGGGCCTTACTACATGTTCCCCCGCCCTGCCGCCTGGTTCACCGACAATCCACCGGCTCGGCTGGTCTATGACGCCCTGGCCAAGGGGAGCTCCTATGGGGCGGCGTTTCCCTCGTCTCATGTGGCGGCTTCCCTGGCGGCGACACTCTCCGCCGGGCGCACCTCACGGAAACTCGGGTGGCTGCTCGCGGTGCCTACGCTGCTGCTGACCGTTGGAGTGGTCTACTGCCAGATGCATTACGGAGTAGATGCCCTGGCGGGTCTGGTGATGGGCGCCGTTATAACCGGAGCCGTCCTCCATAAAGCAGCGACCCTCCGGTTCCAATGAACCAGAGGGTCGCTTACGCCCTTCCGGGCCGCTGACAGTCCTTACTGAACGGTCAGCTTGGCCTTCATGCCCAAGGCAAGATGGGGCAGGCAGTAGAACTTGTACTCGCCCTTGGGTGCACCGGCAAAGTTGATTTCATACACCGCATCCACCTCGGTCTCGAGCGGACTCTGCAGGGGGGCCATCTGATTGGGCATGTTCTTCGTCAGGACGGCCGAAGCTCCGCTGGGAATGCTGTCGGGCCAAAAGGAAACGTTATGGGGCCCGCCGCTCTTGTTGTGGAACCGAACGACGTCGCCCGCCTTGATCGTCAGTGTTGCTGGATCGAACTTGTACGACGATCCCTCGAGCACCATGTTGACGTCGTGGGTCTTTCCGGTGCCGGCCGGAGCATTGGCTGCCGGGGCATTGGCTGCCGGCGCCGCCGAGCTGTCCGCCGGAGCAGACTGCTGCTCGGGAGCCGCCGTCGCCCCCTGATCTTCGGTCTTCTTTTCGCCGCCGCAGGCCGCCAAGACCAAAGTCAGCCCCGCCACCATCGAAGTAATCCGCATGTTGCCGCTCCGCCTCCAGAACATTGAGTAAATCGACTTTGTGAACCCATTCACTATAAGCGGGGGCGGTGCAAACGGAAGTGGGTCAGGATAGCTTTTTGCATGCCTCCCGCTCTCCCAACCCTGCAACACCGCCGCTCCGGCGCCCCCCCTCCTTGCCGGAGCCTCGGCTCCCAGTGCCGGGGAATCCCGGTCACCCTGCGGGTCGGTGCGCTGGAAGAGGGAAACCGGTCGCTCGATCATGAAGCCACCTGGCTGATCGGGCACACCCAGCGCATCAGCTTTTACGACCTGTGGGAGGACGAAGGGGAGTTGTACGTCGACGCGATGCTCCACGTTCCCTGCCGCTACCTCCAAGCCGCCGGCAATAGCGCTCGCTGCGCGGCGCACGGCTTTGCCGGCCCGAACCCACGAGGGCCCCACAAGCCGAGCCAGCCTCGCCAGCTGGGCGGCGACGGGTTCGTGGTGGTGGAGAACCGTCGGGAGACGGCTCGCCGCCTGTCTGCCCCGCCCCGGCGGCTACCGGTGCTCACCAGCGGTAACCCCTGCGCTCTGGCCGCCTGCCGGACGGCAGACAACCTGCGGGGGGCGGCCTGCTGCCGGGACCTCCAGATCGAGATCATGTGCACCAAACGGCAGCACAAACTGGAGGCCCTGGTGCGGTCGCGCCGGTCGCCGTATCTCTGCAAGGTGGAACGTGCGGGCGACTACTCGATCGAGGCGGAGATGATCTCGGCCTGCGGGTATCTGGACGACGATGGAATCGGCTGTACCCTGCACGACCGCCGTCGAGCGGACGGCCGCCCGGCCAAGCCCGACCTGTGCAGCGAGTGGCCCCCGAAGAAACACACGCTGCACCCGGGCTGTGTTTTTGCCCGCCGCGGTATGCGCCCGGCATGACGATGTTGTGCAATTTCCCTCAAGTCGGCCGTCCTCATGGGCGACCCGGCGGAAGTAGCCCGGCCCGGTGTCCCTGGAGCGCCAGTCATGGATGAGCTCGAGCAGCTGTACCAGACCACCTACACGGCGGTGGTGCGCTTCCTTTACCGAAAGGTGTGGGACGCGGAGCGAGCCGAGGATCTGGCACAGGAAGTGTTCGTGCGTGCGCTGGCTCACCGACCGGAGAAGCCTCGCGCATGGGTGTTTGCGGTGGCGGCCAACCTGGCCCGGGACGAGGCTCGGGCGGCCGTGCGGAGAAAGCGGCACCTGACACTGCTCAAGGCCGATCCGGTCGCCCAACCCACGATAGAGCCGGCGGCAGATACGATGGTCGAGCATGACGAGAGGATGGCTGCGGTACAGGAGGCACTCAGCACCCTGACCCCGAGGGATCGGGAGATCCTGCTGCTGTGGGACGCGGGGCTCAGTTACCCGGAGATCGCGGGGCAGACGGGGCTGGCTCTAGGCGCGGTGGGCACAACACTGGCTCGGGCGCGGCGGCGTCTGGTGGAAGCACATGACCGGCAGCATGCAACCAAAGGCGGCCATGCGGCACATTCCTGAGGACGAGCTCCACGCCTATCTGGACCAGGGGCTCAGTCGTTCCCAGTGTGTGGAAATCGAAAGCCACCTGGCCGCTTGCCCCGCCTGCCAGGCAGAGCGCGACAGCATTGCCGCCCTCCGCGACCGCACCACCGCCTTGCTGGCCAAGCTGGCGCCACCCCGGGGCTTCCCCCCCGCGTTCGAGACCCTGCAGCGCCGGGCCCAGGCCCAAGCCTCCGCGCACCGCCGGCGGATGCAGATCGGCGCCTGGGCGGCAAGCCTGGTAGTTGCCGTTGGGCTCGGCTGGACCGCGAACTATTTGACTATGAAGCCTCAAACTCCGGTCCCAGTTTCTATTCCTGCCAGCAGCCCCTCCGTCGCTTCCGTACCCCGAACTCCTCTCCCCAGCACCCCCGTCGCCACCCGCGCTGTCCTCCGTCAGACTCGCAAGAGCCCGCTACGCTCGGGTGAGGCGGCCCAGGGGCGTCCGACGGCAAAGCCGGTGAGCCCGGTCGCGGTGGTCGAGTCGCTCCCGCCGGTGGTGCCGGCACCCACGCTGGAGCTGACCTCGGTCGACATCCCGCGGTCGCGAGCCCGAGCTGGATGGCATGTGGCGCACGCTGTCCTGGGATGGCGCCCAGGCCGAAGCCGGTGACCAGGTCCCCCACATCGACGGCCTGCCGGTGGTGCAGGTGCAGCTCCAGGCCGTGGAGCAGGGCAAGCAGCCGCTGATGGTGGTGGCTCAGCAGCTGTCCTCCGGAGAAGTCATTCGCACGATCGAAGGCCCCATGAGCGATGTGTCCCACCTGCTGGCGGGCCACAGCATATCCAACCCCGACTCGACGGCCCGATCGGTGATCGCCGGAGCGGACTCAAGCCGGCCCGCGCTGGGGCCAGATCACACCGACCGCACCATGGCCATGCAGCGGGGCGACCGCATGCTGGTGATCACGGGGGCGCTCCCGTCGGACAGCCTGCTGGCGATGATTCGGAGGTTGAACGCGGAGATGCGTAGTAAATAAGAAAGCGTGAGCGGGAACAAGAACAGCGTGAGCGGTAAGCGGGAATTCCTCAAACAAAGACCCTCCGGTGTCAATGACGCCGGAGGGTCGCTATTGCGATCCCGCTCACCGCTCACGTTGGTCTTCCCGCTCACGCTGTTGATTTACCGAGGCCTGCTCCTCCGCTCCAGCAGCTCATCCGGAACGTAGTCGCCGGGCCCTTCCTCGTGATCGAACTCAGCCGACACGATCGCGTGGCCTCGCTCGCGATCCAGCGTGATCTCCGCCAGCCTGGGCGATAGCATGGGGAACGTCCGGCCGAAGAGAGCGTAACAGACCAGGAACAGGCCGAGAAAGGTCAGGGTGGCACCCAGCTCGGGTTGCCCGAAGATCGGCGCGGGAGACGCCGTGACCGAAGGCATGACCAGCAGATAACGCTCCAGCCAGAGCGCGATGAGACTCACCGAGGCAAAGAAGCCCAAGGTGGCCCGCACCTTCTTGGGCCGGACGCCCAGGAGTCCGAAGAAGGGAATGATGAACACCCCCCAGCCCACAGCCACACCGATCGGCAGCCAGTGGCCCCAGAGACGGGCGAAGACGAACCCGGTCTCCTCCGGCAGGTTCCCGTACCAGATCACCAGGAACTGCGCCCACATCAGGTAGGTCCAGAATACGCTGAAACCGAAACAGAGCTTGCCCAGGTCGTGCCGCTGCTTGGGTGACACCAGGTCGGCCACGCCCAGGTGCTTGGCGCCGTAAATCATCAGCAGCGCAAGGAGCATGTGGGCCCCCAGAAACGCGCCCATGAAGATCCAGCCGCCGAGCAGGTTGGAGAACCAGTGCGGCTGCAGCGCCATGATCCCGTCGAATGCGACCAGGGTCAACACGTAGGCGTAAAGCACCGCATAGGTGGGAGCCAGCCGGTAAATCCGGACATCGTGCGCCGCTATTGTGGCCGAGGCCGTATCGTACCCCTTGGCCCACCGCTCGTAGCGGAACCGCCGATCCTCGGGCGCCGCGCGCTGCACTGCGTACATGTCGGGCTTCATGTCGGCCCAGACCAGCTTCCAGCCGACGATGGTGAGCGCAAGCAGGCCGAGCCCCAGCCGGGCGAACATGAAATCGTGGGACAGCCAGACCGCCTTCGAGTGCTGCAGCTCGTGCAGGGCGCCCTGCATCGGGCCGTAGATCGAGTCGTATCCAGCGGTAAAGATCAGCACCAGCCCGATCAGCGAGACCGGCAGGAAGGCGACCAAGGCCTCGGCGAACCGGATGATCATCCCGGACCACTTGGCGTTGGTGATCTTCTGCACCGCCGCAAAGGCGACGCCGCCGGCAGACAGTCCGGTGAAGTAGATCCAGTTGACGTGGAACAGATGCCAGGCTCGATCGGCCATGGCCGGTCCGGCGAGAAGTGCGCGGACGAACAGAATCAGCCCCAGGATGGCGAACCCGGCACCAATGGCCAGAAACATGTCGTATCTGCCGGCCACGGAGCGCTCGGCCAGACGTTCGTGCAGGGTCGGAGTCATGGCGCGGTTCCGGTTGATCCCGTGGCGCTGGGGCCAGGCGGAACCGGGGTGGCCGCGCCAGGAGCGGCCGGCGGGGCGGGCGACTGGCGCTGCAGCTTCCGCACGTGATTCACGATGGCCCACCGTTCCACCGGCGCGTACACCTTGTCCCCGTATCGGGGCATGACGCCTCGGCCATAGCGAATGATGCTGTAGATGTACCCATCGGTATATGCTCGTGCCCGTGCCGTGAGCAGCGAGGGAGCCCCGATCTGGCTGGAAACCGTCCCATCGGCATTGCCGGTGGGACCATGACAGACGCTGCAGAAGTTTTGATAGAGGGTGTCACCCGCCGCCTCGACTTCCCGGGGGATCACCGTCGCCCGAGGACCCGGTGGGCTCGGCTTGACCGCCGGTAGAAAACGGATTCCGGAGCGCGTTGGCGGTAGCGGGGTTTCCCGCCACCCATTCCGCCGACCAGTCGAGCTCACCCCCACTCACCGGCACCGTGCCCTCGGGCGTGTTCCTCGGCACGTTCTGCGTCTCATAGGGACGGATGTACCGGGCGTGGATCATGTGGTCGAACCAGGGAATGATGTGCCAGAGATCGTCCGGAGATGGAATGCGGTAGTAGTAGTAATCACAGGCGCCGCACATCAGCGTCAGCAGGGTCAGCGCCAGGATTTCAAGCCGCTTCATGACGAACCTCGACGGCACCGGCGGACCGGAGCAGGTTCTCCGCCCGGCCTATGTCATCGGAGCCGGCAGGGACGAAGATCCCGATCTGGTCGTCGCTGAAGCGGGGATCGTAGGCCACCCCTCGCTTGCCCAGGAGCACTGAAAAGAGTCCCACGGCCGCTACGGTGCTCAGCGCCCCCAAAAGGATGGTGAGCTCGAAGGCAATCACGACGTAGGGCGGGATCGAGGCGATCGGCTTTCCGCCCACCAGTACCGGCCAGTCATACGACATCCAGATCGTCATCCCGAATCCGGCGGCACAGCCGGTGAGTCCCCCGATCAACGTGAACAGCCGCACCGGGCTCACCCGGTGATTCAGCGCCTCCTCCAGCTCGTGATTCGGGGACGGGCTGTACACGACGAGGTTCCGGTAGCCCATGGCCCGCAGCCCTCGGATGGCGTCCACCGCAGCATCGATGTGGATGAAGGAGGCCAGGAGCCCGGGCATGCGCTTGGCGCGCTTGAGCAGACCCATCAGTGGTGGCTCCCGCGGAGCCGCGGCATGGGGATCATTTCCTTGATCTCCTGGATAGCCACGATGGGAAACCCCTTGGCGAACAGCATGAACCACATCCCGAACCAGCCGAAGGAGCCGGCCAGAATGCCCCAGTCGGCCCAGGTGGGATTCAGGATGCCCCAGGCCCAGGGCACGTAGTCGTTGCTCAGCGACGAGACGATGATCACGTAGCGCTCGAACCACATCCCGATGTTGATGAAGATGGAGATGACGAACAGGGCGGTGATGTTGGTCCGGATCTTTCTGAACCAGAGCAGCTGGGACACGAACGCATTGCAGATGATCATGGTCCAGCCGGCCCACCACATGGGCCCGAATGCTCGCCGGAAAAAGGTGGTCTGCTCGAAGGGGTTTCCACTGTACCAGGCGATGAAATACTCCATGCCATAGGCGTAGAGCAGGATCGATCCGGTCAGCAGCGTCAGCTTGGCCAGGTTGTCAAAATGGTACTCGGTGATCATGTGCTCGATCCTGAGTGCCCGCCGAAGCGGAATGATCAGGGTGAGCACCATGCCGATGCCGGAGTAGATGGCCCCGGCCACGAAGTAGGGGGCGAAGATGGTGCCGTGCCAGCCGGGCACGATGCCGACGGCGAAGTCCCACGACACCACCGAATGCACCGACAGCACCAGCGGAGTCGCCAGAGCGGCCAGGTACAGATAGGCCCGGGAGTAGTGACGCCACTGATTGTCGGTGCCGCGCCAGCCGGCTGCGGTCAAGGTATAAACCGTCTTGCGCCAGCCGGACACCTTGTCGCGCACGGCGGCGATATCGGGGAGCAGACCAAACACCAGGAACGTGGTCGAGACCGTGAGGTAGGTCGAGATCGCGAACACGTCCCAGATCAGCGGCGACTTGAAGTTGGGCCAGAGGAAGCGCTGGTTCGGGTACGGCAGGAGCCAGTAGAAGATCCACTGCCGGCCGATGTGAATGATGGGAAACAGGCCCGCGGTCATGACGGCAAACACCGTCATGGCCTCGGTCGAGCGATACACCGCGGTGCGCCAGGGCGAGCGGAACAGAAAGAGAATGGCCGAAATCAGGGTGCCGGCGTGCCCGATACCCACCCAGAACACGAAGGTGGTGATGTACACGCTCCAGAAGATCGGCGGATTGTATCCGGCGTGCCCCAGACCATCCTTGATCAGCATCAGGAAGGTCAGGATGCCGATCAGAAAGAGGGACACCGCCCCCAACAGGAGAAGCACGTACCCTCGGCTGGCCGGCCCGAGGGTGGCGACCACATCGCGGGTGACATCCGCGTGCGTTCCCGTCGGATGGCCTTCCGGGACGACTCGGGGAGCGGAAGTAGCGACAGCCATGATCTACGCCTCGTCCGGCAGGGTGACTTTGGCCAGGTAGGTGATTGCCGAACGGGTGTTGAGGTCGTCGAGCACGCGATACCCTCGATTATCCTGGCGCAGGCGAGCCACCCTGCTGGCGGAGTCGGTGAGATTTCCGAAGACGATGGCATCGGATGGGCAGGCCTGGGCGCAGGCGGTGGTGAATTCGCCGTCGCGGAGCGGCCGATTTTCCAGCCGGGCGTCGTTCTGGGCTCCCCGGATCCGCTGAATGCAGAAGGTGCACTTCTCCATGACCCCGCGGGCTCGCACGGTGACGTCGGGGTTCAGTTGGAGATGCAGTGGGGCCGGCCAGGCCGACTCGTTGTACTTGTACCAGTTGAAGTACCGCACCTTGTAGGGACAGTTGTTGGCGCAGTACCGGGTGCCCACACAGCGGTTGTAGACCTGACCGTTCAAGCCGTCGGCCGTGTGATACGCGGCATAGACCGGGCAGACCGGCTCGCAGGGCGCGTTGGTGCAGTGCTGACAGAGCATCGGAACAAATCGCGCGGTGGCCCCGGCACCGGGCGCCTTGTCCTCCTCCCAGTAGCGCTCGATCCGGATCCAGGTCATCTCCCGGCCCTTGTAGATCTCGCTCTCGCCCACGGTCGGAATGTTGTTCTCCGCGTAGCACGCGGTGACGCAGGCCTGGCAGCCGGTGCACTTGGCCAGATCGATGGCCATGCCCCAGCGAGGATTGGCGGCTGCGTAGTCCCCATGTTGCGTCGCCTCAGCCTGCTCCTGGCTCCATCCCTTGACCGCTTCGAGCTCCTGCTCGGTGTTGACCTCGTGCTTGCCTCGACCCTCGGCGATGTAGGCCTGCTCGATGGTGAGTCCCTTCCGCGCGGCGTCGAGGGAAATGCTCTCCGCAATGCCCCTGCCCAGCTGGCGCGGGGTTCCCTCGATGGTGGCGAGCCGCTTATAGTGGCCGGTCTTGGCGACCCCAACGCGGGTCGAGACGTAGGGCAGAAATGGTCCGGCCGGCGCGCCCAGCAAATCGAGCGCATTCACCCCGCGACCCTGAGCAAACTGTCCGTATTCGGTATGCCCGAAGCCGAGCGGCATGGCGACGACGTTGGGATGGACACCGGCATAGATGTATGCCGGAGCCTCGATGGTGCCATGGGGCGAGGTGAGCCGCAGGACCTCTCCGTCCCGCACGTCCAGCCGCTGCGCGAGATCAGGATGGATCTCGACCCAGGAATGCCAGGTGATCTTGGTGACCGGGTCGGCATTTTCCAGTAGCCACGGCTTGTTGGCGCCGCGGCCGTCGTACAGCATCCCGTGAGGATAGGCGACGAAGATCAGCTCGCCGTTTCCTTCAAAGCTGGGGCGGGTGTACTTGATCTGGCTGGCTCCCGAGGCGAGCGAGGCCGCTGGCGGCTTGGCTGGTGCCGGAGCAAAGAAACCGCCGCGCTGCAGTGCACCGTGCCAGAAGCCGGCGAGGTCTCGCTCGCCGTGCTCAGTGGCGAGCGCCTGCCAACGCGACTGCAGATGTGCCTCGTAGGACGCCGCGGTGAAGCGGGCCAGCGCTCCGCCCGCCTTCTTCGCGGTCCGGAGCAGAACGTCACCGGCCGGCAAAGTGTCGAAGACCGGCTGCATGACCGGCTGCATCAGGTTGTACACACCGGTCCGGGGGCGGAGGTCGTCCCACCGCTCCAGCGCATGGTGCTGTGGCAGGATCAGGTCACAGAGGGCGCTGGTCTCATCCAGGTACATCGAGGTGGAGACCTTGTAGCCACCTTCTGGAAGCGGGCAGCGAAGCGGGAGGCCTTGGGCAGGGCGTAGGCCGGATTGGCATCGTGAATCAGGGCGACCTTCACCTGGCCCGCGTCCATCGAGGTCAGCACGGCCTCCAGCGCAGCGTAGCCGTCGGCGCTGTCCACGTCGGTTCCAAAGCTGACGGTCTGGCCGACGTTGCCGGCGACGTAGTTGAGCAGGTTGACCGCCGCGCAGAGCTCGGTCGCTCCGCTGTGCTGGGTCCCGATTCCCCCTGCAACCGCGAGGCTCGGACGCTGCGCGGCGAATTCCCGGGCCAGGCGCTCGATGGTGGCGGCGGGAATTCCGGTTTCCTTCGCCGCCATCTCCGGGGTAAAGGCCGCCAGCGATGACCTGAGCTCCGCACTGCCCCGTTCGCCGGAGACCACGTTGGCCATGGCTAGACGCGAGCGCTGTCTCAGAGCCCGGTTGAACCGGGTACCACTCGTCGGCGTTGAGGCCGGTCAGATCCCGCCGGGGGGCCAGATACACGAACTTCGCCACCCCTGCCCCGCTGAACCCATGGGACTGGGCAAACCCGCGCTGGTGCTCGATGGCGCCGGGCCACGACTCCAGGAAGTCGGCGCCGAAGGAAACGATGTGCTTGGCCTTGGCGAAGTCATACGAGGCGAGCTGGTTCAGTCCGAAGACCTGGCGATTGGCCGCCCGCATTGCCTCGGCGGCGAACGGCTGGTAGCGAACCACCCGCCCCCCCAGGGCCCCGATCCAGTCGCCGAGAAGATCGGAGAAGGTCCCCCGCCCCGCGCCCGAGACGGCAACGATCTGCCCACCGCCGGCGGTCAGCTTGCCGGCAAGGCGGCCGATGGCATCGTCCCAGGTGATCTCCTGGAACTTCCCGTCGGCACCGCGGGCCATGGGGCCCTTGAGCCGTCCCGGGTTGTAGAGCCCCTGGAGCGCGGCCTGACCCCGGGAGCACAGCTTGCCCTGGTTGATCGGGATGCTCTGGATTGCCTTCCAGCTTGACGGCCCGCCCCTCACGGGTCCGCACGTGCAGGCCGCAGCCCGAAGCGCATTCGGTGCAGCTGCTGGCGTACTAGGTGGCCACGCCGGGCACCTGGTCTTCGGACTGGACCAGGTAGGGAATCAGCTTCTCGACCCGCTCGGTGGAGCAGCCGGCGAGCGCCACCGCTCCCGCCGCCCGAAGCACCGAGTACGGTCAGGAACCGCCTGCGATCTAACGCGGGTGGCTCAGTCGCGAGTCGCGAGTCGCGAGTCGCGGGACTGGAGTTGTTGCCTTCTTTTTCGTGACTCATGACTCGTGACTCGCGACTAGTAGTGACATACCGAGCAGTCCCGCGACACCTTCCGCTCCGTATGGCAGGTAATGCAGAACCCCATCCGATCCACGTTGTTCACCTTGAAGACCTGCGGCATCCGCTGCACTTCGCCATGGCAGGTGCCGCAGGCGTTGGGTCCCAGCGCTTTGATGTGGCGCTGGTGCGGAAAGTGGGCGTGACGGGGCAGGTAATGGATGCGGACCCACTCGATCGGCTTCTTCTCGGTCCAGGCCTGGCGCACCTTCTTGATCTCCGCCTGGTGCGAGCTGTCACGGCCGCCGATCACCAGATGGCAGCCCATGCAGGTCTGGACCGAGGGAATCCCCGGTTCGGGCGATACCGTGACGGAGTAGTGGCAGTACTGGCACTGGATCTTGTACTGCCCGGCATGGATGTCGTGACGAAAGAAGATCGGCTGGCGGGGGCCTTGCAGACTTCCTGTATCGCCGGCGGCGAGAGTCGGTGCGAAGGTGGAATCCGCTTTGGATGGGGCCTGCTGGGCGCGGGGACCGGCACCGCCGAACGTGAGGAGAGCAGCCAAGCCTCCGGCTGCAACGCCACCGACGACGAAAGCCAGCTTACGCATCATCATCTCACTGCTGAAGAAGACCTGGGCCCCGCCTCGGGCAAATGCGCGCCGAAGTATAGTGCGGCCATTTCATTGCACAACCCGAGCGGCACGTAATCCGACTGATTCAGTCGGCTTCTGCCGCTTCTCCTCCTCGTCCGCCATGTAGTCGCGGAGCCCGCCGAGGCGCGGGCCGCTCGGCCAGCCACTCCACTTTTCGGCGGGCCAGATTGAGAAAGGCATCGATCGAACGCCGGTCGCTCAGGCCCAGCCAGCACCACTTCACCGGGCCGGTGCGCTGTCCCTCCACCAGCGCCCGCGCGATGACCCCCGCCACCTTCGCTCCCTTGGTCAGCCGGCTCTCGTCGCTATCGGAAAGGGTGAAGGTGACGTCCAAGCTGTTCCTCATCAGATGAAGCCAGCACACCTTGCGATTTCCCACTCCGTATTCCCAGGCCCAATGCCAGGTCGGTCCCATGAAGCGAACCTGTTCGCCTACTCCCGGAAGCTTGAGCAGACCCTCGCGGACCACGCGAAAGCGCTCCGCCAGCGGCGGAGCGAGATCGGTCAGCGGGGCCGCGGGATCGGGCTCCACATCTTCGGAGAGATACAGGTTGGACTTCCAGTAGGCGCTCGAGCGACCCATCAGGATTCTCCTGAGTGTACCCGGTCCAGGAACCGCACGACTTCGATCCCCATAGCCCGGAGCAGTGAAGCTTCACGGCCATCGACCTCCGCCCGGAACACGATCTCGCGAAAGGATCGCATCACGTTGTCCGGTTGTCTCGTCTTGAAAAAGTCGATAGCCCACAACGCGCGGGTCCAGTCGGCGAAGAGCTCCTCCAGCTGGTCCGAGGTTGCGGGCGCGGCCCGATTGCGCGGCGGCTTGATCGGCAGGCTCTCGCCCCCACGTGCGTTCCATGTCTCATAGGCCATGATCGCCACCGCCTGGGCCAGATTGAGCGAACGGTGCCCCGGATCAGTCGAGATGGTGACCAGCGCGTGACACAGGTCCAGCTCGGCGTTGGTGAGGCCGCTGTCCTCCCGCCCGGCGATCATTGCCACGGGTCCGCTGGCAGCCGCGTCGACCAGAGCCGTGGCGGCTTCGCGGGGCCGAAGCACCCGCCGCTTGGCTGCGCGCTCGCGCGCGGTCAACACCGCGGTGAAAACGCAATCCTCGAGGGCCTGCTCCAGCGAGTCGACGATCTCGATCCGGGCAACCAGGTCTGCAGTGTTGTGGGCAATGCCTTCGATACGGTAGGGGTCGAAGACCTCAGGGTTCACCAGCCTCATGCGGTCGATCCCGAAGTTCTTGGCGATCCGCACCGCGCTGGCGATGTTCACGATGTCCTGCGGGTTGACCAGAACGAGGATCGGCGGCGAAACGCTCATTCTCCCAGAAACGATACGTCGTACCGCTTGGCCTTCAGCGCAGCGAGAATACCCTGCTTCTCGACCGACTTCATGTACGCTTCCTTCGGTTCCACCAGCTTGGCGTCGACCAGTTCCATCAGCGCGTCGTTCAACGTCACCATCCCACCCTTCCGGTTGGTCTGCATGATGGAGGGGATCTGGAAGGTCTTGCCCTCGCGGATCAGGTTGGAGACCGCCGGAATGGAGAGCAGAACCTCCCTCGCGGCTACCCGGCCGCCTCCGATTTTCTTGCACAGGGTCTGGGCGATGACCCCCCGGAGGGATTCGGACAGCATCACCCGCACCTGCGACTGCCGGTCGGGGGGAAACTGGTCGATGATCCGGTCGATGGTGGAGGATGCGGTGGTGGTGTGGAGCGTGCCGAAGACGAGGTGCCCGGTTTCCGCGGTCTCGATTGCGATGGAGACGGTTTCCAGGTCCCGCATCTCGCCGACCAGAATGATGTCGGGATCCTCTCGCAGAGCCGCCCGGAGTGCATGCTTGAAAGACCGGGTATGCACGCCAACCTGGCGCTGCGTCACCAGGCATTTTTTGCTGGGATGAACGAACTCGATGGGATCCTCGATAGTGATGATGTGGTCCGTGCGAGTTCGATTGATCAGATCCACCAGGCCCGCGAGAGTGGTGCTCTTGCCCGAGCCGGTTGGTCCGGTCACCACCACCAGCCCCTTGGTGAGATAGCAAAGGTTCTGTACCTCCTGGCTCAGGCCCATCTCCTCTGCGGTGCGGATCTGGTTGGGGATGACCCGGAACACCCCTATAGCGCCGTAGCGGTCACGACCCGCGTTGCAGCGGAAGCGCGCCAGGCCGTCAATCTCGTACGCCCAGTCGGTGTCGCTGCCCTCGCGGAACTCCCCGATCTCCTTGGCCGTCATAATGCTGACGAGCATGGTCTCGAGCCGCTCGGCTGAAAGCGGTGGCTGGTCCTGCCGGGCTCAGCTCGCCGTGGACCCGCAGCATGGGCGGCTCGTTGCTCCGCAAATGAAGGTCGGAGGCGCCCGACTGGACCAGGGCGCGGAACAGGACGTCCATGGCCGCACGATGTTCCGACAAATCCTGGGTCGAGCGAGCGGCTGGTGAAGGTGTTGAGGAAGACGGTGAGAAGGGAGCCGAGGTCGGCGGTGCGGCAGCGGGAGGAGCGGAGCCGGCGGCCGGCGAGGCGGCTCCGGGTTGGGCTGATGCCGGCCGCAGCACCGCGAGGCCATTGGCACCGGCCTTGAGCTCCACCCGCACCTCACCGTACGGAGATCGATAGGCAAATGCCACCGGGTCGGCGGTGCCCAGCTGGGACGCCGCCTCCGGTGAGGCGATTTCCCGCACCAGGCCCTGGATCTGGGCATCACTCAGCGGCTCGCGGGTGATGGGGCGAAGCGATCCATTATACATGAGTGACGCTGGCTTGCCGACGGCGAGCTGGAGCGCTTCGGCCCGCTGCTCCTGCATCACCTGAATCAGTCTGTCGAGTCGTGCCACGGTTGCATCTCAGTCGAGTGGGCGGATCAGGCGTACCTGGGACTTGTTGATGTATTGCATGATCCCGTCAGTGGCCAAGGTAAAGAACCGGCCCGGCGCATTGACGTAATCGAGAGCCCGGGCCCGGTTGGGTGGAAGCTCGAACGAGCTGCGGCCCCGGTACTCCACTCCGTCGGTCAGCTCGACCGACAGCATGACCAGTTTGGCGGCGGACGCGCGATCAGGATCATCGCGCGGCTCCAGGTTCTGGCAGGACACCACCGTCACCTGGGCTTTGGAGACGAAGGCGACCCCGCCCACGCTCAAGGTCAGGGCAAAGAAAGGGTCGTCGCGATTCAGCATTTCCAGCGGGCTTTCGCTGTCAGACGGGTAGGTGGCCCGGGCCAGCAGGTGCAGCTCCCCCGCCAGCACGACACCCTCGGCAAGCCCCACCCGGGCGGCAACCCGCTGTGTGGCGCCCCAATCGCTCATTGGATTGTTCGGTGCATGGCGCCGGAAACTGAACGGACCGGCCTAGCGCGGGCAAGTGCCGGCGTCAGCCCCGGATCTCTACGGCGGCCCGTTCTTCGATCCACCTGATCGCCTCGAGGTAATCAGCCTCCTCACCTAGAGCAGTCCGAGCCTCGTCCAGCAGCTTCCCCGAAGTGGCGATGATGGCCCCGGCAACACCGGTGTCCTTCAGAAGGTCGCGGGCGATGCCCACATCCTTGTCCAGCAAGGCCAATCGGAAGGTGCGGGGCCAGGCTCCGGTCAGGACCCGCTCGGGGACGAGCGATTCGCTCACGAAGGAACGTCCGCTGGAGGCGTTCAGGACCTCGACCGCGGTCCGCGGCGGGGACGCCCGCCTTTGACCAAAGCCGCCAGACCTTCTCCGACAGCGAGGAGGTTGACCGCCAGAAGCGCATTGTTGACCGCCTTCATGGCGTGCCGGTTCCAACGGGCCCCATGTGCTCGATACGCTGTCCGAACGCCTCCAGGACCGGGCGGGCTCGCCGGTAGGCGCTCTCGTCGGCCCCGACCATCACGGTAAGCGTTCCCGCCTCGGCGCCGTTGGTCCCGCCGCTCACCGGGGCATCGGCAAACGCAATGTCCTTCTCGGCCAGCCGCTGGGCGATTCGCCGAGAGCTGGCCGGATCACCCGAGGTACAGTCGAGCAACATGGCCCCGCGCTTCAGACCGGCCAGCAATCCGTCGGATCCATCCAGTAGCGCCTCGACTTCACGGGAGGTAGGAAGACAGGTAACCACGACATCGGCATCCGTCGGCCGCTTGCCTGGGTGTGTTAGCTACCCGGGCGGCGGTAGCGACGGGCAAAGTCGAGCGGCTCGCGCGATTGTCCGATTGTAAACGGTGAGCTCGTGCCGTTGGGCCAGGTGCATCGCCACGGGCCAGCCGATGGCTCCAAGACCGACAAAGGTGACACGCATGCGGCAAATTAGCCGCCGGTGGATCATGCTGGCAGCCCTCGACAAAGAGTCGGGTGAGCGCGACGATTGTGCATGGACGTCCGTTGGTCACGTGTGTTACTGGCCGGCGCTCGGGGCCTGCCTGGTGCTCTTCGTGGTGGGGCCGCTCCTTCGGCTGCTCCTGGAATCGTCGCCCCGGAGTCTGGCCGAGGCCATTCGAGATCCAGAGCTTCGCGCCTCGATCGCCCTGACGGTTTTCACCGCGACGGCCGCCACCGTGCTGGGCGCGCTGCTCGGCATTCCTCTGGCGTATCTCCTGGCTCGCCGCAGCTTTCCCGGACGCAGAATCGTTCAGGGAATCATCGATCTGCCAGTGGTGATCCCACATCCCGTCGCCGGCATAGCCCTGTTGCTGTTTCTGGGCCGCCGATCCACCGTCGGGGGCATCCTGTCACAAATGGGACTGGAGTTCGTCAGCCATGTCCCCGGCATCGTGGCGGCAATGCTGTTTGTCTCCGCGCCGATTCTGGTCAGCGGAGCGCGAGAGGCATTTCGCGGAGTCGATCCGCAGCTCGAACGGGTCGCTCGCACCCTGGGCGATACGGCCTGGGGAGCCTTCCGCCGGGTGACGCTGCCGCTTGCGGGAAGAGGGATTCTCGCCGGCTCCATTCTCGCCTGGGCCCGCAGCGTCAGCGAGTTCGGCTCGATCGTCATTCTGACGTACAACCCGAAAGTGGCGAGCATCTTCATCTTCGATCGATTCACCGCGTTCGGGCTGCCGGCAGCCGTGCCCGCCGCCGTGATCCTGCTGGTGGTGGCTCTGGCGGTGTTCCTCGTGGTCCGAGTGCTGCAGCCCGAGGAACCGGCGTGATCCGACTGGTAGATCTGCAGGTCAGAGTGGGAAGTTTCCACCTGCGGGATATCTCCCTGGAAGTGCCGAGCGGCGGGTACGCCCTGATCATCGGTCCCACCGGTTCGGGAAAAACCACGCTGCTGGAGGCCATTGCTGGACACGCCAGGCTTCTGGGCGGCAGGGTCTTCATGCACAATGACGACGTCACCGACCTGCCGCCGGAGCGGCGCGGACTGGGGTTCGTGTATCAGCAGTATCATCTGTTTCCCCACCTCACCGTGCGGAACAACATCGGCTACGGCCTCACCGGCCGGGGAGGACAGAACGGCGCCGGCAGCCGGGCGGAAGAGCTGGCGGCCCTGCTGGGAATCACGCCGCTGCTCGACCGGCCGGTGCGGGGGCTCAGCGGCGGCGAGCAGCAACGAGTGGCGCTGGCCCGGGCGCTGGCCCCCAAGCCATCGATCCTGCTGCTGGATGAGCCGTTCGCCGCCGTCGATCCAGCCACCCGACAGGTGCTCCGCCGCGAGCTGCGCCAGCTGCACGAGCGGGAGGGCATTACCACGCTGCAGGTCACCCATGACTTCGACGAGGCGCTCCGGTTGGGAGATCTGGTGGCGGTGCTATCCGAGGGGAGGATTGCCCAGAGCGGCACTCCGGAGCAGGTGTTTCGATACCCTAACTCGGCATTCGTAGCGCGGTTTGTCGGCAGCGGAAACGTCATTGCAGGAACCGTCCAGCGGAACGACGCCGCGGAACAGGGAGTGCCCTTTCGCGGACGGTTTCAGGGCAGAAAATCTCAGCCTCGATGTCGTGGCCGAGCGCGAGGGGCCGGCGCATGCCGTGATCCGGCCGGAAGACATCGTGCTGAGCCTGACTCCGCACCCGGACTCGGCCCGCAATCACAAGGAGGCTGTGGTGGTTCGGCTGGAGCGGCTGGGGCCGGTTACCCTGGTTCACCTCGATGTGGGCCGGCCGCTGATCGCCTCGGTGACCACCGCGTCGTCCGACGAAATGGCGCCTGCACCCGGGGCTCAGGGTCATCATCGCCTTCAAAGCAACCGCCATTCTCCTGGTGTAAGCTCCAGTATGCCCGCCCGACTCCTCCACGTCGACCTCGATGCCTTCTTCGTCGAGGTCTGCCGCCAATACCATCCCGAGCTCCGCAGACATCGAGCTGCTGGTGGTGGGCGGACGCCGGGATCAGCGGGGGGTGGTTCAGTCGGCCTCGCACGCGGCCCGCCGGTTCGGCATTCACGCCGGAATGCCGATTGCCGAAGCCGTTCGACTCTGCCCTCAGGCCACGTTCTTTCAGGGCTCATTCGTGCACTATCGCGATGCATCCCACGCGGTACGGGCTGTTCTGGAAGATTTCTCCCCCACCGTGGTGATGGCGTCGCTGGACGAGGCGTACCTCGATTTCGCCGGCACGGAACGCCAGTACCCCACATCGCTGCTCCCGGTGGCGGAGCAGGTCCGCGATACGGTCAAACAGCGAACCGGTCTCGACGCCAGCGTCGGCATCGGGCCCAACCGCATGATCGCCAAGATGGCATCAGACTACGCCAAGCCCCGCGGCCTGATGGAAGTGCGGGCCGGATGGGAGAAAGGTTTCCTGGCCGGGCTTCCCCTCTCCGCCCTTCCCGGCGTGGGGCCCAAGACGGCCGAGCGATGGGCCGTGCTGGGACTGGTGAACGTGCACCAGATTCAGGAGATGACGGAGCGAGAGCTGGAGCAGCTCATCGGAGCCGATGCCCGATCTCTCAAGCTGCGGGCGAATGGCCGGGGTGGGACGGTGCTCCGGCCGGACCGGCTACCCAAATCCGTGAGCCGGGAGACCACGCTCTCGCGCGATCTGCGGGATCCGGAGGAGCTCGAACGAATTCTGGCGCTGCTGACCGCCCGGGTGGCCGCTCAGCTCCGGGACGAGCAGATCCTGGCGCGGTCGGTAACTCTCAAGCTCCGGCACGACGATTTTCGAACGGTAACCCGCCGGCGGACCCTGGAAACGGGGACCGATCTGGACCCCGAGATCTACCGCGCCGCCAGGGAGCTCTTTCGCTCGGCGTTTGAGGATGTGCGGGAGCGGGACCGTGGAGTTCGGCTGATCGGCGTGGCGGCGACGAACCTGGGCACCGCTGCCGAGGAGGACCTGTTCGAGGCTCCCGAGCGGGTTCGGCTGCGGCACCTCACCGAAGCGGTGGACAAGGTGCGCAACAAGTATGGATTCGACGCAGTGACTCCGGGGTCAATCGTCGACCTCAGGCGGAAGCGGCCGCGTCCCTAACTCAGCGAAAGTCCTTGGCCTCGAATCGAAGGCCGATGGTGCCGTTGGCCGCAGTCACTCGAGGTCCGAGATCCCGGAAAGTGGCGGTTCGGCCGGTGCTGTCCCGGGCCCGCACCGTGCTGTTCTGGTAGAGCCGGTAATACCCTATGAAGACCCGGCTGGCCCCGGGTCTGATGGCGCAACCACAATCAACGGCACCCTCCAATCCGGCGTTGGTGGTGATCCGGAGCAGCTCCTGACTGGCGTTGGTGATCAAGGGAGCGAAGTACGCGGTACCACTCTCCCGGATCGTCGCACTCCGCCGAATGACTCCCCGTTTTTCCCGAATAACTGCGGAGCCCCGCAATTCCTCTCCCATCGGACGCTGATTGGCGGAGAGCGGGCGGGCCAGATTCCACTGTACCACGACCGACCCGGACGGAAGCTCCACCGTTTGAGCCGTCCCCGGTGCGAGAGTGACTGGAGCGCGCTGAGCCACGGCCAGCCAGATGGGAGCGGCCAGCTCGTTGCTGAATACCAGCCTGCGTCGCCCGGCGAAGTACCACGCCGCCAATGCCCCAACAATCAGGACCACAATCGCCAGGGCCGGCGCGATCCTGGGAGGATGCCGTCTCGGCCGGGTTACCGGAGATTCGATGGTGGGACCGGTCACGTGGGCTCGCCGGAAAGGGGTTCGACGGTACAAGGATAATGGTGAGCGCTACTTGGGGCATGGCCGCCATCATGCGAGAGCCTGTACGCCATTCTTTGCACATTCTCCAGAATTTCTGCCTTAGACTCCATAATAGTGCCATAACTTTGCAGAAGCGTCCGGCATTTTCTGCAAAAGATGCACAAATGGCTTGACACGGTGCCGGGGAGATTCTATACTCAGGCCAGGTGAGCATCTCAGGCCCCTGAAACGAGACACCATGTTCCGCCCGATCTTTCTCAATCCCAATCCTGGTGGTCAGCGAAACCGGAGCCTGCCTTCGGTCGAACCGCCTGGACCTTGGCCTGAGTAGTCTCTGTGCCGGCTGATGCCCCCGCGTTCGACGAACCCGCGCGGGGGCATCGTCTTTTTAGGGAACCCGACAACACCTGACCCCCAACTCCGAGAGATCCATGGCCACGACGGTTCGACCCGCAGCTGACCCCCAACCCTCCACCACCAGCGACGTCCAGCAGGTGATGGAGCTGATCAAGGAGAAGAAAATCCAGGTGGTGGACGTGAAGTTCTGCGACCTGCCCGGTACCTGGCAGCACTTTTCGATCCCGGCGGCCACTCTGGACGAGGCGATGATCCGGGAGGGGTTGGGCTTCGACGGGTCTTCTATCCGTGGCTTTCAGGCCATCAACGAGAGCGACATGCTGCTGCTGCCCGACGTGTCGACCGCTTTCATCGATCCGGTCCTCACGGTGCCGACGCTCTCGCTGACCTGCAACATCTACGATCCGCTGACCCTCGAGCCGTATACTCGCGATCCCCGGTTCGTCGCGTTCAAGGCTGAGGAGCACCTCAAGACCACCGGCATCGCGACCACCTCTTATTGGGGACCCGAAGCCGAGTTCTTCATCTTCAACTCGGTGCGATTCGATCAGAACGCGCACGAGGGGTACTACCACATCGACTCCGAGGAGGGCGTGTGGAACTCGGGCCGGAATGGGGTTCCGAACCTGGGTCACCGCCCCCGCCATAAAGAGGGATACTTCCCGGTTCCTCCGGTCGACCGGCTGCAGGATGTGCGCTCCAAGATCATGGTGGCGCTGATCGAGGCCGGAGTTCCGGTGGAAGTTCAGCACCATGAGGTGGCCTCCGCCGGGCAGGCGGAGATCGACTTCCGGTTTGGCACGCTGGTCAAGACGGCCGACCGGCTGCTGGTGTACAAGTACATCGTCAAGAATGTGTGCCACAGCCTGGGGCTCACGGCCACCTTCATGCCCAAACCGCTCTTCGGGGACAACGGCTCGGGAATGCACGTGCACCAGTCGCTGTGGAAAGCGGACAAACCGCTGTTCTACGACGAGAATGGTTACGCGCTCCTCTCGGAGACAGCTCGGCACTATATCGGCGGTTTGATCGAGCACGCTCCCGCGCTGCTGGCGCTCTGCGCCCCGACCACCAACAGCTATCGCCGGCTGGTTCCCGGATTCGAGGCGCCGGTCAATCTGATGTACTCCGCCCGCAATCGCTCGGCGATCTGCCGGATCCCTTGTTACTCCAGCAACCCCAAAGCGCGGCGGATCGAGTTTCGGGCACCCGATCCCACGGCCAACCCGTACCTGGCCTTCTCGGCTCTCCTCATGGCGGGTCTGGACGGGATCAAGCGCAGGCTGGAGCCGCCGGCACCGATCGATGAGGACCTGTACGAACTGCACGACGAGCGGAAGCAGACGATCAAGACGGTTCCCGGCTCGCTGGATGAGGCGGTGTCGGCGCTGGAGCGGGACCACATGTTCCTGCTCGAAGGCGACGTCTTCACACCCGATGTGATCGAAACCTGGATCGCAATGAAGCGGAGCAAAGACATCGCTCCGGTCAATCTGCGGCCACATCCGTACGAGTTTTTCCTGTATTACGACGCGTGATGAGTCGCGATTCGGGACTCGCGACTCCAGGCTCCTGACTCGAGGCTCCGACTCTCACTAGAAATGGATCATCACGTGCAATCCATCAATCCCGCCGACACCGCCTGGATGCTGGTCTCGACCGCGCTGGTGCTGCTCATGACCCCGGCACTCGCCTTTTTCTATGGAGGGCTGGTGCGGAACAAGAACTCGCTCAACACCATGATGATGAGCTTCGTGGCGCTGGGCGTCGTCGGGGTTACCTGGGCCATTGCGGCATACAGTCTTGCCTTCAGCGATGGAGGACCGTTCCTCGGCGGTCTCGCCAACCTCGGCCTGCGCGGCGTCGGCACCGAGGCAAAGGGCACCATCCCCCACGTGCTGTTCATGGCTTACCAGGCCACCTTCGCCATCATCACCGCGGCGCTGATCTCGGGTGCCGTGGTCGAGCGCATGCGGTTCGGTCCCTATGTCGCCTTCATCACCCTGTGGACCCTGCTGGTGTACGCCCCGGTCGCGCACTGGGTCTGGGGCGGCGGATGGCTCATGAGCCGCGGGGCGCTGGACTTTGCCGGCGGGACCGTAGTGCACATCAACGCCGGAGTTTCGGCCCTGGTGGCGGCACTGGTACTCGGCTCCCGGAAGGACTACGGACGCACGGCGGTCCTCCCTCACAACGTGCCGTTTGTGCTGCTGGGTGCCGGCCTGCTCTGGTTCGGCTGGTTCGGATTCAACGGGGGGAGCGCGCTCGCGGCCAACGGGCTTGCAGCCCTCGCGTTCACCAACACGTTCCTGGCCCCCTCAGCCGCGCTCGTCGCTTGGACCCTATTGGACTACTTCCGCACCGGTAAGGCTACTGCCGTCGGTGGGGCGACTGGTATTGTGGTTGGCCTGGTGGCGGTCACGCCGGCCGCGGGATTCATCAGTCCGCTGAGCGCCCTGATTCTCGGCGCTGTGGCGGCGTTCCCCAGCTATTTCATGATCCAGCTCCGCTCCCGTACCCGGATCGACGATTCACTCGACGTCTTCGCCGGCCATGGCGTGGGCGGACTGACCGGTGCCCTGCTGACCGGCGTGCTGGCCCAAAAACTCTGGAACCCCGCCGGCAGCGACGGTCTGTTGTTCGGAAACCCGCATCAGCTCGCCGTTCAAGCGCTCGCCTGTTTGAGCGCTGCTGCGTACGCCGGAATCATGACGTTCGCGATCCTGAAGCTGTTGGGTCTGGTCACCTCACTCCGCGCGGTGTCCCGAATCGAGGGCGTGGGCATGGACCTGAGCCAGCACGGCGAAGAGGCCTACGCCAGCGGCGAAGGCTCGATCCTGGTGCACCCGGACGTGCTCGTGGCCGAAGAGCTCTCCGGGGTATTGGTCCCGGCCACGGCCTCAGCCCGATAGGAGATACCGTTCATGAAACTGATTGTCGCCATCATCCGGCCCGACCGCTTGAACGAGGTGCTGGAGGCGCTCTATCGAAGCGAGGTGCGAGGGCTCACCGTCTCCCGAGTGCTGGGCCACGGCGGTGAGACCGAGCGGGTGGAGACCTACCGGGGCACGACAGTCAAGGTGGACCTGCAGGAAAAGGTGCGCCTGGAGATCGGCGTCTCCGAGCCGTTCGTCCTGCCGACGGTGAATGCCATTCTCAAGAGCGCGAGGACCGGTGAAGTCGGAGACGGAAAGGTCTTTGTGCTGGATGTTGCCCAGGTCTTCCGAATCAGGACCGGGGAAGAAAACGAGGCTGCGGTTACGCCCGCCGAACCGGTGGGGGCAGGCGGGTAAGGGAGCAGCCCGCAGTTAAAGTGTCACCCTGTCCCTATCCTCGTCTGGGTAGCCTCGACTCGGGGCGATATCTCGGTTGGAAATCACGGCTTCGGGGTGGAGATACACCTTCTTGCCCTGCCCCTACACGTGCTGCATCAAGATGCGGCCTAATGTTAGGCTGCGCCGCTCACCGAGCGGTTCCCTTGAAGGTCATCGCGCAGTGTCGCTCAAGTCGCACCGAGTCAGCCGAGCTCGGGCGTTGGACGAGTCGCCGGAAGCATGGTTCAACCTCACCCTCAGCAAAAATGCCTACCACCGAGGCGGTGTCCCGTCCGGTGTTCTCTACGCCGGTCCAGGTGGCCGCCGGGATGTAAACCAACGTGCCCGCCTCGGCGACCACCCGGCGAGCTCCGAGAGTTATTGTGACCCGCCCTCGATGGAGGAACAACGCCTCTTCGTGCCGTTCGTGCCGGTGCAGCGGGATGGCGGTCCCGGGCGGCATCTCCTCCGTGGCGATGAAGAGCTCCTGAGAGCTCGTGAGGCTCGGTCCGATCTTAAGCAGCATGGTGCGGCCATCTCGAAACGGCGGCACCCGTTCCCCGTCCGTGGGCCGGAGGATAACACCCGTGTCGGAGCGAGCCGGGTCCAATGACTGGCCAAGCGCTGGCGAACTGCTTCCGGCAAGTACAAGGAGGAGAATTAAGCCTCCGCCGAGCCTCAAGTGCATCCACATGGTGGCCTCTCCAACTGCGATCTATGTGGCGCGGGCTAACGGACCGCGCATCAGCTGCGGCGACGACTTGACTGCATCGTTTTCTAACGCTCCCTAGAACTGAAGCGCCCGCCAGCTACAGGGGCTCATTAGGCGGCGCCGTGACGCGGTGCCCGCGCTAGTTAATTTCACGTCTACGGCGTCCTGTCCCGGCCAATCTGATGCGGTTACCGAGTTCAATGGGTACCTGGCGGTGATCGCGTCCGGCGATGGGCCCTTCAGTGCTGATCTAACCGAGTTGAGTGCACGAAGGACGACGGCGTAATAGAGAGCAGCTGGAACTTCAGAAGGCCATGAAGCTGCATGCATGATTAAGCTGTAGGCCTACTGAGACCGTTTTGGTTGCCCTCGACGGTAGGTCGGCCTAACACAAAGATCAGAAGGACGGCCCCACAAGTGATCGCGATGTCTGCAACGTTGAAGATATAGAACCGTGTCGCTCCGACCCCGACGTCTATAAAGTCCACCACTCCACGCGCTGATCGCAGCCGATCAAGCACATTGCCCAGTGCGCCTCCGGTCACTAGGGCCAGTCCGATTGCTGGTAGGCCGACGCCCGGCGATAGGCGCCGGTAGAGTAGGCCGAGCAGCAGCAACGCTGCTCCCGCCAGAATGGAGAAGCCCACCCGGGAGTAGGGTCCCAGCGACAGGCTCATCGCGGCTCCCGGATTGTAGCTCAGCGTAAACCGAAGGAACTCGCCCAGAACTGGATGCGGCAAGTGTGCCGGTGCAAGGGCTGCTTCGGCAACGCGCTTGGTGGCGCAGTCGGTCAGAAGAATGCCAAGCGCCAAGGGGAAAAAGTAGCGCGCCTTGCGCGTCCACTGCATTCTCAAACCCTCCGATGTTTGGGTGGCAATTGAGATGTCCGTGCGTCCGCCGTCCTCCTCACTCTGGGGGTGCGGGGAACTGAACGAAAGGACCGCCAGGTTTCTGGTCGGGCGCCAGGTATTGTGGGGCGGGCTGCCCGGCTGGACCGAGATGCTTTGGATACGCGTAAATCGCCTTGACATCGCGATCGCTCATGGTGCGCAGGTTATACCACGGCATCGGGGGTCGGAGCTGGCTGCGCGCCTGCGTCATGAACTGATCTGCCGTCAAGCTCTGTACCAGCAAACGCAGGTTGGATGCATAGGTTGTACCCCACGGGCCACGCCAGCCAAGCTGGTTACCGGTGAGCCACAGCGCCTCTTCAACCTCGCCGCCCGAGGTCGCATAGCCAGGCGTGTGGCAGTCGTTGCACCCTCCGATCTGCACCAGGTATTTCCCCTGGGCCGCGTCAGTCGAGAGCTTCTTATCGGCTTTCTCCTGCGCGACCACGGCGCGCGGAAGGATCGACAGGATCGCCACGGTTGCGACCGCCGACACGGGTTTATTCATGGGGGATACCTCCTCGCCCGAAGTAAAAGGAGCCGCCGTCGCGGCATGCGCTTGTTAGGCCGCTTGCGGGTACGGTATCAGTTGATGGGTGACAGAATGTTATCGGCTGCGTCGGTAAGCTTGCAATACGCGATGACGAGACTCATGGGGGCGACACCGCAATCTGCCGAATCGATATGCTCTTGTACCACGCCTCGGCCGGCGGCCCGTCGTGGATCTGAAGGCAGACTTTGCCGCCAGGTGGAACGTTTCCCTTCTCTGTGAAATCCACGGTGGTTGCGCCATTGAGCTGCAGCCGTATTCGCGGCCCGACGGCGACCACGGCGATATCGTTCCAGTCGTCTGGCCACAGCACTCGTTTGACAAGCCTGCTCGGGGCAACCACGAGGAACCGAACCGGCTGGGCGGGATCGGGATATCGGTCTGGTTCTGGTCTGAACTCGTCGGCTAGACTACCCCACAACGGATATGGCTGCTCCAGACTGTCCGGAACCGTGTCGGACAACATTGCGATGATCCGGCCAGGGGCGAATCCAATGTCGGCTTGGTACCCCGCGACTTCGTTCGAGCCCGGAACACGTTGACTCCGAAAATGCACCCCCGCATTCGGTCCCGTGATCCGGGCGCTGAGCCGCAATTCGAAGTTGACGAATTCCGCCTGCGTGCAGAGGTAGGAGCTCTGGGTTACTGGCGTCTTCAGCGTCCCACCGACGATGGCACCGTCGACCACCCGCCACAAAGCGGTATCACCCTCCCAACCGTCGAGCGAGAGGCCGTCGAACACCCGCACCCCACCGGGCGTCTGACCGTCGCCACACGCTCCCGCCACGAGAAGCCCTGCCAGCATCAACAACCCGAGCCTGGTCATACCCCCTCCGTTCAGCGCCCTACGGACCGCGCATCGGCGGCGGCGATTTCTTCAGTGAGCACAAGCCGGTGTTCCTTAAGAGTGAATTCCCTAGCTGCGCACGCATGGGGCGAGCCCAACTGCCCTGCCTCGCAGAACGTAGTGTCCGTGGCCGTTGTCGTCGCCCCAAGCAGCCGTCTTCGGGACATCGATCTTGTCGATCCATGGGGTTGTCTCGGAGCTGAATGCCTTCGACGGGCCAGCGGTACCTGAGGCGAGGAAGATCTACCCGGCCCAGGGGACCGTAACCGGAGTCTAACCCCGGGGTGCCCAGGCGACCGAGCCGCAGGCGGGTTGACGGGAGTAGCGCCTACAGCTAACTTGCTGAACAGCAAGCAAGCTGCAACCTCTTGCACGAGAGCTAATTGGATACAAGGTCCGACCGCACTCGCGATGCCGAACGGAGCCGAACCGCCATACTGGATGCGGCGGAGCGCCTGTTCGCCGAGCAGGGGTCCGACGCCACCAGCCTTAACCAGGTTGGTGCCGCCGCCGGTGTTTCCCGGGGCACTCCGGGCTACTTCTTTCGCACCAAGGCCGAGCTCTATCAGGCGGTTCTGGACCGCTCGCTGGCCGAGGTTCGGGAGGCGGTGCGGGTGGGCCGGGAACGGGCGCTGGCGAGCAACGAGAGCGCGGAGACTATTCTCGCCGGCGCCGTGTCCGACTACTTCGATTTTTTGGCTGCCCGTCCGTACTTCATCCGGCTGATCGAGCGCGAGGCGCTGAGCAACGCGCCCCCGCCGGCCGGGGTGGACCATCTCTCCGCCGGGCAGGAGGCCTTGGCCGCGATCAGCGCGGAGCTGGGCCTGGACGACTCGCCGTCAGGCGAAGCGTCACAGCTGCTGCTCAGCATCATCTCGCTCTGCTGGTTTCCCCTGATCCACGGGCGCACCGTCGCGCCGGCGGTCGGCGTCAGCCTGAGTGACCCTGACGCGCTGGAACGCCGCAAGCATCACGTGATCTCCCTGGTGCTGCACGGTCTCCGCGGTGCCCCTGTTACCTCAACCTCCACCGAGCCCTCGACCCATGACTGATCTTCTCACCCAACCGGTCCGGACTACTCACACTCCGTTGGCCACGGAGCAGGAAGCCCGCGAAGTCGCCGAGGCAGCGAGAGAGAAGGATTGGCAGGCGCCCAGCTTCGTGCGGGAGCTGTTCGAGGGGAACTTCCGGCTCGACCTGGTGCATCCCTTCCCCCAGCCGGATCCGGCCGATCTGGCCCGGGCCAAACCGTTCATGGAAAAGCTCGAGCGGTTCATGCGGGAGCGGGTGGACAGTGACAAGATCGACCGCGAGGGCAAGATCCCGCCCGAGATCGTGAAGGGATTGGGGGAGATCGGCGCCTTCGGGATCAAGATCCCGACCGAGTACGGCGGCCTGGGGCTGAGCCAGTACAGCTACACCCATGCGGTGGGATTGGTGACCAGCCAGGACGGCAACCTCACTGCCCTGCTCTCCGCGGCGCAGTCGATCGGCGTTCCGACGCCGCTCAAGCTCTTCGGCACGCCGGAGCAGAAGAAGAAGTACCTGCCCCGCCTGGCGCGCGGCGCCGTATCCGCCTTTGCCCTCACCGAGAACCAGGTCGGATCCGATCCGGCGGCCCTGAGCACCACGGCGACGCTATCGCAGGACGGACGGCACTACATCCTGAACGGCGAAAAGCTCTGGTGCACCAACGGCACCATCGCCGAGCTGATGGTGGTGATGGCGCGAACCGGCCCGAAGAGGATTTCCGCGTTCATTGTCGAGACTACCTGGCCCGGCGTCGAGGTGGTGCAGCGGCTCCACTTCATGGGACTCAAGGCCCTGGAGAACGGCATCATCCGGTTCACCAACGTCAAGGTACCGGTGGAGAACGTGCTCTGGGGTGAGGGCAAGGGCCTGAAGCTGGCGCTGATCACCCTGAACACCGGGCGGCTCACCCTGCCCGCGTCGGCGGTGGCCGGAGCCAAGCGGGCGCTGGAGATCGTCCGCCGGTGGGCGGCGGAGCGGGTCCAGTGGGGCCAGCCGATCGGGAAGCACGATGCCATCGCCCAGAAGATCGGACGGATGGCGGCCGACATCTTCGCCATGGAGGCGGTAAGCGATCTCGCCTCGCTGATGGCCGACCGGGGTAACGCCGACATCCGGCTCGAGGCCGCGATGGCCAAGATGTGGAACACCGAGGTGGGCTGGCGGATCGTGGACGACACGCTTCAGATCAAGGGCGGCCGGGGATACGAGACGGCCGACAGTCTCCGGAGCCGGGGCGAGCGGCCCGATCCGGTCGAGCGGATGATGCGGGACTACCGGATCAACCTGATCTTCGAGGGCTCCAGCGAGATCATGCGGCTGTTCATCGCGCGGGAGGCGGTAGACACCCACTTGAAGCTGGCGGGCGACCTGATCGATCCCAAGGCGCCGATGGGAAAGAAGATTCAGGCGCTGCTCAAGTCGGGGGCCTACTACGCCTACTGGTACCCCAAACTCTGGCTGGGCTTGGGGTGGCTGCCACAGTACAGCGAGTTCGGCGCGCTGGCCACTCACGTCCGGTTTGCCGCCCGGTCCAGCCGCCGGCTGGCGCGGACCTTGTTCCACTGCATGGTGCGGTTCGGGCCCAAGCTGGAGAAGCGCCAGGCGGTCTTGGGCCGGCTGGTGGAGATTGGAGCCGAGCTGCTGGCGATCACCGCGGCGTGCTCGCGAGCGTTGGCGCTGGCGAAACGGGGCAGCGGGGCAGAGGGGCAGCGGGGCAGTCCGGAAGAGGCAAGAGGCGCTATCCAGTTGGCGGACCTCTTCAGCCGCCACGCACGCCGGCGGGTGGAGGAGAAGTTTGCGGCCGTCTTCGACAACGATGACGTCCGGACGTATGAGGTGGCGCAGCAGGTGCTCAGGGGCGAGCATAGTTGGATGGAGACGGGGATGGTGAGGGAAGAGAAAGCGTAAGCGGGAACAGCAACAGCGTGAGCGGGGAAACAAAGTGTCACCCCGAGGAGCGGTAGCGACGAGGGGGCCATAGCTGAATTCAGCTTCGGCCCCCTCGCTGCGCTCGGGGTGACAGCTTATCTTTAGAGCGTACCGAACCGGGAAAGAACATGGCCATCGCAGAAGGCAGGACCATCCCCTTTGTCGGTCCGGAGACGATCGATGTAGCCGTACTGGAGACCTTCGAGTACTCCGGGCCGGACCAGGAGATCGTCACCGAGACCCGGGAGTTCAGCGCGGTCTGCCCTTACAGCGGCCTGCCCGACTTTGCCACACTCACCATCAAGTACGTCCCATCCGCCCGCTGCGTGGAGCTCAAGAGCCTCAAGTACTACGTGACCAGCTACCGCAACGTGGGCATCTTCCAGGAGCACGCCACCGCCCGGATGGCGGAGGATCTCTTCAAGCTGCTGGAGCCGCAGTCGCTCGAAGTCACCACCCTCTACAACGTGCGCGGCGGGTTCGAGACCAGGTGCACGGTGAGATTGCCACCTCCGAAACCAGCCTGACCGCATCCGCGTAGAAGCAGTAGGACAACGCCGCTGCCGCAAGCGGTGGCGCTACCAGTGCGCCCTCCTCAGCGTGCAGCTGAAAAGGCTTTTGCTCCTGCCTGCGCGACCTGGCCGTCTTGCTCCGACATCACCCCGCTCACCCCGATAGCGCCCACGACCTGATCTCCCACGAGCAGGGGAACTCCGCCCTCGATCGGAATCGCGCCGGGCAGTCGGAGCACGGCAGTCCTTCCGGACGCGACGGCATCGGCAAAGGCTTTCGTGGGACGGCGGAACAAAACGGCCGACTTGGCCTTTTCCTCTGCCACGGCCACGCTACCGAGCTGGGTACCGTCCAGCCGCCGGAGATGCACCAGGTACCCACCGCCGTCCACCACGGCGATGACCACGTTCCACTTGTTGCGGGTTGCCTCCGCTTGCGCGGCGTCGGCGATCCGGGTCGCTGCTTCCAAGGTGAGAACCCTGGCTGCTGCGATTGCGCCGCGGCGTGCGCCGGGAACCGCGAGACAGCCGCCCAACATGATCCCTACTGCGAGTGTCCAGTGCATGCTTTCCTCCCAGAGCTTCAATGCGAGTCACGGCGGCAGTGAATTACTCGTCCTGCGGCACTACGGCGGTGGGCGCGGAGTGACGCCGCTAGGTCAGGTTCTCCTGTATGAAGCGCGGACTGAGGTGGACGTCTACCTGGACCAGCGGCTCGTCTCCGATACACTTAAAGCTGTGGATCTCGCCGGCCTTGATCACCAGGATGTCTCCCGCGCCCGCCTCGAACTCTTCTCCGTTCACGACATAGCGGCCCCTGCCCTCCCTCAGGAACTGGACCTCGTCGTACGGATGGCGATGCGGACCGGGCCCCCGGCCGGGCAGAGCCCGGAGCAGGAACACCGAAATGTTGACGTCGCCCTGGTCCGCGCCGACGAACTGGTGTGAGCTCCCTTGGAAGGGCAGATCCTGCTGACGAACCCGATACATGCCGGCGCTCTCCTCGAGTTGGAGCGGTCAATTCACCAGGGGAATGTAGGCATGCCTCAGGTGACTGATAACGAAACCGGAACGCCGAGGAAGCGCTGGTAGCGCGTCACCGCTTGCGCCAGTCGGCGCCGCTCGAGCAGGGTGAGTCGCCTCAGCGGCCGAACGTGCACTACCAACCCCTTTGGCCTCTGGATCGTTGTCCAGGTGCCCGCCACCTGCCCGCCGACCAGGAGCGCGTGCTGAAAGTCGCCCAGCACATACGCCGGCCGGGGCACCACCCGATGATCGCGGTAGGCGACCAGATATTCGTCGTAGATCGGTAGGAGATGCACACCCGATCCTGGAGCGCGGAACGCGGGCCGGTTCCCGGGGCAGGCTCCAGTAGTTCAAGCCGTCCACCGCCCGTGCGCTGCGCCCGGGTCATCTCCAGACCGCGTCGGGCATCGCGGTGCTCGAGGCCGGACCACCAGACGAAGTCGCGAAGCGTCGCCGGCCCATGGCTCCTCAAATACCGCCGAGTCAGCTCGGCGAGCGCCTCGTCGCGATCGAACCGAGGCGCGGCCGGGGCGCGATCGGCGAGCAGCGCATAGGTGGATTGCTTGCCCCGGCGACGGCCGCTGCAGATGACTCCCCCAGCTCGGCATGCATCACAACGTGCGCCAGCTCCCTGGTTCCCGCAGGCAAGCCCGCCCGCGCGAGCTCGGCGCCCAGCTCGCGCCGCGTCAGAGTGACCCCGGTCGCCCAGCGCCCGTTCGATGATTCCTGTCGCGCGGGTCATTATGCCGGCATCGAGCCCGAGCTGGCGGTCGTAGGTCGCCATCCGGCGCTGCACGTGGGGTGCGGTGAGCTCCAGCATCCAGCGGATGTCGTCCCGGGCAACGAAGTGCCAGGTGGGACGCAGGATGTGAGTGCGGAGGATGCGGCCCTGCTCGATCGCGTGCTCGATCGCGGCGTCGGTCGCGCCTGTCGCCGAGCGCAGCGCGAGCCCCCACTTGGCGGGCCCGTATTCCTGGGCCTGCACCGCGCCGAACCACGCGACCATCCTGGCCGGCGCCAACCGACCGGGTCGGGTGATGCGCTGGTTATCAAGTCTCTGCTGGGCAATCCACGCGCTCAGTGCGCCACCCTGGTCAGGGTGACGATCTGCCCGGCATGACGAGCCGAATGCCAGCGGCGTGTTGCCAGACAATCCTAGGGTGGTCGATGGTAGCTCTGCTCGCTGCGCGGCACCTCCCGGCCGGTTGAAGCAGACTGTCCTCGGAGACGGCCCGGCAGATACGATACATGGCAGCCTCCAGCCGCCGGGAAGCCGAGCCAGCAGCAGACTAGCTCGGGACGGTCTGGGGTCAACCGTGCAGGTCCGCAGCAAGGGCTGCTAGCTGTCGGAGGTGAGACTTTCGCCACCGAGATCGCGCCACAGCCGGTCGAGACTACCCGGCAGGTGGACCATGACCGGAACCGATAGAAATCGAATTCCGGGCCGGGCCCATAGCGGTGCGGGCGAGAGCTTCTCGGCAATGGGTCAGCACGGGAGCCTCTCCCAAGGGGGCCAGGGTGACGACCCGCGCGGCTTAGCAGCGGCTGAAGGCCTCGACAGGACGACCGGCACGACCAAAGCCAGGTATAAGATGGAGGCCGATCGGTGGCGCAGCGCGTCAATGAAGGAACCAGGGTGCGATGGTTTCTCCGAGTGGCGGAATCAGTGCGCTGGAAGCTCACCTTCCGGCAGAGTCAATTGGCTACCATGGTGAGTAAGGCGGGAACCAGTGGTTGCGCGGAAGCATTTCGCTCCGGATAAAGCAGGAGGCGTTGCTACCTTAGCCCCCGGGGCTGATCAGCTGGACGGGTTTGGTCGTCGCACGGCGCTCCGCGCCTATCTCTTGCCCAATATACTCCGCACCCAGTGCTCGATGATCGCTCCGACCAGCAACACGATCGCGCTGCAAAAGAGCACCGCCGGCACCAGTCCCCAGAACTCATGAGCATGCACCGCGAACGTCGGGCTTTGGAGCAACAGCCGGCCGACGATGACGATATAGGGCAGGCTCAGGATGTCCAGCCAAATGTCGTAGACAAACGTCCCACGCCTGGCAGCGGCATCCAAGTATGCCACCACGAACACGACGAGATAGATGGCCACCAGGAGCCAGCCGAGCCGGGATCGCATCACTCGCATTGAGCTCGGACGCTTACGGACCCTGGAGCCAGTGTTTCATCGGGGCCGCACGAGGTTGGGCTTGCCCCGTACCCCAGCGAACACCACCAGCAGCTTGACCGGAGTCGATCCTCGATTCTTGCCGTTGTGCCAGGCATTAACAGCCTCGACGAATGAATCTCCAGCCTTATAGCTGTGGCTTCCACCGCCCTCTATCTCGACCTCGACCGCTCCTTCCAGCACGTAGACAAACGCCGGATACAGATGCAGGTGTCGACCCGTTTCGCCGCCCGGGCCGATGTCCACCCGCAATGCGGTGACCTCCGCACTGTCGGTCGCGGGATAGGTGATGCGTCCGCCTGCATTCGTGACGCTGGTTTGGAGAATGGGCGTTGACGAGAAGTTCACTTGGGCCGCGAGAGGTGGGGCCAGAATCGCGGCGACAACAATGGCAAGAAGCTTTCTCTGGATCATGGGCGTCTCCCAATTCCAGGGGCGCTGCCTGACGGACCCGCCTCAGCTGCGGCGACTTTTCCACTTAAACACTACCTAAGGTTCCTTTGACCTGAGGCGCCCGCCAGCTGCATGCGCTGGTTAGGCTGCGAGCAGCCGCGTCACATCCGAGCTCAGCTTCCGGCAGGTCCATCGTTCCAGATGTCTATCGCGCAACGCCAGGTCCCGTCCGGTTCGCGGCGCCATACCGTCACTGCGCGACCGTGGGCTGTCACCGGCTGCCCCTCAGGTCCCGGCATCGTGACGGAGTTGGTACTCAGCAGGTAACCCAGCTGGCCGTCCGGTGACAGGTTGGCTTCCGACGTAGTCCATGTGATATGGAAACCGGGGATAGCCAAGGCCCCCTCAACGTAGCTTCGGAGCGCCGACTTCCCGCTGAATGCCGGTAGTCCCGGCGCCAGCACCTGGGCGTCATCGGTCCAGAAGGAGAGGATGCGCTCAACGTCGCGGCCGGCTGATGAGAGGGCCGCCCACTCGGCATCCCGGTCGAGTAGTCGTTTACGCTCGCGTTCAAGATCCATCGGGACCCGTCGGTTGCGAATGATGTATTCTAGTCGGAGTACTGGAGCTCGCGGCCTAAGGACCGTCACCAGGGCGTCCTGGGCCAGTTTTTCTGCGATGCCGATATCGCGGGTGACTCGGGCAATGGCGGCGATGAGCCGTGTGGACTCGATCTTCCACAGGGACTCAATCGCCTTAGGCACATCTTTCATGCCTGCTGGATTACGGCGTTCCGGTATTCACTGACGATGTCGCGTCGTCGAACTATCCGGTCTTCAAAGGCCCGGCGACCTTGTAAGTACTGAGGATGATGCCGGACGGCATTGCTTTCGTGCTGACGAGCTCGAATGAGCGTGCCGGGGTTCCCTCCGCAAAGAAGCGCTTCCCCGTGCCCAACAGGACCGGATAGACGGCCAGCAGGACTTCATCCGCAAGCCCATGTTCGAGCAGCGTCGATGTCAGCGTGGAGCTACCCGAGAGGATAAGGTCCGGGCCGTCCTGCGACTTGATGCGGCGAATGCCCTCGACGATGTCCGGTCCAAGGCCCTCGAACGGGCCCCATTCAAGACTTTCCGGACGGTGGGTAGCGATATATTTCGTTGCCGCATTGAGGCCGTCCGCCATCGGACTGCTCGGCGCCTTTGGCCAGAAGCCCGACCAGATATCGTAGGTGCGACGGCCAAGCAGCAGATCGAAGCTCTCGCCATGCGCGGCGAGCGATTGCGTCCCGGCCAGCGGGGGTCCGATAGGGCGCGGTCCAGTCGCCGTAGGGGAAATCGCCGTCATCGCCGGAGTGCTGGATCACGCCGTCCAGCGAGATGTGTTCGATGATTTTGAGCTTTCTCATTTGAGTCTCGTAGCTCACTTGAACTTCACTTTCGCGATTTCCGGGTTCGGCGTGAACCCGTCACCGAAATCCTCGACGTCCATCAACTTGCGGATCTCGACCTCCGCCTCGCCGTTCGGAAAGACGTTCGGAGCGCGCTTCACCCACTCGATCGCTTCTTCCATCGACTTCACCTGAATGATCGAGAAGCCCGCAACGAGCTCTTTCGTCTCGGCGAACGGACCATCGATGACGGTGCGCTTGTCGCCGCTGAACTTCACGCGCGCACCCTTCGAGGTCGCGGCGAGCCCCTCGGCGGCGAGGAGGACGCCAGCCTTCACGAGCTCGTCGTTGTACTTCTGCATCGCGGCGAACGCTTCTGGCTTCGGCGGAGGGCCCGCCTCGGATTCCTTCGTTGCCATGCCCATGACCATGAAACGCATTGTTCTCTCCTGGATTCGGTTCGTGTCGGTTGCCGCGCCCTTCGCGGCCTCACTAACACGTCGAACGAGACCGGTCAAAATCGACACGAGCTTCGAGAAAGCCGTAAACTGTCGGGTTCAAAGAACTTAGCGTCATGCCGAGGAGTGAAACGACGAGGGATCTCCTGTACCGGTCGAGTTAGATGCGTCTCGGCCCCGACAGAAGATCCCGTATCCGCTGCCGCAACTGCTTGAGCCGTACTCGTGACGAAGGAGACAAAGCGGCGGATGAGTGGCGAACATCGGGAACGATTAGCTGTCCAGAGTCTCGTGATTACAGGTCAATGGACTCTGCGAATGACGAAGCCCCGTTCGCTTTCTAACGGACCGCGCATCAGCTGCGCCGACTTGGCCGCCTGATCACTATCCGACGTTCCTTTGAAATGAAGCGGCCCGCCGGCTGCATGCGCTGGGTAGGCGGCGGCGAGATGCCGCCTTAGGACCTGGATCCGACGATGACCTGGCGGGGAGCCTCAGCGCTATCGACCCCTGGCCAGAGGTCACTATGCCATTCCACCAGCGCCTCGATCTCAGAAAGCCGGACCCAGAGATTGCCTTGATCCAGCTTCGGATGTAGCCGTTCGATGTTCTCCAACTCCTCCCGTGATTCCACGGCACTCAAGCGCCGCAACACGGTATCCAGGTCGGCTTGGGCTAGGGCTCGCATATCCCAGACGCAGAGCGGCACCATCTCCGCCTGCTCGTCGACCGCAAACACGCGCTTGAGATAAAAGGACTTCCCAGAGCGAAGGATAAGCTCCAGCATCAGCGGTGGGATGGTCTGGTCCTTGGTCCGACTCAGGTACTCTGTGACGCTCAAGCTCATGAGCTCAACCGGCCCCGACTCAAGGAAGAAACGAAGTGGGTTTACCGCAGCCTAACTAGTAATTGGACCTGCGTCCCTAGGCAGTCTATCCGACAATTAACATCACCGAAAGCAACCTATCACGCCATCGCTGCTGGCTCACAGGCCCGCGGCCCCTCGGCTCCTAGTGGATCTCACCTCCGGTCGAGCTAAGGGAATCGGCATAGATCAAGAAATCGGCTGCGACAGCGGGACGAATCCGCTGATAACCCCACTGAAACCGCACCAGCCGGGCTCACGCAACCATGCTTCAACCGCCGGCTCCTTTGCTGCGGCGTCAAGATCCAGCAGGAGCCATCTGATGCCCGAGCTCTCCCAGTGCCGATCCGAGACTTTCCCGATTGACCGGATCTTGCTCTTCGACGTCATAACCGAGCGCCCGGGCGTCGGTGCCGATGACCAAATACCTGCTGCCGAGCGCGGCCCTGAGCCGCTTCCCAAGCAATGTGGGCGCGCGGGAACGTGGCGGCCCCAGGGTGACGGAGCCGGTGTCGGCGAACACATGCGCGTTGTGGGCGAGGATCAGGAGGCGTCCGCCCTGGGGCAGCTGGCGAAGAACCCAGAGCACGTTCTCCGCCATGAGTGAGTCTCGCATCTGCACCAGACGCCAGAACTCCGGACGCTCGCGAGGATGCTCCCCGAGGGTGGCTTGGAAGCCTAGATAAGCCATCATGTGGCGGGCCTCGGCCAGGCATCCGAGCGCCCAGGCGCGCGCGAGCGAGGGGTCGCCGGTGTTCTGGGGCGGTGCCCGCCGGACGACTGCTTCGGCGGAATCCAGCAGGGCGCGCAACGAGTCACGTGCCACCAGCGACAGTTGGGGAAGGCCAGTTTCGGAGAAGCGGGGCAGGAACGGCGCGAAGGCCTGGCCAATGCTTTGCGCTCCCGCCGGGTCCAACTGGGTGAGGAATCGGAGGAGCTCATCGATTGAGCGTCGGGCGCGATTGAAGGCGCCCGATCCGTCTGCCCCGGTGAGATCGATGCCGTACAACCGGGTGCGGCGCTGGTATGGTTGTCTTGCGTTGTACCCGCGCACTGACTCGGTGAGCGCTTGCACCTCGGGCAGCCCACCCCAGCCGTAGCTGATCCGCTGGCGGGTGAGCTCCGCCACCGAGTGTGCCGGTTGCAGGAGCGCCTCGTGCAAGGGGGCCATGTCGGCAAACCCGGACTCGAGAGCCACGGCGGTGACCCCAAAATGAGCGGTCAGGCACCGCACCAGGCGATTGCGGAACAGGTGAAGCTCGCGGGCATCATGGATCAGCTCCCCCAGGGCGATCACCCGGGAATTCGCGACCGCTGACCTCAACAGCTCGAGGTCAGCGCAACCTGAGGCGTCGGGACCAGCGAGTGGGGTAGAGTGGGTGCGAGCCCAGCTAATGAAGAGCGACCTGCCGGAGGCCTGCTGTGCGACCGCGGTCGAGCCGATGAGGGCAGCAAGGAGTGTGGCGAGAGCCAGCCTACTTGCGGGGCGAATCACTGCCACGAAGCGAAGACTCGGCCGCGCATCGGCTGCGAACGTTCCTTTGACCTGAAGTGCCGTCAGCTGCATGCGCTTTGTTAGCCGGCGACGTGAAAGCGCCTACGTCCTAAACAGGCGAACCAAATCGAGGAGCAGTACTGGAGATAAGGCTATCGCAAGGCCAGCGAAGAATGCCCCCACGCCTCTTAGAACGACGCCTATGGATAGTTGGCTGGTAGGATCACGGCGCAGGCGTTTCCGCACTGATAGAGTCGCTGAGCCGAGGCTCGCCAGTGCGAAGACAAGGCCACCGAGAAACAACTTTAGATCGATGGTCCAGGCGGGGACGTTGCCGAAAGCAGCGAATTGGCGGTGAAGGCGCAAGACACCCACGGCAGTTGTGGCAATTGCGATTACCAGGCAGAGTGGTAGCAAGACCGCAACCCCATTTCGTCGAGCGATGTACCACGCTCCGACTGTGTACACTCCCGCGAGGAGAACGCATCCTACGATCCCCGTTAGGAGGACGGCCAGAGCCTGGCTAGTAGTCAGAGATCCCCCGATCTCGTCCGGCTAACGGACCGTGCATCAGCTGCGGCGACTTCCTAGCGTGCGCACAATTCCGCCGTTCCTTAGATCTGAAGCGCCATCAGCTGCATGCGCTTGTTAGACAGCGGCGGCGACTTGGACCCGATAACGCAAGCCGACCAGACCGCTTGCATACTTCTGCACGTGCTCGAGTGCGAGCTGTGTCAGCGGTGCTCCCGCTTCTAGGAGTGGGATACCGCCCCCGAGCAGAACCGGCATGACCAGCACCTCCACCAGGTCCACCTGCTTGGCCTCAAGCAGGCTCCGGAACAGACTCCCACCGCCAAAGAGCCAGATCTCCCTGCCGGGCGCAGCGCGGAGCGCAGCAACGCGTGCCGCAGCGTCGTCTCTTACGATCGTGACGGCCGGGTGATCCTCCGGCGTCAGGGTTCGTGAGAAGACATAGACCTGCCAGCCCTGCGGCCAGGGAGGTGCGCCCGGTTGGCGGGTGAGTTCATAGGTGCGCCGCCCCAGGAGGACCGTGTCGACCGACTCGTAGACCTTCGCGAAGTCCACTGCGGGGTCGTGGACGATCCAATCCACCTCGCCATGTGGCCCGGCGATGTACCCGTCAACGCTCGCGGCAACTCGGTATAGGACTTCGCGCATCTGACTTTCGGGTGAGCAAACAGCCGCTGTCTAACTAAGAGCTGAACCGCCGCCAGCCTCCTGAGGAGTTCGCTAGCTCCGTGCGCTAGTTAGGCCTCAGCCACGCGAAAGTTGTCGAACTCCCAGTGCAGCTCCTTATTCAGCTCTGCTGCCACTTCTTCCCACGTTGGCCGCACGCAATGGGCCAGCAGCAGGGCCAACGCGTGCGTCATAGTCTCCCAGCTGAACTCGTCCAGAATCAGGTAACCCCGCCCCCACGTGGGCCCGACTGAGCGCCGAAGATAGGCCGGAGTTACGGCGGTGAAGCCAAAGGCCTCTGCCCCTTCCCTCCCCCGTGGGCCGATCAGGGCCTGGAACGGCACGGCGCAATCCGCGGGATTCTCCGGCATCGCTGGAGGGGCGAGGTCTGGGCTCAGTAAATGGCGGAGCTCGGGATAAACCATGTTACTCCTTGAGGTCCCGGTGGGTCGCTAAGAACTCCCGCATTGACTGGATCACCTCGGCCCGATTTGAGTCGAACACATAGTGGTTGGCGGCGTGCAGCTCCAGAACCTGCGCCGTGGCGAGCTCGCGGCGGACCCGGGCGCGCTCGGCCGCGGCCCAGCGCTGCAGGGCGGCGGTAAACCGCCGCGCGGCGTCCTGATGAGGTGCATCGAGTGCGGCATAGTAGGGGAACACCTGGCCTACGGAGTCCACCACGGCATCGATGACCAGCGCCGGAGCGCGCACGGCCGCATAGTTGGGATGGCCACAGCCGGCCAGGATGAGCGAGTCGACGATCGGGGGCGTCACGTCGGCAACGAGCTGGCCAACAGAATCATACCGGCCGATGGCGCGCAGCTGGGCCTCGGGGATGTGCATCCCGTACATCCGCCGGAGATACGCCTGCACCGCGCTAGGGGAGGAGGAGTCGCGCGGCTGCATCGGTGGTGCCGCCGGAAACTGGCCGAGCTGGTCCCGCAGGCTGCTGTGGTCGTAGGCCGCGTCCAGGTAGACCAGCCCGGTCACCCGAGCGGGATACGCGCCGGCAAAAGCAGTGAGCTCGTCGCCCGCGATCGAGTGGCCCACCAGGACAACCCGCAGGAGCCCCAGCGAATCGAGCACCGCGCGAAGATCCGCCACCCGGCCGGCCAGATCATATCCCGATTCCGGCCGGCTCGACGCCCCATAGCCTCGGCGAGTGATCGCGAGAACGTGGTGATCAGTTGGTGAACTCGGGGGCGAGGTCGTCGAACCCATGGGCCACATCCTGCAACCCGGAGAGGAAGACCAACGGCGGGCCCGAGCCACCCCAGTCGAGCACCTCGAGCCGCACATCTGGCGCGACCGATACAAAGCTGACACGGTGCAGGGAGGGATCGGTCCACGCCGCCGCTGGGCGCTGGGCAGGGCCGCCGGAACGGGTACACGCCAGCAGGAGCACACCGACGCCCCAGAGGCTGATCCGCGCTAGTACTCTCAGAGCTCCGCCCTCTCGCTGCGCTCGGGGGTGACAACGACCGCTTACCGCCCCCTCCCTCGATGCCTCGGGCATGCTTACCGTCCTACCGACTCACCGCTATTCCCGGCGACGGCTTGGTCGGCACCGGCTGGACCGGAGTCCTGGGTCCCCGTGGCAACAGCTCCGGCAGATTCGCCAGCTCGAAGGCTGTGACAGCCATGACCGCCGCCGCCTGCTTCAGGTCGCCCTCCACTGCGTGGTCGTAGGTGTCGGTCTCGGAGTGGTGCGTGTGGTCGTAGCCCCGCTCCAGCTGATCGAAGTTGAATCCGGGCACGCCGTACGGCAGGAACGACAGGTGATCGGTGCCGCCCTTGTTGGCGTCGCGCACGCTGTCGGCCTTGAGTGAGGCAACCGGCGCGAGCAGCTGCTTCCAGAGCCCCTCCAGATCCTTCCTTCCCTGCAGCGCCTGGCCCTTGATGGCACCGGTTCCATTGTCCAGCACCAGCACCGCCTGGATGCTGTCGGCTTCCGGCTCATGTTGCGCGGCATAGGCACGGGAGCCGAGCAGGCCCTGCTCTTCCCCGCTGAACAGAATGAACCGGATCGTGCGCTTCGGCTTGAGCCCGGACCGGGCGATCGCGCGAGCGGTTTCCAGGACCACCATCGAGCCGGTGCCGTTGTCGGTGGTACCGGTGCCAAGGTCCCAGCTGTCGAGGTGAGCGCCGAGAATGACCACCTGGCCTGGGCGCTCGCTGCCCCTGATCTCGGCTACGGTATTCCACTGCTGCACCGGCGACTTGCCGAGTTGGTTCTGCACCCGCGCTTCGACTTTGGGTGTCACCCCTGCCCCGAGGAGCCGGGTGAAGAGGGTGTAATCCTCATGGGAGACGACCAGACTGGGCAGGGGCGACAGCCGAAGGGGCGAGCCGCTCATGGTCATCAACCCGTGCTCCTTGGAGCCGTCGATCAAGGTGCCGAGCGCGCCGGCGGCCTTGAGCATGTAGGGGAGGTCCAGCTGGAACTGCCGCCGCGCCAGAACCGCGGGCGCCGAGGTGTCGGCCGTGAGAGTGGCGCGGAGCTTTCGCTGCTCATCCAGGCGGGTCGAATCCTGCGCCGTCATGTCCGGTCCGTCGGGGTTCCACAGCGTGAACGGAGGCCGGGGCAGGACCCAGGCGCCCTTCACCTTCGACTTGTAAACGGCCAGGCTTTCGGGGGTGGAGAGATCGGTAAGCACCACCGGACCGGCCACTCCCTTCCCGCCGGTCCCCTCGGTCCAGGCCCAGCTGTGCGCGGTGATCGCACGGCTGAACGGCTGGAGCAACCGCAGGGTAGCGTCGCCCCGTTGCCAGGTGACCCCGAACTCATACTGCTCCAGCTTGGTCGAGAGGCCATAGGCCTGGAAGCGGGATGCGGTCCATTCGTTGGCTCGGCGCATGGCGGGAGAACCGGACAGCCGGGGCCCGATGACGTCGCTGAGATGCTGCAGGTTCTGCATCACCTCGGAATGATTCATGGCCTGGTCGATCAGGCGTCCGGTGCCGGCGGTGTCCACAACCGGCGACTGTGCGAATGCGGGCGCGGCAGCTACAAAGAAGGTGAGGGTGATGAAGGGCCGCATGAACGAGATGTCCTTCGATGGTTGAGGGATCCTTCGCTGCGCTCAGGATGACGCCAAGTAACCTACCGCCGTTCCGTCGTTCCGTCGTTCCGACTATAGTTGGAGTCGGAAGCTAACCTGCACCACCTCATCGCCAAGGATACCGCTCGTGCCGAAGGACAGCGTCACCATCACCGACAACCGGACTGGCCAAACCTACGAGTTGCCTATCACCGAGGGCACCATCCGGGCGACCGATTTGCGCCAGATCAAGGTGGCGGAGGACGACTTCGGGATGATGACGTACGACCCGGCGTTCATGAACACCGCTGCCTGCCGGAGCGCCATCACCTACATCGACGGTGACAAGGGGATCCTGCGCTACCGGGGCTACCCCATCGAGCAGCTGGCGGAGCGGGCGTCGTTTCTCGAGGTGGCCTATCTGCTGGGTGAGGGAGAGTTGCCCAACCGGGAGCAGCTGGCCAAGTGGGAAGAGACGATCAGGTATCACACCTACGTCCACACCAACATCACCAAGTTTCTCGAGGGGTTCCGCTACGACGCCCACCCAATGGGCATGCTCCTCGGAGTGGTGGGCGCGCTTTCCACCTTCTACCCCGACGCCAAGCACATCGAGGACCCCGCGAACCGCTATCTCCAGCGGGTCCGCCTGCTGGCCAAGCTGCCCACCATCGCAGCCTTCGCCTTCCGGCACTCGCGCGGCCTTCCCTACGAGTTTCCCCGGAACGACCTGGACTACATCGGCAACTTCGTCAACATGACCTTCAGCATCGGCGGGCGGCACCAGCCCAACAAGGTGTTGCAGCGGGCGCTGGAGATCCTGCTCATCCTCCACGCCGACCACGAGCAGAACTGTTCGACCAGCGCCGTGCGGGCAGTCGGGTCCTCCCACGTGGATCCGTTCTCCGCGGTCAGCGCGGGGATCGCGGCGCTGTACGGTCCGCTGCACGGCGGGGCCAACGAGGCCGTGCTCCAGATGCTGGAGGAGATCGGCGACAAGAAGAACATCCCTGCATTCATCGAGAAGGTGAAGGGGGGATCCGGCTCCCGGCTGATGGGGTTTGGACACCGGGTCTACAAGTCATACGACCCACGGGCCAAGCTGATCAAGAAGGTGGCCGACGACGTCTTCGAGCAGACCGGGATGAATCCCAAGCTGGAGATCGCGCTGGAGCTGGAGCGGATCGCGTTGGAAGACGAGTACTTCATCAAGCGGAAGCTCTATCCCAACGTGGATTTCTACTCCGGGCTGATCTACCAGGCAATGGGATACCCCACCGCGTACTTCACCGTGCTGTTCGCCATTGGCCGCACCCCGGGATGGCTGGCGCAGTGGGAAGAGATGCTGCTGGACAAGGACCAGAAGATCGCCCGGCCGAGACAGGTCTACGTGGGCAAAGAAGAGAGACCGTTCGTACCCATCGAGCGACGAGGAGATCGGCGGAGTGTCGAGAGAGAGCGGGTCAGCAAGCGATAGAAGCGGGGAAGGAACAGCGTGAGCGGGGAAGAAACAACGTAAGCGGGAAAACGGCGTATTAACGGTCCAGCTGGCGAAGCTGGCTTACAAGTTCTGGTTTCGAGTGCTGCACAGTTTGGGGTGCGCGATCACCGATCACTGCATTCATGGCAGGAAGCCCAGGCAGTCGTGCTTGGGACGCTTGAGTTAGCTCGGAATAGCTGGAAGCCCTACGCCGCTGCTTTGTTCTCCCAGCTTCAGCGAGCCTCCCTGTCGGTTCAGCTCAATATTGCGGAAGGGTACGCTTTCGGAGAGTCACCGACCTACGTACGTCACCTTCGCATAGCCTACGGATCCGCGGTTGAGACTGGAGAGTTGCTCGAAACCGCCCTCAAGGCAAACGTGATTGCTGTGGATCCAGGAATAGATCTCCTAAACCGTAATCGTCGAAGCCATCGGCTTCTCTTAGGTATGTTGCGGAGCAGGAGCCGTACAACCTAGACCACCGCGGTTTTCTTTCCCGCTCACGCTCTTTGCAGTTCCCGCTCACGCTGTTTCCCCGCTCACGCTTTGTCTTCGATCGGGACATCCCCTTCCAGATAGGTATAGCCCTCCAGCCCCGCGACGTAGTCCGCGATGAAGCTGTTGGCATCGTGCCGGCTGAGATCCTTGGCGTTGGCCACCTTGCGGCGGAAGGTGGCCAGCAGATCCGAGGCATTGAACTGGACGTAGTTGAGCACCTCGGTCACGGTGTCTCCGTGGACCAGGTCGGTGATCTCGTAGCCCTGCTCGGTGAGCCGGACGTGGACCGCGTTGGTGTCACCGAAGAGATTGTGCAGGTCGCCCAGGATCTCCTGGTATGCGCCGGTCAGGAAGATCCCCAGTATGTAGGGTTGCCCTTCGTCCACCGGATGGAGCTCGAGTGAGGGCTTCCCCTTCCGTCCGCCGGTGAACCGGTCGATGACCCCATCGGAATCGCAGGTGACGTCCTGTAGCGTCCCCCGCCGAGTCGGCGGGTGGTTGAGCCGGTGAATCGGCATGATGGGGAACAGCTGGTCGATGGCCCAGTGGTCCGGCAGCGATTGAAAGACGGAGAAGTTGCAGAAGTACCGATCCACCAGCTCCGACTCGATGTGGTTGACGATCTCGGGGAATGCGGCCTTGTCGTCGCCGATGGCGTGGGAGAGCGCGCCCAGGGTCACCAGATACAACTGGTCGGCGTCCGCCTTGTCTCGCAGAGAAAACACTCCGCTGGCGAAGAACTCCTGGGCCCGCCCCTTGGCGAACACGGCGTCGTGGAAGACTTCCTCGATCCGGTCCTGGCTCAGGCCCTCCAGATTTTCCGCCATCTCCAGCAGCAGCGGATGGGGGTCCTCCCGAAGCGGAGGAGCCACCGGCTCCACCTGAGATTCCACGTCGATCACGTTGATCAGCAGCAGCGAGTGATGCGCGGTGAGCGCCCGCCCGGACTCCGAGATGATGTGCGGCATGGGAAGCTCGTGGCTCCGGCACACTGAGCTCAGGGTGTACACCACGTCGCTGGCGTACTCCCGCATGGAGTAGTTCATGCTGGCCGGGCGAGTCGAGCGGGAGCCCTCGTAGTCGACACCCAGTCCGCCCCCCACATCGACATGGGTTATATCGAAGCCCATGTTCCGGAGCTCGACGTAGTAGCGTGCGATCTCCTCGAGGCCAGCCTTGACGTAGCGGATGTCGGTGATCTGGCTGCCCAGGTGAAAGTGGACCAGCTTGAGGAGGTTCTTGCGGTCCAGCCGATCGAGTCGGTCCAGCAGCTTCATCAGCTCGACCGAGTCGAGGCCGAACTTGGAGCGCTCCCCACCGCTCTTGGCCCAGCGCCCCGATCCTTCGGTGGCGAGCTTGATCCGGACGCCGGCGGTGGGAACCACGTTCATCTCGTCGGCCACCTTGAGCAGGACCTCCAGCTCGCTCAGCTGCTCCAGCACGATCATCACGCTGTGCCCCAGCTTCTGGCCCATCAGCGCCAACCGCATGAACTCCTCGTCCTTGTACCCATTGCAGACGATCAGGTGGTTCGTGCTCTCGTTGAGACCGAGCACAGCCTGGAGCTCGGGCTTGCTGCCGCACTCCAGTCCGACGCCGTGGGAGGCCCCGAACTCCACGATCTCCTGCATGACGTGGCGCTGCTGGTTGACCTTGACCGGATACACAGTGGTGTAGCGCCCCTGGTAACCGGTTTCCTTGATGGCGTTGCTGAACTCGGTGGCGAGCGCCTGGATTCGGGAGCGCAGGATGTCGGAGAAACGAAGCAGGAGTGGCAGCCCGACACCCTGGGCGTGGAGATCCATCGCGAGGTGGTAGAGATCCAGTCCGCGCTTCCGGTTGGCGTCGGGGTGGACGGTGACATGCCCGTCAGCGTTGATCCGGAAGTAGCCGAGTCCCCACCCACTCATGTTGTAGAGCTTCTCGGCGTCCTTGGTGGTCCAGCCGGGCGGGGACGGAGCGACGGTAGTGGCTATGGTGGGCTCCAGGGTCGGGGCGAAAGGGCAATTCTAAACGGATCGGACTCCCGATGAAAGCGGGCCTGCAGCCGAGACTTAGCTTGCGACCGCGCCCCAATCCCAGTGGCGAGACCGCTACAGGGCACCGGTTGACGCGGTACTGCAGACCTTGGAGTTCGGGTCTAACAAATTATCGGCTGCTTACTTAGCAAGTGGAGCCCGGGCCGGCAAAGCAACCCGCTCCGGGCACGAAGATCGCATTTCGGAAAGACACTCACCGCGCCAAGTTTTGCAGTTGGATCGCTTCTGAAAAGAGGGACAGCATGACTGCACCAAGTCTGATGGTTGGCCGCCGTTTTCCCGCTCCCACTCGGCTCCGGCTCCAGCTGGTCTTCGCCCGGGCCCTCGAGGCATTGGCGGATACCTACCAGCATCAGGCGGCCGAGTTCGTTCGCCGGCTCAAGCCGCGGCTTACTGTGGACGAGGCGCTGCAGCGCTATTTCCGGGAAGTCGGCGTCCCCGCGGGGATCGAAGAGACGGTGCGATCCCGGGCGCTGATCTCCCTGGCCGGGCTGATCGAGAACCAGCCTCAGCAGGAGGGACGGGCTTCGAGCTGGACGATTCTCCGGCCGGATTACCTGATCGGGGGGCTGCGGCGCCGGGTGCAGTACGTGGAGGAGACGAATCTGGACTGCCGGTTGGCGGCCTCGATCTCGGATGAGGCGGTGGCGGCAACGCACGTGCGGATGGCGCTGGAGACGGCAGGGGTTCTGGCCGACGAGGTGACACCCGACCAGGCGATCATGCTCTACGTGAAGACGCTCAACCTGAACTCGCTGGATGCCCAGGTGGTGTTCCGTACAGCGATGTCGCAGTGGGCCGAGCTGCATCCGCTGCGGGGTGAGGCCAAGGTGGTGGTTCCGGCGGTCGAGCCGGAGCGGCCCAGATTGGAGCTACGGAATCGGGCACAGTTTGGATTGAAAGTGATCGTCTAGGGCGCCATCGGACCGCTGAGGTCCGAGCATCGGCTCCGGCGGAACGGGCCCAGGCATTCGGGCAGTCTCCGCGACAGCCACCCCACTCTTCCCCTGGGAGACTGCCCTCAACCCCGGCCCATTCCGCCTACGCCCGTCTGAACAGAAGCAACTTCCTAAGCTGACTGGCCTGAGATCAGGCCTCGAAGGAAACGCTGACCCCGCCGCGCTCACGCTATCTTACGGGAAGCTGAGCGAGAGGCGAGCAGATGCGCTGGTCGTACACGATCGGGAGGATCGCAGGTACCGACATCAAGGTGCACGTCACCTTCCTGCTGATCCTGGGATGGTGGGCGCTGATCGGCTATTCGGAGGGCGGGCCGGGTGCGGCGGTGACCAGCGCGCTGGCGCTGCTCGCTCTCTTCGCTTGCATCCTGCTGCACGAGTTCGGGCACATCCTGATGGCGCGACGCTTCGGGGTGCGCACGCCTGACGTCATTCTCCTTCCCATCGGTGGTGTAGCCCGCCTGGAACGCATCCCCGATGAGCCACGGCAGGAGCTGCTGATCGCTCTGGCCGGGCCAGCGGTGACGCTGGCGATCGCGGGGATACTTCTGGCCATCCTCCGGCTGAGCGGAAGCCATGCGGAGGTGGCCCGGCTGAACGAGAACCAGCCGTTCCTGGCCCAGCTCGTCAGCGTCAACCTGTACCTGCTCCTGTTCAATCTGATACCGGCCTTTCCCATGGACGGCGGCCGAGTGCTGCGTGCGCTGCTGGCCAGCCGGCTGGGTTTGCTGCGGGGAACCCGCATTGCGGCGACGCTGGGGCAGACGTTTGCCGTGCTCGGCGGACTCTATGGCATCACCAAGCCGGAGCCGCTGCTCGTGCTGGTGGCGTTCTTCGTGTTCCTCGGTGCCAATGCGGAGGCGGCCACAGTGGAGACCAGGCTGGCCGGCCAGGGACTCCAGGTGAGCCAGATGATGGTCACGGATTTCCGCACCATTCCGGTTCACGCGACGCTCAATCAGGCGGTCGAGCTGCTGCTCAGCGGGGAGCAGCGGGAGTTCCCCGTGCTAGACAACCTGGGTCGCACCGAAGGGATTCTCACTCGCGACAACCTGATCCGCGGCCTCTCGCAAAAGGGTCCGAACTCCACTGTGGCCGAGGCCATGACCACCGGTGTGCCAAGCGTGCCGCCGACGCTGGCGTTCCAGGAGGCGCTCGACCGGCTGCGGGCCAGCCGCCTGCCGGCGCTTCCGGTGGTGGACGTGAGGGGTGTGCTGGTCGGGCTTCTCACGATGGACAACATCACCGATTTGTTGCTGGTCCGGAGAGCGGGGCAGGTGGTTAGGTAGTCGCCAGTCACGAGCTCTTCCCCGCTTCCCAGCTTCCTCACTTCCCCGCTTCTACCCACTAGCGCTTTTCCCCAACGCCCTGCATCTTGGCCCCTCTCATATCACACTCACAGGAGGATTCATGCATCAAGGAACGCGACTCGGCGCAGGCTTGGCCATCGCTGCCCTTCTCGCGGGCTGTGCCCCCGACCGGCACGAGACCAAGGAAGGATCGGTGTCGGAGAATCCCAGCGCCAAACCTGCCGCCGTTACCGTGACTGCCAGCGACTACGGCTTTCAGGCGCCGGACAGTATGGCGGCCGGAGCAGTGACGGTTCAACTGGTCAACCATGGCAAGGAGCTGCATCAGGCGCAGCTGATCAGGCTGGAGCAGGGCAAGACCCTGGCTGATGTTGCCCAGGTGCTCAAGAGCGGGGGAGCCATACCATCCTGGATCAAGTTCGTAGGAGGTCCCAACGGTATTGCGCCGGGTCAGGAGGCCCAGGCCACCGCGGTTCTTCCCCCCGGGAACTACGCCTACATCTGCCTGATCCCGAGCCCCGATGGGGTGATCCACGCAGCTAAGGGAATGGCGCGTCCCTTTACGGTGACGGGAAGCCTCGTCCACGCCCACGTCTCAGATGCCCACGGCGGAGGTCACCATCAAGCTGCTCGACTACGACTTTCAGCCCTCTCAGCCGCTCAAGGCCGGCCGGCAGACCATCATGGTCGAGAACGCGGGGCCCCAGCCCCACGAAGTGGTGCTGCTGAAGCTCGCTCCCGGTAAGACCACCGAGGACTTTGCCATGTGGGCCGAGCACGGCATGAAGGGCCCGCCACCGGCTCAGCCCCTGGGTGGAGTGACCATTCTGGATAAGGGAGGCCGAGGCTCGTTCACCGCCGATCTGACGCCGGGCAATTACGGCTTCATCTGCTTTTATCCCGATCAAAAGGACGGAAAGCCGCATCTCGCTCACGGGATGATGAAGAACTTCAAGGTGAGCTGACGCAGCGACCCCGGCGGAAATCGCTGGGTAAACAGTCGAAAGCATTTTGAGACCAGAGGCCCGTGCGCCGAGCACGGGCCTCTTCTTGCGCCCTCCGCAGCCGATCCGCGTACCTCACATTGGGCGGCACGGTGTAGAGGACGGCCCACCCGTCGCGCACCATCGATTCGTTGACCAGCGTGGATCCCGCCCAGACGTACGCCAGAGCTCGGCCATACTGATCGTGAGGAGCAACGTCCGATTCCAGGCGTACGGTGGATCCGAGGGGCAGCAGCCGGAGAAGCGCCGCCCGGGCTTCCGCCCCGATGGGCTGCTGCTGAGATTCGGGGCTGTCGATGCCGATCAGTCGCACCCTCCTGCCGTCGCTGCAGCGGAAGCTGTCGCCATCTGACACCCGGCTCACGGTGCAGCGGTCGGCGACCGGCGGCCGGGCGTGCTGCGCGGAGCAGCTCACCGGCATCAGCCAGAACAGGAAAGGAAGCAGAGTGACCGAGGAACGCGGCATGGCCTCAGATCTTCACCTGGTGATCACCGGAGCCGGAGGCCTGATCGGCTCTGCCTTGCTCCCGAGCCTGGCAGCCGACGGGCATCGGATCACTCGGATGACTCGACGGGCCGCGGGACCGGGCGAAATCAGCTGGGACCCCACTCGCGGCATTCTCGATCTGCGACAGCTTGGGCGGGTGGACGGCGTCATTCATCTGGCCGGAGAGAACATCGGCAGCCGGTGGACGTCGGCCCGAAAGCGCCGAATCCAGCAAAGCCGAGTTCTGGGGACCGGCCTGTTGAGTCAGGCGCTGAGCCGGCTGCAGCCCAGGCCGGAGGTTCTCATCTCGGCTGCCGCCATCGGCATCTATGGGGACCGGGGAAACGAAGCCCTGACCGAATCGAGTACTCCGGGAGACCCCGCGCAGGACTTTCTGGTGAGAGTATGTCTGGACTGGGAGGCGGCGGCGGAACCTGCCCGTGAGGCCGGCATCAGGGTGGTTCACCCGCGATTCGGAGTGGTCCTCAGCCCCGACGGCGGCGCACTGGCCAAGCTCCTCCCTCCATTTCGGCTGGGACTGGGCGGGCATCAGGGACATGGCTACCAGTGGATGAGCTGGATTGCGATCGATGACGTGGTCGGCGCCGTTCGCCATCTGTTGAGCGATCGACAGCTGAGCGGCCCGGTCAATGTGACGGCACCCGGAGCGGTGGTCAATCGCCATTTTACGCAGATCCTGGGACGGGTACTTCGCCGTCCCACACTCTTCCGCGTTCCCGCCGCCGCGCTGAAACTGGGCCTAGGCGAGATGGCCCAGCGCACCGTGCTGGCCAGCGCCCGAGTACAGCCTTCCAAGCTGCTCCTGAGCGGGTATCGATTCGGGTATCCCGAGCTGGAGGGTGCTCTGCGGCATGTCCTGGAAACAGAAACGAGCGGTAGCTTTCCCTGATGAGCAAACCCACGGCGGTCCTCCTGCTGAGCGGCGGAATGGATTCGGCTACCACCGGCGCGATAGCGAGAGACCAGGGATTCGATCTGGTGGCGGTCAGTTTCCGCTACGGCCAACGGCATGCGGTGGAGCTGGAGGCGGCTCGGAAGGTGGCCCGGCTACTCGGCGTGCACCGGCATCTCATCCTGGACATCGACCTTCGCGCGATCGGAGGGTCGGCGCTCACCGGCGACCTCGCGGTCCCCAAGGATACGCCGCTGGAGGCCATCGGCGAGCGAATTCCATCCACCTACGTGCCCGCTCGGAACACCATCTTTCTGTCGTTCGCGCTCGGCGTAGCGGAAGTGGTGGGCTCCAGCGACATCTTCATCGGGGCGAACGCGCTGGACTATAGTGGATACCCTGACTGCCGCCCGGAATACTTCCAGGCCTTTCAGGGCATGGCCAACCTGGCCACCCGCGCCGGCGTCGAGGAGGGACGCCGGCTTACCATCCACACGCCGCTGATCCAGCTCACCAAGCGGGAGATCATCCAGCGGGGGCTGTCCCTGGGACTGGATTACACTATTACGATCAGCTGCTACGATCCGTCCCCCGATGGTGCCGCCTGCGGCAGGTGCGACGCCTGCCAGCTTCGGGTCAAGGGGTTTCGAGAGCTGGGTCTCCAGGATCCGGCGGAGTATCAGGCGGTAAGCGGGAGAAGAAAAGCGTGAGCGGGACTAGGACAAGCGTGAGCGGGAGGAACAGCACGGTTTTATGAGTTACGCCGTCAAGGAAATCTTCTACACGCTCCAGGGTGAAGGGGCCAATACCGGCCGGCCGGCGGTGTTCTGCCGGTTTGCCGGCTGCAACCTGTGGAGTGGCCGGGAGCAGGACCGGGCCGATGCCACCTGCCGTTTTTGCGATACCGATTTCGTGGGGACCGATGGCCCCGGCGGCGGTCGCTTTGCCTCAGCGGATGAGCTGGCCGGGGCCGTGCTATCAGCATGGCCGAGCGATGGGGCCAATCGGCCGTTCGTGGTATGCACCGGCGGCGAGCCGCTGCTGCAGCTGGATCAGCCGCTGCTCGACGCGCTCCACCGCGCGGGATTCGAGATCGCGGTCGAGACCAACGGGACCCAACCGGTGCCGAGCGGAATCGACTGGGTATGCGTCAGCCCCAAGGCAGATGCCACCCTGGTCGTACATAGCGGGGACGAGCTCAAGCTGGTGTTTCCCCAGGACGGCGCCGAGCCGAGCCGGTACGAGAGCCTGGAGTTCAAGCACTTTTATCTCCAGCCGATGGACGGACCGGAACGTGAGGCCCACACTGCCGCGGCACTTCGCTATTGCCTGGCCCACCCGCGCTGGCGGCTCAGCCTGCAGACGCATAAGCTTCTTGGAATTCCGTAGCGGGGCAGTGGGGCAGCGGGGCGGCGGGGCGGTAGAAGCAGCGCCAATGGGTTGCTTCACTCGATCCTGCCACTGACCTCCTCCTGCCCCGCTGCCCCGCCCCCCTTCTGCCCCGCTGAGAATGAACGGCTATTCCGACCGCATCAATCACGCGTTTGCCTTTGCCGCCAAGTATCATGGTGCCGTGGCGCCGGTCGGCGCGGGGATGGACTATCTGGCCCATCCGGCCAACGTCGCCATCATCCTGGCCCGCTACGACTGCGATCAGATCACCATCGTAGCCGGAATCCTCCACCATGTGCTGGAGGAAGCTCTCCCCGACAACAGGCCGGAGCTGGAGCGGAAGATCGCCGACAAGTTCGGGCCTGTTGTCCTGGCCGTGGCCAAGGACGCGCTGGAACCGAAGATCGACCGCCGCGGCGGCGAGCGGGCATGGCAGGCGCGAAAGCAGGAGTACTTGAGCCAGCTGGCGATCGCCGAGCCCAGGGCACTCGACATCTGCGTGGCCGATGAGATCCATGCCTGCGGGTCGACCATGACCGCGCTTCGGCGACTCGGGGTGGAATATCTCCGCACGGTTTCTCGCGCCGGGTCGGATCAGACCATCTGGTGGTACCGGTCCATGCTGGAGATCCTGACTTCGCGAACCGACTGGCCTCAGCGGGAGATGATGTCGGAGCTCCGGCTCATGAGCGCCGACCTGGTTCGCAGCCTGCGGCAGCGGGAGGTGGATCTGTGAAGTACCTCGCGCTGCTGATGCTATCGCTCATCCTGAGCTGCTACAGCGGCGCGCCGCCGCCGATACCGCTCGACCCGGTTCGCTTTCTGTCCATCAACGACGTGCAGGTGGCAGATACGCTGCCCAACGGATTGGGAGGGCTCGCCCGGGTGGCCACGGTACGACACCGGCTGGCGGATCAGGGCCCGGTCCTCTTTGTACTGGCCGGCAACGGGCTGGGGTCCGATGGGAAGCGGATGGTGGAGCTGCTCAACGTGGCCAAACTGGATTTTGCCACCCCCGGGGAGCATGAGCTGAACCTCGGCCCGGATGCCCTGACCCAGCTCGTGGCCCAATCCCAGTTCACCTGGATCTCCAGCAATTGCACCCGGCCGGACGGAACGCCGTTTCCCAAGGTGGTTCCCTGGGACACGCTTCGGGTGTCGGGTCACAAGGTTGGTCTGTTCGGGGTGACCCTTCAGGGAGCGTATCCCGAGGGCGTGCGGTGTACCAATCCCGACAGCGCTGCCCACCGGACCATTCAGACGCTGGGGTCCGAAGCCGCAGATGTGATCGTGGCCATCACGCACCAGAGCACCGACGCCGATCGCAACCTGCTCGCGCGGGAAGCCAAGCTGGACCTGATCCTGGGTGGACACGTTCAGAAGGCCACCGACTCGATCGTGTCGGGCCGCCACGCGGTCAAGGCGGACGAAAACGCCCAGAGCGCTCAGTTCGTGACCTTGTGGGGGGGAAAGGATAACTGGCGCCAGGCGGTGGGACTGGTGCAGATCAACGGTGCTCTGCCCCCCGACACCGCGGTGGCAGCTGCTCTCAAGCGTTGAATTCCCGACCGGACAGATACGGGATATAAACACAAATCCCGGCAGAGCAGTGCTTGCCGGGACCAGGAGCTTTAGCAGTTTTCATCACCCAGGCTGCAAAGCCGAAATCCCTGGGGCCCCAAAGGGGCTATGTCGTACAAATCCTTAGAAAGAAGCTAGCGGGTCATCGGCGGCAGCACAAGCCTCTCTAGCGGCTCCCCCGAAGGAAGGGGTGCTGGTACATTTGGGACCATGGGTTCCACCCCTTCCCCATCCATCGCCAACCTACCCAGCGCCTTTGCAGCAGCCTGCCGGCTCTCCCGAACGGAAGGGGAGCTGTTCGAGCGCTGCCGGGTGGCTCTGGTGCGGCGATTTCAGAGTGAGCGGATCTGGCTCAGCATCACGCTCCTCGACCGAATCGACAGCCCAGGTGGGACCATCGCTCGGGTTCGAGCATGCGGCGGAGGTCGCCCGACTGGCCAGCGGCCAAACCGAAGTAGCAATCCATGCCGACCCCCTGGTCGCGGAAGAGATGCGCTCGGTAGCCATGCCGCTGGCCCTGGGACTGAGCGTGGTGATCGAGCTGCGCAGCATCCTGCTCGAGCGGCAGGCCTCCCTGGACGACGCCGTGTTCCAGCTCCGGGCCCTGAGGCAGGTCGCCCGGCTGCTCTCGTCGGTTCACTCGACTGAAGAGACCGAGCAGCTGATTCTGGATTTCATGGCCGAGGTTTTCTTCGCCTGGTGGGCCTGCCTCTACCGGGCCGAGGGGGAGACCTACGTGCCCCGGGTCTTTCGCTCGCTGAACGACCGCCTGCGGCCCGCGCCGATCGACCGCGGCGCCCTCGACCTGGCGCTCCCCCCCGGCAGCAGCGCGATCGGGGGGGACGATATCTCGATCGGGGAGCTGGTAGGACCGGGAGCGGAGCTGGTGGTGCCGCTGGACGCCGGCGCCGAACGGATGGCGGTGCTGGTATTGGGCTCCCGAATCAGCGACAAGCTGTATGGGAGAGCCGAGTCGGAGCTGGCCGCCACCCTCTCCTTTGCCGCCGCCATTGCCCTCAAGAACTCCGAGCTGGTCGAACAGCTGCACAGCGCCGCCACGACCGACGAGCTGACCGGACTGTGTAACCGCCGGGCGCTGGAAGACCGACTGGCGGCCGAGATTGCGCGAAGTCTGCGGCATCAACTCCACACCAGTGTTCTGCTGCTCGACCTGGACCGGTTCAAAGTGGTGAACGACACCATGGGCCATGCGGCCGGCGACCGGCTGCTGGTGCAGGTGGGTCAGGTGCTGCGGAGACAGTGCCGGGCGCTGGACGTGGTGGGACGCCTGGGCGGAGACGAGTTTCTCGTGATACTGCCCATGACCAAACCGGCGGAGGCGCGCGTCTTCGTCGCCCGGGTGCAGGCCAGTCTCCGGGAGTTCGAGAAAACCAACCCGGAGTTCGGCAGCTGTACCCTGAGCATGGGAATTGCCGAATCGCCCCAGCACGGCACCACCGTAAGCAGCGTGCTTGCCGCAGCCGACAACGCCTTGTACCGGGCCAAGCGCGGCGGCAGGAATACCGTGGAAGTCGCGGAGAGCTAGCCATCACCACCCCATCCGAGTTCACCCTGCTGGGTGACGCGATCTGGCTCGATTTCGTCAACACCGCGCGCGGCCGAACGCCGGCCCCGCCTGACCTGCTGCCGGATGACGCAGCCATTGCGCGCTGGGCCGACGCGCAAAGTTTGCACTCGAGCCATGAGCAGCCTGGGCTGGAAGAGGCGCTCGGTCTGCGCCAGCAGCTGACCGCCCTTGCCGAGGCCCTCGATCTCGGCCTCCAGCCTCCCGGCGGGGCGATTGCGGCGATCAACCAGCAGCTGGCCCGTGAGCCGGGACACCATCAGTTGATCCGGACCGGCGGGGCATGGCAGCTCCGGTTTGCTCCGACCCGGCGTCCCCCTCTCCTCGCCGCGATCGTCCAATCGGCGGCGGCCACCCTGGCCCAGCCCTTGATCTACGTCCGCCGGTGCGCGGGCGAAGGGTGCTCGCTCTTCTTCACCGACGATTCCGCCAATCAGAGCCGCCGCTGGTGTAACCCGGCGGTGTGCGGCCGCGAGGTCAGGGTCGAGCGCCGCCGCGGACTCCTGCGCTGAGCGCCACCGAGCCCTACCGCTACTTCCAGCGGACCCAGGAGACCCTGGGGCACCGCTATCGCCTGGAACGCACCGTCGCCGCTACGCCGGAGCAGGTTCTGTTCGAGGCTCATGACCTGATCCTCAAGCGTCGGATCAGCTTGCGGGTCAACTTCTACGAAGATCCGGCGATACGCGCGTGGTTTCTGCGTGAAGCCGAGGCGCTCAGTCGACTGGATCACCCGGCGATCCGGCACGTGTACGACGCGGGGATCATCGGCGACCTGGCATTTCGGGTGGGCAACTGGATCGAGGGAGAGGGACTGCAGCAGGCGCTGCACCGGGGGCCGCGTCCGATTCCCATGGTGCACACGATGGCCCGCGACACCCTGGGCGCGCTGGAACATGCCCATGGCTACGGCATCATCGTACGGCGGATCGTCCCGCCTTCGGTGATGTTGAGCACCGCGGGGCGGGCCACGATTACCGACCTGCGCTTCTGCAGTTATACGCTTCCCGCGATTCCGCCCGGAACGGTGCCCATGTCCCTGGCCTACATGGCTCCGGAGGTGCGCGACGGGGCTCCGGGCGATGCCACCAGCGACGTGTATACCGCGGGGGCCCTGCTCTACGTCGCCATCACCGGCCAGGAACCGGCCCTCGATCCGCGCCAACTTCGCCGGCCCAGCGAGCTCCGGCCCGCCTGTCCCCGGGCAATCGAACGCATCATTCTCCGCTCGCTGCAGCCGGCCCAGGACGATCGCTACCTGACCGCGGCGGAGATGCTGGAGGACTTCGCCTCGGACGCCGGGAGCTTCGAGACTCCGGCCGTGGCGGTGGCGCCGGGGTCGCTGGCCGACGCGGAAGACAATGCCCGCTGGGAGAAGCGGCTGCGCCGGGCGCTGGGCGACGATTACGAGCTGCTCAACCTGCTCGGCACCGGCGGTTTCGGACGGGTGTACCGGGTGCGTGACCTCAGCCTGGAGCGCGAGGTTGCGCTCAAGGTGCTGCAGCCGCTGCTCACTCGAGACCCCGAGGTGGTGGAGCGCTTCCGGCGCGAAGCCCAGCTGGCTGCCGGCCTCAGTCACCCAAACATTGTCAACATTTTCGATATCGGGGGCCGGTCGGGTCTGCTCTGGTACACCATGGAGCTGATCAACGGGCCCAGCCTGGCCCAACTGGTAGAGCGAGAAGGCCCTCTGCCGCTGGACAAGGTGCTTCGGCTCCTGCGGGAGGCGCTCTCCGCTCTGGCCCACGCCCACGGATCGGGTCTGGTGCACCGCGACATCAAGCCGGAAAACATGCTGATCGATCAGACCGGCAGCCTGCAGATCACCGACTTCGGATTGGCGCTGGCGCTCCGGGGAAAGTACGGGGGTGCCACCAGCCAAAGCGGCACACCGCAGTTCGCCAGTCCGGAGCAGCTGCTGGGAGAGCGAGTGGACCAGCGGTCCGATCTGTACAGTCTGGCCGCGGTGGCCTACTACGCTCTGCTGGGCACTCCTCCTTTCCCCGGATTGACCACGGAACAGGTGCTGGCAAAACAAACGACGAATCAGTTCCCCACATCGAGAGGGCAGCGCGACGATGTGAGCGAGGCGCTCGAGCGGGTGCTGGATCGGGCACTCCGGGCGGACGTGAGCGAGCGCTATCCGTCGGCGGCCGAGTTCCTCCAGGCGGTCAACCAGGCCGCGGGAGCGCCCGGACGAGAGCCGGTGACCGACTGGGCCCGGGCAGCAGCCCGGTGGTTTCGCGGCTCCCCCCTTGACTAACTACGCTGGTTATACAAATTTGTCCCCGCGATTAGAACCCAGTTGCAGGTCTGACCGATCGGAATCTTTTTCGAATGGCGTTCAAGACCCGGGACATCGCCTCGGGTCTTTTCATTTTTTATGACGCAGGACAGGCCTGCGCTCATAAAAACTCGGCATTCCGGATATTCCGGAGCCGACGCAGTCAAATAAACATGGAGTAGTCTCAATGGCTCGCACCATCGGCACGGTGAAGTGGTTCAATGATGCAAAGGGTTTTGGTTTTATCACCCCGGAGAATGGGGACAAGGATTGTTTCGTCCACCACACCGCCATCAAGGCGGAAGGCTTCCGCAGCCTTTCCGAGGGCGACCGGGTTGAGTTCGACATCGTGCAGGGTGCGAAGGGCCCCGCCGCCGAGAACGTAACCAAGGTGAAATAGGGCCAGCCGCTTTGGCTGGCCATCGTTGTGACAAGAAGGCCGCTCATCTGAGCGGCCTTCTTTGTTTGGCTCGGGAAGATGCTTCGCATACGCTCAGGATGACCAGCGAGACGCTGGTCATTTGTGCCGATAAATCACCCTTCCACGCGTCAGATCATAGGGTGACAGCACCACGCTGACCCGATCGCCCTCCAACACCCGAATCTTGAACTTGCTCATCTTTCCCGCGGCGTAGGCCAGAATTTCGTGGCCGTTTTCCAGCATGACCCGGTAGTTTCGGTCGGGTAACACCTCGGTGACCACACCCTCCATCTCGATTCCTTCTTCTTTAGCCATCCAGTATCTCCTAGAGGGGTACGCGGCTACCGGTCTATGACGGGTGGAGCCGAGGGAATTTTGCCTCTCGACGGCCGGGAATCAACTCCGAGGGAGCTCGGCCCGCGCCCGCTCGATCTGGGTCTCGACCAGCTCCGACCAGCTGCGCGATTTCGCCGACGTCAAAGGTGAGCCGGGCGCCCGCGGCACTGTAGATGTCCGGCAAGTTGCGGGTGGCGCCAAGCGCCAGCGCCTCGCGGTACCGGGCCACCGCCTTGGCGGGATTATCCAGACTGTTGCGCCAGACCTGGAGTGCTCCGATCTGGGCGATACCGTACTCGATGTAGTAGAACGGGTACATGAAGATGTGCAGCTGGCGATACCAGCGAGCTACCCGCGCCTCCTCCAGTCCAGACCAATCCACCCCGCGCTCGAAGCGCTGCCGTATCCGGAGCCACGCCTCATCTCTGGCCCGGGCGTCGCCGCCCTGACCGCTGGTATAGATCCAGGTCTGGAAGGCATCCACCGAGGCGATGTGCACCAGACTCAGCAGCACGTCTTCCAGGTGCTCCAGCCACGCGCTTCGGGCCTCGACGGCATCGAAGTACCCCACCGGTTGCGCCAGATGAGGTGAGGCCAGGAACTCCATTGACATTGACGCGAGCTCCGCGGCCTCGGAGCCAGGATGCCGCTGCCAGATGAGCGGCAGCGGATGAGAGGCAAAGGCATGAAAGGCGTGTCCCGCCTCGTGCAGCAGGGTCATCACGTCGTCCACCAGACCGACCGCATTCATGAAGATGAAGGGCCGGCCGTTGAAGTGGAGCGTTTCGCAGTAGCCACCCGGCGCCTTGCCCTTGCGACTCTCGAGGTCGAGTAGTCCCTCGTCGATCATGGTCTGAAACTCACGGCCCAGCGAGGGATGCACCCGATCGAAGACCTGCTTGGCCTTGCCCACCAAATCTGAAGCGTCGGAGAACGGGCGCAGCGGATTGCGGCGATAGGGGTCAACCGCCAGGTCCCATGGCCGGAGGACGTCCAGCCGCAGGCGCTGCCGCCGATGCTCCAAGACCCGTTGCACCGCGGGGGCCGCGGTTTGCTCGATGGCCGCGTGGAACCTCTCGCAGTCGGCCGGGGTGTAATCGAAGCGGAACTTGGCGGGAAAGATGTAGTCTCGAAAATTTTCGAAACCGGCATTGTGGGCGGCACGGGTTCTGAGCTGATACATCTGGTCGAACAGAGCGGCCAGTTGGCTGCGGCTTTCGATGTAGGGTGCACTCGCCGCCCGGAAGGCTCGCTCCCGAACCGCCCGGTCCGGACTCTTCAGAAATGGCTGAAGCTGGGGGAGCGGCCGCTCCACACCCTCCCACTCGGCGGTCATCGATCCGGTGATCCGCTGATAGCGGGCGCTGTGCTCCTCCAGCTCGGCGAAGATGGGAACGTTCTCTTCCCGGAAGATTTCGATCTGAGTTCGGAAACGGGCCAGTGTGGTGGTGAGATCGGGCGTGCTGAAGCCGGTGGCCAAAAGCTTCCGGGCCAGCTCGACGCTCCGTTCCTCCATTCGGGGCAGGATTTCGGTGGAGAACCGGAGGTGATCGGCCTCCTTGTCTCGATCGCTGGTGTCGATGGTGTACGCGATCATGGCCCGTGCCGCGGCCTCGGTGACCAATTCCTCCAGCCGGGACCATTCATGGAGCCACGGGGTGAGGTTGTCGGAGCCGAGCTGACGCGCCGCCAGGTCATCGAAAAATGGTGCTATGTCCTCCCACCTAGCGCGGGCAAGAGCAGAGGGCGATGGCGGCAAATAAGACACTGTCACGATGGCTCCTGTAACCGGATGAACGGGCAACCCCAGATATAACGACGATTCGGCGAGAGTCACAACCCATTTGGCCGGAGGCGGTGAAATGTCGTGCGCTGCTGGTATTGCATGCCAATCTCGAATAGCGCGCCTTCCCCCAGCGCGCGCCCGGTAAGCTGCAGACTGGTCGGCAATCCGGCCTCTCCCAGGCCGTTCATCATGAAGAGCCCGGGAACCCCGCAGAGATTGGCAGCTCCGCTGATGTCGGTCCCGCCGGGAAACGCTGGGTAGGCTTTGTCGAACGGCCGGTCGATCGGCCAGGCCACTGTGGGTAGCGATGGAGCAGCGACGGCATCTACCTGGCTCAGCAAACCATCGAGGGCCTTTGCCGCAATGCGCCGAACCCGAAGTGCTCGGAGGTAATCTTTTGCCAGGATGACCTGGCCGGCATACCCGCCGAGACGATCCTGGGGAGCGGTGAGCGTGGTGATGCTGCCGCTCTCAAACAGCGGCTCGAAGGCGCTGGCCCCCTCGGCGTCGATAATGATGCTGGCTGCCGCATCGAAGGGAAGATCCGGTAGCTCCAGATCCTCCACCAGGTCGCTGAATTCTCGCAACACCGAGACCGAGTTTTCGAAGTTCCGCAGAACTTCCGGTTGAATCTTCTCCCGAGTCCCTTTCAAAATACCGATCCGGAACCGGCGGGACGCCGTGGCTGATGGAGCCACGAACTTCTCAGGCAGGGCGGAGGGATCTTCGGGATCGGGACCAGCCACCGCTGCGAGAACAATCCCACAATCGCGGGCGGTGCGCCCCAGCGGACCCAGTTTATCCATGGTCCAGCTCAGTGCCATTGCTCCGTGGCGGCTCACCCGGCCGTACGTGGGGCGAAGTCCGCTGACCCCGCAGAACGCCGAGGGAAACTGAATCGACCCCCAGGTTTCGGATCCGATGGCAAATGGGACCATCCCAGCACCGACGGCGGAGCCAGGACCGCTGGATGATCCGCCGGACCAACGGCTCGGGTCCCAGGGACTTTTGCCGGGACCGGTGAAGCTGGCGAAGGCCTGACTATATCCCATGCCCCCGGCAAGCTCGACCATGCCGAGCTTGGCGCAGAGGACCGCTCCGGCTTCGCGCAGCCGGGTAACTACCGTCGCGTCACCCTGGAGCATCTGGTGTCGGTACGGCTCTGCTCCCCACGTGGTGGGGGCGCCCTTAGTGGCCAGGAGATCCTTGGCTCCATAAGGAATACCGTGGAGCGGTCCGCGGTCGGTGCCTCCGGCGAGCTCCCGGTCTCGCTCCGCGGCCTCCTCCAGGGCTGAAGGGCGAAGCACCGTCACCACCGCATTGAAGCGGGGACCCAGCCGCTCCAGTCGCTCGAGGAAATGCCTGGTGAGCTCCACCGCGGTGATTTGCCGCTTGCGCAGCAGCGTCCCCAGCTCCTCGACCGTAGAGAACGAGAAATCAGTCATCGGATGCGGGGCCGCGGTAGGAGCCGAGAAGACGAAATCGGGCTCGTCGCCATTGGCGAGCGGGACCTTTTTGAGACGCTCGACCCGCTCCAGGCCGCTCTGGATCTGATTGGTGATGGTGCTCAGGGCCTTGGGCGAGAGTCGTGAGCCGTACTGGGCTCGAATCGCTCCGGCAAGAGCCTTGGCGAGCGCTCCGGCAGGTGCGTTCGCAGGATCGTCCGGCGGACTCCAATCGAGCCGCGGAATGGATCCGGGAGTCACGCCCAGCACAGGAGCGAGTGCGGCAATGGCCAGGGACTCGGCGAAGGCGCGGCGGGTAAGATCGTTCACCCTGGAGTCTCCTTCGGCTGGGGGGCGGTGCTGCGTCCCTGCCGATGGTAGAGATAGGCCAGAAGAAGAAAGACGAGCCCCAGGATGAACACCGATCCCACCCGGTAGAGCGCATCGAGAGACGACAGATCGAACACTAGAACCTTGATGACCGCCAGCCCGGCCACGCCGAGCCCTGCAACGCGGGCCGGCTTGAGACCACGGCGAAAGCCCAGGCCCACTAACGCCGCGGCAAAGACCAGCCACCAGGCACTCACCGCAAGACTCGAGGCCAGCGAAGCGGTGTATGCGGAAACCGTTTTGAGCTCGAAGTATCGCCGGATCTCCGCGGTGACTCCGAACAGGATCAGGCCGCCGCCCAGGGCCCAGAGTCCGCCTTGCGGAACCGGCGACGCGCCGGCCAGTCCAGCTCGGCGCCACAGGCCGGCTGCAAGCAGCATGGAGACAAGAGCGGTGGCCCATAGTGCCATGGCCCAGGGTCCGAAGAACGCGGCATCACCGGCCGTCCTTCGAAGCAGGGCCTCGCCGAAGAGCTGATGGAGCGCCGCCCAGAATGTGGCCAGTGAATACCAGCGACCGTCTGTCCGCTGGGTGGGATGGTCCACCGCGGCCCAGAGGAGAACCAGCGCCAGCAGCGCCCACACTCGGGGGACACCGGCCCAGTGATTCCAGGCGGCAATTCCAAGGGCGGCCGCTCCCACCAGAGCGAAGGCGGGCCGAACACGTTGGTACCCAGCAACGAGGTAGGGCAGCCCAACCAGGAGCGCTGCCGCTCCCCGATGAGTGTCAAACCAGTGCCGATCGAGCTGGTGGATGCTCCAGCCCAGGAGAAGCGGGGTCAGGAGGAAATACAGCGTTTCCCCCAACGACCAGCTGGGAGCTCTTTGCGCCGGGCCCGAGCGGAAAAGCCAGCATCCGCTCGTTGCGCAGGGCGAACCACCAGACCGGCAGGGCGAGCACCAGCCCGGCGGCAAAGATGGCCCAGGGGTGATCCAGATGCCTGCTCGCCGCCGCCACGAAGGTCCAGCCGCCGGAGAAAGAGAGAAAGCGGGTTTCCCACCAGTGCTCCCGCAATCCGACGTGAATCCCGGCACTGCCTCCCAGCACGCCGTAGAGCAGGACTCCCCAGGGCGTGCCGCGGTCCGCCGCTCCGGCGTACGCCACGCCGAAGAAGCTCAGCGCCACCACGAACATGGTAAGACGCCAGCTCCGCCGTGCAGCCACCAAGCCCAGTCCCGCGGCCATACAGGCGAGGTACAGGAGCAGCAGATCGGCATCGGCGTTGTTCCGCCCCAGCAGGAGCGGAGCGAAGAAGGCGCCGACCGCGGCCGTGGCGCCCAGCGCCTCGACGTCGATGGCGTAGGCGATCATGGCCAGGGATACCGACACCAGGGCCAGGCTAAGCACACCCGTGGTGGGCGGCACCACGCCGTACAACCGGGCGGCGGCCCATACGCTCAGGTAGATGATGGCCGCGCCACAGCCGATCAGGGCGGCGCCATAGGTGCGGTATCGTGGATGAAGGCGCCAACCGAGGGCCCCGACGATCAACCCTGCGGCGGCTCCGCCGATGCAGCGCATGACCGGCGAGATCCACCCCCGGTCGAACGAGAGCCGCAGCAGGTATCCCGCTGCGAGAATCAGCGCCACCACTCCTACGGCGAGGAGGACGCGTTGGCCGATCCACTGCTCGGATGAAAGCGCGAAGCGGGGCAGCGGGGACGCGGGGACGCAGGCGCGGTTGAGCGGGGAGGCTGGGAGGTTGGGACGGTGCTGCTTCCGAAGCTGGGATCGCTGCCGCGCTGAGAATTCGTGCCCTGCTTCCCCGCTGCCCCGCTTCCCCGCCTAGCACCCTCACCTGCTCCTCGAGCTGCGCCAACCGACGCTCCAGCTGCTCCAACCGCTCCGCGTCGCTCATCAGGCTTCGACTCCTTCCGCCGCCGACTTGGTGACTCGGGGGTATAGGTCTACTTGAAATGCCATGAGTCCCACCAGAGCGACATAGCCGGCCGCCAGGTAGAAGGGCCAGCCGTGGCCGAGTCGCTGGAACGCAATGGTGGCGAGTATCGGGGCCAGCACCCGGGCCAGCCCGGCAAAGGTCTGGGCCACTCCCATGGTGGTGCCGAGCTCACGCCGGTCTGACGCCCGCGACATCAGAGACGTGGTGGCCGGAAACAGCAAGCGCCGTACCAATCGGCACCAGAGGGATCACGATGGCCAGGGTCCAGAGGCTTCGGGGCAGCGGATACAGCGCGAGGCCGAGCACCAGGAGCATGGTGCCGATCCGCATGGCCCAGGTCTCCCCGATCCGGTCTACGATGGGCCCGAGCAGCAGGCTCCGCATGACGAACGAAAGCACGCCGACGTAGAGAAAGATGTATCCGATGGTCTTCTCGTCGATCCCGAATTCGGCTCCGAGATACAATGCCATCACCGAGGTCATGGAGGCAAAGGCCAGCATCCCAACCCCGTAAATCCACAGCAGCCGTCCGATGGCGGTGGTCGGGTGACGCAGTGCCACCCAGGCCGGATGCCATGGGGGCCGCCGAGGCTGGGCGCTCTTCTGGGCCGGCTCCTTATGCGACTCGGGTAACCAGCTCCAGGCGAAAAAGACGTTGATGAGGCAGAGAGACGCCGCCACCAGCCCCGGTGCGGCCTGACCCAGGTGGGCGGCGAACGAGCCGATGGCGGGACCCACCATCACGCCGGCAGATGTTGCCGCCGAGAGCCAGCCCAGTGCGCGAGCCCGGTCGGCCGGTTCGACCGTATCCGCGACATAGGCCTGGGCTACTCCGGTGGTTCCACCTCCCGCGCCCTGGACCAAGCGGGAGAGGAAGAGGAGCCAGACGCGTGCTGGCGAATCCGAATACCACATAGGCGATGGCGGAGGCGCTCAAACCGATCAGCAGGGCGGGCCGTCGGCCGTACCGGTCGGACATCCGGCCCCAGAGCGGCGCGGCCAGCAGCTGGGCAATGGAGAACGAGGCGATCAGGCGGCCGATCGTCTCCGGCGTCGCGTGCAGCTTCAGGGCGTAGAACGGGAGCAACGGGAGCACGATCATGAATCCGATCATGTCCACGAAGTTGACCGCGATCAGCACGGCCAGCCGCCGGAATTGATTCATCCGGTGCTTCCCTGCTCCGCGCCCCACCGCAAAGACCAACGCGCTCACGGCCATCAGACACCACTCCATAAGCTGCCGCCACTCCGACATCGGACTGTCGCAGGCTGGACAGAATCTCCAGCGAGATTGGCCTGGTGTCGTAGGTGTACAGCATGATCGAGGTCACGAAATCGCCGAAAGCGGTGACAAAGGCCAGGCTCGCACCCGCCACCAGAGCCGGCCGGAGCAGCGGTAAGGTCACTCTCCGCAGGGTACGCCACCAGCCGGCGCCCAGAGTGGCCGCCGCCTCATCCAGCGAGGGATCGAGCCCGCGAAGGCCGGCCAGCACCGCCCGGCCGGTAAGGGGCAGATTCCGGACGAGATACGCAAGCGGAAGGATCCAGAGGGTGCCGACCAGAATGAACCGGCCGGCCAGCGGGGCATGAACGCTGAAGGCGGTGGCCAGCGCAATGGCGAACACGGTGCCGGGTACGGCCCATGGCAACGTCAGCAGACCCTGTATCGCGCCGCCGGTTCGGACTCGGCGCCGGACTGACAGAATCCCGGCGAACAGCGCGATGGCGACGGCCATAGCCGTGGCGGCGGTGGCCATCCACAGGCTGTTCAGCAGCGGACGGGCCCGGACCGGATCCTGGACCAGAGTGAGATAGTTGCGCCAGGTGTAAGCTGGGGGAAGCGGCTCCGTCGTCCAGGTGCCGGCGGGCACGAACGAGACCAGCAGCAGCGTCAGGTGCGGCAGCAATAGCACCAGGGCCAGGCCCCATCCGAGCACCGCCACCAGCAACCGCGCCGCCCGGCTCCGAATCGGCACCAGCGCCGGCGCGACGCCTTTGCGGCCACCGCTCTGCTCGTTGGTGGCGCGCGCTCCCCGAAGCAGCCAGAGTGCCAGCAAGGCGAGCAGGGTGAGTGACGCGGTCTCGACCATCGCCAGCTGGTCGTCGCCGTTCAGCCGGGTGGCCACGATCTGGGTCGGCATGACCCGGAAGCCGCCGCCGAAGATGTAGGGCGCGCTGAATGACGCCAGCGCAGTCATGAAGGTGAGCAGCGCACCGCCGCCAAGCGAGGGTAGAGCAACGGCAGCACCACCCGGCGCAACGTGCGTCCCCGGCCGGCGCCGAGGCTGGCCGCCGCCTCGAACACCGAGGCATCGAGCGAAGACAGGCCTGCGCGGGTAAACAGATAGAAGTAGACGTACATCGAATAGGCGTGGACCAGGAGAATCGCGGCCGCGCCCTGCAGCCGCCAGGGCGGCTCATCCAGGCCGAACAACCACTGGACCAGCAGCGACGGTGAAGCCGCTTTCGCCGTAGAGGAAGAGAAAGGCGATCACGCCGACCAGCGGCGGCAACACCGCCGGCAGTGCGACCAGACCTCCCAGCGTCCTCCGGCCGGGAAAGTCGTAGCGCCAGAAGAGGAAGGCGAGCGGCACCCCGATGCCGGCGGCGAGAACGACGGTGGCCACCGAGATCCACAGGCTGCCCCACAGCGCCTGCGCCTCGTTGCGCCTGCGAAAGAACTGCCGCACGAACTCGAGGGTCCACCCATCAGGCCCGCGAAACCCTTCGATCAGCACCAGCAGCAGCGGATACAACACCAGCCAGGCCAGGAACAGCAGCAGGACGCCCGCCGGCGACACTGGAGCGGCGTTCGCGCCTCATCTCCTCGCGGGCCGGGAAGAGATGGATGCCTCCGCCGGCGCGCCGGCTCGGCAGGATGCCGGTTCGCTGGCCCGGAGAGACGGCTCGCGGCGGGCCGCTCGACCTCCAGCGACGCCCCTCCATCGGTGAGTGACGGTGTAGAGGCTGGCGGAGCCGGTGAACCGCCGCTGGGTGATGACCCCGCTGATGCTGCCCGGGGCCGGAGCCAGGAGACGCAGCGCTTCCGGCCGCACCACCATCATCGCCGGGCCCGCGGGTGCCGAGCTCGATGCACCGTCGGTGAGCTGCCACTCCACTCCCTCGACGGCTACCCGAAGACCCCGATCGCCGGGGCCCAGCACCGTGACGGGAATACTGCTGGACCGACCGACAAACTCGGCCACGAACTCACTGGCGGGCGCGGCATACAGCTCCTCCGGCGTGCCCACCTGCTCGAGCCGTCCTCCTCGAAGCACGGCCACCCGGTCGCCCAGATCGAAGGCTTCTTCCTGCTCGTGGGTGACGAAGACAGAGGTGATGCCGACCCGCCTGATCAGCTCGCGAATTTCCCGCCGGGTTCGTTCCCGCAGCGCCGGATCCAGGTTGGAGAGCGGCTCGTCCAGCAGGAGAACCCGTGGCTCGGGTGCGAGCGCTCTCGCCAGCGCGACCCGCTGTTGCTGCCCGCCGGAGAGTTGACCGATCCGGCGCCGCTCGAAACCGGCCAGGTCCACCAGCTCCAGCGCGCGGGAAACGCGCTGGCCCGAGCTCTTCGCCCCGTGACGCCCAGGGACTCGAGGCCGAAGGCTACATTCTGACCGACGTCGAGATGAGGAAACAGGGCATAATGCTGGAAGACCATGCCGAACCTGCGCGCCACGGGAGCAACGGCGGTGACGTCATCCTGCTCCACGAGGACGCGTCCCGGAGTCAGGTACCTCGAACCCCGCCAGCAACCGCAAGGTGGTGGTCTTCCCGCTACCGCTGGGGCCCAGGAGCGCCAGGATCTCACCCCGTTCGAGGGAGAGCGAGACGTGGTCCACGGCCACAGTGGCTCCGAAACGCTTGCTGAGATCCTCCAGCGAGAAAGAGAAGGGGACTCAACGCTGGGCTCTTCCTGTACCGCGAACGTGCTGGTCCCAATAACTCATCCAGCCAGGCCCGTTGCGGGAGAGCAGACCCCAGTCCATGTCCGCCACCACCATTTCCCGCTCGACCTGCGCCACCCAGGCCGGTACCTGGTCGGGCGGCAGGTCCGTGCGGGCCGGCAGCCGGAACACTTCGCGCGCAGTGAGCAGCTGGGCAGCCTCACTTCCAACGTATTCGATGAATGCGCGAGCTGCCTCGGGATGCCGAGACCCGCGAACCAACCCCACCGCATCGTCGATCACCACGGTACCACTGCTGGGAAAAACGTATCCCAGCGGAATCCCTTTGGCCTGACTGATCAGGATGTCCTGCAGGTCCCACAGACTGACCAGCCCCTCCTGCCGGGCGAGCTTCTCGTACAACAACGCCGGACTGATGGTGTATGTCTTGGTCTGTGCGTCGAGACGGCGAAGCCAGCTCCATGCCCCATCCGGTGTCACCGGTTTGACGAAGACTTCGCACCAGGATGAGACCCCAGATGGCGCGCATGGTACCACTCGCCATAGGATCGCGGATGATGACCTTGTCACGCCAGCGCGGCAGCAGCACATCGTCCCAATCCTTGGGCGCTGCTTCCCGGGACACCGCTCGGCTGTTGAACGCAATCACTGCAGGCGTCCGGTATACCGGGTAGTAGAAACCGCTCACCGTACTCCCGCTCATGTGTCCGGCCCAGGAGGGACGATATGGAGTGAGCAGGGAGTCGTGAATGCCCCGATCGAAGATGGTGGCTCGGTCCACCGAACCAGACATCGGCCTGAGGATTTACCCGCTCGAACCGCAGTCGGTCCAGAATCTCCTGCGATCCCATATCCAGCCAACGCACATCAATATCGGGCCGGCGCCGCTCGAAGTCGCGCTCCAGCAGCTCGAGCTGATCCCGCCCGTGGGGCGAGTAGAGCACGACTGGTGTTCGGTGATCGGAGGTGCAGGAGACAGCGGAGAAGACGGAGAGGATGGACCAGGCAAAGAGTATGGGACGGGCGGATTCGCACGGGTCATTGCCGCAGGGCCAGGAGATTGGCAAACAGACGGAATGCCCCCGGCACTCCGGCCGGCAACTGTCGGAAGAAACTCAGGCCGGTGTACACATAGGTGCCCTTGCCCAGAGTCGCGATCAGCAGGCCACCCGAGAGCGGCGCCTCACCCGGGTCATGGGTCTCCAGCACCGGGCGGTAATGCCGATCCCAGCTGCGCGCGAAATAGAGTCCCCGCTCCTGGATCCACCCTTTCCAGTCGGCGGAGGCGAGACGGTTCGGTTTCCGGAACAGCGGATGATCCGGGACCAGGAGGTGAACCGGAGCGTGTTCATCCACCACGCGGTCGTGGCTTACCGGCAGCGCGGAACGGCTGGCTGCCGATGTCCTGTCGCCCGTGCCCGGCGGCGGAAGCGGCGGGCCGCCCACCTTCATCGGAAATGGCGCGAAGCCGCCGTTGAAGAACCGCTGCTGCTGATATTGGACGATGACCAGACCGCCGCGGCGGGCATAGTTCAGCAGCCGCCGGTTGTTCTCCACCAGCGCTGGATCTGTTTCGTAGGCCCGGGGACCAATCACGATGGCATCGAACCGGTCGAGATTTCCTCGCTCCAGAGTCTGTGGATTGAGCAGCGTGATCGGGAGCCCGACGTCAGTCAGAGCTTCCGGGCACCCGGTCTGCCGCTCCGCGGACGTAGCCAACCCGGGTCAGCCTGGGCAGCACCAGGGAAGCGAGCTGCAGCGTGGCGGAAGCATGCCGGGTGTACGCCCGGGGACGAATGTGGGGGTAATCCACGGTGTAGAGGCCAACATCGTAGGCCGTGCCGTTTGCGTCGCGGGCCACGGCCTTGATCTCCACTCTCCCCGACTTGATCTTGGACGGCGGTTTCACCTCGAAGTCGAAGGTCTCGCGCTCATCCTCAGCAGTAAAATTGAAGCGCTGCGGGGAAACGGCCGGCCAGCCCGGCGGCACCTGCAGACTGACGGTGCCACTCGTCGAGTCCCGTGCTCCGTGGGTCAAGGTGACGGTGAATCGATGGGGGGCCAGTGAGCTCAGCGGCCACAGCTCGGTGGACGGCTCCAGCTTGACGTCCACCCGGGGCACAACGAACAGCGGCCGGCGCACCTCTCCCCTCGCCTGATCGTTGAATTGGAAGACCGCCTCCTGCGTGCGCGCGGCGCCCAAGCTGTCTCCCTCGCCCGCGTTGGCCTCGACCGTCCCCAGAAAGGTCGGTGACTCGAAGGGCTCTCCGTATGGCAGACTCCCGGCCACCCCTCCGGTCTGACTCTCGGGCCACCGGTATATGTCCCCGGCGCGCGGCAGCATCAGGAAGTACGGCGTGGACAGGGGCTGTTCCAGCACTGGATAGTCGAGCGAGATGGTGCCCAGTTGTCCGGGAGGAGATCGTCTGTGACGCGGTCGGCCGGTCAGGGCTGCGGCATTCTCCGAGCGGGATGCACTGCGCGGCCCGCATGTCGGCAATCCGCGGTCTATCCGAAGTATTCCAGGTGGAGAGCGTCCAGTGGAGCTGCTCATCGGGAACGACGCGGTCGTCGTCCACCAGCACGTCGAACACGGTTCCTCCCAGGTCCCAGGCCGCGGCGTTGAGATGCCCCAGCTGATCTTCCAGTTCGATTCCGCGGGTGTAATACACACCCCGTGCACCGGGAGAAGCCTGCGGCGGCACCGCCACGGCGCGGTCGAGATCACTCGCCGCTCGAGCCAGCAGCCCACGCTGGAGGCCGGGATTTCCCCGGGCGACGAGGAGGGAGTCGATTCGAGCCGAGTAACGCAGCAGCTCCGGCATGGCCGGAGAGGAGCGGACCAGGTCGGCTGAGCCGGATTTCCGCCGCTCGCCGAGCGGCATGGCCGACAGACTGGTATCGATGCCGCCAAAGAGCGCCACGCCGGCCGAACCGGTGCGGTCCTCAACCAGAGAGAGTCTGACAGAGGATGGTCCCATGCGCTGCAGCTGTCCCATATCCTGGGAGCGGTGCAGGCTGCGCCCTGCCATGGCGATCTGGTGATAGGATTTCCCGACGGCTCGGTCGAACGTTCCGCCATTGAGGGTGAGGGTCGTGGCGCTGGAATCGAACCGGGCGCTGCGATACAGCTTGAGAACCGTCCAGGGCACCAGGCCCTCTTCGGCGAAGAGCTCGGGGAATCGGCTGGAGTCCCCGGCAATTCGAAACGCCTCGTGGGCAGACCAACCCGCGGCCTGATGTTGGCCATGTCCGTCGCGCGGGGTGCCGCTGAAGATCGAGACGATGATCTGAGGCCGAAACCGGCGAACGATTCTGACTACATCCTTGAGAATCGTGTCCCGGGGCCAGTGCTGCCAGGTTTCGTCCATCGTCTTGGAAAAACCGAAATCATAGGCCCGGGTGAAGTACTGGCGGGCGCCATCCAAACGCCGCGCGGCCAGCAGCTCCTCGGTCCGCAGCAGGCCCAGGGCCTCTCCCAGCTCTGGGCCGATGAGATTCTGGCCGCCCTCGCCCCGGTTGAGCGACAGATAGGCAGCCTCCGCTCCCATTCCTCGGACCAGGACCGTGAGTAGCTCGGTGTCCTCGTCGTCCGGATGAGCGCCGATCATCAATACCCGCTTGTAGTGCCCCAACATGCGGAGCTCCTGATCGAGCGCCACAACCCCGCCGTTGGAGGGCGGCTCGAGCTGCGCCGCTAATGGCAGCGTGAAAGCGAGCGAGATGGAAAGGATGGAAGCGACGGAGCGAAATTGCCGACGCACAGACCCGGCCGGAGTGGAGTGAGGCTGGAAGGTAATTGCGTCGGGAACGCTATGTCATTGCGGAGCATCTCCCAGCGGGATCTCGCGGCAGGCGGCGCGAAAATCAGGGTGCCGGTTCCAGAGATACAGTCCCATGCAGGCCGCCGCGAGCGTATTCGCCACCACTACGGCCCAGAAGGGGAACAGCTCGTTGGTTCGCTCCGAGAACACCTCGAGCAGCCCATAAAACAGCACCTCGAACACCAGAAAGACCGGGAGGAGGGCGTACCGCACTACCGGGTCGCGCACTCCCCAGTGGACCAGCGCGACCAGGCCCATGCCGAGCAGCGCAAAGACCGCGAAGTGGAACGCGGTATACACCAGTATCGCTCCAAAGACCAGATGACTGGTGTCGGGAGTGGAGTCGCCGAACAAGACGACCTGACCCAGCAGACTCGGCGTCTGGAATGGGTGACCGGCAATGGTATCGAGGATGAGAAACCACGTGGCGACGGCGAGACCACCCAGGATCCCGACATCGGTGCCCTCAGCCATGGTGGAGTGGCTGGTATTCAGCATGCCTCACCTCCGGAGCAGGCCCTAGTGATGCCGCTAACGGATGCTTGCACATTGGGGCCGGAACCTCCGGAGCGCAAGGCGACAGGTTCGGCTGCTATCGTACTCATGATGTGTTCCGGGTCACTTGCCCCCGGACGAGGGCGTGCGAGTGCATTTGCCGCAGGGACACCCACGCAGCAGTTGTTCGAAGGTATAGATCCCCGTACTGTGGCCGTCGCTCCAGTGTATCCGGAGACCGTAGGACCCGACCAAAGCCAGGCTCAGCGGTTTGATGTCGGCGGGCACGGTGGCCGGATCGAGCAGTGGACGCCCGCTGATCTCCTCGACGCAGCCGGCACAGGGACAGGCCAGCCGAAGCAGTCGTGCCGGGAATAGCGCCTCGTGGCCCCGGTCATCCCATTCGATGAGGATGCCGTCGTCGCGGCGGTTAATCGCGTAGGGAACCGGGATCATGGGTGAGAGCTAAAGAGCTGGAAGTTGGGCGCTGGGAGGTTGGAGCTGGAAAGAAAAGACCCCCCGAGAACGAGGGGTCTTTGCTTTAAGCTCCCAGCTCGGCTTGCGATCAGGCCACTAGATCCTTCAGTCGCTCTCCGGTTTCGCCCTCGCGCAAGCGAAGCAGAGCGCGATCCCGGAGCTGTCTGATCCGCTCGCGGGTGACCCCCATCATCCGGCCAATTTCCTCGAGGGTTCGGCTGTTGCCGTCGTCCAAACCAAAATAAAGCCGCAGCACCTTGGCGTCCCGGGGCGGCAAAGCGGCGAGGGCCGCTTCGATGTCCCGAGTCTGGCTGTTAGCCATGGTGCTCATGTCGGTGCTTTCCTGCTCACCGCTGGTGAACCTCTCGATCCGCTCGTTGCCTTCGCCGTCCCGGGTGGGGTGGTCCAACCGGACCGCCTCCGAGTTCAGCGCGCTCAGCGAGCGAACTGCCTCGACGGTGAGACCGGTAGCACGGGCGAGCTCCTCGGTGGTGGGCATGCGGCCCAGCCGGTCTTTCAGGAGCGTAGTAGTGCGGCCCAGCCGGCTTAGGTCAGCGGTTCGGTTCAGTGGAACCCGGACCGGCCTGCCGTGACGGGCGATGGCCGCCTGAACTGCCTGGCGAATCCACCAGACGGCATAGGAGATGAACTTGACCCCACGGTCCGGATCGAATTTCCGGGCCGCGGTCATGAGCCCGAGGTTTCCCTCGCCAATCAGATCAACCAGGGGAACTCCCCGGTTCTGGAACTTCTTGGCCACCGACACGACAAAACGCACGTTGTGACGGGCCAGGCGCTCCTGGGCTCCCACATTTCCCTTGAAGGCTTTACGGGCCAGCTCCATCTCCTCTTCCCGATTGAGGAGGGGGACCCGGCTGATCTCGTCGAGGTAGAGATCGAGACTTTCCCGGCCTTCATCGATTGCACGGGCGATCTGCGCTGGTCGTACCGGCCGACGCTTGCTACGTGCCTTGATTGTCACGCTATTAGCCTCCCACGGGACCCGTGTCCCCTGCTCGGTGAACAGCCACGACTGAGGCCGAGCCAATTTGAAGTCGGCCAATATACTACCTAAGATATGAGAAATCAACACCTTAGGTAAATTGTAGCGGGATGGCGAGTTGCGGCACTGTGAGCGGCTTTAGAGCCGGAAATGGGCTCCGGCACGACTGTATGCAACTTTGGCAGGGCTGCGACGGCTCAATGCGCCCTTGGTGTAGCAATTTGGAACGGCTGTGTTCCGTTCCTTAATAGGGGTCAGTGGGGGGGCCCTCCCATTCCCTTCATCTCCTGCGGCTTTTCCTTGATGGACGACGTGGCACCTTCCCCGTGCTTTACCAGCTCCACCTGGAAGCCCTTGCCAGCAGCTTTGACCAGCGAGAATGGCACCTCGGGTGCAATCCAGCTGTCGGAGGCGTGCTCAGTGCTCTTGAAGTGGAGAGTCTCATAGCTGCCCCCAGGTACCGTGATCTTCTCCTTCCCTACCAGGCTTACACCCTTACACATGTCCGCGAAAAACGACTGCTTGTCCATCTGGCCGCGCACCATCTTCATCATGTCGCCGCCCATCTTCATGGCCGGCTGAGAACCAGATTTGAAGACGATCTCCTCAACCTGATTCAACTCCGTAAGGGTGCCGGGAACCAGCATCTGATAGACCGAATTTGCCGTCCCACCCTCCATCCGCAGCTCCACCCACTGCAGCTTCTTGCCGCCGCGATCCTCCTGCCCAACGACAGCGTATCGCACCATATACGGCTTGCTGTTGTAGGTACCCTCGTACTCTGACCAGCTACCCTGGGACGGGAATTTCATCTGGCTGATACAGTCGCCCTGAGCCCATGCGGAAGGGGCCAGCGCAAAGAGTAGAGGAATAGCGAGCTTGTTCATGGGGGGGAACCTCATGAGGAGACTAATGCGTGCCGGGACCGGAGAGTTGCTTGACCAGCTCCCCAACCACGTTCTTGGCATCGCCGAAGAGCATCCAGGTACGCTCTGAAAAGTATAGCTCGTTGTCGATGCCGGCGAATCCCGGATTTTTGCTTCGCTTGATGGCAAACACGGTTCGGGCCTTGTCCGCATCGATGATCGGCATGCCGTAAATGGGACTGCTGTGGTCCGTGCGCGCCGCCGGATTGACCACGTCGTTCGCCCCCACCACCAGAGCCACATCGGCTTGAGGCATCTCGGGATTGATCTCCTCCATCTCCACGAGGTCGGTATAGGGAATGTCGGCCTCCGCCAGCAAGACGTTCATATGCCCAGGCATCCGGCCTGCCACCGGGTGAATGGCAAACTTGACGGTGACGCCGCGTTTCTTGAGCTGATCGTAGAGCTCACGCACCTTGTGCTGAGCCTGAGCCACTGCCATGCCGTACCCAGGAACGATGACCACGAGATTGGACTGCTCCAGCACCTGCGCCCCGCCTTCGATGGTCTCCGACTTGTACTCTTTCTGGTCGCCCCCCGCCTTGGCCTGCTGAGTCTGTCCGAAAGCGCCGAACAAGACATTGGTAAAGGAGCGGTTCATCGCCCGGCACATGATGATGGCCAGGATCAAACCGCTCGAGCCGTCGAGGGCTCCCGCCGTGATCAGGAGCTTGTTGTCCAGCACGAATCCCATCGCGACGGCGGCAAGACCGGCGTAGGAATTCAGGATGGCGATCACCGTGGGCATGTCGGCGCCGCCGATTGGAATGATCAACAGCACGCCGAACATCAGCGCCAGCGCGATAATGATCGGGAACACCATTGGTGCCCAGCCCGCGGCGGGATGCAATGTGAGGAGGACTCCGACCAGCAAGGCCGCGCCCAGCAGAGCCAGGTTGCTGACGTTCTGAAACGGATACGTGACGGGTCGCTGGGGAATCCACTTCACCTCCTGCAGCTTTCCCGCCGCCATGAGACTTCCGGTAAAGGTGAGGAAGCCAAGGACCACCTCCACAATGATGGCCACCATCCGGAAGGTGGTCAGGTTCTCCGGCCCTTCCGAGAACCAGAGATAGTACTTGGCGGTGCCCACCAGCCCCGCGGCGAGACCGCCGAAGGCGTGGGACAGGGCGGTCCGCTGCGGAACCGCGGTCAAGGGAACGCGGGAGAGCGGGACGCCCACCACAAAGCCGGCGAGAATGGCCAGAGCAATCCAGCCATGGTGTACCACCTCGGGCTGGGCCCAGGTGACCACGATGGCGATGGTCATGGCGGCGACGCCGGCGTACACTCCGTTCCTGGCGGTCGCTGGAGTGTTCATCCAGTGGAGTGCGAAGATGAACAGCACCGTCGCTATCAGATAGGCGAGCTGGACGATGCCGTGGCTCATTTGCGGTCAACCGGCTTCCGTTCCGACTTGAACATCTTGAGCATCCGGTCGGTGATCAGAAAGCCGCTCACGATGTTGGTCATCGAGGCGAACAGCGCGATGGCACCCAGGATGCGAATTCCCTGGGGATAGTCGGCCCCGGTAACGATGATCGAACCGACCACGGCAATGGCGGAGATGGCGTTGGTGATCGACATGAGCGGGGTGTGCAGCAGCCGCGAGACCCGGCGGATCACTCCCACCCCAATAAAGGAGGCGAGAACGAAGACGAACATCATGGACCAGAAATCGAGCGTTTGCGTCATGCTCCCGCCTTCTGCAGGGCTTCCTGCGTGCGCTGGTGCTTCACCACCCCGTCGTGGGTGATGAGCGCACCCTGTTGGATGACATCGCTGAGATCGAGCTGAAACCGGTTCTCTTTGGTGAAAGCCTGCACGAAAGCGGTGAGATTGCGGGAGAAGAGCAGGCTTGCGTGGAGCGGCATGGATGAGGGAAGGTTGAGCGGCGCCAGAATGGTGACACCATGCGCCAGGATCTTTTCTCCAGGGCGAGACAACTCGCAGTTGCCTCCGCCTTCAGCAGCCAAGTCCACAATCACGGCGCCGGGTCGCATCGATCGCACCATCTCGGCGGAGATGAGGCGGGGCGCGAATACTCCCCCGATGAGCGCGGTGGTAATCACCACGTCCGACTGGCTGCACTGCGCCGCGAGCAGCTCCTGCTGCCGCCGGCGGTCCTCATCACTCAATTCCTTGGCGTAGCCACCTCCAGCCGAGGCCGCCTCTTTCAGCTCGATGCCCACGTACTTGGCCCCGACGCTCTCGATCTGCTCCTTGACCTCAGGCCGGACATCGGTGGCGAATACCGTGGCCCCAAGCCGCCGGGCGGTAGCTATGGCCTGAAGGCCGGCTACACCGGCCCCGATCACGAACACCTTTGCCGGGGGCACAGTGCCGGCGGCGGTCATCAACATGGGGAAGTACTTGTTGAGCTCGGTAGCCGCGAGGAGCGCGCCCTTATAGCCGGCTATGTTGGCCATCGAGGACAGGGTGTCCATCGTCTGGGCCCGGGTGGTGCGAGGGATCGCGTCGGTGGAGAACGCGGTCACCCCCCGGTCAGCGAGAGCGCGGACCGCACTCAGGTTGCGCAACGGCATCAGAGACCCCAGGTAGACACTGCCTCGGCGCATCCACTGAACCTCGTCCCCCTGCCCGTTGCGGCTCTGTGGAGCATTGACCTTCAGCACGAGATCGGCGGAGGCCAGCACCACAGCGGGGTCGGCCTCGATCCCGACCCCGATCTCGCGGTACGCGGAGTCGGCGAACCCCGCGCTCTCCCCTGCCCCCGCCTCCAGCGAGACAGTGTAGCCCGACTGAACGAGCTTCTTGCAAGACTCCGGAACCAGCGCGACTCTGCGCTCGCCCGGCGAAGTCTCTTTGGGGACTCCGATATGCATTGGTGTAGGTCGCTGGTCTCGGGATAGGAAAAAGAAGTCTGGAGCCCGGAGTCCGAAGTCCCAGGCCTAGAGCTCAGGGTCTAGAGTCTAGAGTCTGAAGGCGATCTCGACTAGAGGGCCGAGGCCATCCCGGGACGATGACTCGCCCGCTTACAGTTTGATCTTGGGCAGCTCGAGGCCCGGAGCCAGGCCCCCGGTCAATCGTTTCAGCTGGGCATTCAGCTCCGCCTCGACCTTGTCGAGACTCTGGCGTTCTCCTGCAATTCGCTGGGTTGCCTGAGTCCGGACCTCGGCTACCCGCCGTTTGACCGGTTGCACCTTCTCGGCCACGAGGCTGTCTACCTTGGCCCGAGCCATCCGCTCCGCTCGAGCGACCTCCTCTCCCACCACGGCTTTGAGCCGCTGGGCAATGGCCTGGTCCAAGTTGCTCTCGATCGAGAGCCGGGGTGAGGAAAGGGTCCCTCCAAGCTGGGCCACCACACTCAGATCGTTGAGCCCGCCGATCACCCGCCAGACCAGCCGCTCGATGTCATTGGCCTTCCGCCCGGCTGTGTCGGCGGTCCAGGCCACCTTGTTTGCTCGCACCGCCCACCGCCCCGACAGCGCGGAGCCTCGCATGCTGAACACCAGCTCAGCAGAGCCGATGCCGGGGGCCATCCGAAAAGGAAGGCCAGGCAGATCGAACGAGGGCAACTTGATTCCACGGAGACGGGCATTCACCGAATCGTGAGTTTGCGAGGTGAGATGATTGATCACTGCCCCGATATCGACTGCAGCAACAGCCGATCTCTCCGCGCGGCGGCCGACGGAAATCACGGCCGGTCGCCCGTACAAGGCTGGCGCAGAGGTGAGTCCCTGGACGCTCGCCGTGTAAGCGCCGCGGATCGGGCTGGTACCCCCAATGGCGAAATCGATCGACCCTCGCTGCAACAAGAACTGGGGAAACTCCGCCGCTTTGGGAAAGTCGATAGTGGATCCCGCTGCCCGGAGGCGCTGTGGCCCGGGCCTCGGCCGGGGCAGTAGTCCGGGCGGCATGTACTTCTGGGCCAGCTCCGCCCAGTACAGCGCCTGCTTGAAGCGGTCGATGCTGACCTTCCCGAACAAGGCAGTGCCGATCTCGGGAGCGGAGAAGGTGGGAAGCTTCAGCAGGGACTTGGCGAAGGCGATGTCTTGCTGCGTGGCCTGGTTGACCAGCTCGACTCCCTGGCCCAGAAAGGTTACCGCTGCTCTGGCGTTCCGCTCCAGCGAATCCACTCGCCGTCGTGCGGCGGTAATGTCGCGCAAGGCCTGCTGAACTGACTGGACCGCCTGCCGGGTGCCCTCGAGGCCGAGGGTCTTGGGATCGGTGGCGGAAAGACGTTGCACTAACGCGCGCGCTGAATCGACCGTGGGGCGAATGTCCAGGTGCTGGAATGTCTGCTCCAATGCCTGGCGGGTCGAATCGGTCCGGGCCAGGACGCGCTCCGCCTGCTTTACCGTGGTGAGCTGATCCGGATTCAGAACCAGCTGCCGAATGGTATCCACCGGTGTCAACGAGAGCAGCGGAACCTTGAATTGATCGGTCCACTGCTGTACGGCCCGATAGACCTGGGGCGTGAATCCCTTGCCGCTGGGAGGGCGCGCCGGCGTCTTGCGATTGGCACCGAAGCGCATTCCGCTCAGGCTCAAGTTCTCGATCACGATCTTCTTCTCCACCAGCGCCGCCGGATTGAGCTTGAGCCGTATCGCATCGGCGTCGAGGAGATTTCGAGTCAGCACGAAAGGATCGGCTATCTGCAGGGCCTGGAGCTCGACCGAAGCCTGCCGCGGGAGCAGGTCGAGCTTGCCGAGGTCTACCTGAGTGCCCAACAGCTCGGTGCTCGCTTCCTCCGTCGTGTCCCGCGCCACCGGCTCGGCAAAGATCCAGACCAGAATACCGAGCAGGATGAAGAGCAGGAGCAGGGGCCCGATGGCCTTCCAGCGAAACACCTTGAACTTCATGGCCGGAACATCTTGTACAGGTTGTACACCTGGGAAGCGGTGATGGCCTTGTAAAAGCGAGACTGACGAACCCGCTCTCCGATGGTGGCACGGTACTTCGCCACCCCGTAGCGAGCGGCAAAGAAGATGGGCACCGCCAGAACCAGCCAACCGACGAAGCTCCCCAGCACTACGGTGTTGTCAAAGTTGGTGTAGGGCACGACCGGCGTGTTGGTCAAGTCCGTCCAGAGCGGCCGCAGGCCCGGCGCAGTGAGCAGGCGCAATCCGATTGCGTCAAAAACCGGATCGAGCAGAAAACCCATCGGGACAAACAGCATCCAGCCCAGCATCCCGCCCCCGAACGAGACATTGAGGAGCACCAGGAGGGAGAAGATCACCAGGTTGTGCAGATTCATCAGCGGGGTGAGGCCCAGGGCAGAACCCAGTGCCATGCCGGCGGCCACCTGCCCGGGGGTTCCGGCGGAATGCAGCGTCTTGATGATGGATTGAATGAGCTTGAGAAGCCCCAGCATGCGCTAAGGTCGAAGGTCTGGAGTCCAGGGTCAAGGGAGATGGCCGCCTGCCCTTGACTCTGGACTCTCGAGTCTTGACTCTCCCCTGATGCCGCCACAAAACCGCCGCGCACCGGAGGTGCATAAGTTCGGCGGCGCCTCACTGGCCGACCCACCCGCCCTTCGGCATGCCCTTCAGATCGTTGCGCGTACCCGCTCCGCTCCCCCGGTTGTGGTGGTGTCGGCGATGGCTGGTGTCACCGATGCCCTGCTCGAGGTAGCCCGGAGCGCAGGGTCGGCGGATGAGGGAGCGGTGCGGGCGCTGATCGACCGGCTGCGATCCCGCCATACCGAAGTGGCTCGGACCATGCTGCCCGCGGCGCGACTCCGCTCATCGCTGATTGCCCAGATCGACGAAGCGTTTACCGAGCTGGAGGCACTAGCCCATGGACTTCGGGTGCTTCAGGAGCTGACCCCGCGCACCAACGACAGCTTGATCTCCCGGGGAGAGCGTCTCAGTGCCAGAATCTTTGCTGCCGCCCTCGAGGCCCAAGGGATCGCCGCCCGATATGTCGATGCGCTCGAGGTGGTACATACCGATGCCAGCTTCGGCCAGGCTTCGCCCGATTTCGCCCGCACCGACCGAAGCGCGCATCGCGATACTCGGTCCGCTCCTGAAGCGGGGGACCATCCCGGTGATCCCCGGGTTCATCGGAGCCACGCCAACCGGCGAGGTGGCAACACTGGGCCGCGGCGGATCAGATCTGACCGCCACGCTGCTGGCGCGCTCCCTCGGTGCCTCTCGAGTGAACCTGTGGAAGGATGTGCCCGGACTGCTGACAGCCGATCCCCGGGTGGTCCCGGATGCGCGAGTCATCCCACAACTTCATACCCGGGAGGCGGCGGAGCTGGCCTATTACGGAGCGAAGGTGCTTCACCCACGAGCATTGACCCCCATAGCCGGGCGACGGATCTCGGTACACGTTCGGCCCTTTGCCGATCCTGATGCTCCCGGAACGGAGGTGTCCGAGCGAGTGTCGCCCGGTCGCGTCCCCGTCAAAGCGCTGACCGCCGCCGGAGGGCAGGCCCTGATCACCGTCACCGGCAACGGCATGCTGGGCGTGCCCGGCATTGCTGCCCGGACCTTCTCCGCCCTGCACGGCCGCAGCATCTCGGTGTCGCTGATCTCGCAGGCGTCATCGGAGCATTCGATCTGCTTCAGTGTTCCCGAACCGTTGGCGGAGGCGGCGCGCCAGGGGCTGCTGGAGGAGTTCCAGCACGAGATCGACGGCCGGGAGATCGATGGGGTGGAGGTCAGCCCGGGCATGGCGACCATTGCGGTGGTCGGGCTGGGGATGCACGGCACGCCCGGCGTAGCGGCTGCCACGTTCGGCGCACTGGCGGCCGCCAACATCAATGTCGTGGCCATTGCGCAGGGGTCGTCCGAGCTGAACATCTCCGTGGTAGTGTCCGGCGACCAAGCAGCCGAAGCCCAGCGTCGGATCCACAGCGCTTTCCAGCTGTCGCGAATCGCCGGCGGCGCGGTGGTCCGGCCAGAGCGCATGGACCTGGTTCTGCTCGGCTTTGGACAGATCGGGCGGGCGCTGGCCTTACTGGTCGGAGCGGTGAAGCGTCCGACGCTGTCGCTTCGGATCGTTGGGATCATCGACCGCTCCGGCTTCGTGTTCGAGTCCGAAGGCATTGCCCGCACTGCCGTACGGAGCCTGATCAGGCACAAAGGCAAGGGACGGCCGCTCGCCCGAGAACCAGGAGGAACCTCAGCGAGCACCGCTGAGGCACTGGCCCATGTTTCATCTCATGCCCTCTCCCGACCGGTGCTGGTAGACCTCACGGCAAACGAGTCCGGACCGGTGCTGGAACAGGCGCTCACGCTCGGGATGGATCTCGTACTGGCCAACAAACGTCCTCTTGCCGGTTCTCGGAGCCAGAGCGACGCTCTCTGGCAGACGGCGCGGGCTCGGGGCCGGCGGATTCTGCACGAGGCAACCGTCGGCGCGGGGCTTCCCATCATTGACACCTATCACAAGCTGGTGGAATCGGGTGACCGGGTGGATCGGATCGAGGGTTTGCTCTCGGGAACTCTGGGCTACGTACTCAGCGAAGTGTCAGCCGGAGTTCCGTTCAGCAGAGCAGTCAAACGGGCCATGCAGCTGGGCTACACCGAGCCCGACCCGCGCGAAGACCTTTCGGGCATGGACGTGGCACGCAAGGCCCTGATCTTGGGACGTCTGCTCGGCTACACCGGCGAGCTCTCCACTCACACAGTGGAGTCCCTGGTCCCAGGCTGGGGGCGCGCGCTGCCGCAGAATGAGTTTATCACTCGACTAGAGCAGCTGAATGAGAAATGGGCGCAGCGGGTGGATGAAGCGAGCGCAGCCGGTGCCGTGCTCCGGTATGTGGCGAGCGTGACAACCCGAAAGATCGCGGTGGGCGTGCGGGCGGTTCCACTGGCGAGTCCCTTTGCGGCCATCAAGGGTTCCGACAATCAGCTGGTGTTCACCACCGCCCGGTACAAGGCCAACCCACTGGTCATCACCGGGCCAGGTGCCGGTGCCGAAGTCACCGCCGCCGGGGTGCTCAACGACATTTTGCGGCTGGCCGGCGCGTGACCCGGATCGAGAGTGTCACGGCATTCGCCCCCGGCGGCGTCGGCAATGTCGGACCGGGACTCGATATCCTCGGGCTGGCGCTGGAGGGCGATGGCGACTCGGTTCGCGCGGAGTGGTCGAACGTACCAGGCATCTCCATCCTCGATCCGGGCCATCCCGACCTGCCGAGGGAGTCGAATCGCCATACCGCGGGGCTGGCTGCAACCGCGGTGGTGGAGCGCGCGCGAGATCCGAGATTGAAAAAGGCGGGAATCGCGCTGAGCGTCTGCAAGGGCCTCCCTCTCTCCGGTGGCCAGGGTGGCAGCGCCGCATCGGCCGTGGCGGGGGCTGTGGCCGTCAATGCTTTGCTGGGAGATCCGCTCGACCGAGAGGCGCTGGTGGAAGCATGTCTCAACGCGGAGGAATCGGTATCGGGCCGTCATGCCGACAATGTTGCTCCGTGCCTGTTCGGCGGGATCGTGCTGGTCCGCTCGCTGGACCCTCTCGACCTGGTCCAGCTCCCGGTGCCTGACGAGTTGTGGGTCGTGCTGGTGCGACCGGACCAGCAACTCCGTACAGCCGAAGCGCGATCGGTGCTGCCGCGGGACGTCTCTCGAGAGGTCGCCCTGCACCAGGCGGCGCAAGTCGGGGCCATCGTCGCTGCCCTGGCCAGCGGAGACTATGCCCTGCTGGGCAGGGCCATCGATGACCGGATCGCCGAGCCGGCTCGCACGCGGCTGCTGCCCGGGTTTGCGGAAGCAAAGCGGGCTGCGCTCGACGCCGGTGCGCTGGGAAGCTCCATCTCCGGTGCCGGCCCCACGGCCTTTGCCCTTGCCCGCGGTGCTCCAGCAGCCCAGCGAGTGAGTGAGGCGATGACTGCTGCCTATGCCGCCAAGGGGTTTCCCAGTCGGGCCCGCATTTCCCGGATCGATCGCCGGGGCGCCCGACTGATCGAGCCCGAGGTGCAGAGCCGATGAGGTTTCAGACCAATAGGCCGGCCAGCTGGCAGAGCTGCATGAGCTGCGGGAACGAGGTATCGGAAACCGATCCAGCGCCGCGCTGCAAGCTCTGCAACGGCCTGCTGGTGGTGCGTCACCGGCCACCGGAGATCAGTCCGGCACAGCTGATCCACCGCTTTACCGAGCGCCGAGGAGGACCTCCCGGAGCGACCTCCTCGGGGGTGTGGCGCTTTCGGGAAGTGGTGCTGCCGTCCGCTGAATCGGTCGTTTCCTACCCCGAGGGCAACACCCCACTGCTTCACCGAGTCGCTCTGGACCGCTGGGCTGGAGTGGACCACCTGTTGCTCAAGCACGAAGGTCACAACCCCACCGGGTCGTTCAAGGACCGGGGGATGACGGTCGGCGTGACCCAGGCGTTGCGTATCGGGGCCCGTGCCGTTGCCTGTGCCTCCACCGGAAACACTTCGGCGTCCCTCGCGGCCTATGCGGCGCAGGCGGGACTTCCGGCTCTGGTCCTGGTTCCGTCAGGCGGCGTAGCCACAGGCAAGTTGGCGCAGACGCTCGCGTATGGCGCGCGCACTCTCCTGGTTCGAGGCGACTTCGACCAGTGCCTCCGGATGGTGGAGCAAGCCAGCACCGAGCTAGGCGTCTACCTGCTCAACTCGATCAATCCATTTCGCATCGAGGGGCAGAAGACGATCATCTTCGAGCTGCTGCAACAGCTATCCTGGGATGCACCCGATTGGATCGTTTTTCCGGCTGGCAATCTGGGAAACACCGCAGCCTTCGGCAAAGCACTGGCCGAAGCTCACGACTGGGGACTGATCGCGCGCAAGCCTCGACTGGCGGCAGTGCAGGCGGAAGGGGCTGCACCCTTTGCCCGGAGCTTTGCCGAGGGGTTCACCCGGCGGCACCGGGTGAAAGCGGAGACTGTAGCGACGGCAATCAAGATCGGAGACCCGGCTTCATACGACCGGGCGGTGGCGGCGATCCGGGAGACCGAGGGTGTGGTGCTCTCGGTTCCCGACTCTGAGCTGCTCGAAGCCAAGGCTGTCATCGATGCTTCGGGAGTGGGCTGTGAACCAGCCAGTGCCGTGACCCTCGCAGGACTCCGCCGGCTGGTGCAGCGGGGCAGCGTCAAGCCAGCCGACCGAGTCGATGGGCATTCTCACCGGACACATCTTGAAAGACCCGGGTCTGCTGCTGCGGTATCACCAGGAGCTGGACCCGCCGCCGCCCGGCGCCAACCGTCCCATCGAGATCGAGCCCACGCTGGAAGCTCTGGAGGCGGTGCTCCGCGCTGACTCCTGACCCGGTACAATTCTCCCAAAATCATGCTCGAACCAGCGTGTGCGCCGGTCCGGTTCCGATCGATTCCTGAGGTCGAATTCCCGTTTTCAGAGGGGGAAATTCGGTTTTGCCTATTGCAACTGGGCGGAGTCTGTATACTGTTTGACACGGTAGTTTTGCTGGTTCCGAGGTGCACGCCTAGTTCTCACTCAATTAGGGAGACTCGCGATGGCCACCAAGAAAAAGACTGCCGGTAGGAAAAAGTCCAGCAAGAAGTCTTCACGGCGGCCAGCAACACGGAAGAAGGCAGCCAAGAAGACCACCAGAAAGAAATCCTCTTCCGGTAAGAAGCGCGCCCCGAATCCCGCATTCATGAGACCTTTGCAGCCCAGCGCAAAGCTCGCCGCGGTCATTGGCAACAGCCCGATGCCCCGGACGCAGGTCATCAGCAAACTCTGGGCGTACATCAAACGGAACGGGCTGCAGGATGCCAAGAATCGGCGGGCCATCAATGCCGACGAGAAGCTCCGTCCGCTGTTTAATAACCGGAGCCAGGTTACCATGTTCGATCTGGCCAAGATCGCCAACCAGAACCTCAGCTAGCTCGGCAGTCCGCCGCAGGATAGCCGAGGGCGCCCCCGCTGGGGCGCCCTTTTTATTCGCGATTCCCTTCCCTGCATTCTATTTTCCACCCCCTATGGCCGGCGAATACATCTTCACGATGCAGGACCTCCGAAAGGTGGTCCCTCCCTCCCGCGAGATCCTCAAGGGCATCTATCTCGCGTTCTTTCCCGGGGCCAAGATCGGCGTCCTCGGATCGAACGGCGCTGGAAAGTCGACTCTGCTTCGCATCATGGCAGGGGTGGACAAGGACTTCCTGGGAGAGGCCCGTCCCCTGCCGGGGATCAAGATCGGCTATCTGCCGCAGGAGCCGCGGCTCGATCCCGAGAAGGATGTGCGCGGAAACGTGATGGAAGGAGTGAAGGAGCAGCAGGCGCTGCTGGACCAGTTCAATGCCATCAGCGCGCAATTCGCCGAGCCGATGGACGACGCTCAGATGAACCGTCTCCTCGAGAAGCAGGGCAATCTGCAGGAGCGGATCGACAGCCTGGGTCTCTGGGAGCTGGACCACAAGATCGACCTGGCTATGGATGCCCTGCGCCTCCCCCCGGGAGACGCGGACGTCAACAAGATCTCCGGTGGTGAGAAACGGCGGGTTGCTCTGTGTCGGCTGTTGCTGGAGCAGCCGGACATGCTGCTTCTGGATGAGCCCACCAATCACCTCGACGCCGAGAGCGTGTGGTGGCTGGAGCGCTATCTCGCCGAGTTCAAAGGGACGGTCGTGGCTGTAACCCACGACCGGTATTTCCTCGACAACGTGGCCGGCTGGATCCTGGAGCTGTATCAGGGCGCCGGAATTCCCTGGGAAGGGAATTATTCCTCCTGGCTGGCGCAGAAGGAGCGACGCCTGTCGCAGGAGGAGAAGCAGGCCTCGGCCCGGCAGAAGACGCTGCAGCGGGAGCTGGAATGGATCCGGATGTCGCCCCGCGCCCGCCAGGCCAAGAGCAAGGCACGCATCACCGCATACGAAGAGCTCCGGGCCGAGAGCGAGCGGCAACAGGAGGGCAGCGCCGAGATCCTGATTCCGGTTCCGGCCCGGCTGGGCGACGAGGTGGTTGTCGCCGAAGGCCTGAGCAAAGGATTCGGAGAACGCCTGCTGATCGATGACCTGAGCTTTTCCCTGCCTCGGGGAGGCATCGTTGGCGTGATCGGCCCCAATGGCGCGGGCAAGACCACGTTGTTCCGCATGATCACCGGCCAGGAGGAGCCCGACAGCGGCTCGTTGAAGGTTGGGTCCACCGTCCAGATCGCCTATGTGGACCAGAGCCGGGAGGCGCTCGATCCTGAGAAGACCGTATACCAGGAGATCTCCGGAGGTCAGGACCAGCTCCAGTTCGGCAAGCGTACGGTGAACGCCCGGGCCTACGCCGCCGGATTCAACTTTCGCGGAGCCGACCAGCAGAAGAAGGCCGGCACCCTGTCCGGTGGAGAGCGAAACCGCCTGCATCTGGCCAAGCTGCTCAAGAGCGGCGGAAATCTGCTCCTGCTGGACGAACCGACCAACGACCTCGACGTGGATACGCTTCGGGCTCTGGAGGAAGCGCTCCTCGGCTTTGCCGGCTGCGCCGTGGTGATCAGTCACGATCGCTGGTTTCTGGACCGGATCGCGACCCATATCCTGGCCTTCGAAGGCAACAGCGAGGTGATCTGGTTCGAGGGCAACTACCAGGACTACGCCGCCGACTACCACCGACGGAAGGGCGCCTCAGTCGACCAGCCGCATCGAATCCGCTACAAGAAGCTGGTTCATTGAAGACGGGCGACGCGGCAGAATAGAGCAACAGAGGTCGGTGGGGTAGCGCAGAAATGCCGAGAGGAGAGCTCACCGATGTGTCTGGCCTACAGACTCGCAATACCCCTAGCCTTCGAAAAAGCCGGTACGCCGTCCCGCACCGCCCCGATCGTGTACGCGGCGGGTGTCCTGACGATCATGTGCCTGGGCTGCGCGCCGGCCGGGCAACAGACCTCCAGCGAGAAGAGCGCACCCAACATGCTCAGCACCACAGAGCGCGATGCCGGCTGGCAGCTGCTGTTTGATGGCAAGACGACAACCGGATGGCGAGGCTACCGGAAGGACTCGATGCCGCGCGGCTGGCAGGTCCTCGACGGTGCCCTCACCAGAGTGGATTCGGCGGGCGACATCGTGACTGACGGCCAGTACGCCAACTTCGAGCTGACCTTGGAGTGGCAGGTGGCTCGAGGGGGAAACAGCGGGATTTTCTACCGCGTCAGCGAGGACGGCGACTATCCCTGGCGCAGTGGGCCGGAGATGCAGGTTCTCGACGACGCAGGCCACCCGGATGGGCGATCGCGGTTGACCTCAGCCGGGGCGTTGTATGGGCTGTATCCTGCTCCCGCCGGCGTGGTCCGACCCGCGGGGGAATGGAACGCGGTGCGCATCGTGCTCAATGGCCACCACGTGGAACACTGGCTCAACGGGGTCAAGGTGGTGGAGGCAGAGCTGGGAAGTCCCGACTGGGAAGCCCGAGTGAAGCAGAGCAAGTTCCTGGAGATGCCTCGCTACGGCAGAAACGCCTCGGGCCACATCGGCCTGCAGGATCACGGCGACCGAGTCGCGTATCGCAACATCAAGATCCGCCCTCTGCCATGAGGTCGCTCCGGCTCCGCCTCTCCGCCATGATGTTCCTCCAGTACTTCATCTGGGGCCGTGGTATGTGACGCTGGGCACGTACCTCGGCCCAAACGCTTCAGTTCGACGGCACCCAGGTCGGCCTGGCGTACGGCAGCACCGCGATCGCCGCGATGATCTCGCCATTCTTCATGGGAATGATCGCCGATCGGTTCTTCTCGACCGAGCGGCTCCTTGCCGGGCTCCATCTCGCCGGAGCGATCGTGCTGTACTGGGCGTCAACGCTGGAGAGCTTTCGGGCGTTTCTATCCGGTGCTGATCGTCTACGCCTTGCTGCTACATGCCGACGCTCGCGCTCACGAATTCCATCTCCTTTCATCACCTGACCGACCCGCCGCGAGAGTTCCCCACGGTGCGGGTGCTGGGGACGATCGGCTGGATCGTGGCCGGACTGATCGTGGGGCAGCTCGGCGTAGAGACGACCGCGATCCCGATGCGGATCGCCGCCGCTGCATCGATCCTGCTCGGCCTCTATTCGTTTGTGCTGCCGCACACACCGCCCAGTACCACGGCCGGCGCCGTTCAGCGTGCGAGACGTCCTGGGGCTCGATGCCCTTGCGCTGTTCAAGGACCGCTCGTTCGCGGTGTTCATGCTCGGCTCGTTCCTGCTCTGCATCCCGCTGCAGTTCTACTACGCCTTCACCAATCTCTTTCTGAACGAGATCGGGCTGCCGGAGCCGGCGAGCAAGATGACGCTGGGGCAGATGTCAGAGATCGGCTTCATGCTGCTGCATGCCCTGGCTCCTGCTCCGGCTGGGCGTCAAGCGAGTGCTGCTCGTGGGCATGGCTGCGTGGACGCTGCGGTATCTCCTGTTCGCCCACGGCAACGCGGGCGGCTGGGCCTGGATGCTCTACCTCGGCATTCTGCTCCACGGGGTGTGCTACGATTTCTTCTTCGTCACCGGGCAGATTTACGTGAACCAGCGGGCCCACCAGCGGATTCGCGCTGCCGCCCAGGGGTTGCTCGCATTCGTCACCCTGGGCTTGGGACTCTTCATCGGGGCATGGATTTCGGGCCGGGTGGTGGATGCGAACAGCGTACGAGACGCGGCGGGACTGGTGACGCACGACTGGCACACCATCTGGCTCATTCCCGCGGGGCTTGCCGCCGGAATCCTGCTTCTGTTTGCGGTGCTCTTCCGTCCTTCGGTGGCGGTCCGATCACCCGGCTTGGCCGGCGCATCCCTCTCCTAAACGCTCAGGGTTTCCAGCTGCCCGTGGCCACCGCAGGGACGAAGCTGCCCAGCTCGTCGGGCGGGAAACGCAGCGTACGCCCCTGTTCCGCGCTCATGTAGGCGGCCATGAGGATGCGCACCACCTCGAGTCCGTCGTCGAAGGTGAGCATCGGCGTCTGACCCAGCAGGAAGGCTCGAGCGAAGTGCCGGTTCTCCGCCTCGTAGCCATAAGCCGCGGCCTCGTTCGCCACCACCGGCATGAGCCCGACCTCGGCGTTCTGCTTCTCCACCAGATCCTCGCCGACTGCGTCCCCCGACCTCCCGACTGAAGAAGAGCTTGAGCCCGCTGTCGAGAGTGTTCCAGGACATCGAGTACTCGGGACCAAGAAGCTCCGCCGAGAGCCGGAGCCCTGGGCCGACGAAACTCCATGAGGTGGTCGCCTCGCCCAGCACCGTCCGGCCGTCACTCTCGAACTCGAGCGTGACACTGGCGAAGTCTTCGGCCGGGCGCGTGGTGTAATCGACCTCCGGTCCCATCGCTTCGGACAGGCTGCTGGCATACTCGGGGCGGGTCCACTTGAGCGACGCGATGCGCGCGGTGACCCGGGCGAGACGCAGGGACGCGCGGGGCGCGTCGGGCTCGGTCAGGAGATAGCGCACGACTTCGACCGAGTGGCACATCATGTCGTTGAGCACTCCGCCGCCCTGCAGCCGCCCCTGCCAGAACCAGGGCGCATGGGGTCCGCTGTGCTCCTCGGCGGCCCGGGCGAGATAGGGCCGTCCCGCGACCGCGGCGCCGCGGGCCCAGATGAGGTCATGCCCCCGCACGACCTGGGGCGCGAAGAGTTGGTTCTCCAGATATCCGTGCTGCAGGCCGGCCTGCTGCACCAGCGCGGCAATCCGCGTCGCTTCCGCGACATTCCGAGCGAGAGGCTTCTCACAGGCCAGGCCGGTGAGCTTCCCCCGGCCGCTGGTTATCGCGTGCACGATCTCTTCCACGTTCTCCAGCCGGGCATGATTCGGGCCACAGAGCCAGAGTGCTTCGATGGCGGGATCGGCCACCATCTCCGTGATCGAGCGGTAGGGCTTGGCGGGACCGACGTCGAGGTCGCGAGCGAGGGCCGCCGCCGCGCGAGCCCGCTCTTGATTGGGACTCCACACGCCGAACACGTCGGCGTCGCGCACAGCCACGAAAGCCTGGAGATGGAACCTGGCGTTGAAGCCGCTGCCGATGATTCCGATTCCCAACCGCTTGCCCCCCATAGCCACCCTCCAGGACATCGTGATCCTGCCCGGCTCAGTCTCGATATTGCACGCCGATCTTCCGGAGGGCAGCCTCAGGACAGCCCGACCACTCCGGAACAAAGGTGTTCCCCAGGTACTGCAGGTCCTTCACGCCCATCTCGCTCGACCAGAATCCGGACGCGGTGAGATCGCGGAAGGAGTTGAAGAATGCCACTCCGGGCTTCATCTCCGGCCGAGCGCGAGCAGGCCATGCAATGTCGTCCAGGAGCCTGGTCCGATCCCGGTCGGCACATGCCACGAAGCGCTTGCCGAAGCGGCGGCCGCACTCCCAGTCGATCCATGCCAGCCCGCCTCGCATGGCCGTTCTAGCCTCCGGGGCGGTATCCTGGTCCGCCATCATGAAGTCCATGAACTCAGGCACCCCCGCGTCGGTGGCGCTGCCCGATCGCCCGTCCCGGGGGATCACGAGATCGGCGAGGACGCGGACGGTCTCGTATTCCTCAGCGGTGAAGAACTTGAGGTCCAGGGTCGAGTGCCCGGCGCCGACCCACAGGCGGAGGACTCTCTCCCTCTGGGCTGGGGATGGTCGCCATGACAGCGCGACTCCGAGGGGGAGCGCTGCCAGCAGCTTGAGGGCGTCCCGGCGCTTAAGGCCCTCGCCGCCCTCGATTCTAGGCTCTGGACTCTTGGCGTTCTTCACAGGGCATTTCGTTTCCATTGATCCGCTATGTAGTCGCTGGTGCGCCAGGACAGGGCCAGAATGGTCCAGGTGGGGTTCTTGTCGGCTTGACTGACGAAGGGCCCGCCATCGGCGACAAAGAGGTTTTTGACCTCATGGGACTGGCAGTGCCGATTGAGAACAGAGGTTCCGGGGTCGTTCCCCATGCGAGTGCCTCCGACCTCGTGGATGATTCGGCCCCCAGCAGCGATCCCGAAGCCGTCCTCGGCCGTGGGCATCGGCGTGAGTGGCTGACCTCCCATCTCGGTGATGATCGCCCGCAGGGTTTCCTGCGCATGCCTCGACTGCGCGATCTCATGCTCGCTCCATTTCCAGTGGAAGCGGAGCACCGGGATACCCCACTGATCGACCATGTTCGGATCGATCTCACAGTACGAGTCGACGTTCGGGACCATTTCCCCCCGGCTGGCCAACCAGATCGTGGCACCGTAATACCGTCTATAGTCCTGCTTGAGCCGCTTTCCATAGCCCCCGCCGGCGGGATATTGATGGACGTCATTCATGGTCCCGTAGCCGGGCTGGCCCCGCCCGCCCCCCACCTCGATGTGGTAGCCTCGGGGAAAGTCCAGTTTTCGGTTATCCAGCCACCAGGGCATGTAGATATGCGCGCTACCGACCCCGTCCTCGTTGTGCGGTACCTGGTTCATAAGACGAGGGATCACTCCAGTGACGTCACTGCCGGTCGTGTCGGTGAGATACTTCCCACGGCGCCGCTGGAGTTCGCCAGCCCGTCGGGGAAGCGGGCTGATGTGGAGTTGAGCAGGAGCCGGGCCGACTCGCAGGCGCTCGCGGCGAGCACCACCGCTCGAGCGCGAACGTGCCGGACTGCTGCGCTGGTCTTGTCGACGTAGGACACGCCGCTGGCGAGTCCCCGCCGGTCCACCGTTACCTCGCGGGCCATCGCGTTGGTGATCAGAGTGAGCCGGCCAGTGGCGAGCGCGGGTGCGATGAGCACGCCAGGGGAAGAGAAGTTCGAGTTGGTCCGGCAACCACGGTAACACTGCCCGCAGTAGTGGCATGCCGCACGACCGTTGTGCGGCCGGGTGAGCACCGAGATGCGGGCCGGAATGCAGGTGACCCCCAGCCGGCCGCACGCATCCTTTACTAGGAGCTCGTAACAGCGTGGCCGAGGCGGCGGCAGGAAAATACCGTCCGGATGGTTTCGCAGAGCTTCCACACTCCCGAAGATTCCGACCAGACGATCGACCCGGTCATAGTAGGGCTTCAGCTCATCGTATCCGATGGGCCAGTCATCCCCCAGACCATCGATGCTCTTCCCCGGAAGTCGTCGGGACCGAATCGGAGCGAGATACGGCCCCAATGATTGGTCCGCCCACCGAGCATGCGCGCCCGCCACCAGTCGAAGCGGGTGCCGGGCGCGACCGTATAGGGCTCTCCGGCGATATCCCACCCACCGATGCAGCCGTCGAACTCGCCGAACGGGCGCTCCCTGGTCGGCGCGCCGCGCCGGGGTGATTGGTAGAACCACTCGAACATCGCCGAATCCTTGCGGCTGTCCCACATCCGCCCGGCCTCGAGCAGAACCACATTGGCGCCGGCCCGGGTAAGGGCGTAGGCCGCCATCCCCCCGCCGGCGCCGGACCCCACGATGCACACGTCATACGGAGGAGCGCGTCCCATTCCTAGAGCTGATTCCTCTTGAGCTGTTCCACTGCGTAGGCGGCGGCACGCGCGGTCAGCGCCATGTACGTGATTGATGGGTTCTGGCACGCCGACGAGGTCATGCAGGCGCCATCGGTCACGAACAGGTTCTTCACATCGTGACAACGGTTGTAAGCATCGAGGACCGATGTCTTCGGGTCGCGACCCATCCGCGCCGTTCCCATTTCATGGATGGAGAGGCCCGGGGCGTTGTCCTGCACGAACGCCTTGATGTCCTTGACCCGGGCCGCTTCCAGCATCTCCGCCGCAGTGACCGACATGTCCTGAAGCATCTTGCGCTCGTTGTCGCTCCACATGCAGTGAATCCGCAGGGCTGGAATGCCCCACGCATCCACCTTCGTCTTGTCCAACTCGACATAGTTGCTCGACCGAGGGAGGCACTCACCGAAGCCATAGAAGGTGAAATTCCACTGGCCGGGTTGCCGCAGCTCCGCCTTGAGCGAGGCGCCGATCCCCTTGGTGGTGGCGCCTCGAGCCCACCCATCCCGGCCACCCCCACCCTGGAACCCATAGCCCCGAACGAAGTCCGGATGTCTGGTCTTCAGATTTCTGAACCGGGGAACGTAGACCCCGTTCGGCCGTTGGCCAAAGGTGTCGTACTTCTCCAAGCCGGGAATAGTGCCGCTGGCGCCTCCCCCCATGGTGTGGTCCATCAGGTTCCGGCCCAGCTCACCGCTGGAGTTGGCCAGTCCCGTGGGAAACCGCCGGCTCGAGGAGTTGAAGAGGATACGGGTGGACTCGAGCGCGGAGGCGCACAGAAACACGACCCGGGCCTGGAATTCGAGCGGTTGCCGGGTCTGCGCGTCGATCACCCGCACCCCGGTCGCGCGGTCCCGGCGTTCATCGTAGATGACACTGTGTACCACGCTGAATGGGCGAATCGTCAGCCGGCCGGTGGCCCGTGCGGCGGGAAGCGTGACGTGAACGCTGTTGAAGTAGGAGCGAGTGGTGCACCCGCGCCAGCAGGGTCCACAGTAGTGACAGGCTTCGCGTCCGTGATGGCGCTGGGTCAGAATGGCACAGCGCCCGATGGTCATGAGACGCTCATCCCCGAAGTGCTTTGCGATTCCCGCCTGGACTACCTTCTCGGCGCAGTTGAGCGGCATCGGGGGGAGGAACTTGCCGTCGGGCAGGTGGGGAAGTCCCAGCCGTTGGCCGCTTACCCCGATGAAGTCGTCGACATAGTCGTACCACGGCTCGATGTCGGCGTAACGGATGGGCCAGTCCACCGCGATCCCCTCGCGCGCATTGGCTTCGAAGTCGAGATCGCTCAGCCGGTAGGTCTGACGTCCCCACATAATGGAGCGTCCACCCAGGTGCCGGCCGCGGATCCAGTAGAATGGCTTGTCGGGATCGAAGGTGTACGGGTTCTCCACGTCGTTGACGAAGAACTGGCTGGTCTGTTCCTCGAAAGGGCCGGCCTTGCTCTGGATGAAATGGATGGTCTCGGCATCCTTGCGGTCGCGGAGCCCGCGGAACTTGAACTCATAAATCGGCTTGTGCTCCAGGTAATCGCGAGCGGGGTCGATCGATCGGCCCGCCTCCAGGACCAACGTGGCGAGGCCTCGCTCGGTCAGCTCCTTGGCGGCCCATCCACCGCTCATCCCTGAGCCCACCACGATGGCATCATAGCTCCTCCGCATGCTCACCTTCCTGTCGGCGAATGGACTCCAGTGGCAACGCATGGGTCGTAGCGCCCCGGGATGGTTACCATGTGGAGCTCGCGGTTCACTCCGATCTCTGACGTGTAGTAGCCGTAGATGGTGAGGAACTTGATCTGCTGCCAGAAGGGCGCGGGCTGCTCGACCGGCTTCTCCTGCTGCGCCTCGCGAGGCTTCTCCGCTGGCTTCTCCTCCGGCTTCTGACTCGGTTCTAGCGGCTTCTTCTCGGGAGGCTTCTGCTTCGGAACAAGCCCGAACTCCTGCTCCAGCACCAGGAGAATCCGCTGCTGTTCAGCCGGCTTGGCAGCGGCAAAGTCCTGACCGACCTCAGCCCGGCTGCGATGGTCGAGGTCCACCAGTCCGGCAAGGAAACGGGTCCGCTCATCGGTATGGTAATGCTCGGCAACGATGAGTTCGATGAACTGGGGCACTCCTGCCGCCTGCGCCCCCGGAGTGTCGGTCTCGGGGATAATGCACTCGGCGATCGCGGAGACGGTTGCCCGCTGGTGAGGGTCGAAGAGGCTTGGGAGAGCCTCGCGCTGTACCAGGGCGTTCAGCCGCTGGCCCAGGAGGAACAGATCTTCAGGCCGGTGCCGGGCGAGCACCGGAATACATACAGCACTGCCGAGAACACGCACGACCTCTCGCCTATTCATCAGGAGCCTCCAGGTTTCAGTGCTCCTCCCTCAGGCATCTCCCAGATCCAACTGCTTGAGGTACTGGTAGCTCGCCCGGGCGAAAGCGAGCGGGTCCTTTGGATCGTCATGCTCGACGAAGAAATGGCGAGCTCCCGCCTGCTGGCGCCGAGTGAGGATGCGTCGGAAATCTATGACTCCCTTGCCCACATCCACGTGCTGGTAGGCCGGGGGGCCGGCGGAATCCTTTACATGCACCATCTCGAAGCGGCCCGGGGATCGGTTGAAGTATCGCACCGGGTCTTGGCCGGCCTTGCTGATCCACATCAGATCGAGCTCGAACGAGACATTGGCCGGATCCGTCTCCGCCAAAAGTACGTCATAGGGGATCTGGCCGTCGACCGGGCTGAATTCGAAGTCATGGTTATGGTAAGCCAATCGGAGACCAGCGCGCTTGGCGGCCTCGCCCAGCCGATTGAACTCAGCGGCCCGGCGCTTGATGTCGTCGATGGTGCGGCGATCCTCCTCCGCCAGCCAAGGGATCACGATGTACTGGTGGCCTATGAGATTGGCTCTCTCGAGAGTGCCGGACCAATCCTGGCGCATTGTGTCGATGGGAACGTGGGCCGATGGGGCCTGGAGCCCATGGCGCCGGAGAATGGCTTTGATCTCCTCGGGCCGGCGATCGAAGTATCCGGCGAACTCCACCTCCACGTAACCGATCGACGCCAGGCTGGCGAGGGTGCCTTCAAAATCTTCACCCAGCCGCCGACGGACGCTGTAGAGCTGGATACCGATGGGACTGAGGGGTGCCCCAGCACTGCCGGGGAACCCTTTCAGGGTAGTCAGCCAGGCCAGGCCACCGATAAATGAGCGTCGATTCAGGGATTCCCCCACAGATCGTGAGTAGGCCCAAGATGTGGCTCCAAATCGTGGGACGCCAGCACGATCGACTGCACCACTGCCCGGCTTCCCTGCTTCCCTACTTCCCCGCTTATAATTGTCCATGCTCACCCCACAGACTCGCATTCCCTACCTGCCGGCCCGCATCGAGGGTCTTTCAGCGCTCGCCATGAACCTGTGGTGGAGCTGGAGTCGGGAAGCGCGGGCGCTCTTTCAGTCAATCGACGTCGCGCTGTGGCACCGTACCCGGCACAACCCGCTGGAGCTGCTCTGCCGGGTCGAGCCGGCACGCCTCGCCGCGTGCGCCAGCGACAGTGACTTTCTCCTGCGTTACGACGCGGTCATCCAGCGGATGGAGCATGAGGCCGACCACAGCGACACCTGGTTCGCCAAGAACTATCCCGATGTGGATGGCCGGCCGGTCGCCTACTTCTGCGCCGAGTTCGGGCTCCACAACTCGGTGCCGATCTACTCTGGTGGTCTCGGTGTGCTTGCCGGCGACCACTGCAAATCGGCCAGTGACCTCGGTGTTCCGCTGGTCGGCGTCGGGCTGTTCTATCGCAAGGGTTACTTCGATCAGCGGTTGAATCTGGAAGGCTGGCAGGAAGACAGCGACGAGGAGTACGACGTAAGCGCCACTCCTCTCGTCCCCGTGATGGGATCCGGCCGGCAACCCTGGCTCACCACGGTGCAGACATCGGGACGGCCGGTCCACGTGCGGGCCTGGCAAGTCATGGTGGGTCGAGTACCGATTTACCTGCTCGACACCAACCTCGATGCCAATCATCCCGACGATCGCGGTCTGATGAACAAGCTCTACGCCGGCGGGCCCGAGCTCCGGGTGCGGCAGGAGTGGATTCTGGGTGTGGGCGGCGTCCGGGTGCTCCGGGCCATGGGCATCGATCCGGGCGTGTGGCATGCCAACGAGGGCCATGCGGGATTCATGTTCATTGAGCGACTGCGGGAGCTGATCGTCGCCGGTACGCCGCTGGATGAGGCGATACACCAGGTTCGTGCGCAGAGTGTATTCACCACTCACACTCCGGTGCCTGCCGGACACGACGCGTTTCCGGCCGACCAGCTCGAGGCCTGTACCGGCCCGGTCTGGGAAGAGATGGGAATTACCCGGGAACAGCTGCTCGGCCTGGGAGCGCACCCCGGCCATAGCAATCAATTCCACATGACGGCGGTGGCCATGCGCCTCTCGGCCCGGGTGAACGGCGTCTCCCGGCGGCATGGGCAAGTCACTCGCAACTTATGGCGTGATCTCTGGCCCAACCGCCCGTGGGAGGCAGTTCCCGTCACCCACGTGACCAATGGCGTCCACCTGGCCACATGGATGTCGAGTCCGGTCATGGAACTGCTGGACGAACACCTGGGCCCCGATTGGGGAGACCGACTGGAGGAGCCGAGCTTCTGGGATCAGGTCCTGACTCTGGATCATACCAGGCTTTGGGAAGCCCATTTGAGACAAAAGCGCGCGCTCGCCAACTTCATTCGGGAGGACACCAGGCGGCGCTTTGCCGGCCAGCTCAAGGAAGCGTCGCAGGTCGTGGGCGCGGGAACGCTGCTCGACCCCATGGCCTTCACCATCGGCTTTGCCCGTCGGTTTGCCACCTATAAACGGGCGAACCTGATGTTCCGGGAGATCGATCGGTTGCGCCGGCTGCTGGTGGACCCGTGGCGACCGGTGCAGATCATCTTCGCGGGAAAGGCCCATCCGGCTGACAATCCGGGGAAGGAACTGCTGCAGAGCGTCTATCAGTTCACCCGGGATCCAGGATTCGAGGGGCGGGTCGCTTTTCTGGAAGATTACGACATGCACCTCGCTCACCTTCTGGTTCAGGGAGTCGATCTCTGGCTCAATCTGCCCCGGGTTCCTCTCGAAGCCTCCGGCACCAGCGGAATGAAGGCGGCCCTGAACGGTGTGCCTCAGCTGAGTACGCTCGACGGCTGGTGGCAGGAAGGGTACGACGGCTTGAGCGGGTGGGCGATCGCTCCGGCGGCAGAAGGCATGGATGCCGATGCGGCGGATGCTGAAGACTTCTACCGGCTGCTGGAGGAACAGGTGGTGCCGCTCTATTACACCCGCAATGCCAACGGGGTTCCGCTCGGCTGGGTGGAAAAAATGCGCCACGCACTGCGGCTGGCCGGCAGCCGGTTTACCGCGCGACGAATGATGCGAGAGTACGTGCAGGAGTACTACGCTCCGGCAATTCAGGGGGAGGCGTCAGGCGACGACCCACCCACGGCATGAGACGAATGGCATGGCGACGATACGGCAGCCCGACCGGGAGGTAGCCGAGTCAGCGCCGCTCCGCACGACCAACGGTCAGCCGGTTTCCGTGGTGCACGTGACGGCAGAGTACTACCCGTACGCCCGTATCGGGGGTCTGGCCGAAGCGGTGAGCGGTCTGGCCAATTTCCAGCGCGCAGCCGGACTGAACGTCGCGGCGATTCTTCCCCTCTATCGCACGGTCCGTGATGTCGAGCCCGACCTCGAGCCGGTGGGTCAGCCTTTCATGGTCCCGATGGGCACCCACACCGAGGAAGCGCGCGTGTTCCGGGTGTCCGGCGCCAGCGCCGGGCCCCAGGTCTTCTTCATCGAGCACCTGGATTACTTCAACCGACACGGGATTTATGGCGAAAACGCCATAGACTATCCGGACAACGCCCGACGCTTCGCCTTCTTTGCGCTGGCGGCAGTGACGGCGCTGCCTCGGCTGGTTCCGGGAGCAGTACTCCTCCACGCCCACGACTGGCACACCGCGCTGGCGCTGGTCTATCTCCGCACGCTCCTGAAGGCTCGATTCACTGCGCCGGTCACCGGGGTGCTCTCGGTCCACAATCCAGGCTACCAGGGGCACTTTCCGCCTGACGTCATGCCGCAGATCGGGCTGCCCTGGGAGCTGTACAACTGGCAACAGCTGGAGTGGTACGGCAAGGTCAATTTTCTGAAGGGCGGACTGGCGTTCGCCGACTTCGTCACCACGGTCAGCCCTACCCAGGCCGAGGAGCTCCGGACACCGGGCGGCGGTTTCGGCTTGCAGGAGGCATTCATCTGGCTGGCCGATCGCTTGGTGGGAGTCCTCAACGGCATTGATCAGCACGCGTGGAACCCCGCCAAGGACTCGCAGATCACCGCCCAATACTCGGCTCAGAATCTGGAGGGAAAGCGCCGTTGCAAGGCTGGGCTGCAGCGATCCTTCGGGCTGCCGCAACGGCGAAAGGTTCCGCTCTTCGGAATGACCGGTCGCATGGTCACTCAGAAGGGGCTCGATCTCATACTTCAGAGCCGTCAGCTGCTGGAGACCGACGCCCAGTTCGTGTTTCTCGGCAGCGGTGAGCAGAAGTATGAGACCGCGCTGGTGGAGCTGGCCTCCTCGGCGCCGGATCGCATTGGCGTGCAGCTCGACTTTACCGACCGGTTGGAGCACCGGCTCATGGCCGGAGCCGACATCTTCCTGATGCCCTCGTTGTACGAACCCTGCGGCCTCACCCAGATGCGGGCTCAACGCTACGGCTCCCCACCCATTGTGCGCCACGTGGGCGGTTTGGCCGATACGGTGGAAGATTCGGTGACGGGGTTCGCCTTTGACGGCTACACGCCGGAAGCCTTCCAGGAGGCTACTTTTCGCGCCCTGGACTGCTTCAATCATCCTTCCACCTGGCAGACGATCATGCGTCAAGGCATGGCTCGGGACTTCAGCTGGGAGCGATCCGTGGCCACCTATCTCGACGTATATCGGCGCGCCGTCGCCCGGACTGCGGCCTCGGCGTGAGCACGCGCTCGATGGATTTCGTGTTTACCCTGCACAGCCACCTACCGTACGTGCTGAACCACGGGCGGTGGCCCCACGGCAGCGATTGGCTGTGTGAAGCGGCGCTCGATACCTATCTCCCGCTTCTGGAGATCCTCCAGGGACTCGAAGCCGATGCAATTCCCGCCCCCGTTACCATCGGATTCACGCCCGTTCTCGCCAATCAGCTCATCAATCCCACGTTCGTCTCCGAAATGGAGACCTTCTTCGAGCAGCGGATCTCCGCGTGCGATGAGGCGCCGTCGTCCCTGGGCAAGACCAGCGAGAGTCACCTTGTCCCTCTGGTGCGCTACTGGCACGACCGATTGGTCCGGCTGCGCGAGCTGTTCCACGCGGTGGGGCAGGACATCATTGGCGCGTACCGTGCCCTGGAGGCCGCAGGCCGGCTGGAGATCATCGGCTCGGCCGCCACTCACGGCTACCTGCCGCTGCTCGCTCGAGACGAAAGCATTCGGCTTCAGCTGGCGGTAGGTGTGTCCGAGCATCGCCGGATATTTGGACGATCGCCCAGCGGCTGCTGGCTGCCCGAATGCGCCTATCGGCCGAGAGGGCCCTGGGAGCCATGGCCCACGGCACCAAGGACCGGAATGCGTCGGGGGATCGAAGAACATCTGGCCGATGCCGGCTTTCAATTCTTCTTCGTCGATGCTCACCTGGCGGCGGCGGGCAGACCGCTTGGCCTCTCGGGTGATCCGGCGGGCGATCCCACGGTCCACGCTCCACTCACCCGGCCAATGTCCACCGAGGCACTGCGGTCCCCTTATCGGGCTTACCGGGTGGCCCACGGGCCGGTGGCCGCCTACGTCCGTGACCCTAAAGCCTCCATGCAGGTGTGGAGTCGGTTTGAAGGCTATCCCGGCGACGAGTGGTATCTGGAGTTTCACAAGATGCGCTGGCCCGGAGGACTCAAGTTGTGGCGGGTGAGCGGGCCCGGCGTCGATCTGGGCGAGAAGCAGCCCTACAACCCGGAAGGCGCGGCAGATCGCGCCCGGGGACACGCGGAGCATTTCGCGCATCTGCTTGCAGGGATTGCCGCAGGTCAGTCGCAAAACCGCGACGGCGTGGTGGTGGCGCCCTTCGACACCGAGCTCTTCGGCCACTGGTGGTTCGAGGGACCCATGTTCTTGGGCAATATGTATCGAGCGCTGGTGCGGCAGCGGGAGATGATCTCTCCCGCTACTGGTTCTCGGCACCTGCGGGAACATCCGCCTCGAGCCGCGATCAGGCTTCCCTGGGGCTCCTGGGGTGCCAACGGTGATAGCAGCATGTGGCTGAGCCAGCATACCGCGTGGACCTGGGAGCGGCTCTGGCCGCTCGAGCAGTCGTTCTGGGACGTGGCCCCCAGCAGCATCGGGTCAACCAGCGCCCGACCAGTTCTGGCGCAGGCGGCTCGGGAGCTGCTGCTCGCCCAGTCGTCCGACTGGCAGTTCATCATCTCGACCGGCGCCGCCGCCGATTACGCCGAACAGCGCATCCGGCAGCACTGCGCGGACGCCGAAGAGCTGATTGCGGCTCTGTCCGCCGGTAACGACTCCCAGCTGGAGAGTGCGCAGCGCCGGGCGGAAGAGCTGGGACAGCGGGACCAGTTGTTTCCCAATGTTATTCCGGCCATTGCCGCCGCTCTGGGCGGATCGCGCTCCCTCGTAGTCGGATAATCATGGCTTCCATCCGTTTCGTTTTTGGTCTCCATCTGCACCAGCCAGTCGGCAATTTCGATCACGTGTTCGAGCAACATGTGGCTGATGTGTATCGGCCAATCCTCGAACGGCTGTCCGGCCGCGGATTCCTCCCAGCGGTGCTGCATCTCTCCGGCCCGTTGCTGGAGTGGCTCGAGGCCAACAACACGGCGTATCTCGATTTCCTGGGCCGGCTGGTCAGCGATGGAAAGGTGGAGCTGCTCCTGGCCGGCTTCTACGAGCCCGTGCTCGCCTCGATCCCCCGCCGTGACCGGGTGGAACAGATCCAGTGGATGCGCGAAGGCATTCGCCGCCGGTTCGGCGTGGATGCGAGCGGTCTCTGGCTCACCGAACGGGTGTGGGAGCCCGAGCTGGCAGCCGATCTGGCCAACGCCGGCGTTCGCTACGCGCTGGTGGATGACCGGCACTTTCTGGTCTCAGGATTTGCGGCCGACCAGCTGCACACGCCCTATTGGACCGAAAGCGACGGCCGGCGGGTGGCGCTCTTCCCCATCGACGAGCGGCTCCGGTATCTGATTCCCTTCCGGCCTCCGGAGGAGACCGCGGACTACCTGCGTGAGCTGCGCGGCGCCGGCCACCGCCTGGCGGTGCTGGCCGACGATGGCGAGAAGTTCGGCGGCTGGCCCGGCACCAAGGAGTGGGTGTACGAACGTGGCTGGCTGGACCGATTCATGGACACGATGAGCGGATTGATCGAACGGGGCGAGGTTGAGCTCAGTACCCTGGCGGACGCGCTCGAGCACGTGCCCAGTGGCGGCATTGCTTACCTGCCGAGTGCCTCATACCGGGAGATGGAGGGGTGGTCTCTGCCTCCGGATGCGGCGCTCCGGCTGATCCGGCTGGAGCGTGACCTGGGCGAAGCGCGCATCTCGGGCCCCGATGGCCCCCTGATCCGGGGCGCACATTGGCGGAACTTCCTGGTGAAGTATTCCGAGTCCAACCGGATGCACAAGAAGATGCAGGCGCTCTCGCTCCTGCTCCGCGAGGCCGGCGACCCACCCGCTGGCCCGGCGCGCAATCGGACGGGCCCAGTGCAACGATGCTTATTGGCATGGAGTATTCGGCGGCCTGTATCTGCCCCACCTCCGAGAAGCGATCTGGCGCAATCTCGCCCTGGCTGAACGGGAGCTGCGGAGGGGCCAGGGTTTGGCGGCCGAGGTCTGGGACATCGACGGCGATGGCCACGAGGAAATCTGGGTCCATTCCGATCGGTTTTCAGCCATCGTGAGTCCCTGGCGAGGGGGAGCCCTCGAGGAATACACCCTGTTTTCCACTGCGACCAATTACGCCAATACGCTCACCCGGCGACGGGAGGCCTATCACGATACCGCCATGGAGCAACGCGCTGAGACCGGCAGCCACGAAGGCGGAACACCCAGCATCCACGATATCGAAGAGGGGATCCACCTCGACCAGCGTCCGCCGATCGACGCCGACGATCGCGCTCTTTTTGTTGATCGGGTGATCTCCAGCACACTGCAACGGGAGCAGTATGCCGCGGGAGATTACCAGCCGGTCAAGTCGTGGGCGCGCTGCCGCTATATCGGTGACGTCGGGCACGAGCCCGATGCGGTCGAAATCAGGATGAATGGAGAAGGACTTGCGAAGCAGTACCGGTTTTTGCCGGACGGGAGCATTACGGTGAGCTACACCTGGGAGGAATCAGTCGGTCAGCCCAGCGACTTCTTCACCACCGAGCTCTCGCTCTTTGCTCCGCTTCCACTGGTCACCGACCCGCAGGCGGACATCTGGACCTTTCCCATCGAGACGGTGGCCAAGTCAGAGCGGGGGCTGGACCGTACTCGTCAAGGCGAGTCGGTTACCCTGCGCTGGCCGGTGGAGACGGGTACCGCAACCATCGAGCTCCCGGCCACGCAGACCCAGTCAATGGAACCCGCCATCGCGGCTAAGACCGCCGATCTTGCCTGACCTGATTGACAAAACCTGACTATCACCGGGGCGGAAGCAACACCCGCTCGGCGCAGGTATTACAAATGCCATGCGTGGTGTGAGCATTGTGCTGACGTTCCAGGAACTGCTCCATTGCCAGCCACTCGTCTCCAGCCCGAACTCGACGACACCAGGCGCAGATCACTACCAGAGATTCGAGATACTCGATCCGCCGAAATGCCCGGTAGGTGATGGTGACGACAACCGCTCCTACCGCCAAGGCCAGCGCTGACTCGAGCAGGCCTTCGCTCGGCCGCAGCGGAGTGGCCGGGGTACCAAACAGCAGTCGTGGCAAATCCAGAATCTCGTCCAGCCATATGATCGCGATGATCAGGAGAAATCCTGCCACTTCCAGTGCCAGCGTGTAGCGGAACACCGCGCCTCGGAGCGTCACGAGCCTTAGCCTCAAATGAGTGTTTATAACAGATAATAGGATCGCCGCGCCTGGGCTGTAGCTTCCCGCCTCAACGCAGCAATTGCCGTCGCGGCCAGGCGATATCAAGACACTAGGATGGAGCGGCTGGAAGGTGCAAACTTTTGCGATGGGGCCAAGCAGGAAGTGGCTGGGTGGCGCGTGTCTTGCCCCCGCTCCGGCTATCCCCAACCGATGTAGGCCAAATGTTCAGCAACAGTGCCGTTCGGCCTGTCCGAATGCAATACGCGTTCGCGCTTTGCGGGGCGATGCTGCTGTCGGCCTGCGCCTCCAAGTACTCCCAAGTTCCAGCTCGCCTCGATCTGGCTCCGTACGGCCGGATTGCCATCGTCACGTTTGCGGCGGATCGGCCCAATGATCCCATGAGCACATTGGCAACTCAGCGCTTTGCCGAGGCCTTGCTCGCGAGCCAGACCGGTGTCGAGCTGCTCGAGCTGGGATCAACCGACTCTTCACTGAAAGCGCTTCCAGCTGCGACTGATGCGGTGGCACTGGCTCAGGCCCTTGGGAAGCAGAAGAACGTTCCGGCCGTTTTCGTCGGCTCGCTCAAGGTGTCGCAGCTGAAGCCCCGCGGACACATCGGCGCATCGGGCATGAACGTGCAGGCCGGCGTGTCGGCCGAGCTCACCGTGAGGCTCCTGTCGACCAGCACCGGAGGCACGGTCTGGCGCTCCAGCTCGATGGCGAACGGCACGGTGGGACAGCTGAATATTTCCGACCGGCTGCCGTCGATCGCGGTGCGGGACAAGGAAGAGGCGTACGGTGAGATCGTCCGTCAGCTGATCGTGGATGTCACTCGCGACCTTCGTCCCACCTGGGTCAAGCAGTAGCCGCCCTACCCGAGGCGTCGAAACAGCCCCTCTTTATCGAGGGGCTGTTTTTTTGCCCCTGCTCACGGTCTCTTCGTCCAGGCGAGCCCGGATGGCGGCCAACAAAGGGTCTGCCGCGGTATACTGCTGCCCGTAGGCGAGATTGAAGGCGTAGTCAAAGTCGGGAGGGTTTTTCCCCTGGGTGTGCTGCAGAATGGTTTCCAGCTTGTCCAGCCCTTTGGCCAGCTTCGCTTCGGGAGAGCTTGCGGCCTCGTAGTCGTCCCACAATTCGACAATCTCGCGACGCAAATCAGGCGGGAGCGGCTCGCTGAGCTCCAAAAGGTCGGCGCGTTCGTGGCTGGCTTTCGGCATTCCCGCTGACTGCAGCGGCGCCGGCACGTCGCCTCCCAGCGCTTCGCCCAGATCGTGGATCAGACACATCTTGAGCAGCCGTGCCAGATCAATCCCGGGTGTGCGGCCGTAAAGAAGCATGGCCATAAGTGCGAGGCGCCAGGTGTGCTCCGCCACGCTTTCCCGATCGCCGGCGGAAGTCCAGCCGCTGCGAGTGACTGTTTTCAGCCGCTCGGCCGCACGGAGGAAGCTGAGGACGCCCTCGATGTCGGTGGGCTGCATCTCGACTCCGCTACTTCAGGCGTCGGTCATTCCTCGCCGGCGGCCACGCACCCAACAACCGGCGCACCACTACCAGCTCACCAATATGGTAAGCGGCATGGTCGGCAGCCAGCAAAATCTCCCGAAGATACGTCTGGCCTTCGCCGTGGGGGATCCGGGCTTCGAGAGTGATCTTGGGATCTTTACTCAGGTCCTGCAATCCGGCCCGATCTCGAAGAAACTCCCGGACGCTCGTGTCCCAAGCAGTAGAGTCCGGCGGTGAGGCTGAGGATGGCCAGTAATCATCCGGCCACTTGAGCTCGCGGTACTTGGGATTGCGGCAGAAATCCAAGATGTCGGCCTGGGTAATCCGGAGGTGCTCGACCAGCTGCCACGGGGAGTAAGGCAGACTCGCCGGATTGGTTCCCTGCAAATGAACCGGCAAATCGGTCACGGCCGCCTCGAAGCTGATATGCGCGTCCTCCCAGCTCAACAGCTTCGTCAGGTGTTCTCGGATACTCGAATCGGCCACGGCTCACTCCGGATTGGATTTCGGGCCGCTCTCCAACGCGCCGCGCAGCGCTCGGAATGCACGCGCCAGATCGGGCAACTGGTGGTTCGCATTCAACCCGCTGGGGTTGGGCAGGACCCACAAGCGCGCTCTCGCCGATCACTTCCTGCTGGCGTCCCATAACGGCTTTGGGCCGGTCGAACGCTGTACGATAGGCGCCGATTCCAACTACCGCCACCCAACGCGGACAGTAGCGCACGACCTTTCGCTCGAGTCGCCTTCTGCCTGACCGCAACTCGTCGGGGGATAGCTCCGCTGCCGTCGCGGTGGCCCGCGCGACCAGATTGGTGATGCCCAGGCCTTCCTCCAGGAGCAGATGCTCCTCCCAGGGACTTACCAGCCGGTGAGTAAATCCGGCGGCGTACAGTGCCGGCCAGAAGCGATTTCCCGGCCGAGCGAAGTGGTGGCGCGTGGCTCCGGAGTAGAGCCCGGGATTGATACCGCAGAACAACACCTCGAGATCCGGACGGATCAGGTCCGGAACCGTGCGGCCTACGGCAGCCGCGACCTCAGCCTTGGTAGGCCGGGGGAAGCTCGAGGGACCATTCACCACGCTCAGAGGAGAGTCAGCAGGATCGTCAGAATGAAAGCCGAGATCCACGACTTGAGATAGACGCCGCGGGCCTGGCGTCTGACTGAGGAGAGCTCCAGAGGATCGCTGATGTGCTCGGGGCCCGTATCCATGTCACGCTGACCGCGTGCGGCGAGCTTCACTCAGGTGCGTTCCCGGGCCTGAAAGAACCCCAGTGCGGCGGCCCAAAGCGGAACGATGAGCAGCAGCCTCCATCCGCGCGCCGCATCAGTATGGATCAGCATCGCCGCGGCTACCAGGCTGGCGGTGAGGAGCACGACGCCGAAGGTGAGCCGCTTACGACGCTCATGGGGACCGATGTTGGCGGTGGCGGTGGTCATCGAGATCCGATCGCGGCCGGCACTACCCTGCCGGCTCTGCCGGCCGACCCGGAGCGATCCTCTTCTCTGCCCGACCCTTCACGTAGGCATAGATCGCCTGAATTTGGTCAGGGCTCAGCGTCCCTTTGAATGCGGGCATTCCGCGATCGGGACGCCCCTGACTCACAACCTGGCCGAACTTCTCCGGCGTAGCGACCGGACCCCCGGGAGCCAGCGATACCAGCAGATTGGCCGCCACCGGATTGGGCAGCACATCCTGGCCGTGGCACCGGGCGCAGTTCACGCTGTACTGCCGCCACCCTTCGTACTCGGTCTGGCTCACCTTGGGGGCATTTGCCGGCTGATTCGCTTCCGCCTTCTGCGGCGCGGTCGGGGGAGTATCGACGGCGGATGACTGGGACGGCGTGATCGGAGGGGTGGCAACTCCGGTATCAGGAGTGATAGCGGTGTCGACCGGGACTTGTGGTGCACCGCTGTCGATCGGCGCCGGCCCGCTCTCCGAATCCGACGCCCGGGACCCGCAACCTGCCAGGAGGATCAGCCCCGACAGCAACGCCACGCCAATCGGCCGCCTCATCCGCCGGATCTCACGGCTGGACGCCCCGGATGAATCTTGGCATCACTCCGACCTTTCACATACGAGTAGATCGCCTCGATCGTGGGCATCTCCATACCCAGAGAACACCATGAGGGCATGCCCTTGGGCGGGCCGGCCGGCGCAGACCGTCTGGACGAACAGCTCCTTGGTGTTGATGGGGCCGTCCGGCTTGAGCGACACGATGAGGTGCGGCGCGATGGTCGTTCCCTGCGCGTCCTCGCCGTGGCAACGCGCGCAGTTCAGGTTGAATTGCTTCCAGCCGTCGTAAACCTGCTGGGGAACCGTATCGAGCGGCGCCGTGTGGTAAGGATCGCGCAGGGGCGCATCGGCCGCGGCTGTCTGCGAGGGCGCGGCTGCGCTCTCCGCCGGCTTGGGGGCGCTGTCGGGCCGTGGAGCGGCCGCCTCAACAGTGGTATCAGGACGCTGAGCGCTGGCCTGCGCTGCAGGTTTGGGCTTGGCCGGCCGGGGGGCCGGCTTCGGCGCAGCCGGCTTGGTGGCGACTGCTTTGGCGGTATCGGCGCGAACACCGGTCGATTCCGGCCGGCTTACGCCGGAGGTGTCCCGCATCTGAGCGTTGGTGTCGCTCGATGTACTGACCGCAGCGTCGGCGCCTGAGGTCGGGGTCGTATCCCGCGACACCACACCGGAGCGCTGTTCGCCCCCGCAGCCCGCGAGGCCGGCCAGCACGAGCACGCCTGTCAGTGAGGCCTTCCATCCCCGCAAAGTCCAATGCTTCCGGCAAGCACCAATCATGTGAATGAACCCCTCCTCTAGTGTGGCCGTCCAGCGCGTCGAGTGAGCTAAAGATTGTCTGCTCGCCCTGGTTGCTAGGTGACGCAGGTCACGAGAACGGTGCAGGAATTCAGACCCCAAATTATTATCCCGGCATGACGCAGAATCCGAACTGCTGTGACGTTGGGACTGGTGCAGATGCGCTGCACACCCGAGCCCGTCCGGAACATGGCCGCCGCCGTTCAGGGGGTGCGGGACGCGGCGGCACGTGGAGCCCAGATCGTCTGCCTCCAGGAGCTGTTCCGCAGTCAGTACTTCTGCCAGACCGAAGACCACCGCTGCTTCGATTTGGCCGAGCCGGTGCCGGGACCCTCAACCGAGGAGCTGGGCGCGCTGGCCGCGGAGCTCGGGGTGGTCATCGTGGCGTCACTGTTCGAGAAACGAGCCCAGGGCATCTACCACAATACCGCCGCCATTCTCGATGCCGACGGACGGTACCTGGGGAAATACCGGAAGATGCACATACCGGATGACCCCCAGTACTACGAGAAGTTCTACTTCACGCCCGGCGACCTGGGCTTCCGCTCCTGGGACACCCGGTTCGGCCGCATCGGCGTACTGGTGTGCTGGGATCAGTGGTATCCCGAGGCGGCCCGGCTGACCGCGATGAGTGGCGCCCAGATTCTGTTCTATCCCACCGCCATCGGCTGGCTACCGGCCGAGAAGGAAGAGCACGGCGCACAGCAACAGGCCGCCTGGGAAACCATCCAGCGAAGCCACGCCATTGCCAATGGGGTCTACGTCTGCGCGGTGAATCGGGTGGGATTCGAGGGAGCGTCGGACGCGGGGAATCGAGTTCTGGGGCGGCAGCTTTGTCTCCGATCCGGGAGGCCGGGTGATCGCAAAGGGAGGCACCGGCGAAGAAGTCCTGATCGCGCGGTGTGACCTCTCCAAGGTGGACGCCAGTCGGACGCACTGGCCGTTCCTGCGGGATCGCCGGATAGACGCCTACGCCGACCTCACCAAGCGCTATCTCGACTGAAAGCACGTCCTCCACTCCTGCTCAACTGGGCTATCGGATGCCGGCCGAGTGGGAGCCCCACCGCGGCACCTGGCTGAGTTGGCCCCATAAGGAAGCGTCCTGGCCGGGGAAGTTCACACCGATTCCCCGCATCTTCGCCCGCATGGTAGGTCTTCTGGCCGACCACGAGGAAGTCCATATCAACGTGGCCGGACCCGCAATGGAAGACGAAGTGCGGCGGCTTCTGTCCGATTGCGGCACTGACACCGGCAACGTGTTCTTCCACCTCCATCCTACGAACGACGCCTGGTGTCGAGATCACGGACCGATCTTCGTTCAGCGTCCGGAGGTCGAACATCCTCAGGCCATCATCGATTGGGGGTTCAACGCCTGGGGTGGAAAGTACCCGCCGTACGATCTGGATGACGTCATACCTACCCGGATCGCCCAAGAGCTGAGCCTTCCGGTCTTCCAGCCGGGCATCGTGCTGGAGGGCGGCTCCATCGATGTGAACGGACGGGGGACCCTCCTGACCACCGAGTCCTGCCTGCTCAACCCCAACCGCAATCCTGCGCTGACTCGCCTGGAGATCGAACAGTTTCTCCGGGCATACCTTGGCGTGCGTCACATCCTCTGGCTGGGCGACGGTATTGCCGGCGATGACACCGATGGGCATGTCGACGATCTCACCCGATTTGTCGACGATCGGACCGTGGTCACCGTTGTGGAGGAGGATCCCGCTGACGAAAACTACGAGCCGCTCCAGGATAATCTGGAGCGGCTCCGGGGCATGACCGACCAGGACGGTCTTCCGCTGCGGGTGGTTACCTTGCCAATGCCGCGAGGCCTGTGGCACGAGGGCCAGCGATTGCCGGCCAGCTACGCCAACTTCTACATCGCCAATGGGGTGGTGTTACTTCCCACCTATGATCCCGAGCGCGACGAAGAGGCGCGCGCCACTCTGCAGGAACTCTTTCCTTCCCGGGAAGTGGTTGGCATCGATTGCACCGATCTGGTCTGGGGACTCGGCGCCTTTCATTGCGTGACTCAACAGTGGCCGGCGGCAGCGGGGCAGACGGGAAGCGGGTAAGTGGGGAAGTAACCGCGCCCGGCTGTTCTGCTGTCCCACTGCCCTGCTGCCCCGCTGCCCTGCTGCCCCGCTTCCTTACGACTTCTGCCAGGTTCCTACCAGCGCTGCCCGGCGTCCACCGCAGGTGTCCATGCCCAAGCCGGCGATGCGAAGCTCGTCCTGATCCCGGCTCACCACATAGCGAGCGTCTCCGGTCTGGCAGGCGCTGACGGCGGTATCGGCCTTGAAGACCAGGGTGTCGCCGTTGAAGCGACCGCGTCCCTTCATGTCCACCGAATCGGGCCAGCGGGGCGAGGGAAGCATCAGCTCCACGCCGCCGTTGGAGGCCAGCTTCATGTGAACTTCGCCTTCTCCGTAGAGGTCGCGCTTCCAGGTACCGGCGTATTTGCCACCCGTCTCCGCCGCAGGAGGCGAGCAGCCCCAGCAGCAGTGTCAGGATGACAAGAGACCGCGTGCCAATCATCGGAACTCCTTCCTTGTGGAGGTTGCCAATCAGCTCCGTGGCTGCGTCTCTGCCGTCGGTATGGGCAGAGTCGGGAAAATTACGTCGGGCGGGGGCCCCGGACGATCGATTGCCTGAAGGTTGGCGGTCAAGCCATAACGCCGGTAGTCGATCCAGCTGTGGCCCCCTTCGTACATCAGGGAGTACCGCTTGTTGTAGAGCAGCTCGTTGATCAGTGATGCTTGATCGACCGGGCCGGCGTAGGGTGCCAGGAGTCCGGAGGTCTGCCGCACGACATTCAAATCGGTGACTGCAGGTCCCAGCTGGCTCAAGTTGATGTTGGCCTCGGCCCGCAACAGGATCAGCTCCTCGTTCTTGATGAGCGGGATCGGCGAGCTCGGACTAGGGTAGCGAATCCAGCCCAGGTCTGAGCTGAACGTCTGGATCGGAGTGGTGTTCGTTGTACCACCGGACCGGGGAGGCCGCTTCACCAGCTTGTTCAGGAAGCGCTGGTCCAAAGCTCCTCCCGGTTGCAGTTGCGCCTGAGTTTCCAGCGTCGGGTGCCCAAAGTTCTCGCTGGTCTGCGAGCTCACCGCGAGCGGATTCGTCACGTCACCCGCGCCGGTGCCGAAGTCCATGTAGACCCCAAGGTCCATCGGTGCCGCGGGATCCAGGAACGATTCGCCGAGGAACGTGAGTGCCCCGGCGTAATCCCCGCGGTAGACAGCCACCCGGGCGCGCAGGGCGCGATTGAACTTGAGGAAGGTTGCTGGAGTGTCGAACCCGGCGAATCCCGACGGCAGAGTAAACGGAAATGCCGCTCCCACCAGCTCGGCCACGCTCTGATCGAGCAAGGCAATTACATGATTCCAGGCCTCCGCGTTACTGACGAAGGGAGCCGGAGGTGCGCTGGCATCGCGGCCCACGTCGATCGGAATCTGATCCTGGGTATGGGAATCCAGGATGATCATGAAGTTGTAGGCCTGGAGCGTATGGGCAAAGCCGCTGGTGGCGCTTTGTTGCTCTGGCGTCAATGAGCTGGCAGTGGTAATGACCGCCAGGAGGTCGTTGGCACTGCGGATGGCCGAATACGGCTCCAGCCAGTGGTCGCCGCCAAAGGCGCGGCTACCCGGGTCAAGGGGGCCCTGCATCATCTCCTGTACGAATCGCGTATCGGCTGGGTCGATGCGGAACGCCTCTCGGCCCCAGATGGCGGCATCGAGCGCCCAGTCGGCCACATCCTGACGGGTGGCGATCAGGATGCCGTTGGCCGCCGCGCCGACCTGAGCGGCCGAAGGGTTTTCTCCGATGACCGCGGGGCTATTGGGATTGGCAATGTCGAAGTCGCACCCGCCGACTCCGACCAGAGCGAGAACCGGCAGCAGTCTGCTGAGAGTGGTCGGTGTCATGGTCAGAACCCCAAGTCGATCGAGAAGAAGAAGCTGCGACTCGGCGGGAACGGTGCCACATCGATATTCCGCACGATCGCTTGGTTGGCGAAGTTGCTCACCTCCGGGTCCAGCCCGCGATAGGGCGTGAACCGCAGGAGGTTCCGACCGGTCACCGACAGGCGGGCGTAGCGCACTCCACCCCCAAACAGCCGGCTGGTAAACGACTCGGGGACGTTATAGGAGAGATTCAGCTCTCGCAGCTTCAGATACGATCCGTCCTGGACATAGGCATCGGTGAAACCTGCGCCTAAGCGATTGGTCCGGTCCGCCCCACCACCAGGCTCGAGATAATCCTTGCTGTTTAAGGAGATATCGTACAGGAACTCGGTCAGGTTGATGATATCCCCGCCTTATTTCCAGTCGAACAGGAATCCCAGCGTAAACCGGTGGAAGTCGATGTCATTGGAGAAGGACATCTGAAAGTCCGGATTGGCATCTCCCACTTTGCCTGCGATCGGATTCCCCGCCGCATCAGTCCCGATGATGCCAAAAATCTGCGTCGGCGAGCTGTCCTGCTCGATCTGGAACGTTCCCAGCGAAAGAGCAAAACCGCCGGTCTGGAAGGGCGGGACGTTCAGCTCGGTGATCTTGGCTTTATTGGCAAAGAACGTGGTGCGGAAGATCCAGTTGATGTCCCGGCTCTGTACCGGCTGCAGGGTGAGCGAGGCCTCGACCCCTCGGTTCCGCATCCTGCCGCCGTTGCCAAAGATCCGGAGCTCCTGGCCCACCGAGGGGGCCACGGTTTGCTCCAGGATCAGATCCCGTATGTTGCGCTGGTAGACCGTCATGGTCAGCTCGGCCCGCCCACGTATAAACGTGGCATCGAACCCGCCCTCGAACTCGTCCTGTCGCTCCGGCTTGATGGTGGGATCACCCGCGCGGTTTCCGATGTAAGTGCCGAATTGCCCCCGATGGTTCCGGTGGTGTCGGTGACGAACTTGGCGCCAAAGAGCGCCCGGTTTCCGGTCTGGCCGTAGGCACCCCGGAGCTTGAACTCCTCTACACCCCCGAAGGGCTCCACAAACCGGTAGGAGGCCGCGGCCTTGGGATAAAGGAAGAACTTCTCGGTGTCGCCGTTGGCGCTGCTCCGGTCGGCTCGAACGCCACCGGTAAGCAGTAAACGGCGATCGGCCAGCAACACCTCTTCCTGCGCGAAAATGCCGAGGTCCCGCACCGGCTCGATGCGGGATGAAACCGACTGGCTCGTCGTCTGCTGGACGTTCTCCTGACCCGAGAGCAGGGTGCGTCCCAGAACCTGGGTGGCATTCAGCTTTCGGTCTTCGTACTGAATTCCCGCCCGAGGTGGTCAACTGGGTTCCCTCCTCCGAGCCGGACGAGTTGTAGATGTGACTCATGTTGAGGGCGCGTTCAGGTTCCGGTTGGATGACCTGCTGGTCACCACGGTTCCAGGCTGGCCATCCGCATTCTCGTACTGCAGCTCGGGCGGCGACACCAGGTCGTTGTCCTGCTGGAAGTAATCCACGCCTCCGATGCCGATAAACTGCAGCGTGCTCTTGGCCGACTGAAACGGCGTCCATCGCAGCGTGCTGGTACCCAGGATCCGCCAGACGTCCTCCTCGTTGGTGAGCAGGGAGAAGGTCTGCAGCGGATTGCTGGCGCTAAAGGCATTGACCGGGAAGTCGGCCGCCGTGACGTCTTCGTGAATCCCGCTGCCCGGCATGCAGGTTCTGGAAGCTCGGCGTGGCCGAGAACGCGACGAAGGGGCTGGTGCTGGAGTTGTCGTTGTTGGAGAGTCCCCGCTCGGACATGCTGTGCGTGCCATCCAGATTGACCTGAAGCTGGAAGCCATTCCCCAGCACCTGGTCCAGATTGGAGCGAATCGACTGTTTCTTGTAGCCGGTGTTGATCGCAATGCCCTCGTCGTTCATGAACAAGCCGGACACATAGTACTTGGTGTTCTCGGTCCCGCCGCTCACACTGGCATTGGTCTCATAGGACAGGGCCGTTCGGCCATACAGCTCGTCCTCGAAGTTGAAGGATGTTCCCGGCTGGAATGCGGCGGTAACCGCAGCGGTGTCGCTGAACACCGAAAGCGCTTCGTCCAGAGCTGCCGAAGGTGCGGGATCCCAGCTCATTGGCCCGGGTGTGGGTTCCAAATTTCTGAGACAACGTGAACTGCGGCTTGCCGACCTGGCCCCGCTTGGTGGTGATGACGACCACGCCATTGGTGGCCTTGGACCCGTAGATCGCCGCCGCCGACCCACCTTTCAGCACCTCGATTCGCTCGATGTCCTCGGGATTCAGGTCGGCAATCCGGTTGACCGGGTTGTCCTGGTTCCGGGGATTGCCGCCGCACTGGGCACAGCTGACGGCGTTCTGTCCATTGGGAATCGCGGCGTTGCTGACCACGATCCCATCCACCACGTACAAGGGGTCCACGCTGGCGTTGATGGTCGAGACGCCGCGGAGGTTGAGCTGATACCCGCCGCCGGGCGCACCGGAGTTCGCCTGGATGTAGGCCCCCGGAATCTTGCCCTGTAGCGCACTCTCGAGGGTGGGAGCCGGCGCCCGGTTCAGCTCACTCGAGGAGACGGTTGCCACGGCGTTGGGCAGGTTTTGACGCTCCTGGCCGGTGGCCTGCCCGGTGATGACGATCTCCTCCAGGTTGAACGGGTCGGGCTCTAGAGCGAAGTCCGCCGTCGGTTGCGATGCCGGAACGGCGATCTGTTGCCGCTTGTAGCCGATGGCCCGGACCACGAGGCTGACGTCACCCGCCGGCGCATTGAGGACGTAGTTCCCCTGGTTGTTGGTCCCGGCCACGATACTGGTTCCGCTGACAGAGACCGTTGCCTCGGGGACTCCCCCTTGAGTTTGAGTATTGGTTACCCGCCCGCTGATCTGGCGGACTTGTCCCACAGCGAGCTGAGCGCTGAGGAGCGAGAAAAACACGGACGTGCCGCACACGCGCAATGCCATGGCGCCTCCGAGGTGATGACCACATCGAGTCTGTGAAAGTTGGTACTACAGTGCATCAGGCCCCATTACCGCGCAAGGAGCCTGAACATCACCCCACTCGGCACAACCTCGTAACGGGTGCCACACGGTCAGAGCCGCGAGGCCGCGGGTGACATATCTCAGGCGGGCTGAATTACGCCGTTGGATGATGACCAGAGAGACACCGCCCACACCAGTCATGACGCACGCGTTCGGCCGCAGATGGTAGAGCCACTGGTCGGGATCCGAAGCATCCAGCACTGCAAAGTCGGCCTGTTTTCCTGGCTCCAGCGAGCCGACAGCGTGCTCGAGCCCGACCGCCCGTGCCGCATGGATGGTGGCTCCCTTCAGCGCCTCCGCCGGTGTCATCCGCAGCAGCGTACAGGCGAGCGTCAGCGTAAAGGGGAGGTGAAAGGAGGGAGCGGAGCCGGGATTGAAATCCGTCGCGATTGCCACCGGAACGCCGACCTCTATCAGTCGGCGGGCCGGAAGCGGAGGCTGGTTCAGGTACACCGTCGCCAGCGGCAAGCCCACTGCCACCACTCCTGCTCCGGCCATGCGCGCGGATGCCGCCTTCAGAGATGAACTCCAGGTGATCGGCCGAGACGGCACCCACCTCGACCGCAAGCTCAGCTCCACCGCCGGAGGTCAGCTGGTCGGCGTGGAGTTTGGCCCGGAGACCCTGCGCGCCCGCGGCCCGAAGGATCTGCCTGGCTTCGGTCACGGTGTACGCTGAATCTTCGACGAACACATCGCAGAAGGCGGCCAGCCGCTCGCGCGCCACCCGCGGGATCATCCGCTCAATGAGGAGCTCGAGATATTCCGCTCGCCGCTCCCGGAACTCAGGGGGAACCACATGAGCACCGAGGAAAGTGGGCACCACCCGAACCGGCTGCTCCGCTGCCAGCCGCCGATAGACCCGGAGTAGCTTGAGCTCATTCTCCTCGTCCAGCCCGTATCCGCTCTTGCATTCAACGGTGGTGATGCCCAACGCGAGCATCTCCCGCAGAAACCCCTTCGCGCGGTGTCACGAGGTGGTCTTCGCCGGCGGCACGGGTGGCTCGGACGGTAGAGAGGATTCCACCTCCGGAGCGGGAGATCTCCAGATAGCTCCGGCCCTGGATCCTTTGGACGAACTCGTCCGCCCTCCAGCCGGCAAACGCTAAATGCGTGTGGCAGTCGATGAGGCCGGGAATAACCAACCTGCCGCCGGCATCGATCCGTTCGGCGATGGTATAAGCATCCGGAAGGTCCCGTTCGGGTGCCGACCCAGGAGATCCGCCCGTGGGCGTCCCAGGCCATGGCAGCATCGGAGATGACGTGCGTGTCGCCCTGCCCGCCTTCGGCGCGACAGGTGGCGAGCTGGCCGATATTTGCGAGGACCTTCATGGAGGAGCTTATGGTCAACCGCTCACGTCGTTCACCATGGGCAGATCGACGCCCCGCTCCTTTGCCGTTTCGATGGCCAGATCGTACCCGGCATCGGCATGGCGCATCACTCCGGTACCGGGATCGGCGGTAAGAACCCGGCGGAGCCTTCGGTCGGCTACGTCGGTCCCATCGGCCACAGCCACCATGCCGGCATGAATGGAATAGCCGATGCCAACGCCACCGCCGTGGTGAAGCGAGACCCAGCTGGCGCCACAGGCGGTATTCAGCAGCGCATTCAGCAGCGGCCAATCGGCGATCGCATCGGAGCCATCCTTCATTCCCTCCGTCTCGCGATTGGGTGAGGCCACCGATCCGGTGTCCAGGTGATCCCGACCGATCACGATCGGAGCGCGCACCCGTCCAGTTTTGACCAGCCAGTTGAAGCGCTCGCCCATCTCGGCGCGCTCGCCGTACTCCAGCCAGCAGATCCGGGCGGGCAACCCCTGGAACGCGACCCGCTGCTGGGCCTGCCGGATCCAGCGTGCCAGTCCTTCCTTCTGAGGGAAGGTGTCCAGCACGGCCTGGTCGGTTGCGGCGATGTCGGCAGGATCTCCCGAGAGTGCAACCCAGCGAAACGGGCCGGCACCCCGGCAGAAGAGTGGTCGGATGAACTCCGGCACAAAGCCGGGAATGTCGAAGGCCGACTGCATGCCACGGTGGTCGGCCACCTGTCCGCGAAGATTGTTGCCGTAATCGAACACCACGGCTCCGCGGGCCTGGAGATCCAGCATGGCCTGCACATGCACCGCCATCGAATCGAGGACCTTGGCTTCGTAGGCCTGCGGGTCCGCCTCGCGAAGCTGGCCGGCCTGCTCCAGATCGAGGCCGGTCGGGATGTAGCCCAGCCTGAGATCGTGCGCCGAGGTCTGGTCCGTCACCACATCGGGAACAACCCCACGGCGAAGCAGCTCGGGCAGCACTTCGGCGATGTTCCCGACCAAGCCAACCGAGAGCGCCTGCCCTCGCGCCCGGGCCGACTCGACCTGCTGGAGGGCGGTGTCCAGGCTGGTCTCCAATCGGTCGCAGTATCGGGTAGCGACCCGCCGGCGAATCCTCTCCTCGTCAACGTCTACCCCTAAAAAGGCGGCGCCGTTCATGGTGGCTGCCAGCGGCTGCGCCCCACCCATGCCGCCCAGTCCGCCGGTCACCACCAGCCGGCCCTTCAGGGTGCCCCCGAAGTGCTGTCGGGCGCATTCGGCGAAGGTCTCGTAGGTGCCCTGCAGAATTCCCTGAGTTCCGATGTAGATCCAGGAGCCGGCGGTCATCTGGCCATACATGGTGAGGCCCAGGGCTTCGAGCCGGCGGAACTCGTCCCAGGTGGCCCACCGTGGCACCAGGTGAGCGTTGGCGATCAGGACGCGAGGCGCCTCTTCGTGAGTGGTAAACACGCCGACCGGCTTCCCGCTCTGAACCAGCAGCGTCTCGTCGTTCCCCAGACGGCGAAGCGTGGCGACGATGCGCTCGTAGCATTCCCAGTTGCGGGCGGCCTTCCCTCCTCCGCCGTACACGATGAGCTCATCCGGCCGCTCTGCCACCGCGGGATCCAGGTTGTTCATGAGCATCCGAAGGGCGGCCTCCTGGTGCCAACCACGGCAGGAGAGGGCCGATCCTCTCGGGGCAGAGATCTGATGGGGCTGCGTCAGCATCGACATAGGGCGCTCTGGAGATGGCCGGATCAAGGCTAGCCTTTCGCAGAATGGCCTGCAACCTTTTGGGCCGCCGTACGATCCAATCCCCCCGCGATGACCGAACTCGGCCTGGGAGTGGCGACTCTGGAGCACGAACCGACCGGCAGGACCGATCCGGATGCAGTGGACGCCACGCTCGCCGCCAGCGGAGATGCCAGTGCGTTCGAGCGGCTGTACCGGACGCACGTGCCCAAGGTGTACGGACTGATTCGCCGCATGCTCAACGACGACGATGCAGATGAAGTCGCCCAGGACATTTTCGTACGGGCCTGGCAGAAGCTCGGCACCTTTCGGGGCGAGGCCGCGTTTGGAACCTGGCTTCACCGACTGGCGGTAAACGTGATCCTGGCCCGGAGGGAGACGTTGGGCACCCGGCGCAAGCGGTACGTGGAGGGCGACATGGTGCTGGAGACGGTTCCCAGCCGCCGGGCCACACCGGAGATGTCGATGGATTTCGAGGCAGCCATGGAGCGGCTGCCCGATGGAGCCCGGGAGGTGTTCGTGCTACACGATGTAGAGGGCTACCGTCATGAGGAGATTGCCCAGATGCTCGGCCTTGCTACCGGCACGTCCAAATCCCAGCTGCATCGTGCGCGAATGGCGCTGCGTCAGCATCTGGAGCGCTGAGGAGGAATCATGACCCAGGATCCCTGGACCGATCGGCTGTCGGAATACCTCGACGGAGAGCTGCCCGAATGGGAGCGGCATGCGCTCGAGTCGCACCTCGAGAGCTGCGCCGAATGCTCGCTGATCGTGTCCGATCTTCGGCGGGTGGTGCGCCGCGCGCGTACGCTCAAGAATCCTCCTCCGGCCACCGATCTCTGGCCCGGCATTGCCGCTCGAATCGGGGCAGGGATATCCAAGTCTCAGGACGTGGTGGATCTCGGCGCTCAGCGCCGAGTGCGCCGCCGCTGGGCGTTCTCCCTGCCTCAGCTTGCTGCGGCCAGCATTGCCTTGATGACCGTTTCGGGCGGAGCCGTCTGGTTCATGAGCGGGACTGCCCGCCAGTCGGTGGTGTCAGCTCCCGCCCCGTCGAGCCCGCCCGAGGGCACTCCCGCCGTCAGCGTGGCAATGAAGCCCAATGCCTCTCAAAGCTATGCCGCTGCCGTGGCCGACCTGGAGCGGGTGCTGGCCGAGGGGCGGGGCAAGCTCGACTCCACCACGGTCAGGATCATCGAACAAAATCTGGCCGCCATCGATCGGGCCATTGCTGAGGCACAGCGCGCACTCGACGCCGACTCAGCCAACCTGTACCTCAACACTCACCTGGCCGAAACGATGCGGCGTAAACTGGACCTGCTGCGCCAGGCCGCCGCCCTCGTTCCGGTGAGCTGAAAGGATCTCCACGTGCTGTTCGCCCTCCTGACCGGTACCCTGGCGCTGTCACCCATTGTCCAGGCGGATACCACGCTCAACGCGGTGCGGGGTCAGCGCCTGGACGTCAATGCCTATGCGGGCGAGGTCACGGTGCGCGCGTGGAACAGAAACGCGGTTCGGATCGAGGCCAGTGGCGCCGATCAGGATCAGCTCGAGATTTCCAGCAGCGCGACCGCCATCAGTATTCGGACCCATGGGCGACACGGCCCTCCCGAGGAGATCACGCTTCGGATCAGCGCGCCCGCCTGGATCACGCTCAGCCTGAGTGGGGTCAATACCAACGCCAAGGTCGAAGGGATCCGGGCACCCATCTCGGTCGAGACGGTCGAGGGCGAAGTGGATGTCACCGGTGGGGAGAGCCTGATCTCGCTGCGTTCGGTTCAGGGGTCGGTCCGGCTGCGGGGAGCCAAAGGCCGGATCAACGTGAACTCGGTGAACGAGGACGTGGAAGTAGCGAACAGCTCCGGCGATGTCGCGGCCCAAACGGTAAACGGAGAGATCCTGCTGCAGGGGGTAAATGCTTCGAGCGTGGATGCCAACACGGTGAACGGCGACATCTCCTACTCCGGTCCGATCAGGAGCGGCGGCCGCTATGCGCTCTCAACCCATAACGGAGACCTGACACTGACCGTACCGGAGGGGACGAGTGCCGGGGTGACGGTTTCCACCTTCAGCGGCGATTTCGAGTCCGAATTCCCGGTCCCCCTGCGGGGCACCCGGAAAGGGAAAGGGTTCAACTTCACTCTGGGCTCGGGCAGCGCGCAGGTCACCCTCGAGTCGTTCCAGGGGACCATCCAGCTGGTTCGTCCGGGGAGCGAAGAAGACCCGGCCCGCCGTAAGCGAGACCATGACCGGGATCATGACGAAGACTAGCCCACTACCTGCACTAAACCGTCGCATTTTGACGGGCTCTGCTCCGGGGGTGAGAACCGGCACACTCCCGTCCAGGAACCGGGCAGATTTGTAACACCGGCGATACAAACCTCTCGACAACACGGCTTACACTCAAGATTCAGACTGAGCCGCCGGCTTCGTACCTCGCTCCGGTTCTGTTGCCTAAGCGATTATTCGCTCGCCATTTAGCTCGCCGGACCTTACCTAGCTCTCTATGACCTGGGGATGAGCTCCGGGTTGACAGCAGCGGGGTGCAACCCCCGTCGGGTCGGCTCCGAAAGATGGGGCAAGCTGTAAAGAAATCGGCGGCTGGTGGACGGTACAAAGCCGGGCACGTGTCTTGTACTTCGGGCTGATCGGTAGTCCCAGACCGAACCTCAGCCCGGAGTCTCGAGCAATGCATGCCCTGTTGAAGAACGCCCTTGTGGGTACAGTCGCGCTTGCGCTGGCCGGCTCCAGCACCGCGTCGGCCCAGGTAGGACTGACCTCGAACGTTGCCACCGTTGCGCTTACCGCGACGAAGGCAGCCACCCTGACGGTGAGCACGAACGTCGCCACCGCGACCCTGGCCAACATCACGGACAACTCCACGGCCAACCAGTTCACCCCGGTAAGCCTGACCACCGACTGGAACCTGAACGCCGGCTCCTCGGTGCGGATGATCGGCTGGTTTGCCACCCCGGCGCAGGCGCTGGTGAACGGTACTGACCTGATTCCCTCCTCGAAGGTCGAGGGTCGGGTTGGGGCCACGGCGTTTGCCGCCTTCACCAACGGTGCCGTGGGCGGCGTCGGCGTCGCCGGCGGAAGCCTGCAGCTCTTCAGCCAGGCAGTGGCCGCGGGCAGCTACTTCGGTACCCGCACCGACCAGCTGGATCTCCGGTTGAACCTGACCGGCACGACCACCATGGCCGGCAACTACACCGGTACGCTCAACCTCCAGGCGATCGTTCAGTAAGCCACGAACGAAATACCTGGGCCTAGCAATGGGCAGCCGTACGTTCGGTCTTCTCCTTCGCCCTGAGCGCCTTCCTGGTGCTCGGGGCGAAGGAGCTTTGTGGGCAGGCCCGGATCATCTCCTTGGCGGCAACGTCTCCTGCCGACCTCTCTCTGGTGATCACCTCCGGCGCAATACAGACCATAGCCGGGGTAACCGATAATGCGGTTAACAGCTTCCCGTCTCCGGTGGTCCTTCAGACCACCTGGAGCGTCAACCCGGGGCAGACCAACACGGTGAATCTGGTGGCCTATTTCCTGGTTCCGGCACAGGCGCTGGTTGGCGGGACGACACAAATCCCCTCCAGCCGAGTGCTGGCCCGGATGTCGACCGGGCTTCCGACCGCGTTTACTGCGATTACGCAGAATGCCTTCGCCGGAGTGGGTACCGCCGGCGGCAGCCTGCAACTCTACTCGGTCGACGATCAACGGAAGCAACAAAAATACGAGTCGCACTGACAACCTCGACTTGCAGCTGAATCTGGTAGGGTTCCCCACCCTGCCTGCCGGCTCGTACACCGGCGTGCTCAACCTTCGGGTGATTACCCAGTGAAGCCCGACAGCCGAACAGCCTGGCTGAGTCTGGTGGTCCTCTGCGGGGCCTTCCTGCCGCTCCGGCCGATCGTGGCGCAGTCGGTGAGTCCGCCCATCGCTGAGTATCAGGAACGAGCCCGCTCCAGCTTCCAACTCAAGAATGCGTCGATTTTCCCCCTCAGCGTCGTGCTCGAAGTGCGCGGCTTCCGCATCTCCGAAGCGGGCGACGTGATCGACGTTCCGCTCGATACCAGCCATATCCACGTGAAGCTTTCGGAGATGAGCTTTCGGCTCCCTCCGAAGGGAAGCCGGACGGTTTTTTACGAGGCCACAGCGACAGTCTTCCCGCCTGGTTCACGATCCTGAGTGCAATGACGGGAGCGCGAACGGATAACGGGCTGAACGTCCGCATTCTTCTGCCTCACGTGGTCTATCTGAATCAGAAGCAACCGCTCCGAAAGGAAGAGGTTGTGATTCGCCGGTTCGAGCAGGATCCCGGCACGAACAAGGTCCGGGTCCAGCTGGAGAATCTGGGGCCTCACCTGGGCCGGGTTCATCAACTGACCGTGAGTACTCACGACAAGGTCGGACAACCGGGTGGCGGGTTCCCCCTCATGCCTCACAGCCGTCGTTGGGCCGAGCTCGAGTGGGATAGTCCGGCTCAGCCGATGCGCTTGAGCATCCGCTTCGCCCGTTTCACCGTCGATACAGTCCTGACGCCCGTAGCGGCGTCGCTCGCCGCCGATTCGAGCGCGAGCGCTCTCCGGCCGTGACCCGCTCGGTCCGCCAATCCCGATTGGCGGGGAAGGCCATCCTTGCCGCGGTTCTGCTGTTCTTTCCCGCCATCATCGCTCAGGCTCAGACGGTAGTTGAGATGCAGGGTGGCGGCTCCTCGCTCTCGGGCGGCTACGGAGCAACCGCCAACTTCTGGCGATCCGGGGTGGACGGCTGGGTGGGGTTGGGATATCTGGACGGCTTTCGCGCGGGCGCTTTCCTGAGAAAGGCCGCCGGCCATGGCGACACCCTCGGGTGTCGGTAACAGCGCGCTGGTCGTGCGGCTTCCCACCGACATCTTCACTCCAGGATACAATCTGCTGGTCCAGGGACTCAGCTACGCAGGCGGAAATCGAGCGGACCTCCTACCTGGTCTTCGGCGGTGCCAGCTCGGCGGGAGTCGGAGCACCGGCCTTCCAGCCGACCAACATCGAGCAGCCAATGGGCGCCGTGTTTCTACGGCACTCCGTCAAGCCCAACCTCTATCTCACCACCAGCGCCATCTTTGCTCGTCAGCAGACGGTCCTCCCGGGTGATCGAATGGCAGCCCTCTCCCGATCTCACGACCGGCTTCGTGATCGGGATGGGTTCCGATCGCCCCTACGCCGCGTCCAGTGTGTCCGTCCGCGAGGGCCGGGTCGGGCTGATGGGCTCCTATGTTTGGAATCCGGATCGGTTCAGGAGAGCGCCGGTTCCGACCCCGAATCAGACCGAGGTAGACCGGGAAAACCTGACCTTTACCTACGATCTCAGTCCCGAGTTCTCCGTCGGATTCGCCCGGCAAAACTTCGTGCAGGATTCGGCGGATGCCCAGCCCCCGATACGCGCCGTGGGAAACACCGTGTTCGCTGGAGGTCGCTGGCGTGAGCTGCGGCTGACGGCAGGCGTGTATCACTCAGAGTCTCAGGATATCTCCAATCTCAGCTCGTACCTTGCGGTGGGACGCGAGCTGACTCGCTGGCTCGACGCCGAGATGTTTCTCCTGCAAAGTCGCCCGGAAGGACAGCCTACGGTTACTACTCCGCTGGCAAACCTCAGGTGGCGTCTGTCCCCCCATTTCGGGTTAAGCCAGCAGATCGTCTTTCACCATGGAGAGCCGACGGTGCTGTGCGGCGCCAGCCTCAGGACCAGCTTCGGAGAGTTTGGGCTGGACTATCAGATCGTGCATCAGCCGCTCCAGCCGTTGAGCCCCTTCCGCAGCGCCTTGAATCTGACCGCGCGGCTGCAGCTGGGAAGCTACTCGACCAATCTCGGCACCTACGTCCGGCCCGGATGGAACAGTGGATTACTCCGCCTCGGGGAGCACGTTCCTGTACATGGGAAGCTTTGGCGGAATCCAGCCGCAGCAGATTGGTGGGGCCATGGCTCGGTACGTGGTTCAGGGCACCGTTCGCGATGAGTCAGGCAATCCGGTCGAAGGCGCTGCGGTGAAGCTGAATGATGGGGTGGTGTATACCAACTCAGCTGGGAGAGTTCTTTCTCCGGGTTAAGCACCCGGAGCACTACACACTGGCAGTGGCGACCGAGGATTTCCTGCTGCCCGGGACGCTGGGAAGTGGTAAGCGCTCCAACTACGGTGGTGGCAAGGCAATGAGAAGCAAGTCAGCCCAGTCGTGATCGTGCTCCGCCGCACGCCCTGACCTGCGTCACTTCACGTCCAACAGCTCGACGTCGAACACCAGCGTTGCGCCGGGTGGGATGTCTGGTGGAGCACCGGCGGTTCCATACCCGAGATCCGGCGGAATGACGAGCTTGCGACGCCCGCCGACCTTCATGCCGGCTACGCCTTCATCCCACCCGGCAATAACCTGCCCGGCGCCGAGGGCAAATCCGAAGGGCTGGTTGCGGTCTCGGCTGCTGTCGAACTTCTCTCCATTGGGCAGCCAGCCGGTGTAGTGCACCGATACGGTTTTCCCCGCCGTTGCGGTTGTACCGCTCCCGACCGCCACATCCTGGTACCGTAATCCGGAGGGCGTCCTGGTCATGGCGGTGGTATCTACGCCGAGAGCAGCACTGAAGCCGCCGGCGGCAGGCGGCGCGCTCACGATCCGCCTTGCCGGTGCAAGCGGCCAGGGCGAGTAGTACCAACACGGGCACTTTGTTCGGTTTCATTTGGGATCCTGGGCCTGAATGCGCGAATGGCCGCCAGCTTGAGCGGCCCTTCCAATCGGGACGGCGGGATTTGAACCCGCGACCCCTGCAACCCCATTGCAGTGCGCTACCGGACTGCGCCACGTCCCGAGACTGATCGAAGAGGCGGAATTGTAGCCCCAGCACTTCGGCCACGCTACCCCTCCTGTGACCCGAACATGCCCTCAGCCGAACGGTACTTCGGCGGTCGCTTTCTTCAGCTCCCACTCCATAGTTAGCCACCGACAGCCCCACGGCGGCCCGCGACTTGCGATTACGGCCCGATACGGCAAAAAACCGGGCTCCCCAGCCCGGCATTTCGTGGTATGGTGCCGCATGGTGCGGCGCCAAGCGGCAGCGGAGGAGCCCAATGAGCCATCAGGACGAGCGGCCGTGGGAAACTGGTGGAGACCTTCCCTGGGAGAGCTCGGAGGACGAGGATCAGACCGACCACACCTGGCGGGGAGATCTTCACTTCGACGATTGGCCGGAGAATCTGGCTGGACCCGAGTACTGGCTCTACAAGAAACAGCGCGATGAGTAGCGCGAGAGCGTACCGGTGAGAGGGGCCGAACGGTGTTCGGCCCCTCTCAGTTTTCAGACCTCAATAGACGCTAATCCCTCGCCGATAGTCCCCGCATGCGATAATACCCTTCGGTAAATCTTTGGTATTACGCGACTTAGACCCTGTTGACCTGAGCTAAGTCATTGCTATTTTTCAGCTTACCTGGTGGAACCAGTACGGGCCCGAGATGGTTTAAACCCTCGTGTCGGTGCCAGGAATGAGACTCGGAGGGCTGGCCGAGCCGGCCCATTTCAATGAATCGGAGATCGGAATGTCAGACACGATGGAGCAGGCTGAGGCTACCGCCCAGCCGAAAGCGTGGGACCCGTTTCAGCTGATGGACCGAATGGATGAGGAGGCGCTCCGCCGGGAACTGGAGGGGGTGGCCAGCACCGACCTGGTCTATGTGGTGCGGGAGGGAGGACAGGAAGTCGTTGGGCTCTCCAAGACCGGAGTCGACGAATGTTGCATGGCGCTGGTCTCCCAGGGTCAGGTCATTCGGGAGGAAGATCTCCAGTACGAGTTGATCGGCGAGGGCGAGGCACGGGAGGCGCTCTTCAAGGTCAAGGCCGCGCGGTTTGCGGTTTCACCCTCGGGCCAGGACGTCCGTCTCGATCAGGTGATCGGGGTCAAGCGTCAGGCCCTCTACTATGAGGCCGTTCCGCTGGACCTGGATGCCAAGGTTCCCAGCAGGAAATATCGGGGCAAGACCTATCGCGACCTCCTCGAGCAGCGAGGAAGGCCGGGACTATTTGGGCTGGATGGCGGAGAACTTCAACGAGCCGGAGATCCGGGAATTCGTTCGGAAAATTCTCGCCGGTGAGGACGTGGTTGCTCGCCGAGGGCCCCAGCTCAATCCACACTGGTATGAGCACGGCGCCATGAAGGCGGCGCGAAATGCGCGGTTTCGTCTGATTCCAGGCAACGTGCGCGCTCAGGTAATGGCAACGGCGCGCCAATCGGGACAAACCCGGGTCGTCGAGGCGCAGCCGGGTACCATCCCCAGTGCTGCCCGGGCATTTCCGCTTCCGGCGAGCGTGGCTGCTCGCAGTGAGGTGCTTGCCCCTACCGGTCGGATAAGCGACCGGACTGAGGCGGTAGGGCGGCCGGGTCCCTATGCGCCCACCGAAAAACAGGTGGCGTTCTACCAGCGGCTGGCCGCTTCGCCGGTGTTCAGTGAGGAAGAGCGTGAGCGTGCGCTCGATTGGCTCGCGACCAAGGCCACTCGGCAGACGATCAAGGACCAGATCGACTGGCTCAAGCGCCAGGTGGAAACCCGCAAGCCCAGGACGGCCGGCGAGTCGGCAGCGTAGGGCTCGGCAGTGAAAGAGAAGGGTGAAAGAGCGAGGAATCTTTCACCCTTCATTTTTTATGCTTATGTCCTCGCGGACTGCCAGCGCCACGCCCGAAATGATCGCGCTTCCACCCAGCGCGGTGTGCCACCCAATCGACTCTCCCCCGAAGGCGACTCCCACCAGCACTGCAATCAGCGGAGTGACCAGGGGAATCATGAGCACGCCGGTAACCGCTGGTATGGCGGATAAGCCAGTAGTACATCAAAAAAGCGATCACCGAGCCCAGAATGGTGAGATACGCCAGCGCTCCAAGCGCCATTGGCGTCCAGCGGAAGGCCAGCGGGCTTCCCTCGAGCAGCATGCCACCTATCAGGAGGGGCAAGCATCCGCCCAACATCTGGGTTCCCGCCAGCACCGCCGGCTCGATGTGGGTCCCCCGGGCTTTGACCAGCACACTGGCGTGAGCGGTGGCCAATGCCGCCACGATGATGCCGGCACTGGCGGCAAACGCCTGCGGACCTCCTGTGCCAAGCTCGCCGGAGAACACCACCGCCACGCCGAGCAAACCCAGCAGGACACCGACGATCTTTCGTCGGGTAAGCGGCTCCGCACGCAGATACCGGTGGGCCAGAGGAAGCCCGAAGAGCGGCACCGTAGCACTCAGCAGCGCAGCCAGAGCCGGACGAGATGTACTGCTCGCCCCAAAAGACCAGCGCATAGTTCACCGTGATGCTGAGGAATCCGGTATAGGCCAGCAGGCCCCATTCTCCAGCTGAGCGGGCAGCCGAATCCGCTGGATCACGCACGATCCCGCCCAGCAACACCGCCGCAAGGGCGAATCGAATTCCCGCAAAGGTGAGCGGCGGCAGGTCTCGGAGTCCGAGCTTGATGGCCAGCCAGGTGGAGCCCCAGATCCCAGCCAGGGCAAGCCAGAGAATGAGAGCTATTCGCCGACGAGGTCGGATCCTTCCGACGATCGCCGGATCGACTCTCGGGCGGACCCAGGTTTGGCAGGCCGCTCCTTCGAGGTTTGCGGATGTCGGAAGCAGGCACGGCCCTCCTAACCGGGGTGATGTGACACAATATCAATGTTGACACAATTCGTGTCAAATAACAGATTGTCACTATGACAAGTTGGACTCCAGAGCTCGATCCGGCAGCTGAGCCCAAGTACCTCGCCCTGGTTGAGGCCCTGCACCGTGACGTGGAGGGCGGGCGGCTGCCTCCAGGAACCCGTCTTCCCACCCAACGGCAATTGGCCAATCGCCTGCGCATTGCCATCGGAACCGTGAGCCGGGCTTACACCGTCGCCGAGCAGCGTGGGATCGTGAGAGGAGAGGTGGGACGGGGAACATTCGTTCGGAGGGAGGATCCCAGCTATCGGGAAGGGGCGGATGAAAGCGAAGATGCCGGGCTGATCGACCTGAGCCGGGGAAGGCTGGTGCGACCGTCCGACGATCCGACGCTCGCCCAAACCTTGAAGCTGTTGTCGCAGAGAAGGGACCTGCACCAGCTAGTGGACATCTATCAGCCGCCCCACGGGATGGCGCGGCACCGTGCCGCGGCGGCCGCCTGGCTAAAGCGATGGGGACTCGAAGCTGAGCCCGAGAGAGTCGTGATCACCAGCGGCGCACAGCATGGGGCCGCGGTGCTGCTGGCTTCCATGGCGCGGCCCGGCGATCTGATCCTCGACTGAGGAGGTGACCTATTCCGGCATAACTGCGCTGGCACGCTTGCTTCAGCTTCGGGTGCAGGGGCTTCGGATGGACCAGGATGGCCTGCTGCCCGCCGAGTTGGAGGCCGCATGCCAGTCCAGTTCTCCCCGCGCGCTCTTCTGCATGCCTACCCTGCAGAATCCAACCGGACGGACGATGCCGCTGCAGCGGAGACGGGAGATCGCGGACATCATCCAGCGCCACCGCCTGACGGTCCTGGAGGACGACGTCAACGGATTCTTGCCGGCGGAGCCATTGCCGCCGATCGCCGCATTAGCCCCGGACCACACGTTCTACATCACCGGCACGTCGAAGAGCCTCGCCCCAGGGCTCAGGATTGGATACGTCGTGTCGCCGGCCGCCGAGATGCAGCGGGTAAGCGCGACCATGCAGGCCACCACCTGGTTCACCGCGCCGCTCATGGCCGAGATCGTCACCCAGTGGATCGAGACTGGCCGGGCCGACGAAATGGCGGAGTGGAAGCGGGTGGAAACAGCCGCGCGGCATCGGCTGGCGCGGCAGATCCTGGGGCCGTGGCTGCCGGCGTCAGGCCCGGTCAGCTTTCATCTCTGGATGCAGCTGCCGGAGCCCTGGCGCGCCGAGAATTTTGTGTCGCAGGCCCGCGCGCGGGGGGTCGTGGTCAATTCGCCCGACGAGTTCCTGGTCGGCCGGGAAACCGCTCCCCATGCTGTGCGAGTTTGCCTGGGCGGCGGCATGAGCCGGGCAAGACTGGAAGACGGACTCAAACGACTGGCCGAGCTGCTGCGGACGCCGCCAGGGCTGAGTGCGATTGTTTACTAGTCGCCTGGAACAAGCTCTCGCAGCCGCCGAAGCTCGGGCACCTTCAGCTGCCGTCGTCGCCACTACCAGCAACGTAGCCAACCCCCCGAACACCACAGACGGCACCGTGCCGATCAGGCGAGCCGCGGTGCCGGATTCAAAGGCGCCGAGCTCGTTCGAGCTGCCGATGAAAATGGCATTCACCGATGCCACTCGGCCCAGCAGATGGTCGGGGGTCATTACCTGCAGCAGGGTGGACCGAACCACCACGCTGACGGTGTCGGCCATGCCACTCAGGGCCAGGAGGGCCGTGGAAAGATAGAAGTCGCGGGACAGCCCGAACCCGATCATGGCCAGTCCGAACAGAGCCACGCTGACGAACAGGGTGCGTCCGGCGCGTTGAAGCGGGGGCCGGTGAGCCAGGACCAGGGACATCAGGACCGCGCCGACGGCAGGTGCCGCTCGCAGGATTCCAAGCCCCTCAGGGCCGACATGGAGAATCTCCGCGGCAAAAACAGGAAGCAGGGCGACGGCACCGCCAAACAACACCGAGAATAAGTCGAGGGTGAGTGCGCCGAGCACCACCGGCTGGCCCCGGACGAACCGGATCCCGGTTGCCAAACTCTGAAGAAACGACTCGTCCGCTGGTGCGCTGCGAGTCGGGGCGTGCCGCAGCCGTGCCAGAGCCAGCAGAGCCACTCCCATCAGTGCGGCGTCAACACCGTAGGCAGCCCGTGCACTGCCAAATCCGTAGACCAAACCGCCCACCGCCGGACCGACCACCTCGGCCAGCTGCCAGGTGGAGCTGCGCCAGGTGACCGCGTTGGGGTAGAGGTCCCGTGGTACCAGCTCCGCTCCCAGGGCTGTACGGGCCGGCTGCAGAAAGCTCCGGGCGATTCCGCTACAGAAGATGACGAAATAGATCGGCCAGACCCTGCCTGACCTGATAAGGTCGGGCCGGAGGGTGAAGCCGAACAGGCTCAGCGAACAAACCAGTAGGACCGCCAGGGCGATCAGAGAGACGCGCAGCCGTGGGATTCGGTCGGCCACGTGGCCCGCGAACAGGGCGAATCCGATAAACGGCACGGCCTCTGCCAAACCGATCAGACCCAGTGAGAGTGGATCGCGCGTCAGCTCGTAGATCTGCCAGGACACCACGACCGCCTGAATCTGGGTGGCGACGGTCATCGCCAGCATGCTGTAGATGAACCAACGGAAGTTGAGGATGCGAAGCGCGGCGTAGGGATCGTGGCGGGTGGGTTGGCCCATGCGCGGCGGAAGCTAGCTGCGTTTTGCCGAGGCACAAAGACTTTTGCCGGACCGCGCATGCCCTCGCTGAGCTGGGGGGATTCCTAAGTCATTACCTGCAAAGCCTTGTGGCATTCAAAGTTGCCCGGCCCGTTTTGTGCAGCTAGCCCCGCTCGGCAGTACAACTCCCGCACTCAATCCCTGGCAGGCATGAAGCGGCTGATTCTCTGGACCAATCTTCTGGCCCTTGCCGCGTGCGCGCGTGCAATTCCGCCGGCTCCTCACGGCATCGCTCCAGTCTCCGCCATTCCCGGAGTTCGCGCTCCATACCTGGAGCGTGCCGCCCCGCGCGAGATCGCTGCGGATTCGAGCGTCAACGATCTCGCTGACGCACAGCCGGATGCCGCGGGTGTTCCCGAGTTCCTCCCTGACGATGTCCGGTGGGACATCGACGTCAGGAGCTTCGCCAATCATCCCCGGGTCCAGTACTACCTCAACTACTTCCAGGGCATCTCCCGCACCGGCCTGAGCGTCTTTCTGGCCCGCGGTGCCCGTTATGAGTCCATGATTCGCCGGCGGTTCGAGGAGGAAGGTCTTCCCGGCGACCTGGGATATCTCGCATTGATCGAGAGCGGCTACTCCAACGAGGCAGTGAGCCGCTCACACGCGGTGGGGATGTGGCAGTTCATGAAGGGAACCGCTCGGGGCTACGGCATGCGGGTAGATACCTGGGTGGACGAGCGCCGGGACCCGGTAAAAGCCACCGAGGCCGCAGCCCGGTATCTGCATCATCTGCGGGATCGCTTCGGCTCCTTGTACCTGGCCGCAGCGGCTTATAACGCCGGCGCGGGCAAACTGTCCCGGAGCCTGGGCAAGCTTCAGTGGGAAGCCTCAGCTGACAGCAGCGACGCCGAGGGCGAGGCCCTGGAGGAAGACGACTCCGATGCGGAGGCCGCCGCGGATGAAATTGAGAGCACGCTCGACAGCACCGACGTCACGAGCGATGCGGCCTTCTTCCGGTTGGCCAGCACCGACCTCCTGGCCACTGAGACTCAGGATTACGTCCCCAAACTGATCGCCGCCGCCGTGGTGGCCAAGCAGCCGGAGCGCTACGGCATTGCTCCGTCTGAAGTGGCGCCCTTTGCCTACGACTCGGTGGTCGTGAATGGGGTGACTGGGCTGGACGTGATTGCCCGTCTCGCCGAAGTAAGCCCGGAAGAGATCCGGGACCTCAATCCGCAGTATCTCCGGTTCGCCACGCCTCCCCACACCCACTCCGTGGTTCGGCTGCCGCCTGGCGCTGGTGAGAACGTGGCGGAAGCCTACGAGAAACTGCCCGCTTCCAAGCGGGTCCACTTTCTGACCCACGTGGTGCGCCGGGGCGAGCGACTGAGCAGCATCGCCGCGCGCTATCACCTTCCGGTGGCCGAGGTTCGCGGCGCAAACCCGAGAGCGCGAACGGCGCGGCTGAAGAGTGGTACCCGGCTGGTGATCCCCACGGTTGCCGTACCGTCGGCGCTGGCCATACGCGCGGCGAACGGCCCCGCCTTCAGCCGGCATCAAGCTCGCATCGCCACCCATCGGGTCCGCTCAGGCGAGACCCTGATCGGGATTGCCCGGCGATATCGGGTTTCACTTCGCGCGCTCCGCCGGATCAACGCTCTGCCCGTCGAGTACACGCTGCAGGCCGGGAAGCGGCTGCGGATTCCCAGTTAACTCAACCCCCACCTCAGACTCCGGGAAGTGACCGTGTCTGCCGAAACCTCGACCCCCAGCGCCTCCATACCGGCTGCGAATCCGAACGGGTTCGCTCGGACGGCGATGGCGATTTTTGCCACCATGGTTCTGCTCATCGTTGCCCTTACCGGGATTCTGGTGGAGACAACGTGGCGTGAGCCTTCCAGCTCCATCGAGGTGGCCCCACCCGATCCGGGGAGCGTCGCCCGCCGTTGAGCGGAGCCGTTCGAGCCACCTGGCTGCTGGCGCTTGGACTCGGGTCCTCTCTGGCGCCGGCGCTGGTCGCGGGACAGGTCCGCAGCCGAGGCGCAGCCTATGCGCTAACTTCTGCGGCCGATACTACAAGGGAAAAATCGAACGGCAGTTCCGCACCCTCAGCCGGAGCGGCGAGGCGCGGTGATCCGGGGCTATCTCTCCTCCTGGGGCCTCCCACCCCTTCCCGGCAATTTCACGCTCACAGACAGTGGTCTTGTGTTCCGCTCGACCAGCGGCAGCCTCTCGGCCAGAGCCGCGTACGCTCTCGTTGGCTTACGTGGATGATGAGAATGGCCGGACTCATTACGTCTTCCGGTTAGACAGTGGTGTTTTTGAGACCGAGGCTCCGGGAGCTCTGCTTGAAGTGGCCACGAATCCACGTTGGCTCCAGAGTCAGCAATTGGTTGATGGGACTACCGACCGGAGATCGCCGACGGCGGAACCGGGTGTTTCGCTGCAGGCAGCCCACGAAATCGGGAGCACCGCGTACGCCGATTCACTTGTATCAGCTGTTTGGCCGGCCTCGCGCGCCCATGGGACTGATCGGCCGGCGAGGGAGCGGCCGCCGGGCGGCTGGGCGAATACATCGCGTCCCGCGATTCCGTGGCGCTCGACCCGGGGCACATGACCGGCGTGGCGCAACTTCGTCATGCGCTGGTGCATGAGCTCGGTCACCGTTGGCAGGTCAAAGCCAGGGCTCAGCTCACTGCACTCTGGTCGGGAGTTCCAGCGATTCGCGATCCGAAGCGGTATGGCTATGATGACCGTTCGGAGCACCAGGCAGAGGCTGTTGCCTTTGCCGTCAATTTTCTGCAGACCACGGCCACGACTCGCCCGGCCATCGCAGCGAGCTCACTCGCCCTGCTCGATCATTACGAGCTGCTCGTGCCGGGAACCACCACGATACCCGATACCTTCTGCTGCAGCCGATCTATCGCCGCCATCCACTGCGGCCGTTTCTCGCCAGCGGCAGACTCACCTACGCTCTAGAGAAGTAGCTCCCGCCGCCTCCAGAACCCGCTGTCGTTGTCCCGGCGTGAGCATCTCCCGGGCGATCACCTTTTTCACCAGTCGAGCCACGAAGGTGTAGCCCCGCGGGTCGTAGACCATCCACCGGTGCCACTCCAGCTCATCGAGCGCCTCCGCCACCTTGCTTTCCGGCAGGTCCAACACTCGAGCCAGCAGATCGAGAGAGACCCGGTCGCCCAGGACCGACGCGGCCGCCAAGGCCCGTTGGGCGCCGGGACTGAGACGGCGAAACCCCACGCGAATAGCCGCGAGCACGGTGTCGGGGAGATCCCCGGGCATGGTCTGGTCCAGCGTCTTGTACGGCTCCGGCCAGGCTCCCGCGGTGCCCCGAAGATCCAGGCCCAGGGCCACGGCCCGGAGCAACTCGACCGCCAGGAGCGGGAGCCCGGCAGAGTCGGTGGCGACCCGGCGGACTACCCGCTCGATCTCGACATCGCTGAACCCCGGCAGCATTCGCCGAGCCAGGGTGCGCAGGTCGGCGGAGCCGAGTGAGCCCAGCCGAACGGCGACGCCTCTGGACGGTATTCCCCAGCCGGCTACGGAGCGCGTCCAGCTCGGCCCGGGGCGGATGGGAGTCGGTGGCAAACAGCAGGATGACCGGTGCGGATTCGAGGTCGCGCAGAATGGCCCGGAGTGCCTGCATGGACGCAGGATCCAGCCACTGGGCATCGTCGACCGCCAGGGCGATCGGCTGCTCCTCGCTGGCCGCACGAAGGATTTCGCTCAAGGCGCGCCCCCAGGAAAGCGGAGCGCCATCGCTGGGCAGGTGGGGAAATCGGTCGGCCCATTCCGGGAGCGCGTCGGCAAATATGGCCAGAGCCCGGGCGGGTGCCGCAGCCAATCCCCTGGCCTCGAGCAGACCGCTCCGGGCGAGCCCGCGAATGCCGCTCCACTCCTCTTCGTGATCGCCTTCGACCGCACGCACCGCGGCCACGGCAACACCATCGAGTCGCAGCCTGCCGAGCAGCTCCTCCATCAGCCGGGTCTTCCCCACCCCGCTCTCGCCCTTCGAGGATCAGGGCGCACGCGTGTCGCTCGGCGCGCGCGGCCGCGGCCGCATCGGCGAGGCGTGACAGCTCGGGTTCGCGTCCCACCAACGGCAGCCGAGGCTCTCCCTCCGCTGGCTCTCCGGAGCGACCCGGCGCAGGCGGCCGGACCGTGCGCTCGTGTCGCACCCGCTCGGCCAGCGCCTGCGTCTCCGGATCGGGCTGTGCCCCAATCTCCTGCTGCAATCTCTGGGTGAACTCGTCGTAGCGTTCCAGCGCGCCGGCGCGGTCTCCTGCGAGAACCAGGCTTCGCATGATGATCCGGAGAGCGGCCTCGGAGCCGGGATCCAGGGAGAGGGCACGGGCCGCCACGGTGGACGCTTCCTGTGCCTGGCCGGCCCGGAGCAGGTCCTCGGCGTGACGGGCGAGGACCTCGATGCAGCGAAGCCGGATGGCCGATCGCTCGCTGGCCAGCCAGTTCTCGAAGTCGGATGCCCCGGCGATCGAGAAGCCTTCGAGAAACTCACCGGTGATGAGACGCGATGCCGCCTCCCATTCGCCCGCGGCTGCGTATTCCTCCAGCCGATCGATATCGAGCTTGACCGATGCTGCTGCCAGCCGGACCTGCCCCCCGCTGGTGTCCACGTTCCCATCGCCCAGGTAACGCCGGAGCACACGGATGGCCTCATTCAGCGAATGACGAGCCGCTGCTTCGGGCTTTTCTCCCCAGAGCAGTCCGATCAGGTGCTCCCGGGCACGTCCTCGGGGAGAGCGGGCAAGGTATACCAGCAAGCCGAGGTGCTTGCGCCAGAGCAGCTCGGATGGCGCCGGAGCACCATCCACACTCAGCCCAACAGGGCCCAGGGTCTGACAGGAGATCATGCTAGGAAATTGCGCTTCGAAGCCCGACTTGAGAAGTGTGAGCGCTACGGAAGGGGCAATGTGCTGCCGAACACGGCAGCGAATCCACACCGGTGTAATCCTAAGGCGGCCTGCACCAGGAGAATTGGGTGACCGTAATGCTGCGTTGTCTCAACTGCGGATTCAGCTTCACCGTAACCTTTCCGTCGGTGGAACCGCCGCTGGATAAGAGCCGCCCGGTGGTCTGTGGCCACTGCAGGTCAACCCACTGGTCGTCCCAGACCTTCTAGCATCCGCCCACCTCGCGGCTCCATCCGAGCTGCGTTTCCTACTTCGGCTGCTCATCGCGGCGGTTCTGGCTGGGGTTTTAGGCTGGGAACGAGAGTCCGCCCATAAGCCGGCCGGCTTACGAACTCACATGGTGGTGGGCATAGCTTCTGCCCTGTTTACCGTGCTGGGGGAGTTGGCCCTTCAGGACCAAGCCACCGCGGTCGGGGCCGGCGCGCGAGGTGACCCGGTCCGCGTCATCCAGGCTGTCGCGGTGGGAATTGGGTTTCTGGGCTCAGGCGTCATTTTCGTCGCCAAGGAAGGCGACCGGGTCCGTGGGCTCACGACAGCCGCCTCGATCTGGGCAACCGCCGGTGTCGGAATTGCGGCCGGCTCCGGCCGATTTCTGCTGGCGGTGGGAAGTACTCTCCTCCTGATGCTGGTCTTACGGGTCATGGCGCGATTCGATCAGGATGCCTGACATCCGCACTTGATTCCGGCTTGACTCCCTCCTGAGACCATTCTGCAGAGGCAGTACCGCGGAGGAGTCATGTATCCAACCCCGCTCAGCTTCCTGGGTCCCCTTGGAGGCAAGCGGATTCTGATATGCGGGATCGGAGTCGAGGCAGTGGCCTTTGCGCTGGCCGGCGCCGACGTTTACGGCTTCGACCGTTCGGTCACCCAAGTAGAAGCCGTCAAGGACCTTGCTCGGAGTCTCGCTCTCCGAGGCCGGATCTCATCTCCAAACCGCGAGCAATGGATCAGCTGGCCTATCCGGACCGATTCTTCGACTTGGCGTTCGGAAAGACGGTTCCCGAGAATGGTGATCTCGAAGCCGGGGTCAGAGAGCTGGTGCGGGTGCTGAAGGTCGGCGCGCGGGCCGCGTTCGTGCTCCGGACCGAGGACGGCCTGCTGCAGGAAACGGTACGCCGCGTCTTTGGTTCGGCGGTGCTGGGGGAATGCTGGATTGGAGTGGAGAAAAGCTGGAGCGAAGACCGCGAGAGCCACTGGTCGGATTCGAACCGACGACCGCTCGATTACGAATCGAGAGCTCTACCCCTGAGCTACAGTGGCGGATACGTCGGATGCCCTGGCGCGGATTCGAACCGCGACGCCTTTCGGCACTACCCCCTCAAGATAGCGTGTCTACCAGTTTCACCACCAGGGCGGAACGGCGCAGCAAGATAGCCGCCGAGCGAAAGTGGGTCAACCCTGACGGTGCGAGCTAAGTGATTAGCTGGCCACGACTAAGGAGACCCGCTTCCTTATCGATCGAAGGGACTTCCCGCAATAGGAGCCCCGTTTAACTGGATGTCCAGTCGGACGCCCCTCGTGGTCACCAGGACAAATGCGTCGGTGTAGGTACCATCCTGGTTGTCATTACAGCGAGGAGGATTCTGCGCCCGACCATTTACGACACAGACGCGAGGTTGACTTCCAGTCGCACTGATTTGTACCTGGTCTCCGCCCCGCCCGACCAAGTTGCCTTGGCCATCCCGGACAGTAACAACCAGATCGATAGCAGCAAAAAAGCTGATCTGCCTGCGCCTGACCTCTGCCGTGCTAGTCGATGGGTCGGCTGGTCCCGGCGCCACTGTGGTGGCAGCTCTTACGTCCGGCAGTGGCTCCCCTTTGAAAACGACGGTGATGTCATCTTTTCCGGTGTGCACCGGGACGTAAGAGGCGGTGTACGACCCGCCGCTAGTCTCCGTAACCGGTATGTCGCTGGGATTTGCCCCACTGATCCGGATCGACAGGTCGGCTGACGCCCCGGGAATGTCGTTGTTGAAATCGTCCTTGAGCCGCAGCGACATGGTCGTCTTCTGCCCCGCTTCACCGTCGGAAACCGAGAGCGAGCTTCGCTGGCCCGACGGTTTGCCGGGACGAACTGCAATTTCAGGGGAGGTGACGGGAGTAAATCCCGGCGCTGAGAAGATCAGCGTTCGGGTTCCGGTCCCTGCCCGGAACTCGAGGTCGGTGAAGGTGACTCTGCCATTTTCATCACTGGTTCTGCTGGTGTTGCCTCCGAGTGACCCACCCGCGCCCACATCTACAGTGACCTTGACGTCCCCGCGGGGAAGTGGCGCGCCAGTCGGGTCCTGGAGCTGGATCTCAGGCTGCTGCTCCAGCGTTTCTCCGGCGACCGCAATGGTAGAGGGCGGCGTCACGAGGGCCAGCACCGGTTTCGGGGCAGGCACCGCGGTAGCGATGAACGCTATAGGCGGACCCTCCAGCGCCTGGGCTTCGGCAACTGCTCCGTACGATCCGGGACTGTTCCCAAGAGTGTGGGCGACTGCGGCACGCCCATCGGCTCCGGTTGTGTCGGTTTGGGGACTCACCTCACCGCCGCCGGTCGACTGCCATATCACCTCGACTCCAGGCACTCCATTGCCGAATCGATCCACCGCCCTCACTGCCAGGGATTCCGGCAGCATGGTGCTCACCTGGGCGGTTTGACCATTGCCCCCAGCCATCGCCAGAGACTCGGGACTTTCCGGCTGCGCGGCCACGTGGAAGCTGGTGAGACCATTGGTGTCCGGTACTATTGCAGAGGCGCGCGCCTCCACCACCTGATCTCCCGCCGTGGTGCTCAGGACATAGTGAACAGCCGCCTGGCCCGAGGCATTGGTGGTGACCGGTTCGGTGGGCTGGATCGAGGCCCCGTCTGGCGGCACAAAGGTCACCTCGACACCCGGCACCGGCCGACCGGCCGGATCGGTTACTTCGGCGACCAGCGAGTCGGCCAGGGGCTGGCCCACAGTGGCGGTCAGATTTTCTGCGTTGACGGCCGCGATCCTGGCGGGCTCCCCGTCGCGAGGCAGCAGGAGCTCGTCTCCACCGCAGGCGGCGAGGAGAAGCAGGGTGAACAGAGAGACGGCTGGAAGGAGCGGAACGCCCCGGGCAGGATCAGTCCCCGCCATGCCCATCGCGTTCATGGATCTCGAAGACCTCGCTGTCGACGCTCGGTAAGCCGTCTGAGCTGGCACGCAGTCGATACTGGCCTTCCTTGTCGACGTTGAGATCATCGAAGATGGCGATGCCCGAGCGGGTCTTCTCCCGCTCATGGCCTTTGAGCTCTCCATCATCGTTGTCGCCGAGTAACTCAAGTCTAATCTCGAACTCGCCCTGAGTCACCACTTGGCCGTTCTGATCCAGCACGGCCACCTGGACCGCCGGCTCCAGCTTCTTGTCTTTCTCCGCGGGGGATGGCTGAACCCGGAACTCGAGCCGGGTGGGGCTCGCGCTGCCTCCCCCACCGCCACCACCGCCGTCCACCGCTCGCCACTGCCCTGAAGGTGACGAACCCGACCCCCGAGACCACAGCGTTCAGCGTGTTGACCCCGGAATTGGGGCCGAGGGTCCAGCGCACCTGCGCTTCACCATTGTCGTCGGTGGTGCTGGTGGCGCTCACACTGCCCCCACCGGTGCCAATCACCCAACTCACGGCGCGGTTGGCGACGCCGTTGCCATCTTCATCTTCCAGCCGGACAACGAGTGGCTGGCTGAGCTCCTGGTTCGGTGGGCCGGACTGATCGTTCCCGGAAACCCGAATCAGGCGGCGGGGGCCTCCCGGAGCAGCCGTGGCAGTAAAGGAGACTGGAGAGCCCTCCAGACCGTCGCTGGACGCGGTGGCGGTCTGAGTGCCCACAGTTGAGGCGAGGCTCCAGACGGTGGCGGCCTTGCCGTCGGGACCGGTGGTTGTGGTGGCCGGATCTACGCTGCCGTCTTCCGCGGCCCAGTCCACCCGAGCACCCTCGACCGGATTGCCGAACTGGTCGGTGATAAGCACCTCGAGCGGATCAGCGAGCTCAGCTCCTACCCTGTCCTCCTGACTGTTGCCGCCTGCCTCCTCTATGCGATGCGCCTCCGCCGGGTGGACAGCCGCCTGAAAGGTGACGAAGAGCTCATCGTTTCCGTCGACGCTGGCGGTAAGGGACTGGCCCCCGGCGGCTGGCCCCAGCACCCACTCCGCTTGAGCCAGCCCATCCGAGTTCGTCGTTGCTGCTTCCGGACGGACCAGAGCACCCTGAGCGTCCTCCCCGGGCGTGAAGACGACGCGCTGGCCGGCCACGGGAGCGCCCCGCTGATCCACTACCCGGACAACGATCGGATCCTCGAGGGGGGCTCCAGCCGCTCCGTCTTGCTCGTCGCCTTGGAGCTTGGTGATGGTGGCGGGACGGGACTCGCTCGGCAGGAAGAGGTCCGATCCGCCGCACTGCGCGAGGAGGGCGAGAACGCCGATGACGGCGCCGGTTCTTCCGAGACGGACGAGTGGGTGCATGAGAGCCTGGGCAGAAGCTAAAACCGCGCGATAAACTAGGTTATCGCGCGGTGGGCCAGGCTGATATGAGGTGGATCACACGAGGGAATTCGTGATTACAGCACCAGAACGTTCTGACTAGTGGTGTTGGTAGCGCCCTGATCGTCTTCGACCGTCAAAGTGACCAAATACGGGAAAATACTCGCAGTGAAAGCATGGCTGGGATTCTGCTCTGTCGAGACGGGAGTTCCGTCACCAAAATTCCAGGTCCACTTGACGATCGTCGTATTGCCCTGGGGATCCGTGCTGGTGTCGGTGAACTGACACGGCGTGGCTCCAACGCAATCTGCGTGCGTAAAGGCTGCCGCAGGCGCATCGTTCGTCGGCGGCGGCTGGTTGACGTGATGCGGAGTCGTCGCCGGAGCTCGACGCAAAGATGTCGCTGCCCTTGTAGGTCGCCGTGATGTCACCCGATGCTGTGGGTGAGACCTGACAACTACCCTGCGGAGCGGCAACCGTGCACGAAGGCGAGCCACTCACTGAGATCTCAACTTCCCCACTGGGCGTTCCGCCGGACGAGGAGACGGTGATGCTCACCGTCACCGGCTGACCCGGGCTGGACGGATCGGGATCGTCAGCGATGATCGTGGTCGTCGTCGCGATCTTCTGCACCTCGATCTTGCTCGAGGTCGCCGAGCGGAATCCGTCGGCCGCAAAGATCAGCTTGTGCGTACCGCTGCCCGCGCTGATGCTCAGATCGCCGAACTGAGCCCGGCCGTTTGCATCGGTCGCAATGGTTTTCGTTCCGTTAAGCTGCCCATTGCCTTGGGAGAGGCTGACTGTGATCTCCACTCCCGGCACCGCCAGATCGTGTCCCTGAGCGTCCCTCACCTGGACCACCGGAGCAGGATTCAGGGTGGCACCCACTGGTACTGACGAGGGCGGCTGAGTGGTGACAGCAAGGTTGCTGGGAGCACCGGTTCCTGTGCCGGTCGCACTAAAGGTGACCGTACCCACGCCGGAGACCACAGCGTTCAGGGTGTTGCTGCCGGGGTTGGGACCCAGCGTCCAGGTCGTGCTGGCCTGACCATCGGGTCCGGTGTTGCTGGTCGCCGGATTGGCGCTCCCACCGCCCGCCCCAACCACCCAGCTGACCGGCCGGTCGACGATCGGGTTGCCGCCAGCATCCAGAACTCGCACCACCAGCGGCTGCGGCAGCGGAGAGCTGGTCGGCCCTTCCTGATCGTCTCCCGAGACAATGGTGATCGAGCTGGCGTTGCCCGCCGTGGCGTTGTGGGTGAAGGTCACCGCGGACCCGACGGCGGAGGCCCCGGTCTGCTGCAAACCCGCCGTCGGTCCCAGGGTGCGGGTGACGGACGTCTGTCCATCTGCTCCTGTGACGGTGGATTCCTCGCTCACCGCCCCCCCACCCTGCGCCGTCCAGGTCACGGTGACGCCGGAGATAGGATTGCCGAAACCATCGGTCACCGCCACCACCAGAGGCTGAGGCAGCGTCGGTTCCGACCGGGGCGAATTGGTTGTCCCCGGACACCACGGTGAGCAGATTCGCGTCGGCCGCCAAAGCGGTCGCCGAGAAGCCCACGGCGATCGGGGTACTCCCCTCACTCTGATGGACCCGAGCTTCGCCCGTCAGCGGACCGACCTGGGAACCCAGGGTGATCCTGGTGCCCGCGAGGCCTTGAGCGTCGGTGACGCCGCTTTCCGGGGAGAGCGAGCCGCCGCCATTGTCTACCAGCAGCACGAAGTCAACGGTCACTCCAGCCACCGGCCGTCCCTGGCTATCGCTCACCTTCACGATGAGCGAATCCAGTGGCGAGCTCACCCGGGCTTGCTGTTCGTTTCCGCTCACGATTTCGATGCGAGCCGGCGCACCCTCACTGGGCAAGGTGAGGTTGTCGTCACTGCACGCGAAGACCAGCGGAAGTCCGGCGACCACGAGGGCCGAGAGCTTAAAGACGTTCACCACCCATCCTTGCGCGGGTTCGAGTACCAGGCGCACGATGACGCCATACAAGTGCGAGGGGGCAGTCTATTCCCACCGACCCGGAGAATAAAGGGCCTGGCTCACACCTGACTTCTAAGTTCTGTAATGAGCGGGACCTGCGGAGGGGGAAGCAGCTTACATGCCCGGCCCGGGTGAGAGGCCGGCTTCTAAGTCTCTACCTGAGGCGGGCTTGAAACGGGTGAGCCGGAGATTGTAGCGGCAGCGCCACGCCAACCTGACCCGGCCGCCTCAGAAGAGGACGTTAGCCTTGAAGGTTATCTCTGATGCCACCCCCTCGACCGCAGCGGTGAGCTTGTGGATGCCGATCCGGTCGCCCAGGGTCCATGTGGTGGTGGCCTTACCCTCCGAATCGGTTTCGGAGGTTGCCGGGCTGGCGTTGCCCTCTCCCGCAACTACCTGCCAGGTAACGGGCTTACCCGGCACCGGGTTGCCGTAGCGGTCTGTCACCTGGACAACCGGGGGAGTCATAACCATCTGTTCACGCCGGCCCGGCTGGTCCAAGGGGGTCTGCGCCGTCAGAGCCGCCGGGGGGCCCGCTCCTGCCACAGCATGGAACTCCGCAACCTTGTCCTCACCCTCGACCCCGGTCAGTCGGGCCACCACGATGTACGAGCCGGGAACAGTCCCCAGGGTCCAGTTCGAGACAGCCTCACCGGCGGAGTTAGTGGTAGCCGACAACGGATCAACCGCGCCTCCTGCGGGGTCGGCGAGCTCGAAGGTGACCGTCAGGCCACTGACCCCCTGTTGATCCTGGTTGAGGACCCGAACAATGAGTGGCGCGCCAAGCCTCTCGCCCACCGGGCCGTGCTGTTCGTCGCCGTTCACCTTGGTGAGCGCAACGCTCTCGGCCGCACTGCCCGGAGACTCGGGAAGGACCAGATCACTGCCGCATCCAAAGAGGCCAAGCGAGAGGACGACAAGACCCGGCCGCACGATTATTGAGGTCGTGTGGGACATTGATTCACGCTATCTGGAAGTACGCCGACCCGGTAGGGTCGGATCAGGTGGGGGTGCAGCAGAATAGTCCCCTGAGCACCAAATCGGTAGTGTCTCACTCGCCCCTGGTTTGCTGCCATCACCCACCTTTCGACCGCCATTAGGTTTGGAAACCCCGCAACTGCTCTCCCTCTCGCAAGGGCCGGACCACTTTCATGGCGCTGCGCTCCCGCTCTGTCCTGGTAGCTGGATTCCTCCTCGTGGCAGCGGTATGCGCCCGACTTGGAATCTGGCAGGTTCACCGGCTGCGAGAGAGACGTGCGGCCAACGCGCTGGCCCAGTCGGCCAGAGCTGCGCCGACAGTGCAGGTGGATAGCTTCGGCCTGGATAGCAGCCTGATCGGTCGCCGGGTCGTGGTGCGTGGCCGGTACGACAATGGCCACGACATTGTTCTTCGCGGGCGGGGATACGCCGGGGTTCCCGGGGTGGAGATCGTGTCTCCCCTGCTGCAGCAGTCAGGCGCGGCGGTATTGGTCAACCGGGGGTTCGTGCCCGCTCCGGATGCGGTCACCGTTGAGCTGGGCGCACTCACGGAGCCCGGCCCTGTGACCGTCCAGGGCATTGTCCTGCCATTCGATTCGGCCGCCGGTGCCCCATTGCAGCGGGGCAATCAGACAACCTGGGCGCGGCTCAACCGCACAGCCATCACAGAGCAGTTTCCCTACCCGATCGAGCCGCTCTACGTCCGGCAGACTCCCGACAGCAGCTTACCCCGGTTTCCCCGGCGGCTCGACCCGCCGCCGCTGGATGACGGCCCCCACCTGAGCTACGCCATTCAGTGGTTCGCGTTTTCCGTAATCGCCCTGGTCTTTGGGGTGATCATGGCCATCAGGCCTTGGGGCGAACACCGTCCAGCTCCTCGATAGTCTTGGTGGACGGCTGCCGGCTCTTCTGCAGGCGCGCGGCGGTCGCTTCTGCCCCCCGGAAGGCGCGAAGCAGGTTTCTTCCCGCGAGCTTTTTGAGATCGCCGTCGCTCCACCCCCGCCGAATCAGCTCGGCAAAGAGCTGCGGGAACTTGGACGCGTCTTCCAGCCCTTCAGGCACGGTGTCGATCCCGTCAAAGTCACTTCCGATCCCCACATGGTCCACTCCCGCGACCTTCCGCACATGCTCGATGTGGTCGGCCACCTGCTTGAGGGTGGCCGTCGGCTGCGGATGGGCATTCTTCCACTCGTCGGCCTGTCTACGCCTCTCGCTGGTATCGCTCACTGTCGCCTTGAGCCGGTCCCATTCCCGCTGGTACTCCGCGTCCCAGGCTGCGGCTTCCGGGGAGACGAACGCAGGCACGAACGTGACCATCACGACCCCACCGTTCTTGGGCAGCCGAGCCAGAATCGAGTCCGGCACGTTACGGGGATGCTCGGTGAGCGCCCGGGCGGCCGAGTGGGAGAAGATGACCGGGGCCTCACTCACGTCCAGTGCATCGCTCATGACCGAAGGAGCGACATGGGACAGATCTACCAGCATGCCCAGGCGGTTCATTTCCCGCACCACTTCCTTGCCGAACTCGGTGAGCCCATCGTGCCGGGCACTATCGAGCGCCGCATCGGCCCAGTCCAGGGTGACATTGTGGGTGAGGGTCATGTACCGTGCCCCCAGCTCGTAGTACGATCTCAACGCACCCAGGGAGTTCTCGATGGCATGACCGCCTTCCATGCCCAGCAAGGAGGCGAGGCGGCCCTTTTTGAAGTCGCGCTCGATATCGTCGGCCGTGAGGGCCAGCGCCAGCCGATCGGGATAACGGGCGATCATCCGGCGGGCGATGTCGAACTGCTCCAGCTGCACTCGCGCGTAGCCGCTGTCCTTGATTTCCCCGGGGATGTAGATCGACCAGAACTGCGCGGCGACCTTTCCCTCCTTGAGGCGCGGCAGGTCGGTTTGCTTGGGCGACGGGCGCCGAATGTCGTAGGCAGCCACATCGCGGGGAGCGTCTTTCGCCTCCCGGATTTCCCAGGGCAGGTCGTTGTGGCCATCGATCAACGGGGTCGAAGCCAGGAGCTTCCGGGCATGCTCGAGGGCAGGATCTGAAGACTGGGCGGCCACAGAGGAAGCCATGGTTAGGAGGAAAAGCGTGAGCGGGAGCTGCAGACAGCGGAGGGGAAAAGCGTGAGCGGGAACTGCCGACAGCGTGAGCGGTGAGCGGGAGTGCGCATTGAAGATCTGGGTGAGAGTTGGAATATCAAATCTAGTCAACAAGCTAATGCCGAGTACTGTCCCCTCCGAAGCAGCCCCGCTCACCTCACCGCTCACGTTCTCTGTCCCCGTTTTTAGACTCACCAGCTCCGTCCGGATGAGGAACTCGGGACAGATCGTTCGATCGTACTCGTAGGGCCCGCCGGTCTCCGCATCGATCCAGGGGAATCCGCGACACACCGCGGGGTAGTACGGCTGGGCGTGGATGGTGCACACGTTGTCCTTGAGAAAGACACAACGGCCCCGCCGCACCCGGGTCCGCCACTCACCCCAGCGCGTACGATAGATCAGGTCGGGACTGTGGAGCTCCGCAATGGCCGCGGCCTCCTCCTCGCTCAGAGTGACGCCGTAGGCACAACAGGAAGACTGGTGAGGACAGGGAAAGCACGGTAAGGCCGGCAGGTCATGCATGTGCAAAATTAGTCCGGTTGGGCCAGCGTTACCACGATGGTGACGATCTCGTGCGGCGCAGCGTGAAATGGGACACTGCGGCTGCCTTCTCCCAACCTGATCTCATGCAGCGGGTGCTCGTCGGCCCGGGAACGCTGCGCGGCGGAGAGCGGGGCAGACATATGCCAGACACCGGCAGCCGGCTGAGACCTGGCGTTGAAACAGCGGAGTACCAATCCACCTCCCTGCTCCGCGGGCTTGATGGCGGAAAAAACGAGTCCCTCGCCCTCCAGCCGGATTTCGATTGACGGCGGGCTGAGCGGAGAGGCCTGACGAAGCCATTGGGCGCGGACCGGGAGAAAGGCGTCTTCCCAAAGCTGCGGCAACGTGGTTCCCTGCTCCACCTCCGCCTGGGTTACCGGCGCGAGCGCGAGCTGCACGCGGTCTCGGCCCAGGCACTGCGCTTCTGGCGTCGGCGTGGGCCAGCCGGCGTGGCCGGGCCGGGTCGGAAGGTCCCCCCGAGAGAGCTGGCCCACCGAGCGCAGGAGCGTCATCAGCAGATCGCCCCCGGGTCGCAGCTCGTACTCGAAAAAACCGGGAGTCAGCAGCGCCAACCCCCGGTCCCTTTCGGAGCAAGCGACATATCGATGTGCCGGGGCCGTGGCCACCGGTGTCTCCCGCCGGTAGCGGCTGGGCCGAGAGCCAACCGGGGGCCGGGCAATCGCCCCGAATTGCGAACCCGCCGTGGCGCTCGCTCCAGGAAGACCGGTCCGCACTCGCGCGCGCAGCCGATGGTCCCGCGCTCGATTGTCCAGCTCCAGCGTACACCGAAGCAGAGGGCTTCCTGCGTAGAGCGAAAGCGTCACCCGCGCTCCAACTTCCTCGCGCGTTCCTCCCCGGCCCGGTCGGAGGGTGAGTGCCCAGCGGAGCTCAAACGCCGACACCAGGGGTCCCTGAGCCAGCGGTCGGACCGCAACTTTGCTCCGGGTCCGAACGGTTCGGTCGCGAAGGGGAGGGGCATAGGTGTATGTGTCCCCCACGTCGCCGCTGGCTTCCAGGCTCAACACATCATGGTACAGCTGGCCCGTACGACGATCTCTCAGGGTAATGGTTCCCGCCACCGCCGATTCGGATCTCCAGTAGCTCATTCCCCATCGAACGCCCACGAAGCCACGCGCCGCCTTGCACCGGTTTCGCCCCGGCGCCCAAACCGTAGACCTCAAAGCCCATTCCCTTGACGGCCTGAGTCTCAAACGCCACCCGGGTGCAGTCGACCTCATCCTGGTCGGGATAGTGCCGCGCCGCATCGAGTCGCTCGTAGTCGCGTCTTCGCCCCAGCCATTGGACCCCGAGCGGAGCGTCACTGCCCACGAAGTGGAAGGGACGCGCTCCCGTGCCAGTTCGAGGAACATTGTCTCCAGGGGGTCCCACCAGAACATCCCGCTCAAACCAGGTGACATCGGCAATGACAACGCCGGATCGGGGTCGTGGCACCGGATTCCAGAGCACCAGCTGGGGTTCGCCCAGCTCGGGCTGGTCTCGCACCCGGTCGGGGTTGTTGCCGACCAGCTCGTCGAGGCTGGTACGGGCTATTTCGGCCGCGAGGTTCCTGGCATCCTGCAGCCGAAGGCTCACCCGCCTTGCCACCTGATCGCTGGTGCAGCCACCGATCGAGTCATGGAACTCGCTCTGAAGCAGCAGTCGCCAGGCATGATTCAACAGAGGCCGGCGGTCACAGCCGCGATAGGTCCCGGCCAAGGCTGCCAGCGGATCGGCGCTTCCACTCAAAGTGAGCTCGGCCAGAGCGTGCAGTCGCTTGAGCGGCGCCCTGGTGCCGTGGACACCCTGAAGAGTCCAGGTATAGCCGTAGGACCAACGCAGCTCGCCCGCAATCACCGGCACGGCGGCCGACTCCGCCGCAGCGGCAACAAAGAATTCATGGAGCCGGGAGACTGCGGAACTGGCTCCCCGGCTCGAGCTCGCCGAGCAAGCGCTGCAGCTTCAGGATCTCGGGGTGGGCGGCATGATGGTCGGCGCCGACGAAGACGGCGACCTGGTGGGTCGCCGCGCGCTCGACCAGCGCGGAGCGGATGCGAGACCATACCCGGGGCAGCCGCTCTGCGTCTGCGGGTAGCGCCGCACCGATCTCGTAGCCATCCGGTGGCAGATGATAAAGCAGCACCTCGCGTCCGTCCGGACCGCGCCAGCGATATAGATCGTGCTCCTGGCCGGCCTCGCCGCCCAACCCGCGCCAGAGCACTCCGAACCGGATGCCGAACTCGCCGGCCAGCTGGGGCCAAACTGCCGGGTGCCCGAAGGCGTCCGGCGAATAGAGCACGTCACTGCGACCACCGAATCGGGCCGCGTGGGCCTGTCCGGCGAGCAGATTTCGAATCAGCGATTCTCCGGAGGGGATCAGCTCGTCAGCCAGAACGTACCAGGGACCTACCTGAAGCCGTCCGGAGCGCACCAGCTCCACGACGGTTGCTTCGCGCTCGGGCCGGACTGCCAGATAATCCTCGAGGAGCACGGTCTGTCCGTCGAGCAGGAAAGTGGATCCGGACTCCGAGGCGAGCCGGTCGAGGAGATCATCTAGAGCGGGAACGAGGCGGGCAAGAAATACGGATTGCGGGAGGTACCACTCCCGGTCCCAGTGGGTATGCGGGATGAGATGGAAGGTGTACCCGGCCATTGCCGGGAAAGCTAACCAGCCTCAGTCGTAGCCGGTGAAGGGCTCGGTCTCGAAGCGAGTGCCTTTGGTACGAGTCTTCAAAGAGGTGAGTGATTCGGAGGGTGGACGGGAGCCGCTCGACCCTGCTCTCGATCAGCTTCAGATTCGGATTATTGCCCAGGCCAAGAGCATTAAGCCGTTCCGCCTCGGCTCGGGCTACATCGCCTGGTGTGGGGCGGCTGGCTGGATAGGCATCCTCGTGATGACGGATCAAGGCCTGCCAATGCTGGTCACCCGCGCGTTCGATTGACTCTCGAATCTGTTCCCGGGTGAATGCCATTGTTTTCAGCCTGCTCCGGGGCAAGCTCGATGAGGAAGACGGCCGACAAGATCAGAAATCCGCCCGCCAGAGGCCCAAAGCGGATGTTTCCGAAGTAGTAGCCCAGTAGAACGAACACGGCCACCATGCCGAGACAACACCATCCCGCCACCCGGCGGACCATTTCGCTGATGCCCATACCCGTCTCCGAAGAGGGGACGGTCTAACATGTCATCCAGCCGGAACCTTCGGCTGTATGTCACGTCACCGGGCCTCAGTGACCGCCAGCAACCGAGCGGCAGCGGCAAAGCGTTCCTGGTTCAGCAGAAAGCCGGCCGAGCTGGTTGGCACCCGCATCCGGCCCTGGGAATCCATCGTGAGCGGAATGACATCGGCGTCGGGGCCGAACCACCGCGTGCTGGGCTCCACATCCGAGGGGTAGACAAAGCCCGGCAAGGCCGCAGCCGCAATAGCAGCCTGAGATCCTATGCCGGACTCGGGCATGGTACCGGCCCACAGTTTGGCGCCGTAGGAGCGAGCGAGGGGGTAAATCCGGCAGACCTCCGTCAGACCACCCACCCGATGCACCTTGATGTTCCAGACCCGTGGCCCTTCCAGCTCGACGATCTGTCGCGCGGCCCGCGCATCGTGCAGCGTCTCGTCCACGCACACAGGGGTCCGAAGCTCACTGGCAAAGGCGCGCGTGCCCCACAAGCTCGTCAGGAGGTAGAGGCTGCTCGATGTAAAGCAGATCACCCCGGTCGAGATCCTGTAGAGCAGCTCTCTGCTCCGGCCACTGGTAGGCTCCGTTCGCATCAACCGTCAGGGGCAAACCGGAACCGGCCATCGCTTCCTCTGCCGCCTTGATCGGGGCAGCATCCCAGCCGGGCGCGATCTTGATCTTGACCCGACGGTATCCCCGGGGGATTGCCTGCTCGATCCAGCGGCGGAGGGTCTGGAGCGAGCGGTCGGCCGGGATGCCGAGCGCCACACCGCAATCGATGACCGGAGAGGACTCGACGCCGAGCCGGTCAGCGAGAACCTGAGCCAGTCCGGTATTCTGCCGCGCCGCTTCGAGGTCCCAGAGCGCCGTGTCTATTGCCGCGCGGGCAAAGCGGTTTCCTCGAATGCCATCGTGCAAGACAGCGATCGGCCGCCTGGGATGAGCCGGGTTGGGCCTGCAACAGGCGGGGAATCAACACCTGCTCCAGGAGATGGCGGGCACCCGCCAGGGTTTCGTCGGAGTAAAAAGGCAGCTCGAAGGGCGGCGACTCGCCCAACCCGCGGTTGCCCCGCTCGTCGTGCAGAATCACGACCAGAGACCGGCGGTGGGTCATGGTGCCACCGGAGATGATGAATGGCTCTACCAGCGGCAAAGTCAGCTCATACAGCTCGACCCGCTCGAGTCGGAAGCTGGTGGAGCTGGGAGAGGCGGAGCTGGCGCTCAGCGAGGTCATACCCGGCTGAGATTCTGCAGATCGAGGAACTTGAGCTCCCCGTCTCGCCGCTCGAGTTGGCCTTCTGCCTCGAGGTCAAGCATTCCGGCTATGAGTCCGTCCTTAGGATCAAAGACCAGCGCATGCAGGGCACGCTGGGGACGAGACCCGGCTGTGGCAGGCGTACTCCGAAAGCGGAAGCTGAAAACCGGTATGCAGCTGGACACTTTCACAGCCGGCGCGGGCATAGTCCAGGAGAATCCGCCCGCTACCTACGTTGCCGCTGGCCACCAGGGGCGGCAGAGAGAAGTCGTTCCGCGAAGCCAGCTCGAGTACCCGCAGATTGCGCTCGCTCAGATCGTAGCCGCCATACGCCACGCCCAGCGCCGGGTCCCACAGCCGATTGAATACCACCAGCGTGTCGGCCGAACTGGAGGCGCGCAGCATTTCCAGCTGGAAGGCGTCGTCGAAACGGGCGTTCATCAGCTTCAGCGCCAGGCGGACGGGCCGGTCAGTGCCTCGACGAATCTGATCGGGAACCTCTCGCAGCCACCGCAATATCTGGTTTCGCTCATCGGCCAGCGCGTCTCCCGCCAGCGTGGGAGAGAAATCCTTCTCCAGCGACAGGGTCTCGTTGACCCCACGCTGCGGCGATGCGCTCGGTGGTATGGCGATACTCGGCGGACCGAAATGGCTCGTCCAGCCGGGGGAGGTGGTATTTGACTGAGGGCACCGCGACGATCTCTCCCGAGCGGGTGAGATCGCCGGCCGAGCGAACCAGGGACGAGATAGTCTTCGAAGGAGCGGTCCCAGCCTCGGCCCTTCCAGGTGACCGTCCACCCCTCGCGTCCAGTCTGGGACCGGCGCCGCTCGACTCTCATCCGCGTCTCGTGGATGGCCCATGCTGCCATCGCCCGCTCTCCAGCCGGATCCTCTGCGATCACCGTCTTCAGAACGACGAACGCGAGACCCGCTGCCCGATCGGTTTCCAGCTGCTCGAGATTGAGCGAGAGTTGCCCCGATCCCTTGCCGATCGGGTGCGGAAGAGGGTGACCCAGGTACCGGGCGCTGAGATCTATCCGGTAGGCGTCCCGGACGTGGTCCGGGAAGTCGCGCGGAAGCTCGCGCCTGAAGCGCTCGAAGTCACGCTCGAGTCGCTCGCGCATCGCGGACCATGCGCTCGACTGCCGCGCGTTCAATGGCTGGAAGTGGAGGTCCCCACGGGTCGTCGCAGGCCTCTGGAGGAAGGGCGCCCTCCGCTGCGGCCGCCCACAGCATGCGGCGGATGTAACCCTCCATGGGCTCGATGAAGGTGGTCTGGCTGAATCGGTCGCACTGCTCGGACAAGGCGATGAAGCGAGGCCAATCTTCCGCCATCCGGGCGCGAAGCAGATCGGCCTGGAGATCCGGAAGAGCGGAGCCCATTCCGATCAGCGCCGCGCGGGCGCCCAGGAGAAGAGAGTAACCCAGAAAACGATCTTCGCCGGTGATGAGCAGCTTGTCAGGATGCTCCCGGAGCACGGCGGCAATTCGCTGGAAGGTGATCACCGAATCGAGCGTAGCCACCTTGATGCCGACCACGTTGGGCAGGTCGAGAATGCCATGCAAGGTGCGGTCGTCGTAGTCCACTCCGCCGGCGGCCTGATACAGATAGAACGCGATGACCGGTAGCTCCCGGCCGAGCCGCTGATGATATCCAACGGGATCGCTGGATTGAGGAAAGGCGAGGAGAGCATCGGCCTTTCCCCGGCGGGCTTCGATGGCCATGGTGATGTCGCGGGCACCGGCAACCAGTACGCGATCCGGCAGCGCCTCACGCCAGGTATCGAGCACCAGTCTGCGTTGCTCCGAGCTGAGGTGGGGACCTCGTCCGGTATGGGCCCAGACCGCGACTCCGGCTACTGGCTGGCCGGCCATCCAGCCGGCATAGGAGCGTTGCGCGGCCGGATCGAGATCCCCACCGCGAAACGGCACCGGCACAGCCGGGATGAGTCCGCCATCGAGACGCTCGATCAACGAGCTGACATCCGCCGTCACGCCTTCACCCGGCGAAGCTTGCTCTTGGCCGGGCTCCCGCTGAGCGCCGAAGCATTCTCCGCTTCTATGGCTGAGCGGTGCTCAGAGCTCAGGCTCGAGGAGGTCCAGCTTGGCCACGCTGTTCTCCGGCAGCCGAAGCGGCTGCCCGGTTCCGAAGACAAAGCGCTCGACTCCAACGGTGCGCAGCAGGGTCTCCAGGTGATCCTCCGGCGGTCCCCAGATCCAGCAGATGTCCCACCAGATCCGGGCGGACTCTTCCGGAGTGGACCCGAAGTGCACTTCCTCTACGAAGCTCCGGTCGGCGTGGGTGATGAGCAACCGCACTGCCGGATCGGCGCGCAGGAGTGTCCGAACTGCGGCTGCCGGCAGCTCGGGAGACCGATCGTTGGGGTGGCGCTGCCGGGCGTCCTCGAGGCGTACCGCCATGATCAACGCCATGTTCTCAGCGGCACAGGCCTGAACCAGCAACCGCATCTCGGGCCCGGTCGGGATCCAATGCGTAGTAAGTCGGATCAGATCTCACCGCTGGTGCGCCGCGGGACCGAGCCTCCCGGAGGCTTTGCTCCCACCCCTTGAGTCCCGGATGAACCGCCGGAATCGGGCGCAGTCGCTCATTGTCGTCAGTGATCTGGTATAGCCAGGAATTTCCTTCAGCCGGGGTCCCGCCAGAACACGCTGGGTAGGTGGGTGATCCAGGCCTGGTCTACGGAGACGCGGTCCATGGATTGGAGCAGCGCCTCCACCGAGGTCCCGGGAACTCTCCGAAACGGATAGGCGCCCACGAAGCTATTGACGTCGAGGCGCATCAATCGGTCGGGAACGCGTTGGGGGGAAAAATCCGGGCGGCATTGCGCCACCGGATCAGCTCGAGCTCGGACGGCGAAAGCAGATGTTCCAGGTAGCGCAGCTTAGCCCAACCAGTATCAATGGTGAGATCACAACCCCAGAGCAGGCGCTCCACGCCCACGGCCTCGACGCAGGCCTCCAGCATCCCGCCGTCCACGCCGCTACCGGAGAGGTCTACGTACACGTTGGGGAGAGACCGAATGGCCGCCAGTGAGTGGATCCAATCGCCCCCACCGCCGATATGTGCCAGCAGAAAGTTGACTCCAGGGTGCCGGGCAGCCAGCGCTCCCAGCTCGATCGCGTCGCTCGCTTCCTGTCCCGGGTAATCCCGCCGCCGGTGTTGCCAGATGTGGTGGAGTACGGGAACACCGCGCTCACCGGCCACCCGGCAGATCGGGTCCAGAAGAGGATCGTCGGCCCTGCGGCTTGCCGCCAGCTTGATCCCGACCATGCCGGCATCCAGGCAGCGAGCCAGCTCGCTCAGCGCGTGGCGCTGAAAGTTTGGATTGACGACGGCATAGCCGCGGATGCCCCCGGCGTGCTCCCGTTGCAGGGCCAGGAGGAAGCTGTTGCCGTACTCGATGTCGCTGGGAGAGGGAAAGTAGATGGGAGAGGTGGCACCCCAGCTGCCGAGAATCGAGGCAACGTGGACCGTAATACCAACGCGCTCCCCGGCTCGCAACCGGCTGGCATTACGTTCTCGCCAGTCGGGGCGGGGGGAGCGGTCGTGCAGGAAATGGGCGTGAACGTCGATGAGCACCCGTGCTTCCTCTACTCCTCCTCTTGGGGCAGGTTCTGAGGCAGCCCTCCCAGACCCGCTTCACTCTCATCGGTAACTGTCAACTTCAGATCAGCGTTGGTTGCGACCTCTTCTTCCAGGGTGCCGTCGTCATCGTCCACATCGTCGAAATCATCGAGGGTAGGTTTGCGCGATGACATGTCTCCTCCTGTGCGGTAAAGAACAGACCCACCCCACAATTTAGGCAGGTTTGGCCACGGTCGAGAGGGCCTCGGCAAGCAGGGCGAGCGAGCGATCGACCGTGGGTGCGTCGTGAGCCAGAGAAACGAAGTTGTAGGCCGAGCGCTTGAACAGTAGACCAGCGTGGGCGCAGGCCGCCGTCACCGAGCGGGACACGGTGTCGTCGGCGTAGTGGAGAAAGCACATCTCCGGGAGACCGCCAACGCCCGTCACGAGATCGGGATGTTCGCGGTGCAGCTGGTGCAGGCCCTCCAGCAGACGGCCGCCCACGCGCTGAAGGTGAGTCGGCACACCTTTGGTCACCATCACCTGAAGCGTGGCCAGGGCTGCGGCCAGGGAGACGAACTCCGTCGCGAGCGTAGAGGAGATCCAGGTGCGCAATGCCCCAGCCATCACCTCCCGACTGCCTCCCACCGCCGCCAGCGGGAACCCGTTGGCCAGAGCCTTGCCCATAACCGTGAGATCGGCCCGGATACCATAGCGCTCGCTCGCGCCTCCAACGGCGAGGCGGCAGACCGTCTTGATCTCATCCACGATGAGCAGAGCCCCGGCGCGCCCGGTCTCTTCCCGGAGGACCTCGAGCCATGCCGCGTGGGGCTCGGCCACAATCACTGGCTCGAACACCACGGCAGCGAGCCGGTCTCCCGCCGAGCGAATCAGCTCCCGTGCACGATTGGCATCGTTGAAGGGAAGCTCCGAGTACAAGGCGCGGGTGGCCGAGGGAACGCCGGCAGCACCCTGGGACCAGTCGAGCCAGCCGTGATAGCCGCAGCCGAGCACGTGATCCCGGCCGGTGAAAACTCGAGCCAGGCGAACCGCCGCAGCCATCGCCTCGGCACCGGTCTTGAGAAACCGAACCTGCTCGATCCACGGCATCAGGCGGCAGATCTCCGCGGCAACTTCCTCCTCCAGCGCGGGAGCAAGCGGACCGACCACACCGTTCCCGGCGGCAACGGTGACCGCGCGAGTCACCTCGGGATGGGCATAGCCCAGGGCAACGGAGCCCAGTCCCATGATGTAGTCGACGTATTCCCTGCCCTGGTCATCCCAGACGCGACAGCCGGACGACCGAGTCATCCGGCTGGGCAGATCGGGATCGCGGGACCCAAAGACTGTCTCGGGACGCTTGCTTCCGGTGGAGGTGAATCCCGGGATGTGTTCGGTCACGGTCGCCTCGCGCGCTGAAGTCAGCCGAGCTCGAGCGTTCCAAACCGCGCAGGATCCTGCCGATCGCCCCGGAGCCAAACCCACCCTCCGCCACCACTCCAGACCAGCTGGCCGGCTCGTCGAAGGCGGTCGGGGAGCATCTGATTGATCAGCAGGTCGAACCCGATCTCCTCACCCGGCCGGAACTCACCCCAGTCAGGCGGAGTGATGGTTACAGTGAGAAGGTACCCGGTATCTGTGCCGGACCAGCCGCCGGCAACCTGGTCGGGCGCGCCCGCAGTTCCCTCCACTCCACGAACGATAAGCTCTCCGGTTTTGGAAGGAACGATCAGGACCCCGAAGCCAACCTCCTCCTGCGGCAGCCTGACATACAGCTGAATCCCGTCGGCGTGAATCTCGTCCGGCTCGTTGTCCAGCCGGAGCGGCGCTGCCGCGGGATCGCGGAGGACCAGCTCCGGTTTGGTCACTTCTACCGCCACATGCAAACCCGCATCACTCCAGTTGACGTACGCGCGGGCAGAAAATTCTTCAGGTCCGGGATAGGGCTCCTCACTGCGACGGTACTGGTCCTCGTGGTCGAGCTCGAGCGGCTCGCTGGGATCGAACCCATCCAGGCTTCCGTCCAGTGCCGGTGGCTCGGCGATCTGAGGGGCGACCGCCCGGGCAACCAGCGGACGATTCTGCATCAGCGGCTGGAAGGGAGCCGCCGCCTTGCGGGCGCCCCGGAGCCGGACCGTCTCCTGGCCGGTTCGGACCTCCCAGCCTTCTACGGTCGAGATATGCCGTTCTACCGTCGCGCCGGTTTGCACCTCGACTCCGCTCTCCGTAACCCGCAGGTCCGTCACGGCAGGCGCCGGCCCCGGCTCGAGCACCGTGACGATCCGAACCTTCTGGCCAGCGGAGCGCAGCAGATAGAACGGAATGGCTTCGCCCGAGCCGGGTATGCCCGGTCCCACGGCTCGAATCAGATCACCGGGAACGTCGACCAGTGCGCTTAACGTGGCGCCGGCTTTGCCGGAGGAGCCGAGTCGGAGAGGGCCGGGCGAATCGGGGACGAACTGTTGGGCGTCGCGGGCGAATTCATCGTTCAGTTCGGCTGAGATCCAGCGGCCCGGTGACGTCACCTCGGTGCGCCCGCTCAGGTGCAGAGGGAGCTCGACCAGCTGATCGGAGGCCGAGGAGAGATCCACGAGGTCCAGCACGTAGCTCGGGCCGGAAACCACAGTGCGGGTCAAATCTCCGAATCTGCCCCGGGCCCAGGCCCACTGTCCCTGCTCATCGAAGTTGTCGCAGACCGCATCGCCCAACCGCTGCGACTCACCGTCCAGACGGGGAGCGTTGTGTGCCAGCGTCGAACGATACCAGAACAGGTCGCGTGCGACGTACGAGCCGGTGCCAAGGTCCGGCAGCCAGTACTCGCCACCGGCGTGGAGCAAGAGGTTCAGGCGATCGGGGTGTCCGTGTCCTCCACCATGGGCTCCGCATTCCAGGCTGGTGTACCGGTCGCCCTGGCGAAGGATGGCAAGCCCCTGCCCGTCGATGAACACGCTTTCGGGTGACCAGGCTTCTTCCCCCGCAGGAAGACTGGGCAACATCTCCAGCAGAGCCCACCAGGAGAGATCGGCCCGGCCTCGGTGGGTGGGCGGAGCCTCCCCGGCCTCGTGGAGGTAGGAATCGAATGTCTGAGCCGGGGGCGCAGATGTCTGGTACAACAGCCGGAGCCAGTCCCACAGATCACCCTGCGGAACGCCGGCCCCTTCGAGGCGCGCCAGACCAACCTCCCACAGCTCGAGGTACATCGGCTGAGCCAGAGATACTCCGAACCGTGAGTCCTTGCGGGCGGGGAAGGTCCCGTCGGGGAGGGCGGTCAACGCCGGGGCGCGGAGTGCCGCACTGAGTCGTTGGGCGAGCTGGGAATCAGCCAGCAGATCCACACCGGCCTGGCGGGCCCAACCCATGGCTACCAGCTGGCCGCGGAGCGCAAACAGGTGGTAGTTGTCGCCCTCGAACCACATGCCGTCGGGCCCAAACCCCTGGAGCAGATGGGTAAGGATGCCGCTGCGTCCCTCGAGCATGCCGGGTGGCCAGTTCCTCGTCCTCGAACCACACGGCCACCGCGGCGAGCGCAGCGTTGTGCCAGGTCTGCCGGTTGGAGAGGCCCTCATCGAACTCGCCGATCAGGTTGGCGGCCTCGTCGGCCACGGCCGTCACGATCTCCCCGGTTTCCGCCTCGAGCAGCCCTCCATCCCGAAGCAGCGTTGCCGCCGCCAGATAGTTGGTCAGCCAGATGGACTCGAGATAGGTGGAGAAGAAGAGCCGGCTGGGCCCCAGCACGTTGTCCCGATTGGGATACGCCGGGTAGTTCCGGTATGCCTGCAGCACGGCATTGGCCCGAGCGGCGGCATCTTCACGATTGGCCATGGTGGCCAGCGCCGCCAGATGGGCGGCTCGCTCGGACACCCAGAGGTGCTGATAGTGCGCCCAGGCCCGGTCGTGCCGCTCGCCGGTGAAGCGCCGCCCGCAGCGAGGACAGCGGTGCTCCGTGGGACTCCAGGGATCGAACTCGAGCCGGACACCGTGCTCGGGACAGACTCCGCCATCTGCCGTCAACAGGGCCTTTGCTGCAGGGACCAGAGGCATGCGCTCCAGTACTGGACCCGCGCGCTGGGCCATCCGCTCCAGCAATGCAGCGAGCTCCGGCGACGCAGCGATCTCCTGCTGGCGCGTTTCCAGCTCCTCTGCCGTTAACACAGGTAGACACCTCGCATGGCCCAGGCGATCGGAAGGAGCCGGGCACCCAGGTTTCGGGCGGCCGCCATCATGGCCGAGGGATCATCCGGCGCGAGAAAGAACATGCAGCCTCCAGCGCCCGATCCCGCCGCCTTTCCACCGAGCGAGCCCGCGCTTGCCATGGCCCGCTCGAGATCGGCCATTTCAGGGGTGGACATCCGGGCGTCCAATGCCAGCTGGTGGCGCCAATTCTGGCTGAGGAGCTGTCCAACCCGGGAGAAGTCCGCGGCGAGGAGAGCGTTGGCCATGGCGTCCGCGACATCCCGAAGTCCGTTGAGTGCGCCATGCACGCTGGAATCTCCTTGCTCGTACGCGCGCATCACCCGCTCGATGGTGGTGCCGGAGAAGCGGGAGGCTCCGGTATAGCACAGTACGAGCCGCCGGGCCAGCTCCGCCATGAATCCCGGATCCAGCTTCAGCCGCTGAACTTCAGCCTGAGGATCACGGAAGGTCAATCGAAGAAAGCCACCATAGGACGAGGCGAACTGGTCCTGCCGCCCGCCCGCCATTCCTGCCTCTACCGCTTCCAGGTGACAGGCGGTCTCGGCGATCTCGAATGGGTCGCGAGTCTCGCCTCGAGCGGAGCTCAAGGCGGCGACCAGAGCCACGTCGAGCGCTCCGGAGCTGCCCAGTCCCGAGCCGGGCGGCGCGTCGGTCCGAGTCAGCAGAGTGCACCCGCCCACCGGCAGCATTCGAAGCCCCGCCTTTTGCAGATCCAGTCTTCCATCTCGAACCAGACCGGAAGAATCGCTCACTTCCAACTGATCGTGGAGGTCTTCGGCAATGAGACGGAAGCCAGTGCCTCCCAGCCGCACCTCGGCCCGGGCGAAGAGCCGAATGGCGGCGGTCACCACAACCCCACCCTCTCGAGCTGAGAAGGGCGGAACGTCGGTCCACCCTCCCGCGAGATCCAGACGGACGGGTGCCGTGGCCGCGAAGGCGGGCTCGCTCACCTCCGGACCCACCACCGCTGCACCGTGGGCAGCTCTCCCCGGAGATCCATGGTCACCCCATGGACGCGGCGGTTCATACCCTGCAGACCTCGGGGATGATAGAGAAAGGCCGCAGGCACCGAATCGGCAATCACCTGCTGGGCCGCCCGGGGATCCGATGGAACCGGTACGCCGGCCAGTGCCGCGAGCGGACCGAGATAGCCCAGAGCAAGATCTCCCGGTACGCCAAGCACGGCAGCCTGAAAATCGTGCGACCGGCCGTAGACTCGGGCCAGAAAGGCTGATAGCTCGAGCTGGCGCAGCGTAACGTCGAAGCCGGCGCTCTTCAGCCGAGCCTGGAGCATCTGCTCCAACGCAGCTTCTCCACTTCCCACCGTCAGGAGCTCGAACGCTATACGAGAGCCGGTTGAAATGGGGACCGGGGACATGGCCGGCGGACGAACAGGAACATAGCCCGGAGCCGTTGGCGGGACGGGACCCACCGCGGGAGTCCCGAAGCCGTAGATGTAACCATCCACCAGCTCCTGACGATCGATTGCCGAGCTGACCGCCCACCGCACGCCGAGCTGGTCGAAGGGTGCGCGGCGAGTATTGAACAGCATTGCGTCGGTCCACAGGAGCGGATAGGTGAGAACCGCGAGCTCCGGGTTCTGCCGGACAAACTCGGCGTGGGCCGGCTGAATCCCGGCAAAGTCGAGCTCGCCCGAGGTCAGAGCCGCCAGCTTGGTGGTGGGCTCATTCACCACCACCACGATGAAGCGGTCGAGCCGGGGCGGCCCACCCAGGGCGGGAGGAAATGAGCGGTTGGCGCTGAAGACCCACCGCCGGTTCGCCTCATGGGAAACGAACCTGAATGGACCGTTGCCAACAGGGGAGCTGTTCCAGCCTGCCTGCCGAAGGTCCGCCGCCTTCACTCCCCGGAAGAGATGGGCCGGGAGAATGGCGAGATCCGTCAGCAGATCGGGGAAACTGCGCTGCGCCTCCCGAAAACGCACGACAACGCTCGAGTCGTCCGGGGCCGAAACGGCCTCGAAGGCTGCCATCTCATTCTGCCGGGGATAGCCCGTGGCAGGATCGCGCGCGGTGTTGAGCGTCCAGACCACATCCCGCGCCGTGGTTGGGAGACCATCATGCCAGCGGACACCGGTCTGAAGGTCGAGAGTGAGTGTGCGACGATCCTGGGACCAGCGCCAGGACCGAGCCAGATAGGGCTGCGGCGTCATGCTACTGTCGTATCGCGCCAACGTGGTGAGCAGCACGTAACGCTGGACCTGTCGGGCAAGCGGATGGACCGTGAGCAGTGGATTGATGCTTTGCAGATCGGCGCCCGAAGCAAACAGCACGGTGGCGCCCCGGCGCTCCGCGCTCGAGCCGCATGCGACGATACCAATAGCCAGGAGAGGAACGGAGAAGTGGCGCCCGAGCACGGCGTATTTTAGCGGCAACCCTGTCTACATTGAACCATGGTGAGAGCACTGCTGCGCCGAGCCTTCACCGGCCTTGCCGTGGTTCTGGGCGTGGTCACCCTCATGTTTTTTCTCATTCGACTCGCCCCCGGCGACCCCGCTCTCCTCCTCGTCGGACCCACAGCATCAGAAGAGCAACTGGCCGCTCAGCGGAGAAGCCTCGGGCTGGACCAGCCTCTGCCGCAGCAGTACGCCAGCTGGCTCGCTCGATTTACCCGGGGAGACTGGGGCACCAGCATTGCCACCGGGCGACCGGTGCGCTCGATGATCGCCGAAGCGTGGCCTGCCACCGTTCGTCTGGTAGGGCTCTCGCTGCTGCTCAGCTATCTCCTCGGGATCGTTGTTGGTGCGGTCCAGGCGGCGAGCGGGGGCCGGCTGGACACCTCGTTGTCTGTCGTCACCGTAACCCTCTTTGCCCTGCCCGGCTATTGGCTGGGTCTCATGCTGGTGATGGTATTCACCTACTGGGCCCGGGCCCTGCCGGCGTTCGGCGCGGCCGGCTTCGATGCCGACTTTCTCACTGGCTGGAGCCGGACGGCCGATCGGCTCCGTCACCTGGCCCTACCCTTGATCACACTGACGCTCATCGGTGTGGGCGGCGTGGCCCGGTACGTGAGAGGGGCCATGCTCGACGTCAGCGGGGCGCCGCACGTCGCGGTGGCACGGTCTAAGGGACTTTCACCAGCGGCGGTGACTCTTCGGCACGTGCTGCGCAACGCCCTCATTCCGGTGGTAACCCTGCTGGGGCTTTCGCTGCCCGCCCTGTTCTCGGGCGCGGTGTTCATCGAGTCGATCTTTGCCTGGCCGGGTGTGGGTCGAATCATGGTGGAGGCGGTAGGAGCGCGAGACTACCCGGTCATCATGGCGGCCACGGCTGTCAGCGCAGCCTTAGTGGTAGCCGGCAATCTCCTGGCCGAGCTGCTGACCGCGTGGGTTGATCCGAGGGTGCGTACCGCCTCCGGGAGTGCCCAGTGACGTTGCCCTCACACTCGTTGCTGCGGGACCGGCGGGCGCAGTTCGGGTTGATGGTGATCCTGTTAGCCATTGTGATCGCGCTGGCGGCTCCGCTCCTGGCTGGAGATCCAGTGGTGCAGCGGGACATTGTCGCCACCCGCTTTCTGCCACCACTCAGTACCGACCTGCACGGCGCTTTTCACGCCTTGGGCACCGACCGTTTCGGGCGGGACGTATGGGCCCGTCTGGCCTATGGCGCGCGGATCTCTCTGGGGGTCGGGGTGCTCGCCGTGCTGCTCTCGGTGACGATCGGGATTCTGATCGGCGCTGCTTCAGGTTTCTGGCCCGGCGCTGTCGGCACCGTGCTGCTGGGGTTGACCGATTTCGCTCTGGCGCTTCCCCGTGTGGTGCTTCTGCTGCTGCTGGCCTCGCTCTGGCAACCCAGTGCCGCTCTGGTGGTGGCCGTCCTGGGTCTGACCGGTTGGATGACCGTGGCGCGCCTGGTGCACGGAGAGGTGCGGGCGCTTTCCGCCCGCCCGTTCGTGGAGAGTGCCGTTGCCCTGGGAGTCAGAGGCCCGCGAGTACTGGTGCGACATATCCTGCCGAACGCCATGACTCCGGTGATCGTCAGCGCGGCTCTCGGGTGTCGGCAACGCCATCATGCTGGAGGCGGGGCTCTCATTTCTGGGACTGGGAGTACAGCCGCCGACGCCATCCTGGGGAAACCTGATCGCCTCGGGGCGCGATACCCTGGTCAATGCTCCGTGGGTAGCCACGGCACCCGGTGTGGCTCTGGTGCTGGTGGTGGTTGCGGCAACGCTACTGGGAGATGCTCTGCGGGATCGGATGGATCCGGCTCAGCGCCGGGAAGTGACCTGATTCAGCGACCGGTCCACTGCGCCGAGCCGAGCACCTCGTCGATTCGTCGCTCGAGGACCACCAGGGCTCCTGGAGCTGCGCCGCAGCCGTAATCGTGCTCCACCCGTTTGGTTCGGCCGCCGAACGTCAGGGAGGTGATGGCAGAAGGAGAGTCGGTAGAATACCGGCCGCAGACCGGCTCGGCGGCGGCGTAGCGGCTGGCGAACGAGAAGTAGCCCGCCCGGTCCAGCTCGGAGAGAAGCGCCTGAACTCGCTCGGGCGGTATTCGAGTGGAAGCCGTGCCCAATTGGCGTACATGGGCTTTTCCCTCGTAGGTCACGGTGCCGTCCGAGGAAACTGCCAGTCGATAGACCGGACAGCCGCCGAAGCAGGCCGTACGCTCCAGGGTAATCACGGGAGCGTCTACCGAATCGACCGCCATGCCTTCAGTTGAACCAGAGTTAGAATTGCGGGAGGCGCAGGCGCTGGACCACAGCACGATAGCCAGGGCGGCCCACCGCCTCACTGGCCGACTCGCATCCGCCGCAACTGGCTGCGCACGCCCGACGACAGCAGCAGGTCAACCTGAGCCTTCCGAGTGGCCAGCTCCACCTCGCCACCGCGGGCAAAGGAGAGGACCTCTCCGCTGTCGGGGTCGCGGACCATGACCATTGGATGCGCCTTGCTATCCCACTGGAGAGACACCCGGTCGGCCGCGATGCGCCGCACGACGATCCTCCCAGGTACCGCTCCCGGGCCCTGGGCAATGATTCCAGCCGAGTCCGCGAGCACTGCCTGCGCGCCCCTGGCCGGTCACCCGGATCCGGGCGAGCCGGGCTGCACCGATGGTCGAAAGAGGAATCGCAAAGACGAAGTTCTGCTGCGCCGTGGGAGCGTCAACCACCGCGTTGGGACTGAATGACATCGAGAAAACCGGTTTGCCATCGGTGTCCTGTCCGTCCAGCAGGTAGGGACCCCGACGGCTGGGAAGGCTGGGCCGCGTATTGACCTCGAAGGCCGGCTCGAGAACGATCTCACCGTTTACGATGTGGCCCCATACCAGGAGGCACGGCTGGATGTCCGCGCCGGTCACCGAGGAAAGGATGGGCGGGCTGGGCGACCGAAGGTAGTTCATCACACCGCGGTAAGTGTAATCGCTGATCCATTTGGGATCACAATAGCCCATGATATCGGCCAGGGTGGACGCCTCGAGCGTCTTGGCGGCCACGTCCATGCCGTAAGCACCGGTGCTGCCGTCTGGCCTGGGGTATTGAGGATCAATGCCCGCGGGACCGCCGCACGGCGCATGGTTTCGGCCCCAGTTGTGTCCCAGCTCGTGGGCCGCGACGATGCTCCCCGAGGGCAGATAGTCCCAGCCGAGAGCGGCGCGCTGTCCACTTCCCGGCGTGGTGCCGGGGATACTCACGTAGGCGACGCCGGCAACTCCACTCGAGTAGGTGACCCGGGCGACGCCGTAGTAATAACGGGGGCTGTGTTCCGTGACCCGAAGCGCGTCGATCTCGCCCAGGATCGTTCCCCAGGCTCCGTTACTGTTGTTGGCCTGGAGGGTGAGGGTGGTCTTGGTCGAGTAGGCGGCGTGGAGCAGGGTGCTGAAGGTATCGATCGGGTGCATTCGCTGGGTGCTGACCAGGAAGCTGTCCTTGTTGGTGGCCGAAACGCGGCCAAGCAGATGATTGCCGGACTGCAACACCGGCACCAGCGTCACGTCGAGTGTGGGCACGGCCTGCACGTTCAGCAGCGCCGGCCCTGTAGCGGGGTAGACGTTATCGGTCGTGCTAATCTCCGGAATCTGGGTCACTCCCGCCGGATTGACCTCCGCCTCGATAGCCAGCCCTGGCTGGAGAATCGTGCCTGACAGCGTGGTGTCCCAGGAATAAGCCAGGGAGCTTTCATCCACCGCCGTCGGTACGGAGAGGCCTGAGGGCGGAATGTTGAGGGTCGAGAACAGCCCTCCGCCGTTGGAGAGACGGACCTGCACCGTAGGCGCCGCGGTGTTGGCCCGGTCGGCCACCACGAAAATCCGCAAGTAACCATCGCGTCCCTGCACCAGGGGCACCGATCCGCCGGCATCCTGCACGCTCTGCGTCACGTACATCCCCGCGATGCAGAGGTTCACGCTCCCATCGTTGGGCGGAACAGTGTAGTCCACCGTTGCGGTAGCGGTACTCCTGGCCACGACGCTGACATCCTGACTGTCGGGACTCACAGTGTGAGTGGCGCAGCCGATCGATGCCGAGGCGGCGGCCTTCACGGTGTAGACGCCCGGATCGAGCCCCGCGAGCGTCGTGGTACCATCGACCGGCTGGTTGTATCCGCCGGGACCGGTCACCGTGATCGCCGCGCTTCGACTGGTACCGAGACCATTCACTGCTACGGTGAGGTTACCGGTGGCCTGGGAATAGAACACCGAGGCGGTGGACTGAGTGTTGGTAGCGGCCACTGTCACCGTCTGCGACGGCGGGCTCGGATCATAGGTGGAGTTACCGATCACCACCGCGGTAGCACTGACGGTGTAGGCCCCTGGGGTCACCTGGGTGAAGGTCTGAGTGGCCGAAACGGACTGATTGAAGTTGTCGGGGCCGGTAACCGTGACTGCCGATGCGGTCCCGTTCGGAAGGCCGAGAATGGTGACTCGAAGGCTCCCGGCACTCGGACCGCTGGGGCCGCCATCACAACCCAACAACAGGAGAAGCAGGAGCCAGGCGGGCCGTTTAAAGGCTGCGAAATTCATCGTGGCTCCTCGACCATGCTCAATCCTCAGGGCGAATGAACTGCGGGAAGAACCATTGCGTTCTGCACCCGACCTGCGCTGCGAACCCTCGCACTGTCCTTGACTCAAGGCGCGGTGTAATGGCTTGGACCATGCGGTCTAACCTAAGTTCCAGCTTCGAGTTAGCTCGTAGGAGTCGAGCGAATGTTCGGCTGAGATCCGCCGGTATGAATGGCCTGTACCCTCAAACCGGTGACAACCGTGAGCCAGCGCGTTTCAACGACGGAAGGATCGGCAATACCCGCGCCAATGGCGGGGCCGGAGAGTGAAGGACTAGAGAAAGTTGGGGAGAAGAGGAATGAAGAAAAACAGCCGGGCGGCGCTTAGGCGGCGCTGGAACCTCCGCCGCGGCTCCGCATACAGCGCTGAACCTCAGCCAGCAGTCGCTCGGCAGGGAACGGCTTGGGGACAATGCTGCATGGCGTAGCTATGCCAAGCTCCGAGAGCGCGGCGGTGGCGTAGCCGGACATGAGCACTACAGGAATATCGGCGTGGGATTCGGCCACCGCCTGCATCAGCTCGACCCCGTTCATGCGGGGCATCACGATATCCGAGACGATCAGATCGATCGTCCCCTGTCCTGCCCGGACCCTTTCCAGTGCTTCGAGGCCGTCAGCGGCTTCGAGCACCTCGTAACCCTCACGCTGCAGGACTCGCACAGCGAACCGGCGCACAGCGGTCTCGTCGTCCACCACCAGCACGCTTACACCAGCACCGACGCGGGTCGGCGTGGAGTGGGAGAACTCGTCGAGGGTCTGCATACCTGGTCTTGTTGAGGGACGGAGCAATGTAATGCCGGGTGAGATTCGTTACCACCCCGAGAGCCGGTATGGCAGACGGGTTTCCGGTCTATGCGGGGCGCCGCCCGGCGCGCAGGGTCAGGGGCCAGCGGACCAGCCAGGAGCTCCGGTTGTCGCCCCAGAGGGGCTGCAGCTCCCGGGCAAGCTCGGGTATCGGGTCCGATCCTTTTGCCTCTCGGTACAGCTGGGTTGCGGACCAGGTCCCGATATAGCCCAGCAGCTCGTCCAGCGTCCAGTGCCGCTGCATCTGAAAGTCCGGATGATCGAGCTCGGGATAGGGAAAGCTGATGGTGCTGTACCCGGCTTCCACGTGACACCGTTCAGGAGGCCAGTAAGGGCCCACCACTTCATGGTAGAACCGGGTCAGGACGGCGTTCACCGCCAGGTCCTCGAGCACCTGATTGCCATAGGTCCAAATCGCCAGTATCCCGGCTGGTTTGAGCACCCGGCTCACCTCAGCGTAGAACCGTTCCGGCTCGAACCAGTGCAAGGCCTGGGCGACGGTGACCAGGTCGGCGCTCCCTGGCTCCAGCTCACTGTCGTAGGCGCTGCCCTGGCGGTATTCCACGGAGGCGTGGACCGGCGCCTGTGCCAGCATGGCGCTGCTGATGTCGGTCGCGATCACCCGCCGGAAATACCGGCTGAGCGGGATGCTGGCCTGCCCGCTTCCCGCGGCGCAGTCCCACGCCAAATCATGCCCGCTGGCTGCTCCGGCCAGAAAGGCGAACAACTCGTCCGGGTAAGCCGGCCGCCTGAGCGCATAGGCATCCGCAACTACCGAAAAGTGGTCAGAGGCCTTCACGGCGACCGCGAAGCCTCCGATAGGACACCGCGGGCTCGGAGCAGCCGGATGACCTCGGCCACCGGGAGGGCCTCGACGGTTCCTCGGTTGGACGACGCGGTGGTCGCCATGAACAGAGAGTTGTAAATCGCCTCTTCGGTGGCCTCGGCGACTGCCTGAAACAATCCCGACATTGCGTCGTTGGCCAGCTCGGGCGTATTGCGCCGGAGCTCACCCGATCGGCGCCGGACCTCTGGGCTGGTGGAGAAGGCGATCACGTAATCGCCCGACCCGTTGTCCATCCAGGAGCCGGTTCGGCCTACTCCGATCAGCGCCCGGGCCCCGAGCCGGCGAAGATTTCGGTCCGAAAGAGGGGCGTCGGTCGCCACGACGATCATGATGGAACCTTTCCCTCCTTGCGCCTCGCCTCCGAGCCTGACTCCGCGGCGGTTCAACGCGCGCCCGACGGGAACACCGAGAATGTGGAGGTCGCCTCCAAAGTTGGACTGTACCAGCACCCCCACCGTCCAGCGACTGCCCGAATCGGCAACGACTCGGGAAGAGGTGCCGATCCCGCCCTTCCAGCCAAAGGCCACAGTCCCGGCGCCGGCTCCGACACTCCCCTCCTCTACCACGCTCGAGGTGCTGGTAAGAGCCTGGCGCACATCGCCCCGGACGATGGGACGGCTCCTGATGGCGTTGAGCACATATCCGTCGTTGGTCTCACCCACGACCGGGTTGATGGATCGCACATCGGTCATGCCGGGGCGCTCCAAGAGGAATTCCACCATGGCGTCTGCGGCTTTCCAGACGCACAGGGTACAGGTGAGAAGGATGGGCGTCTCCAGCTCACCCAGCTCGTTCACCTGGGTACTGCCGAGCAATTTGCCGAACCCATTTCCCACCACGATCGCTGCCGGAACTCGATCGAGAAACAGATTGCCCTGGTGGGGCAGGATGGCAGTGATGCCGGTGTGCACCGAATCTCCCCGGACCACAGTGGTTTGACCGACCCGCACGTCTGCTACGTCGGTAATGGAATTGGCGGCTCCGGGCTCGAGAGTTCCTGGAGCCACGCCGAGAGCGCGGGCGCGAGCGTGGGCCGGAGGTGAGGCCTGGGCCATTCCCTTGAGCGGCAACAGCAGAGCGAGAGTGGTGAGGACAAGGATGGAGATCATGGATTGAAGGGGGGCTGCCGCAGCCCCAGCTCGACCTCGAGGCGGTCGATAAACTCCGCCTGGGCGGGGTTGATCTTTTCCCGGGCCCGCGCCGGGCTAAACCAGGCACAGCGATCTACCTCGGGAAAGGTGAGCCATCGGCCGGAGCCGCGGGGCCACTCGGTTTTCATGGTGTTGCTCGTTATCTGAGTCGGATCGGCCTCACCTTCCCAGGCCCAGGCATGCACAATTTTGCCGGCCTTCTGTCGTACCGCACCCAGTGAGACGAAAGGTCCCTCGGGCCGAATCCCGGTTTCTTCTTGGAACTCTCGCTGCGCCGTGGTGAGAAGGTCTTCTCCGGCTTCAGCCACGCCTTTGGGTAAGGTCCAGGCGCCCGCATCTCTGGCCTTCCAGAAGGGGCCGCCCGGGTGCGCCAGGAAAATCTCCAAGCCGGCTGGCGTTCTTCGGAAGAGCAGGAGTCCCGCGCTGGGTGAGGAGCTCTTCAGGGCTGCACTCTCGAGGCGCAGAAGTAACCGGCCGGATCAGGCAGGATGTGTTTGCTCCCCTCATCGAGGGTCACCTCCCACCCGGGCTCCGCCTTCCACCAGCCCCAGAATCCTTCTTTCCCGACGGCCGTAATCATGAGATGTTCGGCGTGGGAATCGGGCCCGCCCCCTTCACCGAGCCTAAGATGATTGCCGGCCAGCACGGCGCCCGGGTGCGCCGGGTCTTTGGAACCGGCGTTTGGGCGCCAGGTGGTATCGCCTTGTTCGGTCACGAGCCAACCAACCAGATCCCGCACGGCGCCGCCAACAGCATGGGCCCGCGCCGTGGAATCCAGCGGAACCAGGTGCAGACGGCCCACGCTGGTTTCCCCGGCCCTGGGCTGCGTCTGTACCTGGATCAGCTCGTAGTCACCGGCCAGGCCGAAGGCGCGGGCCGTGATCGGGTGCTCGGCCGAAGCGGGGACGGCGGGTCCACACCGCTCGGGCGCGGTAGCGGGAGCACCGGCTGAGTGGCAGCCCACGAGGCAGCTACTCAGCGCAACCAGTTGTAGGAGGCGCGACTCTGCTTCCACGGTCACCTGGGCTGAGGTCGGAGCCACGGTTTTGGGAGCCTGCTGACGAGATTCCGTCCCGGCCAGGATGGAACCGACTCGAACGTACGCGGATTGAGGGCTGTTGGCCATAGCGCGAGCAATGGCCCACAGCCCAAAAGAGTGGTAGGCTTAGAGGAGATTCCTCTGACCTGAAGCAATTATGAACACGCGACGTCTGTTGGGCCGCCGGCCCTCGACACCTGTCCGGACCACCGCATCACGCCCGGGGCAGAGTCTCCCCTCCGAAATGTTCGGACAGACCTGCCGCCGGGTAGGCATCGTCAGCATTGTCTTCGCGTCACTCTGGGCCATCACCCTCTTCCTGAACAATATCGTGGCCGGCTGGCTGGGCGAGATGGCGTTCATGCAGTACCTCTGGCCCTTTCCCGGCAATCTGGTTGCCACGATCGGCGTCGCGAGCTCACTCGGGATGACGTGGCTGGCTCATCGTCTGAGTGGCAAACCGATGCTCCTGGAAGTGGGCGCCGGCTTTTTGGTCCTCCAATGCCTGCTGATTGCGATCCTGAGCCAGTGGGCGCCAGTTCCCATCTCCCCCCGGATCTCCTGGGTCTGCATCCCGATTCTGTTCTATCCCGCGATCGTCCCGAACACGCCGAGGAGGACGTTGATAACATCCTTACTCGCTGCTTCGATGGAGCCGGTTGCGCTGGTGCTGAGCCACCTTCGAGGAGCCCAAGTTCAGCTCAACGCATTCTACATCCTGTGGGACTTCCTCCCCACCTACATCTGCGCCTTTCTCGTGGTCATTCCCGTCAAGATCATTCACGGCCTGGGCCAGCAGGTCCGGCGGGCTCGGGAACTGGGGAGCTATCGGCTGGAGGAGCCCCTGGGCAAGGGCGGAATGGGGGAGGTCTTCAAGGCAACCCATCAGATGCTGGCCCGGCCTGCGGCGGTGAAGCTCATCCGCTCGGAGCTGCTCGGTTCGAGCTCGCCCAGCGCGGCCAGAGTCATCATCGAACGATTCCGGCGGGAAGCGGAAGCCGCTGCCTCACTCCGGTCGCCGCACACCATCAATTTGTACGACTTCGGCATCTCTCAGGATGGAACTTTCTTCCTCGTAATGGAGCTCCTCGATGGTCTCGACCTGGAGACGCTGATCGAGCGGTACGGTCCTCTACCGGCAGAGCGGGTGGTGTATCTGCTGCGGCAGGCCTGTGAGTCGCTGGCCGAAGCCCACGCGCGAGGCCTGATCCACCGAGACATAAAGCCATCCAACATTTTTACCTGCCGGATGGGGCTGGATGTGGACTTCGTGAAGGTTCTCGACTTCGGTCTGGTCAAGGCCATGGGAGAAGGAGACCGGGAGTCCACGATGCTCACCGAACCCGACAGCACTACCGGGACGCCGGCCTATATCGCGCCTGAGGTGATTCGGGGCGATCGAGTGCCGGACCACAGGGTGGACATCTATACCCTCGGCTGTGTGGGCTACTGGCTGCTGACCGGCCGGCTGGTGTTCCAGGCACCCAACGCAATCCGGCTCATGTATCAGCACGCGAACGCACAGCCGGTTGCCCCTTCGCAGCGGAGCGAGCTGGAGGTCCCGGCAGATCTGGACCGCATCATTCTGGCTTGCCTGGCCAAACTGCCTGAAGACCGTCCCCAGTCGGCGCACGAACTTTCCCGGTTGCTGGCGGCGTCGGCTGCAGGGAACGGGTGGACCGAAGAGCAGGCCCACCGCTGGTGGGACCGGCACCATCCCGCTTCCGCCGGCCTCCGGTCCACGGAAGCGCGGCAGCAGGTGCTCACCAAGACCATGGACCTGGAGTGGGAACCCGTGACCACCCCGGCACCGGGGCTGGGCTCAGCCTCGTGACGCTCTTCCCTTCCCGCTGAACGATTCCATGACCGCCGGACGCCTGGCCGCCAGAGGTCATGACCGGGCCGGGACCGCTGGATCGCGCGCTTCGCCTCTTCGCCGACGTTCGCGCGGGCGAAGGCGGAACCGCGTTGCTGCTCGCCCTCAACGTCTTCCTCATCTGTCTCGCCTACTACTTCATAAAGCCGATTCGCGAGGCGCTGATCCTGTCGGGCGAGGGAGCGGAGGTGAAGTCGTACGCCGCCGCCGGGCAGGCGCTCCTGCTTCTGATCCTGGTGCCTGCCTACGGCCTGCTGGCGGATCGGTTGCCCCGCCGCGGGTTGCTGAACGCGGTCACGGCGTTCTTCGTGGTCTGCCTGATTGGGTTCTATGGTCTCACCCAGGCCGGGTCTCCGTGGGGGTGGTGTTTTTCCTCTGGGTTGGGATCTTCAATTCGATGATCGTGGCTCAGTTCTGGTCCTTCGCCAACGACATCTACACCAAGGAACAAGGCGAGCGGCTCTTTGCCATCGTGGCGTTCGGGGGATCACTGGGAGCCGTGCTGGCCAGCGTCGTGGCCGGCAAACTCATTCCGCTGATCGGCGTTCCCCAGCTCTTGCTGGCCGCCGCGGGACTCCTGATCCTGGCCAGCGGTGCTCAGCAACGTGGTCGACGCCCGGGAACGGGCCCGGCACGAAACCCATCTGCCGGTGCACCTCACCACCGCGGAGATCCCGGCAGCAACCGGTGAATACCAGATCCATATCGGTCGAGGACGTAAAGAAGCTGACCGTGTCCCTGCCCGGCACCGGACCGACTTCGCGCAAGGGGACCTTCCGGCTCGTATTTCAGGACCGATATCTCCTGCTGATTGCCTTTCTGGCCTTGGTCCTGAACTGGGTAAACTCCACGGGGGAGTACATCCTGGGCCGGACGGTGGAAGGAGCGGCGCAGGCTGCGGTGGCGGCGGGTACAGCCGGGGGACTCTCGGTCCCGGAATACATCGGCCAGTTCTACTCCGAGTTTTTCTTTGCGCGTCGAATCTGGTCGGGCTCACGGTCCAGCTCTTCCTGGTGTCACGGTTGCTGAAATACTTGGGGGTCCGGAGTGGCGATCATGGTCCTCCCCGATCATCGCACTCTTCGGCTACGCCGTCCTGGCGTTCGTCCCGATTCTGGCGCTGGTCCGAGTGGTGAAGATCGCGAGAGAACGCCACCGACTACTCGATGCAGAACACCGTACGCAACGTGCTCTTTCTTCCCACCAGCCGCGACCAGAAGTACAAAGCCAAGCAGGCCATCGATTCCTTTTTCGTTCGAGGTGGTGACGTGCTCTCCGCCGCCCTGGTCTACGCAGGCACCACGTGGCTGGCGCTCGGACCCACCGGCTTTGCCCGGGTGAACCTGGTCCTGGCGGTAGTGTGGGTGTTGCTCGCAGTGGCGATCGGACGGGAGTATGGACGCAAGTCGAGAGCGCAGCAGACCAGCGCGCGCTAGTGACACGACTCTGGTCCTGGCTCGTCGTCGGCCTGGCTACGGCCGCATGCGGCGGCCCGCCACCAGCCGCAGCCCCAGTCCCGCAGATCTCGCCGCAAGCGATTGCCACCCGGATTTACCTCATCGGAGACGCGGGAGACCCCCGGGCTGGCGGTGAGCCTGTGCTCGAGGCATTGAGCCGAGACCTTGCGGCGCAGCGAATGGAGACCGTTGTCGTTTTCCTGGGCGACAACGTCTACCCCAAAGGTCTGCCCGCGCCCCAGGATCCGGAGCGGGCCGAAGCAGAGCGCCGCCTCCGGACCCAGCTCCAGGTTGTCGAGCGGGCCGGCGTCAAAGGCTACTTCGTGCTCGGGAATCACGATTGGGACAGGTTTGGGAAGGGTGGATGGGAGGCCGCCCTCCGGCAGGAGCGCTACATCGACTCCGCGGGTCGTGGATACGCCACGCTCAAACCGGGAGGAGGTTGTCCTGGGCCCAGCATCGTCGATATCGGGACCCGGGTGCGGCTGCTGCTGCTCGACACTCAATGGTGGCTCCATGGAGCCGCCAAACCGGTGGACCCCACCTCGAGCTGCCCGGCGGACAGCGAGCAGGAAATCGTTGACTCTCTCCGCAGCGCCATTCAGAATGCCGGTACCCGAATGACGCTGGTCGCGGCCCACCACCCGCTGGCCAGCGGCGGGCCCCATGGCGGACACTTCGGATGGGAGGACCACATCTTTCCTCTGCGGCTGGTAAAACCCTGGTTGTGGCTCCCGCTGCCCTTCATCGGATCGCTGTATCCCTCGGCGCGACAACACGGGGTGTCCAGCCAGGATATGTCGTCTCGCGCCTATCAGCGGCTCATCGCTGCGTTCCGGCGGGCGTTCTCCGGCCAGTCTCCGGACCTGTACGCCGCGGGACATGAGCACAACCTTGAGGTCATAGCCGGCGGCCCGGTCCGGCTGGAGCTGGTGAGCGGCGGCGGGATCTACCAGCACACCGACAAAGCGGCCAACATTCCGGGGAACCCTGTTCGCGAAAGAGGCAAGTGGGTTCGCTCGATTGGATGTGCCGTCTGCCGGACCGGCTCGACTGGCGGTGCTCACGGTAACGGCCGACGGCCAGAGTCACGAGGCCTATTCTACCTGGGTAAAGTGAAGCGATGCCCCATTGCCGAGTGCTGTTCCTGAGTCTCACGGCGGCCCTGATCGGCTCGACGGCAGTCGCTCAGACCAGCCGCCAGAAGAGACACGCTGGTTGCAGCCGGGCCCCAGTACGGTGCGAGCGGGCTGCACGAACTCATGCTCGGCCGGGAGTACCGGTCGCTGTGGACCACCCCGATCTCGGTGGCCGTCCTCGATCTGGGCAGCTTTGCCGGAGGGCTCCGACCGGTCTCGAAAGGCGGCGGTTACCAGACCAAGTCGCTGCTGCTGGTCGGTGCGGACGGTCGCGAGTTTTTCTTCCGGTCCGTCGACAAGGATCCCTCAGCCACCTTGCCGCTCGAGCTCCGGCCCACCGTAGCCGGGAGCGTGGTGCGGGACCAGACCAGCTCCGCCTTCCCCACCGCTCCCCTGGTTGTGGATCGGCTGCTTCGGGCAGCCAGGATTCCACACGGCGATCAACGGCTGTATGTCCTCCCCGAGACCCGCGCCTGGGCGAGTTCCAGGCCGAGTTTGCCGGTGTGATGGGGTTTCTGGAAGAACGGATCGGCGGGTCCAGCGGTACCGGCTGCGAGGTGGGGCGGCGCCAGCGAGATCATCGGCAGTGACAGTCTCTTTGCCCGAACCAGCCGGAGCGCGGATGACCGGGTGGATACCCGGGCACTGCTCAAGGCCAGGCTGTTCGATGTCCTGATAGGCGACTGGGATCGCCACTCCGACCAGTGGGTCTGGGCCCGGTACAACGACAAGGTTCCTCGAGTGTGGGTTCCGATTCCCCGAGACCGGGACCAGGCCTTCGCCAAATACGATGGGCTGCTCCTCTCGGTGGCCCGGACCAATTCGCCGATTCTCACCAATTTCGGGCCTAAATACCCCTATCTCCCGGGCGCCACCTGGAACGGCCGGGATCTCGATCGCCGTTTCCTGGTCGAGCTCGAATGGCCGGAATGGCAATCGGCAGTTGTCGCCCTGCAAGCCAGCCTGACCGACTCAGTCATTGCACGATGCCGTACAGGCCCTCCCGCCCGAACACCTCGCCATCCAGGGTGAGACGCTCAGAGCGGCACTGCGCCGGAGGCGGAATGACCTGCCCAAGGCCGCGGAGAAGTACTATCGCCTGCTCGGCGAGCAGGTCGACGTCCATGCGACCGCGCAATCGGACCAGGCGCAATTCACTCGGGTCGGCAAAGACACGGCTGAGCTCACACTGTCCCGGTCTGATGGGAGCGGGCCCTCGGCTCCGTACTATCGGCGTCGGTTCGACTCCCACACCACCAAGGAGGTTCGGGTCTTCCTGGGAGCAGGAGACGACGGCATGACGGTGAGTGGGCCGGCCACTGAGGGACCGATGCTCAGAGCGCTGGGTGAGGACGGACGAGATCGGCTGGTGGACTCGAGCAGGTCGAATCGGGAGAAATTCTATGACGACAGCACCGGGCCGGCCCACACCCAGGGCTTTGCCACAGGAGTAGACCGCCGCCCCGATATCACACCTCACCCGAGCGAGAATGAGCTGCCGCCCCGTGACTGGGGCCAGCGCTGGATTCCCTACACCTGGGCAAGCTACGGACCGGACATCGGCCTCTTCATCGGTGGTGGCCGCATCCTGACCGTCTATGGTTTTCGAAAATATCCCTACTCGAGCCGGCACCGGTTCCTCGCGGGGATCGCGACGGGACCCTGGACGTACCGGCTGGACTACCACGGCGATTTCCGACGGGAGGATTCGAGAACCCATTTCGAGCTGTTCGCCCGCGCGTCCGGAGTTGAGGTCATCAGCTTTCATGGCTTTGGGAATGAAATCCCAGCTCCGGGCGATAACGAGTTCTATCGGGTGACCCAGGACGCGTACGGAATGCTCCCTTTGATGGCATTTTCCGTCGGGCCGCACTCGGAGATCCAGCTGGGTCCGCTCCTGAAGTACGCGTCGACCGACAACCGGCCGGACCGATTCCTCGCCACGCTGGGCGATCTCTATGGCACCGGAAACTTCGGAGAGCTCGGTGGCAGGCTTACCCTCCGGCACGATACCCGCGATCGGGAGCAAGCGGCGCAACGGGGTTTGTACCTCGAGCTGACCGGGACCTTGTACCCGGCTCTGTGGGACGTGGACAGCGTCTTCGGCGAAGTGCACGGTGAGGCCCGGACGTTTCTTACTGCCCACGCGCCGCTCGACCCCACCCTGGCGCTTCGGGTAGGCGGCAAGAAGGTCTGGGGGCAGTATCCGTTTTTCGAGGCCGCGTTCATCGGCGGCGCCTCGACCGTGCGGCTGGGCAAAGTGAATCGCTACGCCGGCGACGCGTCGGCCTACGGCTCGGCCGAGCTGCGACTGGCCCTGGCGCGCTTCGAGTTGATTCTTCCTACCCAGCTCGGCGTTTTTGGATTGGCCGACGTGGGCCGAGTCTACCTCGCCGGCGAGAGCTCCGACACCTGGCATTCCGCCTTCGGTGGCGGGCTTTCCCTTTCTTATCTGCAGCGGGCCTACACCTTCTCAGTCGCGATGGCGGCGGGGGACGAACGTACCGCCGTCTATGTCCAGGCCGGCTTCGGATTCTGACGCGCGAGCCGCGTCGGCTGCCGCCCTGGCGGCAACCGTCATCATTACCCTCCAGCTCGCCGGCAAAGCGACTCGTGATGCGCTCTTCCTCTCGAGCTTCGGCGTAGCAGCACTGCCGGCGATTGTCATCGCCGCCGCGGCCCTTTCCGCAATTCTTGGCGATCCTGATTGCCGGGTTCATGGCGCGGAGCCAGCCGGCTCGTCTGGTCCCGCGACTATATGCCCTTAGCGCAGCCCTGGTGCTGGCGGAATGGGCCCTGGTCGGCTCAGCCCGAAAGGGTGCCGCTATTCTCGTCTATCTCCACTTCACCGCAATCGGTGCGATTCTGGTCTCCGGGTTCTGGGCCATTATCAACGAACGGTTCGACCCCAGAACGGCTCGCCGCACCATCGGGCGGATCACTGCCGGCGGATCGATCGGAGGACTCCTGGGCGGGCTGCTGCCCGAGCGAGTCGGGTCCATGTTGTCGCTGAACGCCATGCTCCCGGTGCTCGCCGTCCTGCACCTGCTCGCTGGCGTACTGGTGATGGGAGTGGGGCGCGTCGCAAATCCGCAGCCGTCGCCAGGTGAAGGAGCCGAAACCGAGCCGCTGGTGAGCGGTGGGCGGGTGCTGCGCGGCTCACCTACCTCCTGGGAATTGCTTTGCTGGTCACGCTCACGTCCTCGGCCGAGGGGGTTCTCGACTACGTGTTCAAGGCCCGAGCGAGTGCGGTCACCAACAGCGGAGAGCAGCTGCTTCGATTCTTTGCGGCCTTCTACACCGCCACGGCGCTCATCGGGATTTTCATTCAGGTCACCGCACTGCGGCCCTTGCTGGGAAGACTCGGCGTCGCCCGCAGTGCATCGCTCCTGCCGGCTGGCGTGAGTCTCGGCGCCGTCGGCGCTCTGCTTGCGCCCGGTGTGCTGGCCATTGCCCTGGCCCGGGGCACCGAAGTGGTCCTGCGGAGCTCGGTGTTCCGCGGGGCCTATGAGCTGCTCTTCACTCCGGTCGCGCCACTGGAGAAGCGGGCCACCAAGCTGTTGCTGGATGTGGGCGCCGCACGAGTGGGAGATATCCTGGGCGGCGGACTGATTCTGGGCGCCCTGGCGCTGACCAGCGGTGGGGCGGGACGGCTGCTGCTGGGTCTGACCGTGCTGCTGTCCGCTCTGGCCCTCGTCGTCGCTCGCCGGCTTCACCTCGGCTACGTCGCGGCGCTCGAGGGAAGCATCCATCGGCAGGCGGGACCGCTCCCCGATCCGACCGAAGATGACGCAGCGGCCTGGCTGCAAACCGTTGGAGGGTTCGATCTGAGCGGGATCCGGTCCCGCCTGGCCATCCCGACCGACTCAAAGTATGTCGCAGAGCCATCGGTCCGACGAGCCGCTCCAGCGGTCATCGAAACGCCTCTGGATCAGGTGATTCACCACGGCAGTGCCGAAGAGGTGAACCAAGCTCTGGCCGGAACCACTCCGGCAGCCGACCAGGTCGGAAATATCATCGAGCTTCTGGCCTGGGATGCGGTGGCTCCGGCGGCCATCGTGTCATTGCGACGGGTGGCTTCGTCTCAAACCGACCTTCTCCTCCGGCGACTGCTGGACCCGGACGAGGACTTTGCCATCAGACGAAGGCTGGTCAACGTGCTCGCCGGCGCGCCAAGCCCCGAGGGCGTTCAACGGACTTCTCCAGGCGTTGAATGACCGGCGCTTCGAGGTGCGGTACCGGGCCGGACGGGCTCTCAGCCGTATGGCCGGTGAGATCCGGAATGTTTCGGTGGACCGGGCCATACATTCTCGGCGTGATCGAGAAGGAAATAGGGGTGGAACGCGGGGTGTGGGAGAGCCGGCAGCTGATCGACTCGGCGGAAGAGGAGCGGTCTCCGATGGAAGTCGAGGTGCTGCGGGATCGGGTCAGCCGCAGTCTGGAGCACCTCTTCACGCTGTTGTCCCTCATTCTGCCGAGAGAGACACTGCGACTGGCTTTTCACGCCTTACACACCGACGATGCCTACCTCCGCGGTACTGCGCTGGAATATCTGGAAACGGTGCTTCCCGGGTCGGTGTGGAGCAAACTGACGCCGTTGCTGGAACGGGGAGACGAAGCCGCTTCCAGAACCAGGGGCTCGGCGGCGGCGTTGGAGGATCTCCTGGCCTCGAGAGAGTCGATCAGCCTGGCCCTGGCCGCGGCGCGGCGACGGCAGTGACCCGAGTTTTCGCTTGCGCCGGAAGGGTAAGACTGGGCAGACCGAGAGTCGGTGTGGCTAGATCCTCGGGGGTGCTGCCAGCTCGAGCGCACGGTCGAGCACGTCCAGTGCAAAGTCGACGTCCTCCGCGGTAATGCAGAGTGGTGGCTTAATGCGGAGCACGTTGCCGTCCAGACCACCCTTGCCCAGCAGGACTCCCATCCCCCGGGCAGCCTCCAGAACCTCGAGCGTCGGGCCCGAAGCAGGAGCGCCGGTAGCAGGGTCGGCCAGCTCTACCCCAAGCATGAGTCCCAGCCCTCGAACGTGACGCACCAGACGGTGCTGCTCTCGCAGGCGGTGCAGACCTTCGAGGAACCGGCCGCCCACAACGCGCGCGTTCTCCTGCAGGTTCTCATCATCGATGACATCGAGCACCGCGAGACCCGCGGCCATGGACACGGGGTTGCCGCCGAACGTATTGAAGTGGGTTCTCCGGGTCAGGGCCTCGGCGATCTCCCGTCGGGTGGTTACCGCGGCCAGCGGCATTCCGTTGCCGATGCTCTTGGCCATAGTCACGATGTCGGGTATCACGCCATAGTTCTGGAATCCCCAGTAGTGCTCGCCGGTCCGGCCAAATCCGGTTTGTACCTCGTCGGCAATACACAGCCCACCGTACTCGCGGGCTATCGCGTAGGCCTCGCGGAAGTAGTTGGGTGCTCCGCGGGTTACTCCGCCCAGGCCCTGTATCGGCTCGGCGATGTACGCCGCGATGGCACCCGGCGTGGAGAACCGGATCAGCTCCCGGATATCCGCCGCCGCTCTGGAGGCGATCTCCTCCGGTGTGCCGGTGAGCATCTGGCTCGAGGGATCGGGCGAGAGAGCATGATGTACCGCAGCCGGCCCGGGAACGGGATACTTCCAGGTGTGATGTGAGGTCATTCCCAGCGAGCTGGGCGAGCCGCCATGATAGGCATTCCGGACCGCGATCACATCGAGGTTCCCGGTGTAAAGCCGCGCCATCGTCACGGCCAGGTCGTTCGCTTCACTCCCGCTGTTGACGAAGTAGGTCACATCCAGGCCCGGGCGGCATCTTCGAGGCGAGCTTCTGCGCCAGGAGCGGAAGGTTGGGGTGCAAATAGATGGTGGTGGCGTGCTGCAGGGCATTCATCTGCTCCTGCATTCGGCGTAACACCTGGGGATGACAGTGGCCGCACGAGACGGTGACGATGCCCGCGAAGAGATCGAGATATCGCCGGCCGGTTTCGTCGAAGACGTACTGCATCTTGCCTTCGACAATCATCAGCGGATCGCGGTAGAGCGTGAATACGGCGGGGCTGACGTACTCCCGCCGGAGGGCCAGCACCTCCTCGCGAGAAGGCCCGGTGTATGGCTGGGGGGTATAGTCGAACGCCGGCATTGCCAACGGCCGGGTGATCACGTCGGTGGCCATCGTATCGATCCTGAGGTTTAGGCGGTCCACCTGGTGGTAGTCTTCTTGGACCGGGTCCAGAACTCGATGGAGCCGTGGCCGGTGATGTCACCGGCACCGAACTTGGATTCGTTCCAACCGCCGAAAGAAAATGGCTCCCGGGGCACCGGTACACCAACGTTGATCCCGATCATTCCGGCGGAGGCTCGCTCTGCCACCAGACGGGCCAGCGCCGCCATGTTCGGTGAAAACCGATGCGGCATTTCCGTAGGGAGACGCGTTCTCGATAGCGAGCGCCTGGTCGAGGTCCGGGGTGCGAACGATCGCCAGCACCGGCCCGAAGATTTCTTCCTGGGCAATGGTCATGTCCGGGCGCACCCGATCCAGAATGGTCGGGCCGATCCAGAAGCCACCGTCCCTCCCCGGCACGCTGGGGTAACGTCCGTCGAGCAGCAGGGTGGCCCCGGCCGAAACTGCTTCGTCCACGGCGCGGCGGATGCGGTCGCGGGCCTCACCGGAAATCACCGGGCCGATATCCCGGCCGGGCACCAGGGTGCGGGCCTGCTCGATCAGGCGTCCGATGATGTGCTCCGTTCCCCCCACCGCCAGCATCACCGATCCCGCCATGCATCGCTGGCCGGAACATCCCGACATCGAGGCCAGCACGCTGCCGGCAGCCATGTCGGGATTGGCGTCGGGAAGCACGAAGAGGTGATTCTTGGCGCCCCCCAGCGCCAAAGCACGCTTCAGGCTGGCGGTGGCCCGGCGATATACCAGCTTGGCAACCCGAGTCGAGCCCACAAAGCTCACGGCCGCTATGCCGGGGTGGTCACAGATCCCTTCCACCACTTCCTGACCGCCGTGAATGACGTTGAACACGCCCGGTGGAAGCCCAGCTTCGGTGAGCAGCTCCGCAAGGCGCTGCGCACTGAGGGGGACCTGTTCCGAAGGCTTGAGCACAAGGCAGTTGCCCAGCGCAATCGCGTTGGGGATGGTCCAGTTGGGCACCATGCTGGGGAAGTTGAACGGAGCGATCGAAGCCACGACGCCGATCGGATGCCGGTCCATCCGGCATTCCACCCCGCGGCTCACCTCCAGCACCTCGCCGGTGGCAATCTCGGGAAGGGAGCAGGCGAACTCGGTCAACTCGATCGCCTTGGCTATCTCGGCCTCCGCCTCGCTCTGAATCTTTCCGTGTTCTTCAGAGATCAGGCCGGCCAGCTCACCCAGGTTCTGTTCCAGTAAGCTGCGATAGCGAAAGAAGATCTGCACCCGCTCCTTGATGGGGGTAGTGCTCCATGCGGGAAACGCTGCTGCCGCTGCGTCGACCGCCGCCGTCAGGTCAGACGTGGACGAGAGTGGGACATGGGAAAGGAGGCTCCCGTCACTCGGGTTCAGCACCTCGAGCTCGCTCCGTGCGGTGCTCGACGTGAACCTGCCGCCGACAAAATTGCGGACGGCCGGATATCTGGTGCGGGGCACGAGGGGAGCAGAAGCTCGGGGGGCACTCGAAGTCATGGGTCTCCAAAGCAGAACGTTCCATAGTATACATCGCCGAGAGGCACTTGATTTTCGGGATTTGTTCGGGTACTATGTCCTCCGATGATGGAGGAGCACATGAATCTCGAACAAAAGCTGGACCTCCTGATGTCCCTGGCAGCAGACGACCGGGAAGGCCTGCCCCCGCGGCTTCAGCACGCCAAAGATGTTGGAGCGCTTCGCCCGCTCAATATCCGACATTTGCGCCCCCTGCCCGGCACCAGGATGTCGCTGCTTCGCATTCTCATGACCAACGCGTGCAGCTACAACTGTCACTATTGCCCCATGCGGCGAGACCGGCCAATGCCGCGCACACTGCTGAAGCCGGAAGAGCTGGTGCGCATTTTCCTGGCAGCGCACCAGCGCGGATGGTGCGAAGGGCTCTTCATTACCACCGGCATTCCCGGGCGGCCGGTCAAGATCATGGACGATCTCATTCAGGTGCTGGAGCTGCTGCGCGAGCGCCACCGCTTCGCCGGATATATCCACGTGAAGCTGGTAGCCGGAGGAGAAACCGACCAGATCGACCGGCTCACCTCATTGGCCAGCCGCATTTCGCTGAACTTTGAAGCGCCCTGTGGCAGCAGTCTGATGCAGATCGCGCCGGAAAAGAACTTCGCCACAACTCTGCACAACTTCGAGCGGGTCAAACAGCTGATCGTGCGAGAGCGAGAGGCACAGTCGTACGGCAAGCCGAAAGACCCGCTGCATCCGGGCGGCACGGCGGGAATGACAATTCAGTTCGTGGTTGGGGCTACCACCGATACCGATCAGACCCTGCTTAACACCATCAGCGGCCTACGCGTCGGCGGGGGCCTCCACCATCCGCACTTCAGCGCCTTTCGACCAATCAGCGACACTCCTCTGGAAAACGCCCGGGCCGCACCGGCGCTCCGGGAGCATCGGCTCTACCAGGCCGCGTACCTGATGCGCGACTACGGGTTCGCGCCTGACGACGTGGTGTACGCCGAAAACGGCAATCTCCCACTGGCTCAGGATCCGAAAACCGCCTGGGCCCTGCAGCATCCCGAGGCATTCCCGGTCGAAGTGACCACGGCGTCGCCCGAAGCGCTGCTCCGGGTGCCCGGCATCGGTCCTACTGCGGCTCGCCGTATCGTTGCGGAAAGGACCAGGGTGTCATTCAGGGATTTGCGAGATCTTCGGAGGCTGGGCGTGGTCACCACCCGGGCGGGCGGGTTTCTCACCCTGCGGGGACGGCGGCTGCAGTCGGTTCGCTGGAGCGAGCAGCTGGGGTTCTGGGCCCCCGAAGAGGATGTCGGGAGCCCTCACATTGTGTATCAGGTCAGTCCCGGCACGTTCCGCTAAGGGTCAGCCGGATTGACCGGCCGGGGCCTGCTGCCACCGGCGCAGCTTGGGGATCTCCCGGGTAAACCGGCGAGCCACAAGGCTGGGCAGGTGCATCTCGCGGAGCTTTCCCTCTACCCTGGCCATCATTTCGTTCACCGACATGTTGGGCTCGGTGAACTTGCCCTTCTGAAGACAGTGGCTGCAGTACTCGGTGCTCCGCGTCCCGTCGGCATTGGTGCCTCCACCTGCCGGATCCCGGTTGAGCGGCATGCCGCAGCTCTGGCAAAACGGCCCTTGAGGACCGAGCATACGAACCCTCTCCCCTGCTGGTCACGCTCCCGCGGCGTTCGCGGCGGGTAGTCCAATGGAAATTATCGATTGGTCTCCGCTGCCGTTAGACCTGACTCTTTGGCCGAGGCCAGGGCCGAGGAGACCGCCATGCAAAGTTGAGTTGCAACGCTTTGGCTGAACTCTCCATCCAAGCTCGCAATCACCGGTGCCGCGGGCACCCGGAATGCCACACCTCGAGAGCCAAGCCATGCAGAGAACTAACCTTGTCGCCAGTGTCGCGGCCCTTTTCCTGCTCGGGTCTACGGCGACTCCCATGCGGGCCCAGGGACATCACTCGGATTACGATGAAGTCGACCCCTGGACCGGCTTCGAATCTCCCCGGCCGGCAGCCGATTCCCTGGCCGTAGCTCAATTTCTGAACGGTCTATCCCGCAGCGACCCCCTCATCTGTCAGTTCGCGGTGAACTCGATCGGCAATCACTGGGGCCCCGGCGATCGGGATCAGCAAATCGGTGTGCTGGCCGGTGAATCCCGGATGGTTCGGGAACGGGACGCGCTGGCCCGCTCCATCATCGACCCCGGCGCCTTGACACTCCTGGCCGAAGGCCTGGCCGACTCCCACGCGTGCGTGCGCCGCGCGGCAGCCCGGCTACTGGGGTCGAGCGAGAGCGCAGACGCCGTGCGCCGGCTCAAGGTGGCCCTGCAGGCCTCCAGTGCACAGGTGCGGGAGGCGGCAGCGTTGGGGCTGGCCGACGCGGAGGATCCCGCCACCCTGCACGACCTGACGAAAGCACTGAAGGATCGGGATCAATCGGTGATTCGGATGGCGGCGTATGCCCTGGGCGAGCTGGAGGATGCCCGCGCAGTCAAGCCGCTGGGTGACCTGTTGGGATCCAAGGACCCGGCAACCAGAGCCACGGCCGCCTGGGCGTTGGGTCAGATTGAGGACATCCGCTCGGCGCAACGACTCGCGTCGCTGGTCAAGGACGAGAGCCCGGAGGTGCGGCTGGCAGCCGTGGAGGCACTGGGGGAGATAGAAGACTATCGGGGGACCGGAGCTCTCATCGACGCCCTGAAAGATTCGGATGTGCGAGTACGCCGGGCCGCCGCCGAGGCCCTGGGAGATGTAGAAGACCAGAAGGCAGCGGGCGCCCTGGAGAGCGCGCTACAGGACAAGGACCCGGTCGTGCGCCGGCTCGCCGCTCAATCCCTGGGCGAGCTCGACGGCCTCAAGCGGGCGCCGAGCCGGCTGGTCGGCGCTCTGACGGACCAGGACCAGCAGCTGGCGATTATCGCGGCCCAGTCCCTCGGGGAAATTGGAGACACCACCGTCGTGCCGGCGCTCAGCGCGGCCTACCGCAGCGAGAACCCGCGCCTCCGGTTCTCGGTGGTTTCGGCCCTGGCCGACCTGGACGATGAGCGCGCCAACGCGGTGCTGGGACAGGCCCGGAAAGACCCCGACCAGATTGTTCGCCACAAGGCATCCGAGGTCCTGCGGGACCGGGAGGATGATGACGACTAAGTGAGTCCCGCGGGCCCGGGGTCATGGATTCCAGCTCACCGTCCGATACTGGTGATGCGAAGTCCCCATCCCCCAGGCCTTAGATCCAGAGAGCGGTATGCGAGTTCGCGGACTCACCACTGCCCTGCTGTTCCTGACCGCCCCGGCCACCATGGTAGCCCAGGCAGCAGGATCCTTTGAACTAACCGGTTTCGGCCGCTACACCCGCTACGACAGCACCCTTGCCATGCAGGAAGGGGCCAGCGGAGGTGGATCGCTCGGCTTCTATCCGATTCGAAATCTCGCCATCGAGGCCGAGGGAGCCTACACCAAGTCCCACAGCACCGTCACCGGGATCGGCATCACCAATATCCCGCTTCGGGGCCGGCTTACCTATCATATCCCGCTCGGCGGCTTCTCCTCGGCCCTTCGGGTCGGGGCTGGTTACGTCCACAACCTGTACCGCGATGGGGTCAGCTTCGACGATCCAGGTTTCACCGGGGTGCTCGGTCTCCGCTGGGGACTCAGCCCGAGCTTTGGCTTCAAGGTTGACGGCACCGCCGATTACATCAGAAACCCCGATGCCGACCGGACCGGCGAGTACATCAATTGGGGTGCCCAGGTCGGGTTGACCCTGCGCGTTGGAGGCAAGTCGAGAGGTCCCAAGGATCGCGACACGGATGGAGTGGCGGATCTCAAGGACAGCTGCCCCAACACGGTGCCGGGCAAGGCGGTGGATGCGTACGGCTGCGCCTCGAACCAGAAGGATGCGGACCGGGACGCGGTGAACGACGAGATGGATCGCTGTCCCGATACCAGCGCCGGCGAACCGGTCGACCCCAGCGGTTGTGCCGCGAGCCAGAAGGACGACGATAAGGACGGGGTGTCAGACCTGGTCGACCAGTGCGCGAATACATCAGCAGGCGAGACCGCCAATAGCAGCGGCTGCGCGCCCAGCCAGCGGGACAACGATCAGGACGGCGTCTCCGACGCGATCGACCAGTGCCCCAATACTCCTGCCGGCGACGCGGTCAACTCCCGCGGCTGCTTCATGGAGCGGGATACCGATGGGGACAACGTTCCGGACGGTAGGGATCGCTGCCCCAACACACCGTCAGGAGTAACGGCGGACGCAAACGGCTGTACCATCGTGATTGCCGATGAGCGGGACACCGACGCCGACGGCGTGCCCAACAGCCGGGATCGCTGCCCCGACACACCCAAGGCCGACGCCGCCGACGCGAACGGGTGCACCATCCTGTTCCACAAGGGCACCCGGAGTGTCATTCTCCGGGGAGTGACCTTCCTGCCCGGTCGGGCGACGCTCACGCCAGAGGCGCGGGAGATCCTCCGCGACGTGGCCGGCCAACTGGTGGAGAATCCGCAGTACAAGGTTCAGGTGTCGGGTCACACGGACATTCGGGGCACTCGAGCCCGGAACCTGCGGCTGTCGCTGGCGCGGGCCCGTACGGTGGAAACATTCCTGGAGGCCAACGGCGTGCCGCCGACTCGGGTTACCGCGAAGGGCTTTGGTCCGGATGTGCCGATCGCGTCGAACAAGACGGCAGCCGGCAGAGCCAAGAACCGGCGAGTGGAGCTGAATCGGACCAACTGATCTTCACAACTGATTCACCATAGAGGCGCAGAGGACACAGGCAGACCCATCTGTGTCCTTTGTGTTTGCGGCTATCCGACTCGGCAGCTGGACCGTACAATAGGTGAAGCTCCTCACCACATCCCGTTGCCGGATACCCGCCACGCCTAGCCGGAGATCCCGCCATGAGACGCAAAGGCGGGAGCGCGGTCCCGTACACGCTCGCACTTGGGCGCCGTCAGCATCCTCTACCTCGATCACCCGACCTTCCAACAAGCCGCAGCCGGTGCCGCTCCCGCCGAACCTGTCGCGGGTCCTGGCAGCGAGTGGTCCATCGTGCCCCCTCTCAGTGGGAAAACAGGTCAAGGCGGTCAACGCTTTTCGTGAGATGATGCCGGTCTTTCGCCACCCGCGCTGCATCAACTGCCATGGCGCGTTCGACATCGCGTCGGAGGCGCATGAGGGTTCGGAGGTCGTACAGAAGTCCGGGCTGGACCCACAAGCGCTACTGACGGCTCAGGAGCGGAAGAAGTTGCACGAGTCCTGTGGAAACTGTCATGACAACATTGAAGGCCACTTGGTCAGGCGGACAGCTTCACGACAGCGTTGTGATCGAGGGGTGGCTGATTGCTCCGCCGCCTATGCGCTGGACCGGAAAGGATGACGACAAGCTGTGCATGCTGATGAAGCGATTTGAACCAACCGGCGAGCAGTTCGTTGACCACCTCGAAACCGATCACAGGGAAATCCAATTCATCAAGGCGGCCTTCCACGGCGATCGAGCGTTGGGGGCTGCGCTCAAGGGCAAGCCCGAGCCGCCACCGGGCACCCAGGCGGACCTCGTGGAGAAGGCTCGGAAGTGGACGAACCTTGTCGGTAAGGAGGGATATACGGCCTCCCCCGAGTGTGGCTGCGTCATGCCCAAGATCAAGCTCAAAATTCACCACACTTGGCTTTTCGAGGTTCCCGGCGGGCTGCCCTCCAGGCAATCCTCGCAGGCCTTGTTTGAAGTGAGTCTCCAACCGGTGAAGGACCGGCCGGGTTACTCGGAGGGACAGTTCTCGTTGAACCGGCGAATTGATATGACCTTGCCGCGGAACTGTAGCGGAAGCGGCAACGTCAAAGAACGCTGGCTGCTGAAGGCCCTTATGGATCCCAAATCCGGATCCATAAGGGTATGGCATACTCAGCTCGATGAAGAGCCGACTGGCCAGATCGAGTGCCGGCAAGGAGGCGGGACGGGCAAGATGGGCATCGACCCCGGGGTGCTGGCCGGCACCGTCGGCACCGGAGAGATGGTGATACCTGCGGATTCGACCAGCAAAAAGGTTGAGGCGTCGGAATTCGACACCAAGGAGTCACTCACCATCACCGTTCTGGAGGTGCCTAGCGCCCAATAAAGCCGATGCTGCGTTGCTGTTTTACTGTTTCTTTTCGCCACCGGCTGCCGGCCAGCTGCCGCCCAGTGCCTTGTACAGAGCCGCGTAAGCAGTCGCCGCATCGGTCCGGCTCTGCGCCAGCTGATCCTGCGCCTCGAGCTGAGTCCGCTCGGCATCGAGCACCTGCAGGAAGTCGGCGACTCCGCCGGTAAAGCGCAATCTTGCCAGCTCCGCGGCGCGCGCGCTCGCGTCGGCCGCGTCCCGCAACCGGTCCAGCCGGCTGCGGGCGGTCCGATAGCGAACCAGCGAGGTCTCGACGTCCTGCAGAGCGCGGAGCACGGTAGCATCGTACTGCGCCTGAGCCTCGCTCTCCCGGGCGCGTGACTGGTCCACCCTGGCCTTGACCCTTCCCAGATTAAGCGCCGGCCACGAAATGATCGGACCGACCGCATACCGGAATGTCCCCTGGTCTCCCAGCGCGTCGAACTGGCTCGAGGCGTACCCCGCACTGCCACCAAGGCTGAGGCGCGGGAGGTAATCTGCCTTAGCAGCCCCCACCAGCGCTCGCTCCACCGCAACCTGGCGTTCCGCGGCAGCCACATCGGGCCTGCGCCGGATCACCGTGTCCGGAGTAGAGATGCCGGTGAGATCAGGGAAGTCCGGCAGGGGCGCCGGTTTCTCCAGCTCCGCCGCAACCGCGGCGGGGGAGCGCCCCACCAGCACGCCGATCTGATACTGCGCCTCACGTACTCGCGATTCGAGATCCGGGATCGACGCCAGCGTGGTGCTGAGCTGCGCCTGCGCCCGCTCGGTATCGAACGCGGTGCCACGCCCGGCCTCAAGCCGCTCTCGGGTCAGGCCGAAGGTCCGGCGCTGATTCTCCGCGTTCCTGACCGCTACCGCGAGTTGCTCCTGCGCTCCCCGCAGATCAAAGTACGCTCGCGCCAGCTCGGCGGTGAGGGAGATCTGGACGAACCGAAGGTCCTCCTGGTTCGCCTCGACCAACGCTCCCTGCGCCTGCACGTTGTGTCGCACCCTGCCGAAGAGATCCAGCTCCCATGACGCATCGAATCCACCATCCCAGATGTTCTGATCGGGAAACCGCTGAGAGCCGATTGCGACGGGGAATTGGGCCCCCGACAGGCGCTGCCGGGTGTAGCTCGCGGCAAATGTCACCGTCGGAACGAAGTCCAGCTTCGCTTCCGTCCGCGCTGCCCGCGCACCGCGTACCCGCGCCTCGGCCGCCTGGACATCCAGGTTGGCGCGAGCCAGCTGATTGATCAGTCGAGTCAGCGTAGTGTCTCCCAGGTCCGGCCAGTTCAGCAGCACGGCACTGTCCGAGGGGGCCGCCGCGACGGCGATCGTGGTATCCCGGGTCTCCCGGAAAGCCGCCGGCGGCGGGACATCTGAGGCTCGATAGCCTGGCGCAGAGGCACAGCCCAGAGCCGGCAGAACCAGCGAGGAAAGCAATGCCGCCTTATGCATGTTTCGACTCCTCATCGTGAGCCGGCTGCAGCGCGAACTGCTGAGCCCGCCGGGTGCGCCGCTCCAGCATTCCCTGGAGCACCACGTAGAACACGGGCGTGAGCACCAGACCGAAGAAGGTCACTCCCAGCATTCCCGAGAACACCGCCACGCCCATCGCGTGCCGCATCTCGGCCCCGGCCCCGCTGGAGAACACCAGTGGAAGCACACCCATGATGAAGGCGAAAGAGGTCATCAGGATCGGCCGCAGCCTGATGCGGGACGCCTCCAGGGCCGAGTCGATCACCGACCGTCCCTGCAGGTGGAGCTCGCGGGCGAACTCCACGATCAGGATCGCGTTCTTGCAGGCGAGCCCGATCAGCACCAGGAACCCGATCTGGGTGAAGATGTTGTTGTCGCCCTTGGTGAGCCACACGCCACCGATGGCGCAGAGCAGCGACATCGGAACGATCAGGATCACCGCCAGCGGCAACGTCCAGCTCTCGTACTGGGCCGCGAGGACCAGTAGCACGAGCAGTACGCAGAGCGGAAAGATGAATACCGCCGTGCTCCCGGCCAGCTTCTGCTGGTAGGTCAGGTCGGTCCACTCGTAGCCGATGCCGTTGGGCAGCACCTCGTGCAAGATCCCTTCGATTGCGTCCTGCGCCTGGCCGGAGCTGAATCCGGGAGCCGGGCCGCCATTGATGTCAGCAGCGGGATAGCCGTTGTAGCGGGTGCTCTGATCGGGGCCGTGCGACTGCTTGACCTGCACCACGGAGCCGAGCGGTATCATCGCACCTGCTGCGTTGCGCACCTTGAGCTGCGCGATGTTGTCGGCGCTGGCGCGGAACGGCGCGTCCGCCTGCACCTTCACCTGATAGGTCCGGCCGAATTTGTTGAAGTCGTTGACGTACACCGACCCGAGATACGCTTGCATGGTCTGGAACAGGTCGGTGAGTACGATGCCTTCGCGCTTGACCTTCTCCCGATCGACCTCGACCTCGAGCTGCGGCACGTTCACCCGGTAGCCGCTGAAGACACCGGCCAACGCAGGAGTCTGATATGCCTTCCCGATCACTGCCTGGGTGGCGTCGTTGAGCGCCGTCTCTCCCAGTCCGGCGCGATCCTCCAGCTCCAGCTTGAAGCCACCTACTGTTCCCAGCCCATTTACCGGCGGCGGCGGGAACACCGCCACGAATGCGTCCTGGATTCCCGCAAACTTGCCCATCAGCGCCCCGGCGATGTTCAGCCCGTACTCGGCCTTCCCATGCCGCTCTTCGAACGGCTTGAGGGTGAAGAAGACGATGCCCGCGTTGGGGGCGTTGACGAAGCCGTTAATGGATAAGCCCGGGAACTGCACCGCATTCTCGACCCCCGGCTGCTTGCTCCCGATCTCCGACATCTGCCGGATGACTTTTTCGGTGCGGTCGAGCGTCGCCCCATCGGGGAGTTGGGCAAAGGCGACGAGATACTGTTTGTCTTGAGTTGGCACGAAACCCTTCGGCACCTTGGAGAAGCCGAAGACCGTGAGCGCGATCAGTCCGGCATAGACTGCGAGCACCAGTCCCTTCCGACCCAAGACCCGGCTCACCGCCGAGCTGTAGCTCGCGGAGCCTCGGCTGAATGCCCGGTTGAACGGCCGGAACAGCCAGCCGAAGGAGCGGTCCAGCACCCGGGTGAGACGGTCGGGCGGCGCGCCGTGCGGTTTCAGAAGAATCGCACTGAGCGCCGGTGACAAAGTGAGCGAATTGATCGCGGAGATAACGGTGGAGAACGCGATCGTGAGCGCGAACTGGCGGTAAAACTCGCCGGTTAAACCACTCAGGAATGCCACCGGCACGAATACGGCGCAGAGCACCAGCATGATCGCGATGATCGGCCGGCTCACCTCGTCCATCGCCTTGTGGGCGGCGTCCCGGGGCGAGAGGCCCGCTTCGATATTCCGCTCCACGTTCTCCACCACCACGATGGCATCGTCCACCACGATGCCGATGGCCAGCACCAGCCCGAACAGCGAGAGGGTGTTGATGGAGAAACCGAACATCAGCAGGATGGCGAACGTGCCGACGATGGAGACCGGCACCGCCACCAGCGGTATGACCGACGCCCGCCAGGTCTGGAGGAACAACACCACGACCAACACCACCAGCAGGATGGCCTCGAACAGCGTCTTCACCACCTCGCGGATGCCGTCGCGCACGTTGATCGTGGGATCGTAGACGATCCGATACTCCACGCCCTGGGGGAAGTTCTTCCTGAGCTCCTCCATGGTCGCGCGCACCGTGCTCGAGAGCTGAAGGGCATTGGAGCCCGGCGCCTGGAAGATTCCGATGCCGACCGCTTCCTTCCCATTCAGCAGTGAGCGAAGCGCGTAGTCGCCCGCCGCCAGCTCCAGCCGGGCCACGTCGCGGAGCCGGGTGATCTCGCCGTTGTCGCCGGTCTTGAGGATGATGTCGCCGAACTCCTCCTCGTTAGCGAGACGGCCCCGCGCGTTGATGCTGAGCTGGTAGTCCACCGGCGTCGGCATCGGAGGGGCGCCAACCACTCCGGCCGCCACCTGGACGTTCTGCTCCCGGATCGCGTTCACCACGTCGGTCGCGCTGAGACCCCGAGCGGCAACCTTGCCCGGATCGAGCCACACCCGCATGGCATAGTCCCCGCCGCCGAAGACCTGCACCTGTCCAATTCCGGGAATGCGGGCGAGGACATCTTTCACCTGCAATAATCCGTAATTGCGGAGATAGGTCACATCATAGCGGTTGTCGGGCGAGAGCAGGTGCACCACCATGATGAAGTTGGGTGAGCTCTTCACCGTGGTGACGCCGAGCTGGCGAACCTCCTCCGGCAAACGCGGCAGCGCCTGGCTCACCCGGTTCTGCACCTGCACCTGCGCCAGATCGACATCGGTGCCGACCCGGAAGGTCACGGTGAGCGTGAGCACGCCGTCCGAGGTGGCCTGCGAATTCATGTACAGCATGTTCTCGACGCCGTTGATCTGCTCTTCCAGCGGGGTGGCCACCGCCTCCGAAATCACCCGAGGATTGGCGCCGGGATAGACCGCGCGCACCACTACGGATGGTGGCACCACCTCGGGGTACTCACTGATGGGCAAGCCGAACATCGCGATCAGGCCGGCGATGAAGATCACGATCGACACCACGGCCGCGAAGATCGGCCGGTCGATGAAGAAGCGGGAGAATCGCATGGCTACTTTCCTTGTCCCGCGGCCGGTGCTGCCGAATCAGCCGCCGTCATCTCGCTCAGTGTGGGAGCCACCTTCATCCCGGGCCGGACCCGCATCAGGCCATTCACTACTACCTTCTCGTTGGGCTGCAACCCCGAGTCGATGATGCGGAGCCCGTCCACCAGCCGACCCGGCACCACCGGCCGATAGACCAGCGTGTCGCCCGGTCCAACCACCAGAACGAACTTCCGGTCCTGGTCGGTGCCGATAGCGGCGTCGCGGACCAGGAGCGCCTTCCGCTTGTGGTCGCCCACCAGCTTGACCCGGGCGAACAAGCCTGGAGTCAGCGCCCGGGACTTGTTGGAGAAGACCGCGCGGGTCCGGATGGTGCCGGTGTTGGGATCGATCTGATTGTCCACGAAGTCGAGCTGCCCCTCGTGGGGATAGCCGTCCTCGTTGGCCAGGCCCAGGTAGACCGGAAGCTTGGCCGTGCGCCAGTTGGCGCCGTTGCCGCGGGCCCGGCCGGCATAGCGTAGGTAGGTCTGCTCGTCGCTGTCGAAGTAGACATACATCGGGTCGAGCGACACGACGGTGGTGAGCAGCGTGCGTCGGTGAACCGGCCTGAACCAGGTTGCCCGGCGTCACCAGCGCGTTGCTCACCCGGCCGCTAATGGGTGAGCGAACCCGGGTCCACTCCAGGTTGAGCCGCGCAGTCTCAACCGCGGCTTCCGCTGCCCTCACGCTGGCACCGCCCTGCGCCTCGGCGCTGGTGCGACTGTCGTATTCCTCACGAGAAATGGCTTGGGCCTTCACCAGCGGGTCTGCCCGCCTGACGTCACTCGCCGCCAGCGCGGCGGCCGACCTGGCGCGCTCCAGCTCCGCCTGCGCCCGGTCCAGGTCAGCCTGGTAAGGCCGAGGATCGATCTCGAAGAGCACCTCGCCTTTCCGAACCTCGCGGCCCTCGGTGAAGGCCACCCGCTGGATATAGCCGGAGACGCGAGGCCGGATGTCGACCTGATCCACCGCCTGGAGCCGGCCGGTGAACTCATCCCATTCAGAGATTTCCCGCTCCGGCACCGGAGCGACCGTGACCGGCCTGAAGCGGAGGGGCGGCGGGGGCTTTGTCCTCTGCCCGGCTGTTGAGGGTCAGCGCTGCCAGCGAGATAACGACCACTCCAAGCGCCGCCTGCTAAAAACGATTCGCCGAGTCCGCATGATTGGCCTTGCCTCCAGAAAGAAATTCGCGTCTTTGCTTCGCCCCATCTTCTCGTCGTTCGGGGCCAGCCCGGATTCGACCAACTTGGGCGGCCCAGCGCCTGCTGTTACACGACCGGTACGATAGTTCGATAATCATCGAACTCTATGCTACAAAAAAACTTCCGCGCCTTCGTCCACATGGATTTCAGGCGACGGAAGTCTTCAGTTTTCCGCCGGCCCGGCGCAGCAGCTCGGCGGCATAGGCTTCCAGCACGTCTCGGCGAACCTCGCAGCTCAGGAACTGTCCCTCACGGTGGGCCTCGACCAGGCCGGCACGGACCAACTCTTTGATGTGGTGCGAGATGGTGGCCTTGGAGACGGGAAATTCCTCCCGGAGCTTGGTGCAGGCGCACGCCCTCTCCCCGGCGATCACCTCGAGCACCTGCATTCGCCTGGGATCGGCGAGCGCTTTGGCGATCAGTTCGAACTGCTTCTCGGTCAGGCTCGACCGTCCGGCACCAGTGTTTTTCACAGTTCAATGGTTATCGAACTGTCTTCCTGCTGTCAAGGGAGGTGAGAGCCTGCCCTACTTTTTGAGTATTGACAGCAGTTACCCCAACTCCCATCGTAGAAGTACGCCGCGAGCATACGAAGACGAGATGGCGTCGCAACGGCGTTCCATTCCTCGCGACCTGTAGTTTCCCCCGCAAACCGTTCAGCATCGCAAGACCGGCTCTTTCCATAGCGCTGGCTCTCTAGCGCGCAGCAGTCGTGACCTTCCCCGGTCACCGGCTCTGGCTCCGGCTTGGAGATTCTCGAAGCCGCGCGGCACGCGTGTCTCCTCGAGCGGCGATCGCCGCAGCGCCTGGCCGGGCATCCCTCTCACGCGAGCGGCAGGAGATATTATGTCGCGGCTACACTATGCCATCATACTGGCCGGCATTTTTGCCTGTACCGATCAAACCGAGCCTCCTCCGGCAGCGAGCCAGCCCGAGGATGTGGCACTGGACGACAATGTGTCGGGTGTCGAGCTGGAGCTCGATGCCGGGAGAATAGATCGGGAGGCTCACACCGCGCTGTCTGGCGGCGCGACCACCGTCTTCCGGGAAGACGACGAGGCCTTCGAGACCGCGGCGCCGAATCTGGCTGGGCTGAACCTCGCAAAACATGAGGCGGGCGACGTGGCGTTCGAGCTGGAGCATGTCGCCGGGTCGGATCCAGCGAATGGAGGCCTGGGTCCCGTCTTCGACAACGTGTCCTGCGAGGGATGTCATCTGGGTGATGGACGCGGCCGTCCACCGGAAGACGGCCTCGAGTTTCTCCTCGATGCTGTTTCGCTCCAGCATCACGGGCCAGGATGCGAACGGTGGTCCTCTGGGAATACCGGGAGGGTTCGGCGGCCAGTTGCAGACGCGGGGGATAGCCCCAGACCAGGCCGACATTCAGGCCTCGGTGTACTACACACCGACCGAAGGAAGCTTCGCTGACGGAACCAAGTTCCAGTTGCAGGTTCCGCAGTACACACTCACCGGACTTTATCCCGGCCTGGCCGTTGGCTTCCTGTTCTCACCTCGAGTCGCACCCGTGGTGTTTGGTCTGGGACTGCTCGAGGCCGTCCCCGCTCTGGGCATACTCGCCCGCGCGGATCCCCGTGACTTCAATCGCGATGGGATCTCGGGTCGGGCAAACGTCGTCTTCGATGCGGTTCACCGGCGGCAGGCGGTCGGCCGGTTTGGCTGGAAGGCGAATACTCCGAACCTGCTGCAGCAGACCGCGGGCGCCTACAATGGCGACATGGGCGTGACCTCGGACCTGTTCCCGAGCGAGTCCTGCGCCGGCCGAACCGGGACGAGCTGTAACACCAGTCATGTCGAGGTGAGTGCGGATATCGTCGGGAATGTCGCGTTCTATACTCAGACGCTCGCCGTTCCGGCCCGACGTAACCTCAACGATCCAACCACCCGGAGGGGCGAGTACCTGTTCTATGCCTCCGGCTGCGATGGCTGCCACACTCCGACGCTGCGTACTGGCCGATTGCAGGGCGTGCCGGAGGTTTCGGGCCAGGTCATCCATCCGTATACCGATCTTCTGGTCCATGACATGGGGCCCGATCTGGCCGACGGTCGTCCCGACTTCCAGGCATCAGGCAGCGAGTGGCGCACACCGCCGCTCTGGGGCATCGGCTTGGTGGAGACCGTCAACGGGCACAGCCGTTTTCTGCACGACGGGCGGGCCGGCTCGCTGATGGAAGCGATACTCTGGCATGGAGGAGAGGCCACCCGGGCGCGCGATCGGGTCAAGGCACTGAGCCAACCGGACCGAGACGCCCTGATCGCGTTCTTGAAATCGCTGTAGAACTACTCGAGGCTGAGCACGACTGGCTCGTCGCTTCCGGGTTCTAGCTGCGGGTAGCGGTCAAGGATACGGGCACAGGTGTTCCAGCGGAGGATCGCTTCGTCGTTCCCCGCAGGGCGCTGGGACTCGGCCTTCTCGTACCAACTCATCGCATCCCGGAACCACTGATAGGCCATTTGCCCCGACCTTGGCATGCCGGATCGAAGCTGTGCCTTGGCGCAGCGCTCGCAGATGATGCCCGCGTAGTAGGCCCGCTTGTATTCGTCCTGCAGGCGGGGCAAGACCTCCCGTGCGCGGCGCACACCCTCGCTGGGCGCCGGCCCGAACTGGTCGGTGATCGCGAGGAGGAGAATAACGAGGGCCTGCTGGTTCTCCGGACTCACCGCCAGGATATCCAGGCAGATGCTCTCGGCCGAGCTGGGGTCGTTGATGATCCGGTAGCGCTCCGCCTTCTGCATTGCGGCGGGGATGCCTTCTTTGGAGATCGGCTTCGGTTCGAACATGGCTTCTCTCGAGTCGAGAGTCACGACTTCCTGCTGAAGATCTTCACCAGCTTCCCTAGCGGGTCGAAGAATTCATCGACCACCCGCTCCTTGAGCGGAATGATCGCGTTATCGGTGATGGTGATGTGCTCCGGGCAGACCTTGGTGCAGCACTTGGTGATATTGCAATACCCGATGCCGTGGGCCCGGCGAAGCTCCTCGATCCGGTCCTCCACATCGAGGGGATGCATTTCCAGCGCGGCGACGTGGACCAGGAATCGGGGACCGATGAAATCGTCATGAAGGTGATGGTCCCGCAGCACGTGGCAGACGTCCTGGCAAAGAAAACATTCGATGCATTTCCGGAACTCCTGAACCCGGTCGACGTCCGACTGATCCATGCGCCAGGTGCCATCAGGGGCGTCCGCGGCGCGTGGTGTGAACGGCTTGATGCGCTGCTTCACCTTGAAGTTCCAGGAGACGTCGGTGACCAGGTCCTTCACCGGAGGGAAGGCGCGCATCGGCTCGACCGTCACCGGCTTCGTCCAGCGGCAACTCGCTCAGCCGCGTCATGCACATGAGTTTGGGCGACCCGTTCACCTCGGCCGAGCAGGAGCCGCATTTGCCGGCCTTACAATTCCAGCGCACCGCGAGATCGTTGGCCTGTTCGGCCTGGATCTGGTGAATGACATCGAGCACCACCATTCCCGGGGAAATCGTGGTGGTGTAGTCCACCAGCTTCCCTCCCTGCTGATCGCCGCGCCACACCCGGAACACGGCTCGACCGCTGGGCTCGGGCTTGGACTGGGGGGGCTGTTTCTCCTGAACCTCGCCGGTCTCGGCGAGGTCGGGCTGCATCGTTTCGCCGGTAACCACACCCGGACCAGTCATCGTTGCTCCAGAATGAGAGATCCTTCGCTGCGCTCAGGATGACACCGCAGCGCCGAGAGCGCCGCGTGTCACTTCTGCTCCTGGACGATCCGCTTGAGCTCCGGAGGCATCTCGGACACCGGCTCGCGAGAGAGCCGCATCTGGGCATCCTCTCCCTGGCGGATCACGATGTTGTAGGTTGCTCCCGCCGGGTCTTTTTCCGGATAATCCTCCCGAAAATGGCCACCCCGGCTCTCTTTCCGCTCGATGGCGGCCCGAGTGATCGCCTCCGAGACAGTGAGCAGGTTCCCCAGGTCAAGCCCGGTGTGCCAGCCCGGATTGTACTCCCGGTTCCCGCTGACGCCCACCTGGGAGGCCCGTTGCTTCAATCGGTCGATCCCCTGCAGGGCGCGCTTCATCTCCGCCTCGGTCCGCACGATCCCGACCAGCGTCTGCATCATGGTCTGCAGCTCCTGCTGCACCTGATACGGTCCCGCGCCCTCGGAGCCACCACCGCGCTCGAAGGGGGCCAGGGCGGAGCGAATGACGTCGTCCACATCGGCGAGATCGACGTCTCCCAGCCGGTTTTCCCGGGCGAATCGCGGCCGCATGGTCGCCGGCACGTTTGCCGAACACCAGGAGATCCGACAACGAGTTGCCGCCCAGCCGGTTGGCACCGTGAAGGCCGGCGGCGCACTCTCCGGCGGCAAAGAGCCCAGGCAGGGTGGTGCTCTGGCTGTCGCCGTCCACCCGGATGCCGCCCATGATGTAGTGGGTGGTCGGACCGACTTCCATCGCCGTCGTGGTGATGTCGATGTCGGCCAGCTGTTTGAACTGGTGATACATGCTGGGGAGCTTCCGGATGATGTGCTTCCGGGCATCGGGCAGCTTGCGCTTGATCCAGGAGATGTCAAGGAAGACTCCGCCGTGCGGACTGCCTCGTCCCTCCCGTACCTCGCGGAGAATACATCGGGCAACGTGGTCGCGGGTGAGCAGCTCGGGCGGCCTCCGGGCGGTCTTGTCACCCTGGGTGTAGCGCCACCCTTCTTCTTCGTTGTCCGCGGTCTGGCTCCGGTAGTTCTCCGGAATGTCAGCGAACATGAACCGCTTGCCCTCGCGGTTCAGCAGCACGCCACCCTCGCCCCGCACACCTTCGGTGACGAGGATGCCCCGCACGCTGGGAGGCCAGATCATTCCGGTGGGATGAAACTGAACGAATTCCATATCCTGGAGCGCGGCACCGGCGTGATACGCGAGCGCATGTCCGTCTCCAGTGTACTCCCAGCTGTTGCTGGTAATCGAGTAGGCCCTTCCAATACCGCCGGTGGCGAGGACCACCGCCTTGGCGCGATAGAGACGGAACCGTCCCCGCTCCCGGTCATACCCCACAGCAGCCGTCACTCGGGCGCCATCGGTGCACAGCTGGAGCACCGTGCACTCCATGTGCACGTCGATACCCTGATGGATGCTGTGGTCCTGGAGCGTGCGGATCATCTCCAGGCCGGTCCGATCTCCCACGTGGGCCAGTCGGGGGTACTTATGTCCTCCGAAGTTGCGCTGGAGAATGCGGCCGTCTGCGGTGCGATCGAACAGGGCGCCCCACGCCTCCAGCTCCCTGACCCGGTCGGGCGCCTCCTTGGCATGCAGCTCGGCCATACGCCAATTGTTCACGTACTGGCCGCCCCGCATGGTGTCGGCAAAGTGGACCTTCCAGTTATCCCGGTCGTCAACATTGGCCAGTGCGGCAGCGACGCCACCCTCTGCCATGACGGTGTGCGCCTTCCCCAGGAGTGACTTGCACACCAGTCCGACCTTGGCGCCCGCCACCGACGCCGCGATCGCTGCGCGGAGCCCGGCTCCGCCGGCACCGATCACCAGGACATCGTGCTCGAAGGTCTGGTATTCGGGCATCAGTCGAGAGTCGCGCGTCGCGAGTCGCGAGAATAAGATCGGTTGCAATACAGCTCTCGAGTCTCATGACTCGTGACTCGTGACATCACAGAATCCTCCAATCCGTCCATATCCCCATCGAGCACAACCTGACATACAGATCGGCAAACGCCACCGCGAAGAGGCTGGTCCAGGCCCACCGCATATGGGCCCGATTGAAGCAGCTGGAGCAGTCGTATAGCCGGCGGCGCACCGGTCGTCGGGAGAGCTGATCCAGGTAGCCGCCGATCACGTGACGCAGGGAATGACAGCCAAGGGTATAGCCGCCGAGGAGGACCACATTGATGAGGAGCACCAGGGTTCCTACTCCGATGCCAAAGGACGTCTGTCCCGTTGCGGGATCGGTAAACCAGAGTGCCTTGTAGACGTCGGAGAGAAGCACCAACAGAAAGAGCAGGGCGATATAGAGGAAATAGCGGTGGATGTTCTGCACGATCAGGGGAAAGGCCGCCTCACCGCAGTACGTCTCTCGAGGTTCTCCCACCGCGCAGGCCGGCGGGTCGGCCCAGAACGCCTTGTAGTACGCACCTCGATAGTAGTAGCACGTCACCCGGAAAAGACCGGGGAACGGAAGAATCAGCAGCGCCGGCGAAAACACCAGCCAGCTGGGCCACCACGTGGGCCGGGGACCGAACCAGGCGTGGGGCGAGCCGCCGAACAACTCGGGTGAGTAGAACGGGGAAAGATAGGGTCCGTAACTGTAATGCTCACCTTGGAAGGCAGCCCAGGTGGAATAGCCAATGAAGGCCGAGAGCAGCAGGAAGACGGTGACAGGTTGGAGCCACCACCAATCCTTGCGCATGGTCTCGCCGAAACGGCGGCGAACGATCGGGAGCTGCGCGTGCGCCATGCCGGTACTCCCCTGGCTGTAATGGGTGCCCGCCGGAAGCTGGAACTGCGTGGCCGGCTCCAACGCCGGCCAGCCGGAGTATTCAAACCGCCAATGGCGCGCTGTCAATGCCGCGTCGTGGCCAGGCGGTCTCGAACGAAGGGGTGAGCTCGAAGAAGGGAGAAGGTCTTCAGGTGGGTCCCTGCTGACCCCAGCGTTGAGACGGTGGAGGCAAGTCCGGATTGCGCAGCGGCGGAATCTTGCTGGTAAACGGCACGCCGGTGATTCGGTCGGTGTTGTCGTCTCGGACCCGATATGCGGCCGGAAAGTCGTCGGTCTGCTCCATCCAGTCCTGGAGCACGGCGGCCAGCCGGCGCACCTCTTCGGCGTAGCGAGGATCGTCGGCCACGTTCCGAAGCTCCCAGGGATCCGTTTTCAGGTCATACAGCTCGAGTCGCGCCCGGGGAACCTCGAAAAGCCGGCGCTGCGCCGAGGTGAGCCGGCCGGCTTTCGCTCGAGCCCGCAACGCAAGGAACGACGGACTGGCCCCGATGTCGGCGGCGGTGCAGAGCGGTAGGTCGGTGTAGGCATCGGTTCGGATCAGCTTGAACCGGAGGGTGCGCACCGCGCGCTGATGCTCGTCGCAGTCGTGCCAGTTGCGTTCGCTGAACACGCGGGTGCGTCCGGTGAATTTCGTGGGCTGCGTGAGCAGCTCACTGAAGCTTTGGCCTTGCATCGAATCGGGCCTGCCCGCACCCGCTACATCAAGCAGCGTGGGGGTCAGGTCCACGGTGCTCACCAGGCCGCGATCGTACACCGTTCCTGCCGGGATCACGTTTGGCCAGGAGAAGACGAGCGGTGTCCTGGTGCCGGAGTCGTACAGGGTGCCTTTCTCCCGGGGGAATGGTGCGCCATTGTCGCTCAGGAACAGCACCAGCGTCTTCTGCCGGAGCCCGCGCCGGTCGAGCTCCGCCAGCATCGTTCCGATGGCATCGTCCATGTGGGCGATGGTGTCGTAATAGTTCACCAGGTCGGCCCGGGTCTCGGGAGTGTCGGCGAGGTACGGGGTCAACACTACGCCGCCCGGCTTATGCCGGTGAGCTACACTCTCCGGATGATAGGGACGATGCGGCTCGTGAAACGCTACCCAGAGAAAAAAGGGCCGGGTGCCGGTGGAATCGAGAAAGGCGGGAAAGACCGCGGCAGTCTGGGGCGAGTACCACTGGAACTGTTTCTCTCCGTTGGGACCGATATGGGTCTTGGCCATCATGCCGGTGAAGTAGCCCTGTGCCCTGCAAGTAGGCCGGAAGCAGGCGCACTCCGTCGGGCAGCGGAGTGTGCAAGTCTTCGGTGCGGGTGGCGTGGGAATACTTGCCGGAGAGAATGCTGATACGCGACGGGCTGCACTGCGGGCTGGTGCCGAACGCGTATTTCACCAGCAGTCCCGATCGAGCCAGGCGGTCGATGTTCGGGGTCCGGATGAGCCTGTTGCCATACACCCCGGTATCCCGCCAACCCAGGTCGTCGGCCACGAAAATGAGGATGCTGGGATGACTCTCCGAGACACCCTGGGCCCGGGAGGAGGCCGCAGGCAGCAGAAGAATGAGTCGGCGAATCGAGCTCAGCCATGAGCTTCGATTGGCGAAACTCAGGCCATGGCTTTTCAATTGCGCACTCGTTCCATGCTCTGGGGAGTGGGCGGTGACGGAAGTCAGGTACCCTGGCTTCCCTTATGGCAACGCATTGTGCAAGCTGATGGAAGCGAAGACAAGCCCGACTGGAGTCCAACACCCAACGTATGCCGCCGAAACGAAGAGCCTCCCCAGTTAACCGGAACGCTGGACGCGATCCGCCGGATCATTCGGATACTGCGGCGCTCCTCCCGGCGGAGCGAGCAGCAGGTGGGCATTGGCGGCGCCCAGCTATTTGTGTTGCAGCAGCTCGCGGACGCGCCGGCGCGCTCCATCAACGATCTGGCCGCCCGCACTTACACCCATCAGAGCTCGGTCTCGGTGGTGGTTCGGCGGCTGGTCGAGCAGGGCCTGGTGGCTCGGCAGCCTTCCACCCGTGACCGGCGGCGGCGCGAGCTGAGGCTCACTTCAGCAGGAAAACGCCTGGTTTCCCGGGCGCCGGTACCGGGTCAGGTGCACCTGATCAATGCCCTGCTCAAGCTGCCCCGGACGGAGCTCAGGAATCTCGAGCGGGGGCTGGATCGGGTGGTGGCGGAAATGGGTGGCGAGGGTGAGCCGCCGGCGATGCTGTTTGCCGATGAGATGCCTTCAGCTCAGTCCGCCCCGAGGTCGAGCGGCCGCCGGCACTTGTCGCAGAAGACTTCCCGGGGCAAGCGGAAGACCCGGCCGGCCAGGCCGAGCCGCTGATGGGTGCCGCAATAGGGGCAGGCTCCTTCCGCAGAGCGGATCACCTGCCGCTGATTGAGCCGTATGGTGGCGAAGATGAGGCCCAACAGCAACGCGCCCGGCACCAGGACGAAGTGGACCAGCGGAATGGGAAGCGCAATCAACGCCAGCGCGGCGCCCGCGGCGAGAGCAAGCCCCGCGCGGCGAACCCGCTCGCCGGCGGTGAGATCCTCTACCACCAGTTGGGCCTGGGTCGGGGTTGCCCCGAATCCCTTGAGCGGCACCTCCAATGACTGGGTATTCACCCCAACGTCCTTCTTGCAGCTCTGCGGGAGCGCCTCATGTCTCAATATATATGGGATTCCATAGAAACCATCACAACCCCGGCTGGGTCACTCTGGCCAGTTCGAGTTTGCTGAAACCCTGATCATACCGTACCTTACAGGAGACTCCCCGAACAACCGAGGTTTGATGCTTCCCCACCGGCCGCATCTCGTCTCACGGGGCGGATTCGCCGTCCTGTCTGCAATTATCCTCCTCGGCCTGTCACCCAGGATTGCCTCCGGCCAGGGGTGAATGCCGGTCCGCTTTACGTCACCCAGTCTGGGTGGACATCGACAAGCCATTCTACCAGCCGGAAAATTCGAGCTCGGCCTCTCATATAGAAACCTCAAAGCCGATGACTGGATCATTCTCGATACTCTGACCCCGTCAGATGGGTCCAGGGCGCCGGGAGGCGAGCCGAACGTCTTCAACATCAACTCAGTCGATTTCTCTCTCGCCTATGGCTTAACCAATCGCGTAAGCTTCCAGCTGACGGTGCCCACCGCGAGCGGCAGCAATTCGCGAATCCATCCCGACGGCATTCGTCACGTCACCAATGGATCCGGCATCGGCGACATCAACCTCGTCGGCACCATGTGGCTGCTGGACCCACTCACTCATGGAACTGGCAATGTCGCGGTCGGGCTCGGCGTGAAAGCTCCCACCGGGAGTAACACGATCACCGGAGATTTCGGCCTTCCCTCGGGAACCGTGCAACATACCGTCCACCCCGGCATCCAAATGGGGGACGGCGGCTGGGGTATCATCGTGCAGGCCCACGCCTTCAGCAGGCTGGTCGGGAGGCTGTCCGGGTACCTCTTCGGAGCCTACCAGCTGAACCCTCGGAACGTTAGCGAGGTGACCTTCACGCCGGCCTCGGTGAGTCCCTTATCGGTGCCCGATGTCTACCACGCCCGTTTCGGACTCGCCCTGGCGGTTCTGCCGAGACAGGGGTTGTCCGCCAGCCTGGGGCTTCGGGCCGACGGCATTCCAGTCCGAGACCTGATGGGAAGTAGCGACGGATTCCGCGCATCCGCTCGCTCCGTCTTCATCGATCCCGGCCTGTCATGGAGCATAGGCCAGAACGACTTCACGCTGAGTGTGCCGGTTCGGGTGCACGGAGAGTTCTTCCGGGGCCAGCCGCTCCCTGATGGTCAGAGCGACCGGGGTGACCTCGCCAAGAGGCTGATCTTCCTGGGTTACACCAGGCGACTATGACGTAAGGCGGCGCAACAAACCTATTGGAACGCAGCAGGCCCGGATTTATGCCTCGTTCCGGAAGGCCTCACACCGTGATCCATCGTCAGGAATCACTCGCAAGGCACTCGCCTGTCTGACACACATTCATCAAATCTCCGTCCGGTCGCGCCGGCTGGCTCGAACCAACACGGAGTCCACTCGTGAGTCTGGTCAATCGGTTGCAGGCCGGTTTGGGCCAACGTTACCGGGTCGAGCGCGAGCTCGGACGGGGCGGCATGGCCACGGTGTATCTCGCGGAGGATATTAAACACGGCTGCCGAGTCGCCCTCAAGGTGCTGCGGCCCGAGATTGGCGCCGCCCTCGGCGGGGACCGCTTCCTTCTGGAAATAAAGACGTCCGCCGCCTTGCAGCATCCCCACATACTCGGCTTGCTGGATTCCGGTGAAATACTGCCGGACCATGGTTCCGGCCCCGGCCTGCTGTTCTACACCATGCCTTACGTCGAGGGGGAATCCCTTCGCGACCGGCTTGACCGCGAGCGCCAACTCCCGTTGGATCAGGCCATCACGATTGCGCGAGAAGTGGCCGATGCGCTGGGCTACGCCCACACCCACAATGTTGTGCACCGGGATATCAAGCCGGAGAACATCCTGTTGTCGGGCGGACACGCGATGGTGGCTGATTTCGGCATCGCGAGGGCGCTGAATACGGCGGGTGGTGAAAAGCTGACCGAAACTGGACTCGCGCTGGGCACACCGTACTACATGAGTCCGGAGCAGGCCACCGGAGACTTCCTGGACGGCAGAGCTGATCAGTACGCCTTGGGCTGCGTGCTCTACGAGATGTTGGCCGGGACACCGCCCTTCCAAGGCTCGACCGGGCAATCGATTCTGGCCCGGCACGCCGTGGATCCGGTGCCGAGCCTTCGGACAGTGCGGGCGGCGATCCCGGCGGGGGTGGAACACGCCATCACCCGTGCCCTTGCCAAGTCGCCGGCCGACCGGTTTTCCACCACGGCCGAGTTTGCCCTTGCCCTGACGCAAGCTGGACAGGTGGGACCACGGTAAGGACCAATACGGTCACCTCGCCTTCGTCGGGTGCGCATCGTCACTGGGGGGCACGCGTCGGATGGGCTTTCTTAGCTGCTGCGCTCATAGCAATTGGGCTGATCACAACCGTCCGCGCCGTCAGTTCGAAGAAGAGCCCAGTAGTCTCGGCTGCGGAGGGATCCATGCGGTCGACTGAACGATCTCCGGGTGGGCGTGTCGTGCAGATAGATGGCGAACTGGTTTGGAAACATGAACTTCACCAGACCGAGCGGGTTCGTGGGACTTCCCCCTCTCTGTCGCATTCGAACTTTGGTCAGGTCTACCCGGGACCAATTGATCCGGCGGGGTCAAGACCCGTGACTGGTATTTGGCATCGACCACCTCAAAATGGTTGCGGACCAGGTAGGAGCGCTTTTTCCTTATTCTGGGGAGAATCTCGCGGACCAGGATCCGCTGCGGCACATATCAGTAGGGCCGGAAGACCACGAACGTCATCGAGTCGGCGAATACGGGAGTAGCGTTCTTGTACTCGTCCCCCACCACGACCCGCATGTTGAGCACCGGCTTGAGACGTCGTAGGCAGAAGCCTGTAATCGGGAATGTTTACTAGACGTACTGGGGCCCAACTCCGAGGGCAGCCAGCGATAGCGCTCCAAATTGAGCTGCATCTGCCGAATCCGGACCTGCACCGGCACGTTGAGGGCGGCCAACGTCGCGCCGCCCACAATCCCATTGCTCGGGATCCCGTGGCGCGACTGGAAATGCGCCACCGCTTTGGCCACCGCGCGGTTGTAGACTGGTTTGTTCCCCGTACCGGGTAGAGGTCGCCCGTTATCCTGAGCCGCCGACGCAGCACCGCTACACGGGCGCCGCGGGCGCCCCGCCGGAGACTTGCTACCGCCCGGCACCCTGGGCCAGCCGCCGTGCTCGAGGATTTCACTAACAGCAAGCCATTTCACCAGGTCGGCATACCCAGGTAGCTGTGGCCGGAGCGGAGCCACTATGCCCTGGAACTCTTCCGCCTGCACCGCCCCCCGCAGCGTCCCCTCGATGCTCGAGCGCCGCGCCTTGATGTACCACTCGCTCGCGACTGCCTTCGGGTCGAGCCGGCCCGCCAGCAAATCAGCTCCGTAGTCGAGGAACCGTCTGGTGAGCTCGAGGTCGAGCACGGCGAAGGCCTCGGGCCCTCTGGATCACGGGGCAGAACCACCAGCGTCTATCGGCTGGGTCTCGGCGCCGGACTCTAGCCCTCCTCGTCCCACGGAAGATAACGTACCGGCGACCCCCGGCCCCAGCGTGCCCCAGGCCGGGCTTGCCAGCGCCCCTCCTTGGGGGGGTCTTCTTCTCCACGGCGATGTCTCCTTTCCGTTGCGGGCACAAGGCCCGTGGTGATTGCCTCACCCGGGAAGGCTGCATCGCCTTTCGTCTCTTACACACCTATTGAACCACCTCAGGAGGGTGCCAAGATGCCGGAAGTTCGGATGAAGGTTGCGCCCGATACAGTAGCGTATGCTGACGGGGAGAACCACAAGCTCATAGTGGAGTTCGCCATCCCAGGAGCGCCAGCGGATACCATCGATCTAAAGATCCTGGAAGACAGCGTCCACCTGACAGCGCCAGCAAGGGACATTGAGTACGTTTCCGCGCTGGCTTTAGCATGGCAGGTAAAACCTCACAAGGCCGAAGCGACCTACGAGCACGGCCTGCTCCGAATCGAGGTGCCCTTCAAAGATCCGATGGAGGATGCCGTGCAGGTCGCCATCAAAACAGGTGTCGTGGAAAGCAAGGCCAAGAGACTTAAGACCTGATGAACATGGCCTTTCCTCCGCCGACCTCTCCCTCGACCGTTCACGCGATCGCCGGCCTCCGTTGGCTCTTCGGCCATTGCTTAGTCCTCAGTTCCTTCACCCGAACACTTAGCTATACTCCAAGGTGTCCCTGTGCTCGAGTACACCGATGGATCCTGTCTCCTATAAGGGCTTTGCCATCACGGCGCGCACGTTTCAGATCCATGGCTCCGGACGCTGGACCCTGGATCTCCTAATTGGCCGGCGTAGGGGCTTACGGGCCTTCAGCGCTCCCACCACATACTCCACCGAAATGGCGGCCATCGCGGGTTGTTGTGAGCGCGGACGGCGCATCATCGATGGGCTGGTGCAGGATTGCTCAGTCGATGATTTGTCGTGAGACTGGGGCGTAACCCGCTCATCCAGCCGGCCTCCGCCATGCAGAGCTGCAGTCTGCCGGGCCCTGAATGTTATTCCCGGGGGCGGTCGTGTTCGCCCTGGCTACAGCGTTCGTGATGCGCGACGAGGAGCCCACGGGAAGGAGCACGCCATGGTTGAGCCGAGACCTCACCTGCCGAGGGAACTGCCGCCCGAGACCCGGGACTACTTGGCGCACCGGCTGGACGGCGCGCGCGATCTCTATCTCCTGGCGCTGGCCTTGGGCGCACGCCCTGACGGGTCCGCGCTGTTCGGGCGGATGATCCGTGAGGCCCGCATCCACTTCGCGGCGGTGATCGAGGAAGCGCGGATCGCCGGGCTGGACACGGCGGCCATCGCCGTGATGCTGGGCAAGTTGAACATCGAGTTGGCCGACAGCATCCGCCCTGAGCTGTGGGCGCGCGTCGAGCAGCTCCTCGCCGAGCGAGCCGCCCGCAAACCAGCGGAGCGGCGGGGACTGCGCTGAAGGTTGCCTGCTCGCCCACGGGGCCCCAGAGGAGCAACCTGTGACGTACGTGATCGCCGAACCCTGTATTGGCGTCAAAGACCGGTCGTGTCTAGACGTGTGTCCGGTCGACTGCATCTACGAGGGCGAAGATCAGCTCTACATCGAGCCCGACGAGTGCATCGACTGCGGGGCCTGCGTGCCCGCATGCCCGGTCACGGCGATCTTCACGGAGGAGGAGGTCCCGCCCAACTGGCAGTCGTACATCGCGAAAAACCGTGATGTGTTCAAGAGCGACCAGCCGCCAGCGAAGAAGACTCCTGAGAAGAAATAAGAGCGGGTATTCAGTATACTGGAGGGCCGCATGGATCGAGTCCCACACGGGCCCAATCCGGATCTCTTATCCCCTCAAACAATTGACACGTGGTTGAAGGGTGAAATCGGTATCCGAAATGTTACGCCGCCGGATGCATGCATCCGGCGGCGCCTTCCTACCCAGGCAACGGCGCTTATGGTATGTACTGCAGGTTGTCCGCGGCCAAGCCCCCGCCCCCGCCTACCACTTCGATCCGCGGCTTGCCATTGAGCAGGACCGTGGTTCCGGCCATCCACATGCGGGGGCTCGGCATAGAGGCGCGGAGGGTCCAGAGGTTGGTCACCGGGTCGTACACTATGGTTTTATCCAGGAACTGGTGCAGGTTTCGGATCGGATCGAATCGATGGCCGCCCATCACGTACAGCTTGTCACCCAGGACGGCCGTTGCCACGCCATCACGGGCCAGTCCCAGTGCATTCCTGGCCGTCCACCTGTTGGTGGCAGGATCATAGACGGACAAGTGTTCCGTTCCCGTAATAGTCTCCTCCCATTAGGTAGAACTTTTCCCCTATTACCCCACCCGCGACTGTATACACCGCCGGTTGTGCAGCGGGGAAACGGCGGAGCGAGAGTGACCCACCGATCGATTGCCGGGTTGTAGCGGAACAACCGTGGGCCGGTGAGGTCGCCTTCGCAGGAGCCACCCTCGGTGTAGCTGATCGAGTGGCAGAGGGTGACCACGTAGAGCTTGCCCTTGATCACGCCGGTCACGCCGCCATAACCCACCGTCCAGTCCTTACCTGGACCGTTGATCGCCGGAAGGTCGTGCTTCCGGGTCCAGGTATTGGCGCCGGGATCGTACATGTAAAGCGCCCGGATGGGGGAGCGTCTCCGACTACTGAGAACCCGCCGGAGACGTAGATCTTTCCGTTGATCACGCCGGCGCCGTTGGACAGGTACAGGGGAACGGGGAGCGGCCGCCGCTCGGTCCAGGTATTCGTGGCGGCATTGTAGGCCGAGACCTTCCTTAGCAGGGTCAATGGGGACACCACGGTCGCACCGCCGATCGCATAGACGATCGACTGCCCGGCTGCGTTCGTCACCGTAGCCACAGCAAGCCTATCTCGCATGCTCGGCAGGTTTTTCCGGGTGATCCAGCTGTTGCTGGCAACTGCCAACTCGGCCCCGCTCGGCGTGGGCTCCGCTGACTGGGTCGGCTCGGTTGAATTATCACCGCACGCCGCGACCCAGGCCATGCTGAGCGCCAGTGCGCCCGGTGCTAGTGAACGGTATCTCATTGCGGTCTCTCCCTCCTTGGTGGGAGCGGCGCTCCCAGGAACCACTTCAAAGGCGAGCGACTCAAGCCCGCCGCAGCTTGATGTCACACATGAGCAATTGTGCATCGCAGGCTCGGAAACCATGGTGAGGTCCGGCTGAAGAATTCTTCATCCCTGCACCTTGCCCCCGGGTTCCTTAGAGCCACATTGACACATTGGGAGAGCTTTCTCCCGTAAGAGTCAGATAGCCCGCGTCTGCCTCGCGTATCTCACCATTGGATGTGGCCATTCTCCGGAGATTCTGACAGCAGTCTGCGCACCTCAGCCGCGATTGCCTCAAGCCGGGCCAGCACATCAACCCTCGTGTCGCCACTTTGCCCATTATCACCCACGCCAAAATGGCCACTAAAAAAGGCCACCGCCGCGTAAGGGCTGGTGGCCATTTGGTCGCTAACCGTCTCTAACGGTACGACTTTCAAAAGATGCGCCGCGTAGGAATCGAACCTACAACCTAGTGATTAAGAGTCACTTGCTCTGCCAATTGAGCTAGCGGCGCGGGTAGTAGCCCCAAGGGGAGTCGAACCCCTCTCTCGACCTTGAAAGGGTCGCGTCCTAACCGATAGACGATGGGGCCGTCTCACCTTTCATAGCGCTAACGGGATTCGAACCCGTGTTTGGGCCTTGAGAGGGCCCCGTCCTAGTCCCCTAGACGATAGCGCCGTTTCAATGAGCTGGGAGCTAGGAGTCGGGAGCTAGGAGCTCCGGCCGATCACCAATCTCGGCGCTCATCACAAACACCCACAGCGGTGGAACTGTTTCCGAACCCGGAGCCCAGTACTTATCGATCAGCTCCCAGCTCCTGGCTCCCAGCTCATCCGAACAGGCCCGGCAGGACTCGAACCTGCAACCCCCGGTTTTGGAGACCGGTGCTCTACCACTTGAGCTACGGACCTTCGAGGGTGGCTGACGGGAATCGAACCCGCAACCTCCGGAGCCACAGTCCGGCGCTCTAACCGATTGAGCTACAACCACCACGGGCCAGCGTCCCGAGCCGGGAAATATCGCCCGGAAGACCTCCGGGTCAAGGCCAAAAACGTGCAGCCAAATCGTCTGTCTGCTTGGCAGAAGGCACCGGATCGTCCTGCACCGCCGAAACTTTGGCCACGCCCCGGACCGCGTTCGCCAGGAAGAGTGGGAGACCTCTGACCTCACTCCAGGTCGCCCGCCTCTCCTCGATTTCGCCGGCCAGCTCCGAAATTCGGGCCCGCCCCACTCCAGGCAGGATCCCGAGTTCCAGGGCCGGGGCACAAAGCCTCCCCCCCTCCCACCAGAACACGCTCCAGATCGCGGTCTCCGCCAGATAGCCTCCGGGAGTCAGCAGCAGCGCGTCGTCGGCCTCCGCCCCGCGGGCCTTGTCCAGCGCCCGATCGAACTGAGCCCGCTCCGTGGTCTTGTGGGGATATGGATGATGGGCGATCCGGGAAATGATGAGCTTGACCCGCTCGACCGGCTCGACCAGCCGCTCGCTCTCCTGCACCCCACGCATTCCCACTTCCCAGCGCACCGTTCGATCGAGACCTCCCTCCGGCGGCGGCAGCTCGCCTGGAAGCGGGATGCCCAGCGCCTTGCAGCTGGTGGCCAGCCGGCGGATGTGGAGATACCAGAGCGGCGCGATACCGTTCCGGATCCGCATGGTCTCGATCAGCGCCGGAGCATGCCGCATCAGGTTACCGGAGCCGTCACCCGGCTCTCGCTCCAGCTCTTGTAGGTCGTGGCACCCAGAATGATTGCCCCTCCCAGGAGCGCCCAGGTGCCGGGCGTCTCCCGCTGAATGACCCAGGCCCAGACCGGATTGAGGACCGGCTCCAGCAACAGAATCACCGAAGCCTCCAGGGCCGGAATGATGTGAATGGCGCTGGTCACGAACACGTAGGCCAGGGCGATCTGGAAGATGCCCAGGTAGCCAATGATCGCCCAGTCACCCTGGCCGTGGGAGCCGACCGGGAGCGCCATCGGCAGCGCCACCAGAAACGCGGTCAGATTTCCGGAGACCACCGCCGCAGCCGGCGACCCCCGTCCGGGCGCGGCGCTCAGCCAGCGGAGCCCGCCCACGGCAAGGGCCCAGCAGAGCCCGCTTCCCAGCGCCAGCAGGTTTCCCCGGTCGGGATCTGGTGCTGTCACGACCGGCTGCTCTACCCCCACAAAGAACAGCGCCAGCCCCGCCGCGACCGTCGCCATGAAGCCGAGATCCTGGCGGCGTACCTGCTCCTTGAGCAACCAGGGAGCGAGGATGAGGAGGTAAAGCGGGGCCGTCGACTGAAGAAAGATGGTGTTGGCCGCGGTCGTGAGTCGGTTGGCCAGAACGAATAGAGTGAGGCATCCTGCGTACGCGACCCCGACCAGCGCGCTACCCCAGGTCCACCCCCGCCGTGCCGCCGGTGTCATCAGCCACAGGGCTACCGCCGCCACGCCGGACCGGAAGCTCGCGATCTGCCACCCGGTAAAGTCCGCGGCCTTGATGGCGGCACCGCCGGTGGAGAACAGCAGAGCAGCTCCTGCCAACTGCAACCGGGCGAGGGATTTTGGGGTCATGGGGGGAAGGTAAGCGGAGAACCGGTAAGCGGTGAGCGGTAAGCGGTGAGCGGGTCAGTGACCCCGCCCACATTGATTTGGGCCCGAAAGTCGGCATCTTCATCGCCTCGAATTCGGACTTCACTCGCGACTCCTGACTCGCGACTCATTCTACTAAGAGGTTCCCATGTCCCTCCTCGAAATGCTGCAGCAACGACTCGGCGGCCAGGCGATCAACACGATCAGCCGTCAGCTCGGCGCCGACCCGGGCACCACCAGCAATGCCGTGGATGCCGCACTGCCACTCCTGCTGAGTGCGGTAGCGCGGAACGCCGGCAACCCCAATCAGGCACAATCACTCGACCGGGCGATTGCTCAGGACCACGATGGAAGCATCCTGGACGACATTCCGGGCTTCCTCAATCAGGGTGGCGGAGGCGCCGGCGCCGGAATTCTCAAGCACGTGCTCGGCGGCAGACAGCAGAACGTTCAGAACGGGCTCAGTCAGGCCACCGGACTCGACGCCGGCAAGACCGCACAACTCCTCACCATGCTGGCGCCGCTCGTCCTGGGCGCCCTGGGCCGGGCCAAGCGGGAGAATCAGCTCGACAGCAACGGGCTCTCCACCATGCTCACCGGAGAACACGAGCGACTCAAGGAGTCGGCTCCCGGCGTCATGGGGGCGTTGAGCCGTTTACTCGACCAGAACAACGATGGAAACGTGATGGACGATGTGAGTGGAATGCTGGGCAAGGCGTTTGGGAAGAGAGCACGGAGGCGGGAGGGGTGGAAGGACCGGGGTTGTCACAGCTCAGCCACGCGCTCCCTCCGACCTCCTTCCCGAGCTTGCCCTTCTCGAAAGCGGGGCCGTGCAGGATCGGAGAAGTCCAGCCACTCCCAGGGAATGGCGCGGGTCCGATAGCGTCGCGCAAGGCCTAGACTCTTCAGGGTGGGGAGCTGTGCCGCCATGCTGAAGAGTCGGGCCCTGATTCCCAGTTCGCCCAAGACGACCTCCCGCACCAGATACTCATCCCCATCCGGCTCGGCTCGCACATCTTCGATTCGTCCCACCGGCCGGCCGGCGGCGGTTCGCACCACCCGCCCTAGCAGGTCCTCCAGATAGAGCTCCCGACTCACCATGTTCAGGCCCCCGGAATCCGACGCACGACACGATCTCGGACCCAGTGCTCCCACGGCATCGCGTCGGCAGCCGCGAAATCGACCTTCACGTCCACTCCGATCTTCTTCACCTGCGGCCAGGGGATGCGGACCGGCTCGACCCGGGAGGGAGCCAGTCCGCGCGTCAGTTTTCGGACCCACTGTTCGATGCGAGGGTGCAGCCGACGGGACAGCAGGTGGCCGCCGGTGAGGACGGCCGCGACACGGGCCGGCTTGCCTTCGCGCAACTCCAGCGCGATGCCATCCACCTTGCCCATGTTCAGACCATTCCGGTCCACCAGCTGCTGGTCGAGTACCTGCCTGCCGAGGTCTATCATCACCCCCCCATCAGTTGAAGCGGGATGGCCACCAGCGCAATGAGCGACGCCAGGAGGCTGATCACGATCACCGCCGCATTGCCGATCCAGTGATTGCCCATCTCGCCACAGTAGTCGCGGTCGTTCATCAGGATGAGGAAGGGAAAGGTGACGATGGGAAGGGTCAACGAGGTCAACGCCATAGAGAAGAGCGTCAGCTTCAACGGATCCAGGCCCAGCACGATCAACAGCGTGGCCACCGCGATCATGATAGTGTAGGTCAGGCTGAACCGGGCCGCATCCCGGGGGTGCACGCTCTCCCCCCAGTTCCACCCCAGCCCCTGCGCAAAGGAATAGGCGGTGGCAAGGCTCAGCTCCAGCGCGGCGCCAAGGCAGCTGACGAGAAGTGTCGCAGCGAAGAGATAGAAACCCCAGCGCCCCAGTGGCCCGGTGAGCAACAACCCCAACTGCTCGAAGCGGTCGGGCTGGATTCCGGCGGGCTGCAGCACCAGCGCGGCTACGATCATGACGGCGATACACAAGACACAGCCAAAGCTCATCCCCACCGTGGCGACCGCGCGGTTCACGCCGATCTCATCCACTCCCCAGTGGTCCTCGATCGCTCCCGATGAATAGAAGTAGAAGAGATAGGGGCTGATCACCGCGCCCAGGATGCTCACGGCGGTGAACCAGTAGTGCACCGGTCGTTCCGCCGGCAGGGTGAGTGCCAGCCCGGCCACGACGTCGTGCCCAGCCGGATGGAGCTTCCAGGCGCCCACGAGAAACGCCAGCGCCACCATCCCCAGCAGCGACACCCCGTTTTCAATCAGCCCGAAGCTGCCCTTCCAGAGCAGGAGCCAGGTCAGAATACCGGTGGGGAGAGCCCACCAGCGGAAGCCAATCCCGGTCACCAACTGAAGCGCCAGGCTCATCCCGCCGATTTCGGCCGCCAGCACGAGCACGTTGACCAGCACGTCGCTGACCAGCGTCAGCATGAACACTCGGGGGCCAAAGCGCTCCCGCATCGCGTCCTTGATCGTATGATGACTGAGGGCGGCCAGCCTGCCGGACATTTCCACCAGGAAGATCACGCAGATCGTCCCCAGCACCACGGCCCAGATGAGCTGGAACCGAAACGACGCGCCCGCCTCGGCCGCGGTGGCGATGGCACCGACCTCGAGAAAGCCGCCTATACTGGTGAAGATGCCGAGCGCGATCTTGAGCAGCTTGCTCATGAAGGGCCCGGATCGGGCAAGCCGAGCAACGCGGCCAGCCGGTGGATGGCCTGGTCCAGGGCTGCGCGCTCCTGGGCCGGCAGCCTCTGCCACTCCGGTGCACCAGCCTCGGTCTTTCTGCTCTCCATCGCCGCCGCAACGATCTGGCGGCCATACACCCGTGGAGCAGCACCCCGCTGGACCGCATCGGTGGTCTTCTCGACCGTCGCCGTCCAGGACCTCAGCTCCCGGTGCAGCTGCTCCTGCTTTTTCTCGGGAGAGCCGTGACAGGCTGTAACAAGTAAGAGGTAAGCAGTAAGCGGTAAGCGGGAAGCAAGAGCAACAAAGGCGGGCCTCTTATCTCTCATCTCTCACCTCTCATTTTAAGGTGTAGAGATAACTCGCGATGTCCCGGGCGGCGGCCTCGGTGAGACCGACGTCGGGCATCGCTGTCAGGGGGTCGACCTGCTGCGGGTGGTGGATCCACCGAATCAGATTGGAAGGGGTGTTGGTCAGAACGCCGGCAATGTATGGCCGCCCGCTGAGCCCGGCGAGCGCTGGCCCCACGGTGCCTCGGGCGCCGGACACGCCAGGAATCGTATGGCAGGTGCCGCAGCCGTATTGCCGGATGGCCAGGGCGCCGCGTTGCGGAATTCCCCCGGTGATCTGGGTGGCGTCAGCCGGCGTCATGGCTGTGCTTCGTTCGCAACCTGCCAGCGTGAGCGCCACCAGCATCACCGTGACCACGCCCGCTGCTCCGGCTCTCGCCGGGACGGCTACGCCCTGTCCGGGTAGCCTGAGCCAGCTTGCAGCGACGGCCAGCGCTGCCACCAGGTACGCCACCCCGGCGGGAATCCACATGATCAACCCGGCCAGCTGCTGGTCTTCCAGCGGAGTCAGTCCCCATGGGGCCGTGCTCGGACTGGTACAACGGGTACCAGACGCGGTCGCTGAAGGTCAGCAAAACTCCGAGCAGGCTGGTGTGCAGCGCCGTTGTAAAGAGGTAAAGGATCGCGGCCGGACGCCCCAGGCGGCCCTCGCGCACCCGAAGCAGCGACCACCAGAACAGCAGGGCAGATCCCAGGAAGGTCAGATGTTGGGCCGTATGTATCAGATCGCTGTCCAGGGTGGCCTCGAAAGAGTGCGGGCACGTGCCAGAGCCAGATGGCAATCGCATGGACCGTCCAGGCCAACGCCGGAAGAGTCAGGAGATACCAGGTGCGCTGCACCGAGGACCGGGCTGAAATACCCCCTGCGATTCTGCGCCATGAGATCGGAACCGCCCACAGGAACGCAACGATGGGCCGGCCGAGCACCAGCAATGGTGCCGTGACTACCATGAGCAGCTCGTGCTGCGCCATGTGAGCGGAGAACAGCACCTGACCCATCAGATGCAGCGGTGAGACCAGCGCAACCGCCAGCCCCGCCAAGCCCAGGCCAAAGAGCAGAGCCTCCCACCGGCGGATGCCGTGCCCCGATCCGGCGTTGTCCCACAGCCGCCATAATCCTCTCGAGTACAACCAGGCCGTGAGGCCAAGGCCGGCCACCACCCCCGGCTCCAAGCTCCAGGCGGTCCAGAAATTTTGCGGGCTAATCAGTTCGGTCGAATGAACCATCTCCCGTCCTTCCCGTCTTTCCCGTCCTTCCCGCCCTTTATTGACACGGACTCAGCACCAAGCTTGGAATCCACTGGGCCACGATCACCATCACGATGAAGAGACTCAGCAGAAGCCCCACGCCCGCCATGAACCGGCTCCGAGACAGCCGTCCCCCTGCTCCGCCGGGCCAGGTCTCCCCGGTGGATCTCCAGCTCCGCCACGCCGTCAGAGCACCGGCGGCGGCAAGCAGGAGGCAGACCAGGTGGACGACATGCATCAGCAGCCTGGTTCCATTCGAGCACGCAGTGGGAACCAGCGCGTACGCGACCTCGAGATTGAGCAGGAACGCAGCCGGCGCCAGCAGAAGTCCCGCCCACAGGGCCCTCAGCTCCCTGGCGTCGGGTATGTCGGTCCGCGAGTCTACGGTCATGCTGCTTCTACCCGGTCACATGAAGTACGGTGAGAGGAACACCGCGATATAGAGCGGGACCCACACGCCCGTCAGGAAGTACCAGTACAGTGCGTTGTCGCTCACTCCCGAGAGATCCCGCTCCTCCACCTGATCGCCAAACATGAGTCTCGTAATAGCGAGCGTCTCGGCCGCCTCCAGCACCAGCAGCGTGCTGTGGGAGAAGACCACGGCCCAGGCCGCCGAGCCGTAGGCGCTGGTGTCCCAGCGGACCTTGAGCGCTCGGAACTCGTAGACCCGGAGCACGCACATGAGCAGGATCAACAACGAGCAGATCAGGAGTCCGGTCCGCACCGTAGCGGAGGTCCATCCGGTGAGGTCGCCCGATCCACCCAGCGCATCGGGACTATGCTCAGCAGCATCACCAGGACCTGGATCGTCGGTATCACCAGCCCGGGCCGATAGATGTGCTGCGGCGGCCAGGTGGCGAAGTTCCGGCGGAGGTAGAAATACGTGACCGCGCAGATGAACAGCGTGGTGCCCTCGATGATGATGAACCCCATCGTGCCCCACCACATCAGGGCCCGGTTTCCGAACACGGTCCGGGGAAGATGCCGCACATCGGCGACGGCACGGGTGGCTCTCATGCCTCACTCTCCACCAGTTGCTGCTCCCGCTTGTCCCGTCCCCTGGGCCAGCCCCACCCGAGCAGGGCCAGCAGGAACAGGGGCGTTCCTATTACGGCGCCCCAGGGCGTGAAGATCAGGGTCACGAAAAGAATCGTGGTGGCGATCGCGGTCAGCAGCGGCCAGATGCTGGGGTTGGGGTGCCGGTGCTTGCTGTCCGGCTCCGCATCCAGCAGGGTGGTGACCAGCGTATCCCGCACATCGGTTCGCAGACCGGTGACCACCGGCATCTCCCCGGTGTTGTCCCACAGGGGGGAGCGGCTCTCCACCACCGGCGGATACTCGAAGTTGTAGTGCGGGGGCGGCGAGGTGGTGGCCCACTCCAGCGTCTCTCCGCCCCAGGGATCGTCGCCCGCCAGCAGTCCGCCGCGGTAACTCCGGATGACATTGATCACGAAGATCAGCATGCTGATGGCGATCGTCACTGCGCCGATGGTGGCCAGCAGGTTCAGATCGCCCCAGCCGGTCTCCGGCAGATAGGTATAGACCCGGCGCGGCATGCCTTCGAACCCAAGCTGGTGCATGGGGAAGAAGGTGAGGTTCATGCCGATGAAGAACAGCCAGAAATTCCACCGGCCCAGCCGCTCGCTCAGCATCCGGCCGGTCACTTTGGGGAACCAGTAGTAGAAGGCGCCGAACAGGGGGAAGACGGCGCCGCCGATCAGGACGTAGTGGAAGTGGGCCACGATGAAGTAGGAGTCATGCACCTGCTGGTCGAACGCCACCGAGGCGACCATCACCCCGGTGAACCCGCCGATGATGAAGAGCACGACGAATCCCAGCACGAACAGAAACGGCACCGTGAACCGGGGCCGCCCCGACCAGATCGTGGCGATCCAGCAGAAGATCTGGATCCCGCTCGGGATGGCGATCATCATGCTGGCGCCGGTGAAGAAGCTCTCGCCCAGCTGGGGCAGCCCGGTGGCGAACATGTGGTGGACCCAGAGACCGAACCCGAGGAAGCCGGTCGCGATCATCGAGAGCACCATGACCGGATAGCCGAACACCGGCCGGCGGGTGAACGTGGCGATGATCGACGACACGAAACCCAGCGCCGGAATGAAGATGATGTAGACCTCGGGATGGCCGAAGAACCAGAACAGGTGCTGCCAGAGGATGGCGTCGCCACCTTCGGCCGGATTGAAGAAGTGGGTGCGCGATCAGGCGGTCCATCGCCAGGAACTGCGTCGCGGTGGCCACCCAGGGCATGGCGAACAGGATCATGAAGGCCTGCACCAGCATGGCCCAGACGAAGAGCGGCATCCGGTTGAGCGTCATGCCGGGCGCCCGGTTCTTGAAGATGGTGACGATCAGCTCGACCGAGCCGACCAGCGACGGCGATCTCGGTGAAGGTGATCGCCTGGGCATACACATCGGCCCGCTTGCCCGGGCTGAACTCCGGTCCCGACAGGGGCACGTACCCGAACCAGCCCACGTCGGGACCGGTGTTCATGAAAAACATCAGGTAGAGGAAGATGCCGCCGCAGAGATAGACCCAGTACCCGTAGGCGTTGAGCCTGGGGAAGGCCACGTTGCGGGCGCCGATCATCAGCGGAACGAAGTAGAGTCCCATTGCCTCCATGATCGGAACGGCAAAGAGGAACATCATCGTCAGCCCGTGCATGGTGAAGAACTGATTGTAGGCGTCCGGGCCCAGCACGGTGTTCTCCGGACGGGCCAGCTGGGCGCGCATGGTTGCGGCTTCCAGGCCGGCCAGCACGAAGAAGATGAAGGCGGTGACGATGTATCGCTTGGCGACGGACTTGTGATCGACGCTCCTCAGCCAGTGCCAGAGCCCGGGAGGCTGGGCCCAGGTCTGCTCCAGCTCGCGCCTGACGCGTTCCTGATCCTCGTACGGCGGTGGAGGCTGAGGAACCGGGGCGGCCGCGGCGCTCATTTCAGAGTCTCCAGATATGCCAGCAGAGCCTGCAGATCAGCCGGTTCGAGCTGGTTCGGCGGCATGCGGGTGCCCGGCTTGATGGTCTGCGGGTCCAGGATCCAGCCGGCCAAATTGCCCCGGGTATTGGGCAACGTTCCCGCGGCGATGGTCCGCCGGCTGGCCAGATGGGTGAGGTCGGGCCCGATGCGGCTTCCCGGCGGGAGTGCCCGCTATGGCGTGACACATGACGCAGCTCGAGGCCAGAAATACTTCCTGGCCCCGGATGGCGAGCGCAGTGGTTGGGGTGAGAGCGGTATCCCGCTGTGCGGCAAGCCAGCTGGCAAAGCTGTCCGGGCGTTGGGCGATGACCAGGAAGCCCATCTTGGCATGCTGCTGCCCGCAATACTCGGCGCACTGGCCCCGGTACACTCCGGCGGTGTCGGCTTGAAGCCAAAGGCTGTTGTCCTTGCCCGGTATCAGGTCACGCTTATGGCTTATGGTCGGGCGGCCAGAAGCTGTGAATCACGTCAGTGGAGAGAAGCTCCAGCACAACGGGCCGGCCCGACCGGGATGTGCAGCTCATTGGCCGTGGTGAACCAGTTATGCGCCACCGAATCGCGGTACTGCAGCTCCCACCACCATTGGTGGCCGGTCACCCGGACCTGCAGCGCCTCCTTGCCGAACCCGCGAGTGAGCTGCCGGCCCACCGCGACATCGTAGACCAGAAATCCGAACAGGATCAGCACGGTCAACGCCGTCGCGATGCTCACCGCCGTGGTGAGCGACCGCTCCCGGCCGGGATCGGTTTCCGGAGCTTCGGCGCCGCGTCTGCGGAGCGCACCCAGGAGCAGCGCCAGTACCACTAGGACGAATACGACGGCGGAGACGAGATACATGGCATCCCACAGCCGATCGATCAGCCGGGTCTGCGGACTGCTGGGGTTCAGTACCGAGTGAGATTGCTGCAGCAGGCTGAGCATGGCCAGCTCCGTCATTGCCGCTCAGCCGAAGGGGGAACAGCCGACTGCACCGGCTTGGCCTTATCGCTGGCCTGCTCCTGGCTCCGCACCTGCATATCGTCGTTGCGGCCGGTCGCCACGTCCTTCCGGAGCAGCCCGCTCATGGAGCGCACGTAGGCCACGATTTGCCAGATCTGGTCCGGATTGATCTTGCCGCCGAACGAAGGCATGCCGTTAGGCCTCCCTTCGGCGATGGTCTCGAAGATGTTCTCCGGCCTGCTGCCGTAGACCCACTCATCGTCCATCAGCGGTGGACCGATGCCACCACCGCCCTGAAAGTGACACCCGGAGCAGTTGAACAGATTGTACAGCGACTTTCCCTGAGCGACCCCGTACGCATTCTGCTCGTATGGCCCGTTGATCGATCCGCTTCGGACTGGCGGCCCGGGTTGCAGTCCGGTCTCGCGAGCGGCCGGCATGGTGGAGGTGGCGCTGGGCGGCATACCCTGAAAGTTCCGCTCCTCCCGCTGGCAGGCTGCCAGCGTCAGGCCGACCAGGCAGATGCCGGCTGCTTCTCATGACCCCATTACGGAAGTGAGAACACATACAGCATCCCGCCTTTGGTCGTTGCCTGGGGAAGATCCTTCATCGCGTTGACGAACCCGAGCGCCGCACTGGAGTCTCTGACATCCAGACCGCCGGCCACCACGGCACCGGCCCAGCCGCCCACCCCGGAGAGCACCGCCACGTACTCCTTGCCGTCGGGTCCCCGATAGACGATCGGCTGTCCGATGATGCCCGAGCCCACCTTGAACTTCCACAGCTCGGTGCCGTCTCGCGCGTTCAGTGCCTTGAACCAGCCGTCCATCGTACCGTAGAACACGACGTCTCCGGCGGTCACCACCGTCCCGCTCCAGACCGGGAACTTCTCCTTCACTTTCCAGACAGCCCTCCGCTCCACTGGATTCCAGGCGGTGACTTCACCCCGGTGACCGCCCGGTCCGGCGTACATCTTCACGATGGCCGCCACGTAGGGCGTGCCCGAGATGTAGTTGGCCTCGACTGCTTCTTCGTCCTGGCAGAGGTTCTGGTGCGGGATGTACAGCAATCGGGTGCGGGGTGAGTATGACGACGGCTGCCAGTCCTTGGTCCCCGGAGCCGCAGGACAGATTCCCCGCACCACCTTGCCGGTCTGCGGGGCCTTCTCCGGTACCTCGATCGGCCGGCCGGTCGTGAGGTCGACGCCCTTAGTGGTGGTGATGTAACCGTACGGATCGGCGGAGAGGACTTCACCAGTCGTGCGGTCGAGCACGTAGATGTATCCGTCCCGCTCCGGCCGGATCAGCACTTTCCGCATTCGACCCTTGATCGCCAGATCCAGCAGGACCAGCTCGTTGACGCCATCGTAGTCGAATAGGTCGTGCGGGCTCCACTGGTAGCTCCAGACCGCCTGTCCGTCATCGGGATCGCGGGCGAACATGGCGGCGGTCCACTTGTTGTCGCCCGGTCTCACATCCGGGTTCCAGGGACCGGGGTTCGCGGTGCCGTAGTAGATCAGGTCGAGGTCGCGGTCGTAGGAGATCCAACCCCACACGCCGCCGCCGCCAATCTTCCAGGCATCGCCGGGCCAGGTGGAAACACCGAGGTCCTTGCCTTTGTCATGTGAGTAAAACGGCTTGAACCGGGAGCCGATCAGTACGTCCTTGTCGGGGCCGGTGTGGTAGGCTCTCCAGGCGAGCTTCCCGGTCTTGGCGTCGAGGGCGGTAAGCCAGCCGCGGACTCCGAATTCTCCGCCACTGTTTCCCACCAGGACTTTGCCCTTGACCACCAGCGGGGCCATGGTAGTGGTCTCGCCCTTGTTAATGTCCCCGACCCGGGTGCTCCAGACCTCTTTTCCGGTTTTGGCGTCCACCGCATGCGTCGTGGCGTCGAGACTGTTGAAGTAAATCTTTCCGTCGTAATACGCCGCGCCCCGGTTCACCAGGTCGCAACAGGCCACGCCCTGTGCCGCAAGGGCAGGGCTCGGCTTGTACGTCCACTTGGCCGGTGCGCCCGGCTGGGTGAGATCCAGCGCATACAGATAATTCGGAAACGGCGTCACGATGTACATCGTGTTGTCGACCACCAACGGCGCCGCCTCGTGGCCCCGAGTCACCCCGGTGGAGAAGGTCCATGCCAGCCGCAGCTGGCCCGCGTTCTGGGCCGTGATCTGAGTGAGTGAGCTGTACCGAGTCGATGCGTAATTCCGGGCGGGCATGGTCCACTGCCCATCATCCGCACTGGAATCCGAGGTGGCCGTCGCTGGAACTCGGGAGGGGAGACTGGTGGCATTCTGGCCGCGATCCGGGCGATCGGGTGAACGCGAGCACCCAACCAGAACGAGGAGGGCGCCACCGATCCGGATACACCTGCCAGGCTGCGAGCTCACGCTCATCCTGCCGGTACGAGGGACGGCAATCATGGCCAGCGGAGGGCAACGCTGCTGTGACCCACGCTACAATGGCATCGGCTGTTTATACTATTCAGCCCATGCGGACCATTATAGAGCCGTTCAAGATCAAGGCCGTCGAGCCGATTCGGATGACGACGGCTGAAGAACGGGATCGCAAGCTGCGCGCTGCCGGCTTTAATGTCTTTCTGCTCCCCGCCGAGGACGTGCTCATCGACCTGCTGACCGACAGCGGCACGGCAGCCATGAGCTCGGAGCAATGGGCCGCCGTCATGCGGGGCGACGAGTCGTACGCCGGAAGCCGTTCCTGGTACCGCTTCGAGGCGGCAGTGCACGAGATCTTCGGCTTTCGCCACATCCTGCCCACGCACCAGGGTCGGGCCGCGGAACGGATTCTGTTCTCGGTGCTCTGCCAGCCGGGCCACGTGGTCCCCAACAACACCCACTTCGACACCACCCGCGCCAACATCGAATTCACCGGGGCAGAGGCACGCGATCTGGTGATCCCGGAAGGCCTGATCCCCTCCGCCCGTCATCCATTCAAGGGCAACATGGATGTTGACGCGCTGCGCCGGCTGATCGCCGACGTGGGTGCCGAGCGGGTCCCGCTCTGCATGCTCACCGTCACCAACAACTCCGGCGGGGGGCAGCCGGTCTCGATGGCCAATGTACGGGCCGTCTCCGGAATCTGTAAAGAATATGGGATCCCATTGTATATCGATGCCTGCCGGTTCGCCGAAAACGCCTACTTCATCAAGCTCCGGGAAGACGGCTACGCCGGCCGGCGGCCGATCGAGATTGCCCGGGAGCTGTTCTCCTACGCCGACGGCTGCACCATGTCGGCCAAGAAGGATGGTCTGGCCAACATCGGCGGACTGCTGGCCACCAACGACGAGCGTTTGGCCTCGAAGGAGCGGAACCTGCTCATTCTCACCGAAGGGTTTCCCACTTACGGGGGGATGGCCGGCCGCGACCTGGATGCGATCGCGGTTGGGCTCCACGAGGCTCTGGACGAGGACTACCTCCTCTACCGGATCCGCTCGACCACTTACCTGGGGGAGCACATTGCGCAGGCCGGTGTGCCCATCGTGCAGCCGCCCGGGGGTCACGCGATCTATCTGGACGCGGCGGCCTTTTTTCCCCAGATCCCGCCGCTCGAGCTTCCCGGCCAGGCGCTGGTGGTGGAGCTGTATCGGGAGGCGGGCATCCGGGGAGTCGAGATCGGCACCGTCATGTTCGGCAAGAGGGATCCGGAAAGCGGGCAGGAGACCGCGGCACCAATGGAGCTGGTGCGGCTCGCGATTCCGCGCCGGGTCTATACCCAGAGCCACATCGACTATGTGGTTGAGGCCATTCTCCAGGTCTGGGAACGCCGGGCAGAGGTGCGCGGATACCGCTTTGCCGAACAGGCTCCCTGGCTGCGCCATTTCACCGCACGCTTCGAGGAGGTGTGATCCGGTTGATTGCAGTGGGTGCGGGGCGGGTGTTCGAGCGATTCCACCTGCCCGCGCTCCGGACTCTGCCACAGTGGTCGCTTGCCGGGGTGGTGGACTCCAGTCCCGGTCGCCTGGCCTGGGCCGCCGCGCAGATACCAGGGATACTCACCGAGCACACGCTGGAGCGGCTGCTCTCCCGAATACGCCCGGACGCGGTACTGATCTCATCATCCCCTGAGACCCACTGTGCGCTGGCCTTCGAAGCGATGGGGGCCGGCGCCAACGTGTTGATCGAAAAGCCTATGGTGCTCCGGGTGGCGGAGGCGGAGCAGCTGCTCAACGCCTCCCGCAGCCTGCGCCGCCAGGTTTGGGTGGGCTTCAATCGCCGGTTTCGCCCCGCGTATATCAAGCTCCGAACTCGGCTCGCATCCTCCGCGGGTGGTCCGGTTCGGTTCGCCCGGTTCGAGCTAAGGTCTGACCCGCTCGGCTGGGGCTCGGTGTCAACCCACGCGGCTCGGAACGACCGGGCGGCGGCGGTGCTCCAGGATATTGCCAGCCACCAGCTCGATCTGGTCCCCTGGCTCCTGGGGTGGGACCCCACTCGAGTGCAGGCGCGCTTCCTTCAGCAAGACGACCGGGGAACCAGGATCCAGGTGAATCTCCAATTTCCCGACGGGACGGTGGCGTCGTGTCTGGCGGGGCACGTGCCGGGGTACGTGGAGCGGCTGGAGGTCGAATCCAATAGCGGCCGCTGGATGGCCGGCCCCGGCGGGCTCATGCGACAGCGGGTGTTGCCCCGCACCGCGCTGGAGATCTGGAGCGGGGCCCGCACCCGGGGCCGCGCACTGGCCCATAAATTGATGAGGCGTCCCGGGGACACCCTGGAGACCTTCCGACGACAGTACCTGGCCTGGGCGGATGCGCTGACGGCCCCGGCGGAGACCAGCGCCACCGAGTCGGCGCCGGCAGCCGATGGACGGGCCGGAGCCCGGTCGGTTGTCCTGGTGGATGCGTCGCGCCGGAGCCTGGCGCTAGAAGGTGACTGGGTCGACGTCACCTACCCTCATACCATGACCAGATGAACTCACGCCCACCGGTGGTGATGATCGGACTGGACGCCGCGGATCACGACCTGATCGAGCGGCTCTGCCAGGCGGGAGAGATGCCGACGCTTGCAGCGCTCCGCGGCCGCGGTGCGTACGGCGGGTTGGAGGGCTGCGCCGCACGCTTCGCAGGGGGGGTGTGGCCCAGCTTCTATACCGGCAGCGACGTCGCCTGGCACGGCCTCTATCACAACAAAATCTGGCGGCAGGAGCGGATGTGCGTGGAGGTGGCGGACGAGAGCTGGTTTCCGCAGCCGCCGTTCTGGGAGCTGCTCGACCGGGAGCGGTTTCGGATCGCCGTACTCGACGTTCCGATGACGGTGTCGCTGCCCAAGCCGCTCAATGGCTTTCATCTGGCCGGCTGGGGCACCCACGACGTCATCGCCCGCGGTTCCTGGCCCGCCGAGCTGTGGAACCAGCTGGGCAAGGAGTTCGGCCCGCCGTACATGCCGGCGGAATTGTTCGGCGCGCAATCGGCGGGAAGCCTGCAGCGGTTGACCAAACAACTGATCGACTCCACCGAGCAGATGGCCGCGATCGGTGAGTCGCTGCTGACGCGGGAGCAGTGGGACCTCTTCCTGCTGGTGTTCGGCGCCAGCCATCGCGGTGGACACTATCTCTGGGACCTCTCCCAGATCGATCGCTCACGGCTTGCAGACGGCGAACGCACCGCACTGGAGGGAGCCCTGATCGACGTGTACCGAGCCTTAGACCGGGCCCTAGCCCGGGTTCTGAGCCGGGCTCCGGCGGACGCCCGCATCGTCGTGTTCGCGGTACACGGGATGGGGCCGAACACCACCTGGGCGGACCGGGTGCCGGACATGCTGCAGCGCATGCTGACCGGTACCACGGCTCAGTCACCTAAGAAAGGGGCGCTGTATCGCCTGAAGCAGATGCTGCCCTGGCCGCTGGCTCGCGAGATCACCAGCCGTCTTCCGCACAGCGTCCAGAGCCGATTGGTAAAACTCTGGTCCAAGCGGATGTTCGACTGGGCCACCACCCGCGCCTTTCCGGTTCCCATGGATCACGCGGGGTACATCCGGGTAAACCTTCGGGGCCGTGAGCCGCAGGGCATCGTCTCGCCCGGTCAGGAGTACGATGCAATCTGCGCGGAACTGGCGGCCGGGTTCATGAGCTTTCGCGACCTCAAGACCGGATCGCCCATAGTCCGGTGCGTGTACCGCCAGCACGAGCTCGCTCCAGCCGATGCGCCCGCCCGCGACCGCCTCCCGGACCTGGTGATTGAATGGAACGGCGTTTCGCCGATCGAGTCGCCGGGGATCACCTCCAACCGCTATGGCGAGCTCCGCTGGGCCCCGGCTGGACGAATCCCCTCGGGACGAGCGGGAAACCATCGGGCTCACGGCTGGTTCGTGGCTGCGGGGGACGGCATAAAACGGGGGCAGGTAGACGGTCACAACATTCTGGACCTGGTGCCAACCGTGTGCGCGTGGCTCGGTGCGGATCTTGGTGACCGGCTGCAAGGCCGACCCATGCGCCTGTCAGGGCAGTGACCGGCACTCATCAGACGGCCGGTCGCCCGATCAGCCTCTGTCTGATCAACTACAACGGGGCCTCCCACCTCAATCCATCACTCGGCGCCGTGCGCCGATCCCATCTTCGTTTTGCCGAGGTGATGCTGGTAGACAATGGATCTACCGACGAAAGCCTGGCTCTGGTGGAGCATTGTTATCCCGAGGTCCAGGTGCTGAGGCTGGCCCGGAATGACGGCCCGGCAGCGGCCCGCAATGCCGGTTTTCGGTCGGCCCGGCACGATCTGATTCTGTTCGTGGACAATGATGTCGCCATTGGGCCCGACTGTGCCTTCCAGCTGCAAGCGGCACTCGGCAAGCGCGCCGGCGTCGTGGCCGCCATGCCGAGGATGCTCCACGCCGGCCGCCGACACATCATCCAGTACGAAGGAGCGGATTGCCATTTCCTGGGTCACATGATTCCGCGGTGCTGCGAGCTGCCGCAGGACAGTGCTCCCATGGAAGTAGTGGAAGTGAGCTCCATGGTCACCGCCTGCTTCCTGCTCGACCGGGCCGTGTGGGGCGGAGATCCACCCTTCGACCCCAGCTTCGTCTTCAACTACGAGGATCACGATCTGGGAGTCCGCAGCCGGGTGCGGGGGCATCGGTTGCTGGCCGTACCCTCGGCCATCTGTCTTCACGGAACCGGAACACCCGGGCTGTCACACCGTCCGGGGGGGCGGCAGCAATCGGAGCTCCGAGTGTACTGCCTGATGCGCAACCGGTGGCGAATCATGCTGCACTGTTTCGCTGCACGCACGCTGCTCCTGCTTGCGCCGGTGATCATGCTGTTTGAGCTCTTTCAGCTGGCCGGATGTCTCCGGCGCGGTTGGCTGGGGATCTGGCTTCGGGCGGTGGGCTGGATGATGTCGCATCCCGGAATCACCCTGCGGCGCCGGCGGCAGGTTCAGCAGGCGCGCCGCACCGCTGACCGGGCCATTCTGCAAGGGGGAGACGTTCCGTTCTCTCGAGGTCTGGCTCAGGGTTGGGTGGAACGGGCCGCATGCCGAAGCCTGAATCGCCTCAGCCGGGGATACTGGCGAGTGATTCAGGGCTGGCTTTAAGCGGCTCAGCTGGCCGCCGATTCTCCCGCCCGTTACGCTTTTACTTCCCCGCTTTCCCCCTTCCCCTCTTCCCCGCTGACTTCATACACCTCTTCTCGGGTGGGCCGGAAGCCTCTATTCAGGTAGTTGGGAAGCGCAGCGGGGTGATCCAGGGTGCAGGTGTGAAGCCACACTCGGGTGGGACGGAGCTGCCATGCCGCCTGCGCCGCCTGGGTAAGTAGAAACTTTCCCCAGCCCCGGCCGATGAAATCAGGGAGTAACCCGAAGTACGCGATCTCGGCCGAACGATCTTCGTGCTCCCGCAGCTCGAAGTACCCCGCGGGAGCTCCCTCCCAGGACATTACCCAGAGCGACACGCCCGGCGTCGCCAGGTGGGCCCGGATCCTCTCATCGCTCCAACGCAGGCGGTCGGTCCAGTGGTAGGCTTCGCCGACCTGCCGGTAGAGAAAACGAAAAAATTCGACGCTGCAGTGCTTCATCCGCTCGATGCGTGGTGCCGGCTCGGCCAGAGTTGCCGGTCGCAGCTCGGCGGGCGAAAGCATCTCGAGATAGGTTCGGGTAACGAGCACCGGACTCATGGAGCGAAAGTTACTGCGGAGCGCTGCGGCCTGATAAAAACCGGGCTCCGGAGAATTTCCCGGAGCCCGCCCACGTCTCTCCTGAGGATCTCCCGCAAAAAAAAAAGCGGCCCCAGAAACTGGGGCCGCGGTAAAGCAAGTGTGATTCGGACTACTGCTTCGTGCTGTCCGCGGGCGCGGCCATGTTGCTGCTGTCCTGGCCCATGTCACCCATGCTCGAGCTGTCGCTCGGCGTGGCAGACGTGCTGCTGTCGGTAGGCGTATAACCCGTGGTGTCACCGGTCGGCGCAGCCGTGGTGTCTACGGTCGTGGGCGCCGCAGTGCTGTCCTGCTGAACGAAGCTGGTGTCCGCTGGTGCCTGACCCATGGTGCTGTCAGTGGGCACGGCGGTGGTGTCCGTTGCGGTGACGGCAGTGGTGTCGCCGCGATCCGGCGCCGCACCAGTCTCGTCCTCGCCACGGTTGTGGCAGGCTGCCAAAGTCGCCGCGGCAGCCAGCATCAGAAGGTAACGCATGGGGGTGTGCTCCTCTGGGCTAAGGGACCCTGCCCGCCTGAGGGTCTCAGCCGCTGTTGTCGTGTACCGCGGGCTCAACATGGAAAACACCGCGCTATTCAAGCCGCGTGGCGAGAATGTACTCCGACATTTTCAATCCCGATAGGGTCTAAATCACACAAAACAGCGGGGGACTGGGGGCAGCAGGGGGGTGGAGTCAGGTTTGCAGCTCCGGCAGGTTCCGAAACTGGTCTAGTGACCCGGGGTTAGCCAGAGCGTCCACATTGGCAACGGGCCGCCCATGGATGACGTCCCGAACTGCAAGCTCGGTGATTTTACCGCTAATGGTTCGGGGGATGTCCGCCACCGGAATAATCCTTCGGGGCACATGGTGGGGGCTGGCATACTCCCGGATCCGGCCTTTAATCCTGGATACCAAGTCCTCGGTCAGACTGGCCCCTTCCCTCAGCCGCACAAAGAGGACAATCCGTACGTCCCCCTCCCACTCTTGGCCAACTACAAGACTTTCAATGACTTCCGGCAGCTGCTCCACCTGGCGGTAGATCTCCGCCGTCCCGATTCTTACGCCGCCCGGATTCAGGGTTGCATCGCTCCGACCAAGAATGACCATGCCATCGTGGCGGGTGAGCCGCGCCCAGTCTCCGTGGCGCCAGACCCCGGGATACTGGCGAAAGTACGCGGCGTGATACTTGGCGCCTTGAGGATCGTTCCAGAACCCCACGGGCATGCTGGGGAACGGACGAGTGCAAACCAATTCACCTTCGGCTTCCCGGATAGGGCGGCCCTCGGGATCGAACACGTCCACGCTCATACCCAGCCCCCTGGTCTGCAGCTCTCCCCGCCAGACCGGCGCAATCGGGTTTCCCAGGGCGAAGCAGGAGATGATGTCGGTGCCTCCGCTGATGCTTGCCAGATGCAGGTCGCGCTTGATGCTCCGATACACGTAATCGTAGCTGTGCTCCGCGAGTGGACTGCCGGTGGAGAGAATGGCTCGTAACGCTCCGAGATCGTGAGTCCGAGCCGGCTCGAGCCCCTCTTTCTCGATCAGGGCGAGGTATTTCGCACTGGTGCCGAACACGGTGACCTTCTCGCGCTCAGCCATATCCCAGAGGATTGGAGCAGGAAAGAGCGGTGCGCCGTCGTACAGCACAACCGTTGCGCCCACCGCCAGGCTGGAGACCAGCCAGTTCCACATCATCCAGCCGCAGGTCGTGAAGTAGAAGATCCGGTCGTCAGGACGCAGGTCGGTGTGCAGCACCAGCTCCTTCAAGTGCTGCAGCAGTGTCCCACCCGCCCCATGCACCATGCACTTGGGGAGACCAGTCGTGCCGGAGGAGTACATGATGTAGAGCGGATGGTCGAAGGAGAAGCGGCGGAACGATGGAACGACGGAACGACCGAACGTCCACTCCTCCCATGTCACTGCGTCGGCAATGCTTCCGAGAGCCGGGCGCTCGCGTAGATACGGAACGACCACGACACGCCGAATCTCAGGAATACGCTCTCGCACTTCGCGCACCCGGGTGAGCGAGTCGATTTCCTTGCCGGCGTAGCGATAGCCATCGGCGCAGAAGAGGACCTTGGGCTGAATCTGGCCGAAGCGATCGAGCACGCCATTGGCGCCGAAGTCGGGTGAGCAGGAAGACCAGATTGCGCCCAGACTGGCGGCTCCGAGCATGGCCATGACGGCCTCGGGGAGATTGGGCATGAAGCCGGCCACCCGGTCTCCCGCCACGACTCCCTCGGCGGCCAGAGCCGCCGCTACCGAGCGAACCTGCTCATTCAGCTCCCGGTAGTTGAGCACACGCTGGCGTCCTCGCTCGTTCCAGAAGACGAGCGCAGGCCGATCCTCCGCATGACGCAGCAGGTTCTCGGCGAAGTTGAGGCGCGCTCCGGAAAACCAGCGCGGACCGAGCTCCCGATCCGGCGGCGCCATGCGGTCGAGTCCAACGACCACCGCGTCCCACGGATCGCGTCCGGGCCTCTCCTCGGCTATAACGCCGCAAAAGCGCCAGACTTCGGGCCAGAACGCATCGGCTCGCTCGACCGACCAGCGGTACAGGGAGCTGAAGTCGGCGACGCCAGCGGCGCCGTCGGGTTTGTGTCGTTGGATGTGGTGGATGAACGCGGTGAGATTCGCCGAGGCGATCCGGTCTGGACCGGGGGTCCAGAGTGGCGCCTCATCCGATCCAGCCAATCAGATCATCCTAACGAGGAGCATTGGCCCCTTCGCAATGCTCAGGGTGACAACGGGTTCTGCCCCGCTGCCCCGCCGCCCCACCGTCCCGCGTTCACGAAGTAGGCGGATTGAACTGCGCGTGCTGCGCATCGAGCCACGACTTGTGGTATTCCGGGTCTTCAATCGAGAGGGCAGGCTTAGCCACCTTGAGCGGGCGGAAAGTGTCCATCATGACCGCCAGCTCCTCGGTGTATTTGGCCCCGATGCTCGCCTCAGCCCGACCGGGGTGGGGCCCATGGGGAATACCGTCGGGGTGATGGGTGATGCTGCCGAACTCGATGCCCTTCCGGCTCATGAACTCGCTCGAGGCGTAGTAGAGCACTTCGTCCGAGTCGACGTTGCTGTGGTTGTATGGAGCCGGCACCGCCTCGGGGTGGAAGTCGTAGGGTCGGGGGCAGAAGCTGCACACCACGAACCCATCGCCCTGGAACGTCTGGTGGACCGGCGGCGGCTGGTGCACCCGCCCCACGATCGGCTCGAAGTCGTGGATGTTGAAGGCCCAGGGATAGAAGTAGCCGTCCCAGCCCACCACGTCGAACGGATGATGATCCAGGATGATCTCGTTCAGACCGTCGTACTGCTTCACCAGGATGCGGAAGTCGCCGCGCTCGTCGTGGGTGCGGAGCTGCGTGGGCCGGCGGATATCGCGCTCGCTGTAGGGCGCTCCCTCGATCAACTGGCCGAACTCGTTGCGGTAGCGCTTGGGCCACCGGACGTGCCCCCGGCTTTCCATGATCAGCAGCTTGGTCGGATCGCTGCTCAGGTCCAGCCGGTAGCGATGCATGATGCCGCGGTGGATGACGAGGTAGTCGCCCTCATGGTATGGGAGATCGCCGTACATCGTCTCCAGGGTTCCGCTGCCCTTGCTGACGTACACCAGCTCGTCGGCCTGCGCGTTACGGTAAAAGTGGGCGTCGTTCTCGTCCGGCTCTACGTAGAGCATGGCAACTTCGTTGTTGAACAGGAGCGGAGTGCGGTCGAGCGTGGGACTGCCCCCCGCCTTGATCTTGGAGGTGCGGAAATGCCGATGCCGGAGCGTATTGTCCGGGTCCGCCTCGTATTTCGCCTCCCGAAGCCGCTTGGCCGATTTCACCGTCGTGGGCGGATAGGTGTGATACAGGAGCGACGAGGTTCCGGTGAAGCCCTCGTGCCCCATCAGCTCCTCGGCATAAATCCCGCCATCCGGCTTCCGGAACGCGATGTGGCGCTTCCGGGGAATTTGACCCATCGTGTGGTAGATCGGCATCTCGACCTCCAAAAAGCGTAAGCGGTGAGCGGTGAGCGGTGAGCGGGTTACCTACGAGATGCTCTTCTGCAGCCCGCTTACCGCTCACCTCTTACCGCTCACGCTCTTGCTTAAAGATTCCCCCGCAGCGCCTGCTCCCGCTCGATGGCTTCGAACAGCGCCTTGAAATTGCCCTTGCCGAAGCTCTTGGCGCCCTTCCGCTGGATGATCTCGTAGAACAGGGTGGGGCGGTCCTGCACCGGCTTGCTGAAGATCTGCAGCAGATAGCCCTCGTCGTCCCGGTCGACCAGGATACCCAGATCCTGCAGCGGGGCCAGGTCTTCATCGATCTTGCCCACTCGATCCAGCACCGTCTCATAGTAGGTCTTCGGCACCTGGAGGAACTCGACGCCGCGATCGCGCAGCGCCGAGACCGTCTCCACGATGTTGTTGGTGGCTATGGCCAGATGTTGGACGCCGGGGCCCCGGTAGAACTCCAGGTACTCGTCGATCTGCGACTTCTTCCGGCCTTTGGCGGGCTCATTGATGGGGAACTTGATCCGGTCATTGCCGCTGGCCACGACCTTGGACATCAGCGAGGAGTACTCGGTCGAGATGTCCTTGTCGTCGAATGAAATGAGGTTCCGGAAACCCATCACATCCTGGTAGAAGTTCACCCACTTGTTCATCGCGCCGAGCTCGACGTTGCCGACGCAGTGGTCCACGTACTGAAGCCCTACCGGCGCCGGGTTGTACCGGGAGGTCACCGGCTGGAAGCCCGGGAGAAAGTTTCCCCGGTAGTTCCGCCGCTCCACCAGGCTGTGAATGGTGTCGCCATAGGTATGGATCGCCGCGATGACCACCTCCCCCTGCTCGTCCCGCAGCACCGTAGGCTGTTGTAGCCGGACGGGCTCCCCGCTCCATCGCCACCTCGAAGGCTTCGCGGGCGTTGTCGACCCACAGCGCGATGTCCCGGACTCCATCGCCATGGAGCGCGATATGCGCGGCGGCCGGATGGTCAGGCGTGATGGGTGAGGTCAGAACCAGTCGGACTTTGTTCTGCTGCAGCAGGTAGCTGGCGCGGTCGCGGGTACCGGTTTCCGGTCCCCGATAGCCGGCCAGCTCAAATCCGAACGCGGTCCGATAGTAGTGGCTGGCCTGCTTGGCATTGCCGACATAGAACTCGACGAAGTCGGTGCCGTTGATAGGAAAGGTGTCGGTTGCGACCGCCGTGGCCGGAGCGGTTCCAGTCTGCATGCTGCCCCCTAAGCTGGCGTTGCTACCCGAGATGTGAGCCTGAGCCAGAGCGACGAACTCACGCCTAAATGGAATATAAACATGTAGTTACTCCCCACTACGTGCCGCCGGCGACACCCTCCATCTGCTGGCAGACCAGCTGGTTTAGCTCGGCCGCCGTAAACGGCTTCTGTAGGAAAGAGACTCGGGATCGACCAAGCCGCGCTCCACCACGTCCACATGGGAATAACCCGACATATAAAGGATAGGGAGATCGGCCCGAACGTCGCGGATCTTCTGCGCCAGCTCGATGGTCCCGATGTTCGGAACAATGACATCCGCAACCACCAAATCCAATGTAGCGCCGAACTCCTCGAGCCGGGCGAGAGTCTCATCACCATCGCGAGCTTCATAAACCCGATGACCCTGCTGCTCCAGTACCCGAACGGCCAGCTCGCGGACCCCTTCTTCGTCCTCGATTACCAGCACGGTGCCGGTCCTGCATTCTGCCGGGAACGAACCGGACGATCTCGTGCGCTCCACCGGGGCTTCGGCTCGAACCTGGGGCAGACATACGGTTACCGTAGTTCCCGTACCCGGCGCGCTTTCGACCCAAACGTATCCCCCGCTCTGCTTCACGATACCGTAGACGGTGGCCAGGCCTAATCCAGTGCCGGATCCCGCCGGTTTCGTGGTGAAGAAGGGCTCGAAAACCTGCTGCAAGATCCCGGCATCCATGCCGTGCCCGGTATCGATCACTGAGACGAGGGCGTATTCCCCGGGAACAATGGAATGCCGATGAGCTGCAGGCCGTCTTGCTCGTCCAACCGGCGTGATTCGGTGACCAGGCGTAGGGTCCCGCCTCCGGGCATGGCATCGCGGGCATTGAATGCCAGGTTGATAATCACCTGGTCCAGTTGCGCGCGGTCGGCTCGCACCAGGGGGCGCAGAGGAGCGAGCGACGCTTCCAGCACGACATTGGCGGGGAGGAGCAGCTTCAGCACCGACACCAGCTCCTGCACCACGTCGTTCAGCTGGAGATCCGTTGGCTGGAGGATCTGTTGCCGGCTGAAGGCGAGCAGCTGCTGGGTGATCTTGCCCGCTCGTGTGGCCGCCTTTCGGATCTCCTCGATATCGCGGTGGCGCTCCGCTGCGACCGCCCCACTTCGGGCCAGCAGGTCGCTGAATCCGAGGATGATGGTCATCATGTTGTTCACTTCGTGAGCTACGCCGCCGGCCAGCCGGCCCACGGCCTCCAGCCGCTGGGCGCGGCGAAGCCTCTCCTCTGCCCGCTTGAGCTCGGTGAGATCCTGAACGGTGATGACGTAGGAGCTGCCACCCGGACCTGCGGCCAGCGAGGTCACATTGGTCAGCACCGGAAACAGAGAGCCATCGGCCCGGAGGTGAAGCGACTCATACACGGGAGGACTCGACTCGCTTCGCCACCCGGCCGGTTCGTGGGCCCGATCGGCGGGGAGCAGATCGGTAAACAATCTTCCACTCAGGCTACCGGAGGTCGGATGGCCGTGCAGCGCCGCGAATGCGGGGTTTACCGCCTCGATCCGTTGATCCTCCGCATCCACGATGGCGGCACCCCAGCCGGCCCGGTCGAACACCCGGATCCATTTCTGCAGGGTGTCTTCCAGTCGGTAACGGCGGGCCTCCTCATTGCCCAGCCGGTCGTTCAGGTCCGAGCCCTGAATCGCGACGGCTGAGCGCCGGGCAATAACCTGAGCCGCTGAAAGATCCAGGGCGTGGTACGGCTCGCTCGGCTGAACGCGCAGCAGTGCCATGGCTCCGAAAATCGTGCCTCCGGAGCGGAAAGGAACCACGATCAACGACTGAACGTGCAGACGCTGTAATAGGGTATCGACCGCGGTATCCCGCCGGAGGAAACGGCCGCGGCAGGGGTGAGCTGCGGAATCCAACGGAACTCGCGTCCCCGCTCCGCGTCCGCTTTGGCCAGCCGTCGCAGCGCGGGCAGCAGGGGGCGGAGTGCCTCCGCGATGTCCGCTTCCTCCCGGGGATTGGAGTGGACAACCTCGATCCAATCCTCCTGTTCCTCACGTTGAACGATCAGAACGACGGCGTCTGCAAACCCGGGCACCAGGCACTCGCCGGTCGCTCGAATGGTCCGCTCGAAGCCCGATGCGTGATGCAAAGCGCGGGCGACTCGTTCCAACAGATGCAGTCTCTCACCGCCAATGGGACCGGCGGCACCTGAAGTCAAGCCAGCCTCCGCGGAGCCCCGCGCAACCCTATGTGTCTGCTCAGCATCAGCTCAACCTGTGGCCGAAGCGGGCCGGAAGCCGTGATCCCGGTTACGCACACTGCGAGCACGTTTGCCCTTCCCTCCAAAGTGGGCTAGCTTCACTACTCAGCATCGGAGCGCAAATGGCAGGGCGGGACATCGTGGTCATCGGCGGCTCCGCCGGCAGCATCGAAGCGGTCGCCGAGTTTGTGAAGGGCCTCCCTCCGGATTTTCCCGGTTCCGTGTTCGTAGTGATCCACTTCCCCGGGTCGGTCACCAGCACCTTGCCGCGAATCCTGAGCCGGGCCGGACCCCTCCCGGCCCGCCATGCCGTGCATGGCCAAGCGATCGAGCCCGGCCGCATTTACGTTGCCCCTCCTGATTGTCACCTGCACCTCATCGACGGCCAGACCCGGTTGACCCGCGGCCCCAAGGAAAATGGTCACCGCCCCGCCATCGATCCGCTCTTTCGCACGGCCGCCCACAGCTACGGGCCCCGGGTCGTCGGAGTAGTTCTATCGGGAAACCTCAACGACGGCACCGCCGGGCTTCTCGCCGTCAAGCAGCGCGGAGGCATCGCTATCGCTCAGTCTTTGGAGTCCGCGCTCTATCAGGGTATGCCCCGGAGCGCCATCGAACACGTGGAGATTGATCACGTGCTCGCGCCATCCGAGATCCCCCTGCTGCTCACCGAGCTTGCCCTGGAGCCGGTACAGCGCCCCGAGGTGGTACCTATGCCTGATATTTCCCCTGACGACCAGCATGCCGACGACTTTGCCGTTGCCGACCGGCATACCCAGCCGGGAGTTCCGTCCACCATGACCTGTCCCGAATGCCACGGCACACTCTGGGAGGTCAAGGACGACGAGCTGGTCCGCTTCCGGTGCCGCGTGGGCCACGCGTACAGCGATGAGGCGCTGCTGGTGCATCAATCGGAGCAGCTCGAGGCGGCACTGTGGACCGCCCTCCGGGCGCTCGAAGAGCACTGGGCCCTGGCCCGGCGGCTGGCGGCACGCGCCAGCAGCCGCGGTCACTCCCACAGCGCCTCTTCCTTCACCGAGCAGGCTATGGACGCCGAGCACCACGCCTCAGTCATCCGAACCGTTCTGAACCGGGGGGTCCGGACCGGTGATGCGGCCGAAGCGCTGGTAGTGGGATGAGCGAGCGATACTCGGATTCGGCAGAAGAGGCCCTCACCGAGACTGGTGACGGCACTCCGGAGGAAGCGGCGCTCTCCCAACCGCCGCCGGAGTCCGATCCTGAATGGTCCGGGCTGCTGGAGAACCTCCTCACCTCGCGCGGTTTCGATTTTCACGGATACAAGGCGGCGTCGCTGGCGCGGCGCATCCGCAAGCGCATGGAGTCGGTCGGGGTGGAGAGCTTTGCGGCATACCAGGAGTATCTCGAGGTCCACCCGAACGAGTTTGCCACGCTGTTCAATACCATCCTCATCAACGTCACCAGCTTCTTCCGCGACCCGGCCGCGTGGGAGGTGGTACGTACGGTGGCTGTTCCTGAAGTCCTGGCCGCCAAGGCTCCCGGTGAGCCGCTCCGGGCCTGGAGCGTCGGCTGTGCTACGGGAGAGGAGGCCTACACCCTCGCCATGATCCTGGCAGAGGAGCTGGGGCTGGACGAGTTCCGGGATCGGGTAAAGATCTACGCCACCGATGTGGACGAGGACGCGCTCAACACCGCTCGGCATGCCGCCTACAGCGATCGCCAGGTGGAAGGCGTCCCGCCGGAGCTGCTGACCAAGTACTTCGAGAAGGTGGACGGGCTCAATCTCTTTCGGAAGGACCTCCGGCGGCAGGTCATCTTCGGCCGTCACGACTTGATCAACGACGCGCCCATCTCGCGCATCGACCTGCTCACCTGCCGTAACACGCTGATGTACCTGAATGGAGAAACCCAGGCCCGGGTGCTTTCCCGCCTGCACTTTGCCTTGAACGACGGAGGATTTCTCCTCCTGGGCCGGGCCGAGACGCTGATGGCTCATGGTCACAGCTTCGTGTCGGTAGACCTGAAGCGGCGGCTGAGCCGGAAAGGCGCCCGTCGAACCCAGGCCGATCCGGGTTTTCCGGAACGGGAGCGCAGGAGCGGAGCACCGGAAAGCATGGACAGTCATCTGCAGATGGCGGCGTTGGAGGCAAGCCCGGTGGCTCAGATCGTGGTGGATGCTGCCGGGCAGGTGGTGATCGCCAACGATCGCGCGCGGGAGCTCTTCGCTCTCCGGCAATCGGACGTCGGCCGGCCCCTCCGGGATCTTCCCCTGTCCTACCGTCCGCTGGAGCTGCGCTCCCTGATCGAGCGGGCGGAGGCCGAGAGGCGCAACGTCGGCATCAAGGATGTCGAGTGGCGCACGCCCTCAGGCGACTCGCGCTGGCTCGACCTCCAGATCGCTCCGCTCACCGACGGACCGGGTAGCCTGCTGGGCACCATTCTCACCTTTTCCGATACCACTGCCTATCGCCGGCTGCAGCGAGAGCTGGAGCAATCCCATCAGGAGCTGGAAACGGCCTACGAGGAGCTCCAGTCTACCAACGAGGAGCTGGAGACCACCAACGAGGAGCTCCAGTCTACGGTGGAGGAACTGGAGACCACCAACGAGGAGCTCCAGTCGACCAATGAAGAGCTGGAGACCATGAACGAGGAGCTCCAGTCCACCAATGAAGAGCTCCAGACCATGAACGACGAGCTCCGGCAGCGGGGCGAGGACCTGAACACCTCCAACGCCCTTCTCCAATCCGTGCTGGCCAGTCTGCGAGGTGGAGTGGCCGTGGTGGACCCCGAGCTCAGGGTGCTGGCCTGGAACCCTCAAGCCGAGGAGCTCTGGGGACTCCGAGAGGAGGAGGTCGAGGGCAAGCATCTGCTCAATCTGGACATCGGTCTGCCGCTCGAACGGCTGCGGCCCCTGCTCCGAAGCTGTCTGGGGGGAGAAGGTGGAAACCAGATGCTTGACGCGGTCAATCGGCGGGGCAAGACCATCCGCTGCCAGGTGACCTGCACTCCGCTCCGGGCCGACGGCAAAGGGGTTGGTGGAGCAATTCTGTTGATGGAGCACTCCGCCGATGGCAGCGCCTGACCTCAGCCCGGACCGGGTGGACCAAGACCCGGAACAGCTAGCGGTCACCGAAGAGATCCGGGAAAGCGCCGAGCTTGCCCGCCAGGCTCGTGAACGAGAGCGGCAGGGGGCCGAGGATCTACGGGAGGATCAGGAACGAGCCCGCCAAGCCGGAGAGGAGCAGCGCAGCTGGACCGAAGCGGCCCGAGCGATGGCCGATGAGTTCCGGACAGCAAAGGAGCAGCTGCGAGCCGCAGCGGAGGACGCCCGATCCTCGGCGGAAGACGCCCGTCAGGCTGCCGAGGAGCTTCGCCGCTCCACCGAGGTTGCCCTCAAGGCCGCATACGATCAGCTCGCCATTCTGCAGGAGGCCAGGGAGACCTTGGCGCGCTACTGGGAGGAGCCGCGCGCCTCAGGGACACTGCGGGCGGAGGACATGAGTCCCGAGGAATTGGGGAACCGGCTCCGCCTCGCGCACGATCGCATCGCCTCTCTCACGCAACGCGAAGATGTGGACGCCGAGCAGGCGGCCGACGATCTACGCTCGGCCCTGGAGGAGCTGCGGGTAGCGGACGAGGAGCTCCGGACCCAGAACGAAGAGCTGGCTACCGCCCAGCTGGACGTCGAGGCCGGGCGCGGTCGCTACTATGAGCTCTTCGACCTGGCGCCAGACGCCTACTTGGTGACAAACCTGGCGGGCATCATCGACGAAGCGAATCTGTCGGCCACGAAGCTGCTGGGTATTGCGCGGGAGTTTCTGGTCGGGAAAGCTCTCGCGTCCTATATCGCCACGGACGATCGGGTCCGGTTCCGGTCGTTGCTGAGCGCCCGCGACCGCGGCGGCAGCAGTCGTCCCCTGGCCTTCAGGATCAGGGGTCGGGGTGGAACCAACCTGCACGTGGAGCTGACCTACTCGATCATCGACGACGAGCGGGGCAATCCGACCGGGTTCCGCTGGATCGTCCGGGACGTCACCGAGCAGGAGCGCATGGCCCGGCAGATCCGGTCGCTCAATTCCGAGCTGGAGTTTCGCGTGGCCGAGCGCACCGGCGCTCTCGAGGCAGCGCAAGAGTTGTCCGAGGAACTGTTGCAGCGGGAGCAGACCGCGCGCCGCGCCGCCGAGGCCAGCGAGGCCCAGTCCCGGCACGTGCAGAAGCTGGAGAGCATCGGAGTGCTGGCCGGAGGCATTGCCCACGATTTCAATAATCTGCTTCATGTCATCCTGGGGAATGCGGACATCGCGCTGAGTCGCCTTGCCGGGCGCTCTCCCGCCCGCGAGCCGCTGGAAGAAGTGATTCGGGCCACGATCCGCGCCGCCGACCTCACCCGGCAGATGCTCGCCTACTCGGGTAAGGGCGCCTTCGTCGTTCGCAACCTGGATCTCTCCAGTGAAGTGAGAGAGATGGCGACCCTGCTGCGCACCGCCATCAGCAAGCAGGCCACGCTGGTGTGGGAACTGGCCACCGATCTCCCTGCGGTAAAGGCCGACGCCACCCAGATCCGGCAGATCGTGATGAATCTGATCACCAACGCCTCCGACGCCCTGCAGAACGCCGGCGGCACCATCACGCTTCGAACCGGCGTGCTCGACCGAAGCCAGCTCGACGATCCCGCCTTCGGACCGCCGATCGGCGAGGTCGAGCCGGCAGCCGACTACCACGAGGAAATGGTCTACCTCGAGGTCCACGATACCGGAGCCGGAATGACACCGGATACTCTCCGCCGCATCTTCGACCCTTTCTTCTCCACCAAGTTCTCCGGCCGGGGGCTCGGACTGGCGGCGGTGATGGGCATCGTCCGGAGCCACCAGGGACTGATTCGTATCCGCACCGAGCCGGATCGAGGCACCAGTTTTCAGGTCCTCTTCCCGTCCGTGACCGGGAAGGTGATGAAACAGGGGAAGCCATCCGCGGCCCGGAGCGAGTGGCGGGGTGAGGGAACGATCCTCGTGGTAGAAGACGAGGCAGACGTACGGGAAGTGGCCGAGCGCATCCTTCAGGATTTCGGCTTCGAAACGATCCCGGCGGGCGACGGACGGGATGCCCTCGACCTCATGGAGAGCAGAGGCAGCGAGGTTACAGCGATCCTGATGGACCTTTCGATGCCGAGAATGGGAGGTCAGGAGGCCCTGCGCCAGCTACGAGATAGCTGGCCCGACCTGCCCGTCATCATGATGAGCGGGTACACCGAGGAGTCCGTCGCGCCGCAGTTCAGTGATGCCGGCCCCGGCGTCACCGCGTTCCTGCAGAAGCCCTTCTTCGCGGAAGACCTCATTGGGGTCCTTCGTCGCGTTCTGGTCACCGCCGGACTCAGTTAGCCGGTCCCAGTGCAATTTCGCCGCTGAGGCGCATCTCCCCTTCCTTGAGCCGGAGCGGGAGGGGGCCCGGGCTGGGGAGAGTTGTCGTTTCTCTCGACCCAGCATGCGGTTACACTCAGAGTCTCGAGCTGCTGCCAATCTCCAGATTCGGGTCCTCCGAGCAGGATGGGCGTCACCGCTCCACCCGCGCCGGCGGAGGCATATTATTGGTGGTACGACTGTTGCCGGGGCTGGAGCATCTTGAGCCTTCGGGATCCGTCTCGGCCGCGAGCGGAGGTGCCCGGAAGCGGTAATGCGTGGGTTCACTGAAGAGGTACATGACGGCCGATCTCACCCAGCTCTTCGAGCAATACTACGGCTCGCTCGTCCGGATGCTGTACCGCCGAACGGGAGACCGGGATCGCGCCGAGGATCTGGCTCAGGAAACCTTTGCCCGCGCGGTGGCCGCACCGCCCAACAACCCTCGGCCGTGGCTGTTCGCCGTCGCCCTGAACCTGGTCCGGGAAGATGGCCGGAGGAACGTGCGCCAGGGCCGGCGGCTCGAGTTGCTTCGGGCCGACGCCGCGCCGGCCCAGGGGCCGGACGAAGAGTTCGACCGGAACGAGCGTAGCGCCGGGGTGCGGGCCGCGCTGGCTACGCTGACCGAACGCGATCGGGAGGCATTGCTGCTGAAGGCCGAGGGGTTCAATTACGGAGAGATCGCTGCCACCTTGGGACTCTCCAAAGGCGCCGTGGGCACCACGCTGGCCCGGGCCCGGCGCCGGCTGGTGGATGCATATAGAGCGGAAGGACGGGGCAAGAATGTCGCATCTTGATGAAGGCACGCTGCACGCGCTCCTCGACGGTGAGCTGGATCTGGCGGAAGTCAGCGAGATCCAGAAGCACCTCGGGAGCTGTGTGGCCTGCGGCTCCCGTCTCCAGGAAGTTAAGCAGGTGCTGGCCGAGGCCGACCGGCTGGTTGGCGCCATGGAGGTTCCGGCCGGCGCCTCACGGCCTCGCTCGGAGGCCCCCCGCCCCGAGCCTCAGCCACTCCCATCCCGGCCGGCGTATGAGCCGCTGGCGTGGGACGAGCCACCCGTGCTCCTGGTGCCCGATCCGATCGATGCGCATGCCAAGCGCCGGCGACATCGATTCGGGGGCTGGCTGTGGCGGCAACCCTGGCCGGAATCGTCACCGGAGGCAAGCTCATCGGCCGAGCGTTCGAGCCGAGCCATCCGATGCTTTCGGACCGGGATCTCACTTCGGTCTCACAGCAAACCGCTCAACCGGCGGTGGTCAGCCCTGAGGAGAGCCGGAAACCCGAGTCTACACTGGCTACTCGGGAGAACAAGTCGAACCGCATCCAGCCGCAGCGAGCCCCAGCGGCCAGCGCCCACGCCCCCTCCAGCCCGGGCCAAGGTGGCAGTAGACACGTCCACTCTTCCGGCCGACCCGGAGGATTCCGCCGTCTCGGATTCAGCTGCAGCGGACTCCATGGCATTGGCTGAGGCGGCGGCTGACAGCCTTGCCCAAATCGACGCCGCCGCCGGGGTGGCCGCCACCGCGTCGGCGCGCCCACAGGATGGCCAGTCGGAGACCGAGCCTTCGTCGAGCGATGCTCTGGCCACCCGCCGGGCCGCCGCCGCGGCTCTGGCCGAGCTGGATCGGGAGAGACAGCGCCAGCGGGCCAACGCCGCCACCGCCGCGCTGCCGCCGGCTCGGGTTGAGGCAGAGGCGGAGCCGGCTCCCCGGCCACCTACTCTGGAACAGCGGTCCCAGGTCTATCTCCGAATCGGGCTGGATGAGGCAGTGAAGCAGCTGGGTGGCCCCGTGCACGTGATCGAGGGGATGACGCCGGAGCTCATCGGCTTGACCCGAACCCAGCTGATCCCGGGCACCACGCTCGACCCGTCCGGTGGTACGAGTGGTGTATCTCGATAATAGAGGCCGGCTCATTCTGCTGGATCAGCAGCGAATGGCCTCGGGGCAGGCACTCAGCACTCCCGCGGGAAGCCTTCGCTGGGCGATCGGAGACGTGATGCTATATCTGCGGGGCGAGCCGAGTCCCGACGTGCTCAGGAGCTTGCAGGCGCGGGTGAGGTAAAGAGGGGAAGGAATACGGGAGGGTCGGGCAAGACGGGAAGGTATGCGGAAACGGAGACAGGCGGTGAGGTGAGAGAATCAAGAGACACGTGCTTGAGGAGCATCACATTCTTGCAAGAAACCACATCCCTGGCAGCCTATCCGTCCTGACCATCCACCTTCCCGTCCTTCACGTCCTTCCCGTCGTTCCCGTCCTTATCCAACACCTCCCGCACCTTTCGCATCAAATCGTCTGGCGTAAACGGCTTCTGGATGAACGCGGCCTCCTGCTGGCTGATGCCGCGGCGAACCACCTCATCGCTGGTATATCCCGAGATATAGATGACCCTCAGCCCCGGCCGCTCGGCCAGGAGTTGATCGGCCAGCTCGCTGGCGCCCATCTCGGGCATTACCACATCGGACAACAGAAGCTCGATCGGATGCTTGTAGTCGGCCGCAATCCCCAGAGCGTCCCGCCCGTGTCGCGCTTCCAGGACGGTGTGGCCATGGTCGGTAAGGATTTTCCAGATCAGCTCCCGCACGCCATCTTCGTCTTCCACCAGCAGCACCGTCTCGTCCCCCCGCAGTGAAGCAGGCGTTTCGGAAACGTTCGGTTCGTCTCCTTCCGCCAGGGGGAAGAAGATCTTCACCGTGGTACCCAGTCCCGGCTCGCTGGAAACCCGGACCACGCCTCCGTTCTGCTTCACGATGCCGTACACGATGGATAGGCCGAGACCGGTGCGACTCCCCGGCGCTTGGGAGGTGTAGAATGGCTCGAACATGTGGGACATGGTATCGCTGTCCATCCCGCTGCCGGTATCGCTGACCGCCAGCACCACGTACCGGCCAGGCTTCACCGAACGGCCGCGGGACGACCCGCTGATCTGCCGCTCTCCCGTCTCGATGGTCAGGGTTCCGCCGGACAACATGGCATCTCGGGCATTGAGAACCAGATTGACCAGCACCTGCTCCAGCTGAGCCGGGTCCATTTTGATGTCGCCCAGACCAGAACGCAGCTCCGTGACCAGATTGATGTCAGCGCCGATGAGACGCTGAATGAGACCCTGCATGCCGGTGACGACCGCATTGAGCTGGAGGGGCCGAGGGTCCTGAGTCTGCTGTCGCCCAAAGGTCAGCAGCTGCCGGGTGAGAATGGCTCCCCGGTCGGCCGCCTTTCGGATCTGCTCGACGTCTTTCCGCCTCCGGTCGCTCGCCGGGATGTCGCGCAACAGAAGGTCGCTGAAGCCGCGAATGGTGGTCAGCAGGTTATTGAAGTCGTGCGCTACTCCCCCCGCGAGCCGGCCGGCCGCATCCATCCGCTGAACCTGGCGCAACTGTTCCTCACTCTGGTGCAATGCCGCGCGGGTTCGGGTGCGCTCGCTGATATCGGTGGCCAGCACCAGGCGAGCCCGGCGCCCATCCCAATCCATTTCATGGGACACCAGCTCCATGTCGACGATGTTTCCGTCCTTGCGCTGGTGCTGGATCAGAGCCACGTCGGTCCGGGCAGTGCCGGTGCGCTCCAGGCCGTGGTGGACACCGGGAGCATCCTCGGGGGGCAGAATGTCCATGATCGTCATGGAAAGAAATTCGTCCCGGCTGTAGCCGTAGTGGCGAATGGCTGCCTCGTTCACGTCGAGGAAGGCCAGAGTGTCGCTGTCGAACACCCACATGGGCTGAGGATTGCTGCCGAAGAGCATTCCGTAGCGCTCGTTGGCTTCCTGGGAATCCCGCTGCAGCCGGCCGTTCTCCACCGACAACGAGGCGCGGCCCGCCAGCTCCTGCGCAAAACTCAGGTCGTCCGGTCCATAGACCCGGCCCGACTCCGGTCCGGCTACCAGCGTCAGCATTCCCGCCGTGTGGCCGCGGGCCAGCAGCGGCACCCGGATGAACGACCCCGGAGCCAGGACACGAAACAGCTTGAGCTGCTCGGCATCCTCCGTGTTGGCCCGAAGCACGTCATCCGTCACCCCGCCATAACTCCCCCCGTCTGAACGCCCGAAAGGGGGACGCTGCGAGCCGGACTCACACAGCGCCCGAACCAGCAGATCCTTGGCCGGATCGCGATGCGCGGCGGTTACGAACTGAAGCTGGCCGTGTTCGTTGGCGACGTGGATTGCACACCAGTCGGCGAGGGTGGGCACGCTCAGCCGAGCGAGATTCCGCAGCGTCGCCTCGTGATCGAGCGAGGCGGCCAGGATCAGATTTGCCTCGGCAAAAAAGGAGAGCCGGCGATCCAGCCGCTCGGCCTCTGCCCGGGAAAGCTCGACGCCACGCGCTCGCTCGGCGGCGTCTCTCATCCGGCCGACCAGCAGAACCGTCAAAGGAAAAACCAGGAGAAAGCCGAGGAGGGTATAGGCGTTTTCAGGGGTGTAACGGAGAATGAATCCCGGTTCCGCCAGGTAATGCCGGGCATACAGGAGGGAGACAACGGCACTCGCGATCCCTGATCGGAGGCCGCCACGATAGGTCGAGTAGACGACTGTGAGCAGCAGAAACGCGAAGGGGTGGACGATCGGCATGCCGTGCCGGGCCAGCTGATCGAACACAATCGCGGTGGCCAGGGTGAGGAGAAAACCCCTGGCGCCGACGCCTAATCGGCTCCAATCCATCCGGGCACGCGCCCGCGCCGCGCGAGCCAGAATGTCTGATCCGGTAATCCGGTGTGCGGCCCCGCTGTCAGTCATTGTGGCTCCGAAGCCCGGCGGATAAGCCAGAGGGTGTGCCGGAACAACCCAAGCTCAATGTAAAATTATCCCCAGTCTGTGACCCGCCACACACCCGACTCCTTGCGACCATCGGCAGGGCGCGGTAAGCTATGCGCCGTTCTCCCATATCGCGGCACGCCCCATTGCCTCCCGGTTCTCGAAAGGGATCTCGCGCCATGGACCCACGCCGACGTCTTGTCCTCTCCGCCCTCCCCATCGTCGCCTGTCTGCTGGCGGCGCCATCCCTCGCAACAGCGCAGGTTCAGGCCACCACTGGTGTGATCAGAGGCACCGTGAGCGATTCAACCGGCCACCCGCTGGCTGATGCCCACGTGTCGTTGCGCCACTTGGCCACCAACGCGGAGCGGACCCTCACCACCAATGCCAGCGGCGTCTACATCGCGACGTTGCTTCGGGTAGGTACCTACGACGTTGCGGCCAGAGCGGTAGGGTTCCAGGAGGACCGGCGGGACAGCGTACAGGTGCGGCTGGGCGAAACGGTGGAGATCAACTTCATGCTCGCGCCGCAGGTGGTGCAACTGCAGGAGCTGACGGTGGCGGCACCGGAGCGGGGGATAGATCCTACCGCCTCGGAGTCGGCCACCCGAATGGGCGCGGAGGCGGTGCAGGGGCTGCCCAACAACGGCCGCAACATCTTCAACTACACCACGCTGACCCCGAACGTCGCGACGGTGCAGGGCCCCGATGGAGACGAGATCAGCATCGGGGGCCAGCGCGGCATTCACAACAACGTTTCAGTGGATGGAGCGGACTTCAACAATCCATTCTTCGGGGAGCAGCGTGGTGGGCAGCGTCCGGCTTTCACCTTCAACCTGGACGCAGTCCAGGATTTTGTCGTGGTATCTGACGGGGCCAACGCCGAGTTCGGACGCTCCGGCGGCGGGTTCGTCAACATCATCACCAAGTCAGGCACCAACCAATTCCACGGCTCGGCCCACTACTTCGGGAAGTACGACGCGCTCTCGGCCGACTTCACCCACACCTTCCCCGCCGGCGGCACAACCGGCTTCACGCCTGATTTTCAGCAACACCAGTTTGGCGCCACGTTCGGCGGCCCCATAGCCCGGGACAAGGTGTTCTTCTTCCTGGCTTACGATCAGCAGGTGTACGACGAGACCAAGCAGACCGACCGCCTGGGGGCGATCGACCCCGCCCTGCTCGCCTTCGTGGACACCGCGTTCAGCGGAGCCCTGCAGGGAGATTTCGGCCCGATCAGCCGGACCAACGATGCGAACGCCTTCCTGGCCAAGCTCGACTTCAAGCTGGGTGCGAAGAGCAACGCATCGCTCAAATACAACTACACCAATTCCCGCCAGGAGAACGGTACGTTCGATGTGGACTTCTGGGGCCGCAGCGCCAACGCGTCTCGAGCGGGACTTCTCCCACGCCGTAAACGGCAGCCTGACCTCACTCTTCTCCTCGGCTCTCTCCAACGAGTTCCGTTTCCAGTGGGCCCGGGAGGATCGGCCGCGACCCTATGAGGGGGCAACCAACCCGACCGTCGGCCGGCCCTTTCCGGACACCGACATCGGGTTCCTGGCCCCGGACAACTCGTTCCAGGGCTATCGGGTGGGCATGCCGTTCTTCATTCCAGTAGATGCGCACGATTACCGCTTCCAGGTGCTGGACAACGTCTCGGTGGTCAGCGGCAACCATCTGTTCAAGTTCGGCGGAGAGTGGAACCGGACCGGGGTTGATCAGACGTTCAGAGGTTTCGGCAACGGGCGAATCGGATTTACCTCCGTCCCCGGATTCCTGAGCTACGTCGCGAACCCCGGGTACGTCGAGTGCGCCGTGGACGTCACCAACACGCCAACTCTACCCCAGACTACGGGCGCCTGCCCAGTGGGCCAGCACATCACCGGGCCGATTGCCCTTTACCTGCAGCAGGCAGGGCTCAACGGACTTACCGTGGATGAGGCAGGCACCCAGACCATCATCCAGAACGAGCTGGCGCTCTTCCTCCAGGACAACTGGAAGCCGCAGTCCAACCTGACGGTTAACTACGGCCTGCGCTGGGAGGCGCAGATCGAGCCGAGTCTGATCACGCCGATCCCCGACCTGTTCTATCAGCCGCTGATCGGGACTACCTCCGTCACGCCGAAAGGCAGCTTCGAATTTCCGGGCGACGGGACCATCCCGTCCGACTACAACATGTTCCAGCCCCGGCTGGGCATAGCCTACGACATCAATGGCGACGCCAAGCAGGTAATCCGCGCCAACGCCGGCATCTACTACGCGCGGATTCCGGGACTGAACCTGGCCAGCAGCCGGAGCACCGACGGCTCGCGGGGTCAGAGCATCTTCCGTAACAGCGCGCTTACCCCGATCCTGGGGGCGCCGCCCGCGTACGGGGAGTTGCTGCCCACGCCGCCGGGTGCGCCGTTCGAGCCGGGTATTTTCGTGTTCGACAAGGATTTCGTGAACCCGCGTACCTTCACCGCGACGGTTGGGTACGAGCGGGAGATTGGGCGCGGGATAGCGGCCGGCCTGAGCTACACCCATGCCCGGACCGATAACCTGACCCGCTTTATCAACGGCAACGACCCGGTGTTCGGCAATGACACCGTCGGTCCCTGGTCTACCGCCTTTGCGCCGGGAGGCGCCCCCGGCCTGGGATCGCTGACCGTGGTCCAGAGCTCGGCCAGGTCCCGCTTTAACGGAATAACCGCCGAGCTCCGGCGCGCGCTAAACCCCAAGCTCGAGTTCCAGGTGAACTACACCCTGAGCTGGGATAAGGCTGACGACGACAACGAGCGCGATCCGTTCACCTTCCGCTATGCCCGGGCCGACTCACTGGAGAAGGAATACAACTGGAGCGACCGGGACCAGCGCCACCGCTTCAACGCCTGGATCCTGGCGGTACTCCCCGGCGATGTCTTCCTGAACAATCGTCTGAGCGCCTACTCGGCCCAGCCAACCTCGGAGGTCTGCGGCGCCGCGAATGTGGGCACCGGGGTACGGGCCTCACAGCCGTCGCAGCGCATCTGCCCCGATGGACACGTGCTCCAGCGCAACACGATCCGCCGAGACAATGCCTATTTCTCCTGGGACATCCGGATCTCGAAGCCAGTCTATTTTGCCCGCGACCGTGCCCTGGAGCTGATCTTCGAGGGGTTCAACCTCACCAACCACGACAATTTCAAGGATCCGTCCACGGCGGGCACGTTCCTGGTCTTCGACGGAACCATCAGAAGCGGGCTGGGAGAGCCGCGGCAGTTCCAGGCAGGGGTGCGCTACATCTTCTGAGCCGACCGAGGAACCGGACGGGCGAACTCGCTCTTGAACTTGCGGGATCGCCCTTCCTTCTCCGTGACGGGACCTCACGCAACCGGTGAGAGCACATCCCGCACCTTGGCGGCAAGCTCTTCCGGCGTAAACGGCTTGGGCAGAAACTCGTCCACGCCGGCCTCGCTGAAGCGCTGCAGCACCTCTATGTCGCCATAGCCACTCATCGCCACAATCGGCGTGTTCGGCTGCAGCCGGCGTAGCTCGGTGGCCGCTTCCGCTCCTCCCAGCTCGGGCATCGTCAGGTCCAGGAGAATCAGCCGCACGTCGTCTCCCAGGTCGCGCAGCCGCTCCACTGCCTGCTGGCCATCCTCCGCCAGCTCGACGGTGTAACCCGCTTCCTCGAGGACACTCGACACCAGCGCGCGGATGCCCTCTTCGTCGTCGGCCACCAGGATGGTTCCCGCCCCCTGGAACCCGGTTTCCACACTGAAACGCCCGCTCACCCGGTCGGGAACATGTGAATCACGCGGCACCGGCAAGAGAACAGTGAAGGTGGTGCCCCGGCCCGGCTCACTCCGGACGCTGATGGCCCCCCGGTGTCCCCGGACGATGCCCAAGGCTGCTGAGAGACCAAGGCCCCGTCCTAAAAACTTGGTGGTGAAGAAGGGCTCGAAAATCCGGTTGCGGGTCTCCGGGTCCATGCCGGCTCCCGTGTCGGTCACATCGATCCGCACGTATTCACCGGTCACTATGGGGAACCCTTCGGTCCGGGGCTGCTCCCGCCGTTCGGTGAAGTGCTCGGTTCGAACTCGCACCGTCAAGGTTCCGGGTTCGTCTCCAATGGCTTCGCCGCCATTGATCACGAGGTTCATCACCAGCTGCTGCAGTTGAGCCTTGTCGGCCTCGACCAGCGGGCAATCCTCCGGCACATCGATCACCAGGCTGATCTTCTTGGAGATGGAAGCCCTGATCAGCGAGCTCACTTCACTCACGAGCTTGCCCAGGTCCACCGAAGCGATGACGAACCGGCCCTTCCCGGCGTAGGCCAGAAGCTGCCGGGTAAGGTCCGCCGCTTTTTGGCTGGCCGAGAGCACATCGTGAAGCAGTGAAGCAGCCTGGTCGGTCTTCCCGGTGTTGAGGGCCCGGCGCGCCAGTCCGGCGTTCCCCATGATTCCAGTCAGCAGATTATTGAAGTCGTGGGCTATTCCGCCGGCGAGGACCCCGATGCTTTCCAGCTTCTGCGCCTGCTGCAACGCCTCCTCGTTCTCTCGCTGAGCGGCTTCGCTCGACTTCTGCTGCGTCAGGTCTCGGATCACCAGGACAGCACCCCCAATGGTGCTGTCGGAGGGAATGGGCGCGATGGAGGAGCTGATCGGGATGAGCCTGCCGTCCTTGTGCAGGAAAAAGTCTTCTTCACTGCGCAGAGTCTCTCCCGTGATCAGCACCTTCATGTGGGGGCACTCTTCACTGGAATACCAGCTGCCGTCAGCCGCACGGCATCGGAGCCTGTCGTGCAGCAGCTCGCCGACGAGCTCCTCTCGCGACCAGCCGAACATGCTTTGGGCACTGGGATTGATGAACGTCAGCCGACCCTCTTTGTCCACCAGTATCATCGCTTCGGCGGCATTACTGGCGATGGCATCGGCCAGATTGAGCTGGTACTGGAGCAGCTCCTCGGCGCGCTTCAGCTCGGTGTCGTCGCGGATGATCTTGGCTACTCCAGTTACCGTGCCTGCTTCATCACGCAGCCCCACCATGACGCCATTGGCCCAGAACCGGGAGCCATCCTTTCGAATATGCCAGCGAGAGTCCTCAGCCCGGCCTGACTGGATGGCGAACCTGAGCTCATGCTCCGGAACGCCCTGGAGGTTGTCCTCCGGGGTAAACAGGACGGTACCCGAGCGCCCAATGATCTCGCCGGGCTCATACTGGAAAATCCGCTGCGCGCCTGGATTCCAGGTCTCCACCGTCCCCTCAAGGCTGAGATGGAAGACGGCGTAATCCACGGTGGATTCGAAGAGCCGTTGATAACGATCGTCCGCCATGCTGGCACCCGCTTGAGGATTCCCTGTTCGGGCCCGATCTGACCATCAGGCAACCTGTCTGGCTCGGAGCCTCGGGCTGTGACGTGGGATACCCAACTGGTACAAGAACTTCGGGAAGAATGTGAGTGCGCTCACAGACCGGGTATCCGGCGGTTGCTATGTTAGGCCAGGCTGATGGTGCAGATCACCTTAGCGGAGGAAATTCCATGCTGGTATGGCTTGCAGTCATCCTGCTGGTCGCCTGGCTCCTGGGTTGGGGAGTCTTTCATGTTGCGGGTGGCCTGATTCACCTGTTACTGGTGATCGCGCTGGTCGTATTCCTGATCAACTTCATCTCGGGCCGTCGAACGGTCTAGGTATTCCTGGAGGACAGGGGGATTCGTTCCCCCTGTCCTCACCCTCCGCCTCACCCCTGGCAATTACTATGGCTGGTGGTAAGTTGCGGCATGCTTACCGCTACCCAATCAACCCGCATGCGGCGAGGCTGCGCGGGGCCTGACTCCACTACCGAACCCAGGCGAGTGGTTCTTGTAGTCGACGACGAGCAAGGCCTGCGTGAGCTGGTATGCCGTACTCTGCAGGCTGAAGGCTTTACTACGCTGGAAGCCGGGCATGGGGCCGAGGCGCTGGAGGTTATGGAAGGCGCCCCCGAGCCGGTAGACCTGGTAGTTACCGACGTGGTCATGCCCGGTATGGACGGCCGTGAGTTGGGCCGCCGTATCTCCCAGCGCTGGCCTGATCTCCCAATCCTTTACATCTCCGCCTACGACGTGAACGACATCTTCCGTCGCGGCTCTCCCCGCACCTCCGCCCCCTTTTTGCAGAAGCCCTTCCCGCCCGAGGGACTGATCACAACCGTTCGCGGCCTGATCCGGAGCCGCTCACACCGCTGAGGTTGGGGCAGGCTCCAGCGTAACATCGCACCTCGGTTACTGCATTTTGGCGTGATCAGGGTCACGGATCTCGCCTGCTCCCCCCACTATCACTATCGACACTCTGCGGCCCGTGTGAGATAACCGAGGTCGCCACGCTGGAAATTCGCCCGGTATCACGCTGGGGAGAGATCTTGGTCGCCTGCTTGTCCGTCTTCGCAACATCACCCACCCACGACGATCAGAGGGTTCTCCCCCGCGGCCAGATTTCGATCCACGATGACGAATGAGGAGGGGGAATCATGACTGCAGCAATCGAGCAGGGCCTTCGGTATCGCCGACGGTATACCGACCAGCCGTCAGGCGATATGGAGAGCAGCGCCCAGCGCCGAGCCAGAGGCCTGGGATGGTTCAGCATCGGATTAGGCTTGGCCGAGATCGGCGCACCTCGTTCCCTGGCCAGGCTGATCGGCATAAGTGATGACGATGAAACCCGTAACACGATGTTCGCTCTCGGGTTGAGGGAGATCACCAGCGGCATCGGGATCCTTGCCTCACCTCGCGTCTCCGGGCTGGGTCTGGAGCCGGGTGGGGGGAGACCTGATGGATCTGGCCCTTCTGGGCAAGGCCATGAGCGACGATCAAAACGATCGGAACCGGGTTGCCGCAGCCACCGCCGCCGTTGCCGGTGTCACCATCGTCGATTTCCTCACCGGCCAGCAGCTCAGCCGCAACCCGGGAACGGCGGTGAGCAGAGAACCAATGGTTCCGGGATAGTCCAGCAGAACCGCCAGTCCTCCAGCGGAGTTCACGTCACCCAATCGCTGACCATCAACCGGCCCCGGAACGAGGTCTACGGGTTCTGGCACAACTTCGAGAACCTTCCCCGGTTCATGGCTCACCTCGAGTCGGTGCAGGTGCTGGACAACAACCGTTCCCGCTGGAAGGCCAAGGCTCCGGCGGGCACGACGGTCGAGTGGGAGGCGGAGACCATCGAGGACCGGCCCAACGAGCTGATCGCCTGGCGCTCTCTGCCCGATGCGACCATCCCCAATTCCGGGTCGGTGCGGTTCAAGGATGCGCCCGGGAACCGGGGAACCGAAATCCACGTCGACCTTCGCTACCAGCCTCCTGGAGGGAAGCTGGGATCGCTGATCGCCAAGCTTTTCGGCGAGGAGCCGGAGCAGCAGGTCAAGGGCGATTTGCGCCGCTTCAAGCAGGTCATGGAGACGGGAGAGATCGTCCACTCGGATTCAGCAGCATCCATTCCGGCATGCATCCGGCACAGCCACCGGAGAGCCTGGAGGATGTTGAGCTTCTCGGGACGCCTCGCGAGCACGCGGTTCAACGCTGAGCTGAGCCGCACGGCTCGGAAAGAGAGACATAGATCATGAAGGCCAACTGCTGGATGGGAAAGCGGAAGGTGCAAGTCGAAGAGGTGCCGGATCCGAAGATCCTGAACTCCCACGATGCGATTGTCCGGGTCACCTCGACCGCCATCTGCGGTTCGGATCTCCACCTGTACAACGGCTTCGTCCCTACGATGGAACGGGGCGATGTGCTGGGCCATGAGTTCATGGGCGAGGTGGTGGAGGTGGGCTCCTTCGGTGCGCAACCTGAAGGTTGGCGACCGGGTGGTGGTTCCGTTTCCGATCGCGTGCGGCGCCTGCGCCTCGTGTGAAGCTCAGATGTTCTCGCTCTGCGAAAACTCCAACCCCAACGCGTGGATCGCCGAGAAGCTGCTGGGGCACTCCCCCAGCGGGATCTTCGGCTACTCCCACATGCTCGGTGGATTCGCCGGCGGCCAGGCCGAGTACGCCCGGGTGCCTTTTGCGGATGTGGGCCCTTAAAAGTCCCCGAAGATCTGACCGACGATCAGGTGCTGTTCCTGTCGGACATCTTCCCCACCGGCTACATGGGCGCGGAGATGTGCGACATCCAGCGTGGGGATGTCGTGGCGGTCTGGGGCGCGGGCCCGGTAGGCCAGTTTGCCATCGCCAGCGCCTACCTGCTGGGGGCGGAACGGGTCATCGCCATCGACCGGTTCAAGTACCGGCTGGACATGGCCAAGGAACGGGCGGGCGCCTCGGATACCATCAATTACGAGGAGCTGAACGTCCAGGACGCCCTGCTGGAGTTGACCGGCGGACGGGGTCCCGACAAGTGCATCGACGCCGTGGGGATGGAAGCGCACGGCCATGGGATTACCTACGCCTATGACCGGATGAAGCAGGCCACCATGATGGAAACCGATCGTCCCATCGCGCTCCGGGAAGCCATTCTGGCCTGCCGGAATGGTGGGGTGGTGTCGGTGATTGGGGTGTACGGCGGGTTCATCGACAAGTTCCCCATGGGGGCCATCATGAACCGTTCGCTCACCATCCGGAGCGGCCAGTGCCATACCCACCGGTACATGCGGCCGCTACTCGACCGGATTCAGAAGGGGGAGATCGATCCCAGCTTCGTCATCACCCACCGGCTGCCGCTGGACCAGGCGGCCAAGGGCTATGACATGTTCCTGAACAAGGAAGACAATTGCGAGAAGGTGGTGCTCAGCGCCTGACGTCGTTCCCTGTTACCGTTCAGGTCAGATGCCCCGGTTGCCCCAGCGCAGCCGGGGCGTCTGGCTGCTTGACTGGCGCTTGACCCGTCCAACGCACCATCTCGGCCGAGGCAGCGGCACCGGCCGCTAGGTCAAATGGCGTAACGTGATGCGGATCACAAACTTGACAGAAGCTCAGCGGGTAAGATACTAGACTATTACCCGAGAGATCAGAACCTGTTACTGATAGGAACCCCTCTGCGAGTTCACCGGCTGAGAAGGAGACTGCGCGGGCTCCTGCCCATCGTCGCGGCGATCAGCGCGCTGCAAAGCTGCGACAGTGGCGGTGGGGTGGAGCCGTGCGAAGGGCCTTTCTGCGACCTCGGCCCCGCACGGCCCCAGCCCACCACAATGGAAGTCTGGCGCGGGAACAATCAGACCGGCGTCCCTGAACGGGAGCTAACCGACACCCTTCAGGTGAAGGTCACCGATAATGCCGGCCGGCCAGTGCCGGGGGTGACGGTGAGATTCAACGTCGCCACCGGTGGCGGTCGGCTTTCCAGTGACAGCGCGCAGTCCGATACCCTCGGAGTGGCCGGTGTCCGCTGGGTTCTGGGCGAGCAGCTCGGCGCGCAGACGCTGTCCGCCGAAGCTGTCAATAACGACAACGCTCCGCTGGAACACTCTCCTCTGCAGTTCTCGGCTGAGGCACAGCCGGCGTCACCTGCCAAGCTGATACTACATGCCGGATTGTCGGAGACGGCACAGAACGGCGTTCCGCTGGAGGGGCAGCCGGTTCTCGATGTGCTGGACGCCGATGACCAGCCGATCGCGGGGGTGGAGGTAGCCGTCTCTGTCAGCTCAGGAGGCGCCACCGTGAGCGGCAGCGCCACGGCTACGTCGGACGGCAACGGGATTGCCAGCTTCAGCGGCCTGGCTCTGACGGGAGCGCAGGGGGCGCAAACCCTTCGCTTTACGGCAGCGGGTGCGGAGACGGTGTCGGGTCCGATTCAGCTCTCGGCCGGCACACCCGCCAGCATGAGCGGAGTGGAGCCTTTGACCTATGAGGGAACCGTCAATTCCCCCGTGAGCCCGGGACCGTCGGTAATGGTCAAGGATGCGGCCGGCAATGTGGTGCCTGGCGTGGAGGTGACATTCACTGCCAACCGGAACTCTTCGGTGTCTCCGGAGGTCGCAACTACCAACGAGCAAGGTCTGGCCCAGGTGAGCTGGACGCTGGGCACCACCGCCAACGTTCAGTACACGCTCACTGCCCGAATCGAAGCCTCCCCGGTTTCGTCGGTTCGATTTACCGCTACAGCGCGGGCCGGCGCCGCCGGCCGGCTGAGAATCTCGACCCAACCATCTTCGCCCACACAGAGCGGGACGCCGTTTGCGCAGCAGCCGGTGCTGCAAACTGTAGACGAGAACGGAAACCCGACGGCCCAGCCGGGCGTCGCGGTTACGGCCGCGATATCCTCAGGGCCCAGTGGCACGCTGACAAACCAGACTGCGACCACCGATGCAAACGGCCAGGCTGCCTTCAGCGGGCTGACGGTCACCGGCGTGGCCGGCAACTATACGCTTTCCTTCAGCGCACCTGGCCTGGGGGGGGTAACCTCGACCCCCTTTGCCATCACAGTTGGCTCCGCGGCACGCCTGGCATTCGTGACCCAGCCCTCCACCGCAGCGCGGAGCCGTCTGCCCCTGGTCAGTCAGCCGGTGCTCCAGATTCAGGACGCCAGCGGCAATCCTATCGCGCAGGCCGGAGTAATGGTGACCGTCTCGGCGCTACCCTCGGGGACCACGGTCTCCGGTGAAGCCGTGGCGACCGACGAGAACGGACGTGCCGCGTTCAGCGCGCTGACGCTGCAGGGCATACCCGGACCCAAAGACCTCACCTTTGCCGCTCCGGGGCTGCAGAGCGCGACGGCGCGAGTGACCCTGCCGAGTGTATCCACCGTGACGGCCGCGCCGAGTCACCCGGCTTCGGCGGTGGTGGGTAGCACCGTTGCCGGGCCGGTGATCTCCTGGACATTCAGAGATGCCTCAACCCGGCCGGTGGCAGACGCTGATTTTGTCCTGAAGGCGCCGTCTGGCGGAACCGCACTGCCGGTGACACCCTTCAGCGACATCAATGGGGTGGTGCAGGCAGGCAGTTGGACTCTCGGTCCGACGGCAGGTTATCAGTACCTGCAACTGGGGCTGCCGGATGGCCGCATTTTCCGGGATAGCATTCTCGCCACACCGGGTCCGGCAACACAGCTGGTGAAGGTCTCTGGAGATGATCCGATACAGTCGGCGCCGATCAATTCTCGAGCTGCCCGACTTGTTTGTCGTCCGGGTGGTTGATCAGTTCGGCAATGGCGTTGCGAACGTCAGTGTCCAGTGGTCGACCTGCGATGGCACCGCGGGCGAGCCGGTGCCGCCGACGGACGCAAATGGGTATTCGAGCACAAGACAGCCTACCGGAACGCAACCTTCCGGCGATCAGCCGTTCTGCACCATGGCCACGGCTTCGGGGCTGCAGGGTTCACCGGTCCAGTTCCTTTACACGGTCACCGGCAGTGCGGCAGCCACGGGCCAGCTTCGAACATCAGCAGTAAGGCACTCGGGACCACCACCGATTGCGCCCGAATCTCGCGCCGCAAGAACCCGCTGATCCGGAGTGAGCGTGACCAGAAGCTCTTCAGGACTTCTCACGGCACTGACGCTACTCGCCGCGAGCAAGGCAACCGCACAGTCGGCCCAAGCCGTCTCGATCCAGGTTTCAGGGCTGTACAACGTCGTGTTCGGCAACGTATTCGAGACGCTGAAGAATGGAGTCGGTGGAGAGGCCCAGATTCGGTACACCCCGGGAGCGCTTTCATTCGGACTGGGATTTCAATACACCACTCACGATCGCCCACCGGTTCAGCCGAGCGACCCTGAATCCCTGGACTTCAGGCTGTATGGGGGCTTTATCGAGCCGCGTTATCGGATTCACACCGGGAGCAACGTGTGGGCTCCCTACGTCTCAGCCCGCTTTTCCCTGCTCAAGGTGGGTTTTTCCGATCCTGACTTTTCGCTCTCATCTTCCTTCATCCAAATCAACGGAGGTGGCGGCCTGTTGTACCGGCTGTCATCGCGAGTCAATCTCGATATGGGGGCCACCTTCGGGTACAATCAGCTGGGCGATGGAACGCTGGAGAGCAAATCGAATAACACCGCCACGCAGGTCGAGTCGAGCTCGGGCACAAACGTGATGGTCCGGGTTGGCTTTGCTTTTGGGATCGGCGGGTAGGTAGCGGGCTAGAGGTCGGGAGAGCCGATGATCCGGCAGCTGGACAGATTAAGGGTGCTGCCGTCCTTCACGAACTCCACCCGGAACATGGGCCGGCTGGTGAGCCGGCCTCCGAAGGCGTCCTTCCAGGATAGCCGGAATCCGAATTCCATCGAAGCAGTTGTGCTGCCGATCCGCTGAGCCCCGTCCTCGCGCTCACCCACCTGCGCAGCCCACTCGCTGGTACGCAAAATCCGGCTGAGCTTCTTCAGATTGTCCCGGTCGCTCTTGGACTCGGGATGATAGAGGTCTTCCAGCCGGCTGACATCTTTTTGTGCCACCGCGTTGTAGCACTGGTCCACCCCCTGGCCCATCTGATCGATCACCCGCAGCCGCTCGGCGGCTGGATCACCCGGAGGTGCGTCAGGTGCCGAACGTCGCGCCTCCTCGGCAGCGAGCTCGGCACGGCTGGTCCGCGGCTGCGGAAGAACGGTGACTCTCACCTTCCCCGCCTTTCCGTCCACGCTGGCGCTGATGTCTGCGCTGCCCGCTGCGACGGCTACGACCACGCCGGAGGAATCGACCGAGGCCACGTCCGGATCGCTGCTGGCCCAGACCGCCGGCTGGCCACTCAATTCCACTCCGCGCTGATCGCGCGGGGCTGCCCGGAGATCCAGAGTATCTCCCACCTTGAGCGGGCGGGCCCCACTAACGTCTACCGACGCGACGGGCGCCGGAGCCACGGACACCGATGAGATTGCCGATTCGCCGCCGCTTCGGGCAATGATGAGCGTACCACCCGGCGCGCGAGCCCGAATCAGCCCGGAGCTCTGATCGACCGAGGCGACCGACGGATCGCTGGAGCTCCAGGTTGCCCTTACGCCGGGTATCGGTTTGCCGCGCTCATCCTGGCCGGAGAGCGCCAGCGTCAGCGTGTCGCCCACCCGAAGGGGAGAGGGAGAGGCGATGGAGAGCGAGGCCAGCTGGGGCAACACCGCGGCGCGCGGAGCCGAACGCACCACAATTCGGGCGCTGTCCCTCCAGGCTCCAGCGGCGGCAACGACCTGGGCCCGGCCGGGAGCCAGCGCCTGCACCAATCCGGAGGAGTCCACCGTGAGCACCGTGGTATCGGTCGCGCTCCAGGAGATCCGCTCCGGGTCCACCATCCTGCCGCTGGCATCGCGCGATTCGGCAGCAAGGGGGCTCGACATCCCAACCCTGAGCGGACCGGACGGCCGCCGAGTGATCGTGACCGAGACCGGCGCGCCGGTGTCCACCACCGCGGAATCGGCCGGCTTGCTGGTGGAAGCGATGGCATAACCAGCCGAGCCTAGCCCGGCCTCGTCCGTAGGTGCCGAGTCACGCAGGGCAATGGTCGTCTCCGGAACGGCCGGCGGTTCTGACTGACCGCGTCCCCCAACCAGCCAGAAGCCACCTGCCACCAGGAACGCGCCTCCGGCGGCTACCAGCCATCCTGATCGACTGCGCGAGCGCCTGGGCTCCGGGCTACGCGGCTCGGGCGGCAGCTCCCAGGGGATCGGATCAGGCCGGGGCCGGGAAACGATGGGCTCGGGAACCCGCTCCAGGACGTTGACGCTGATGGAGGAGCTAACGCCTTCGCACACGGCGGTCAGCATGATATGACCGGGATTCCGGGTAATCACCCAGCCTCCCGCCGTTACCACCGCAATGTTCACATCACTGACGCTCCAGGCCACGCTCCTGTCGGTGAGCGCGCCGGCCCACCGGTCGAGCGGCGTGGCCGTGAGCGCAAAAGAATCGCCCGCTACAACAGACTCCGGCGCCGCCGAGATGTGCACCGCCGCCACCCTCGGAGGCAGAACGGTCACTCCGACATTGGCCCGAGCGTCGTCGAGCTCAGCAATGATGCGCGCGGACCCGGCGGAGCGCGCCGTCAGAACGCCATCAAGACTGACGGTGGCTACGGCGTCGTCCTCGGATCGCCAGGTTACCGGCTCGCCAACCGCTCGTCCCCGCTTGTCGCGAGGGGTCGCCTCCAGCCGGATCTCGTCGCCCACGGTTATCGCCTTCTCGACCGCCTTTACGACGATGGAATCGGCCCGGGGCGGCGCCACGGTGACCCGCAGCCGCCCTTCCTGGCCATCGCAGATGGCGCGAATGAGGGCGGTGCCGTTAGTGACGGCAGTCGCCACCGCCTTGGCGGAGTTGACCCGGAGGACGCCGGGTGAGTCGCTGCTCCATTGCACCGGACTGGTGGGCAATCGGGCGGCCTGGCCATCGTGCACCCGCGCCACCAGCAGGAAACTGTCACCTACTTCGAGGCCGGCCGGCGGGGGCAGAATGCTGACCGCCCGCATCATCCCCGGTGGAGTAATCTGGAGCACTGCCGAGGACTTGCCGCCAGCCACCCGAGAGCCATTGCGCGAACCCCCGAACGAGGTGCGCGCCCCGGCCATGGCGAACCGGCTCAGCTCGGCACGCAGTGGATCATCCTCCGGCAGGGCCGCGGCGCCGAGGGCGGTCAGCGCCTGCGTCATGCTGGGCCAGCGCTCCTCCGGATTCTTGGCCAGCATCCGCAGAATCGCGCTCTCCAGCTCGGGCGGACAATCTCCAAGCTCGCGCAGAGGGCGGGGTGGTTGCTCCACGTGCGCCTGGATGACTGAATACGTGGACCCGGTGAACGGTGGTACGCCGGTGATCATCTCATAGGCCACCACACCCAGGGAGTACTGGTCCGAGGCGCCCGACACTTCACCGCCGGCGCACTGCTCCGGACTCATATAGGCGGGCGTCCCTACCATGAAGCCGGTATGGGTGTGACTTGGCCCCTCGGCGGCCTTGGCAATGCCGAAGTCGGTGACCACCGCGTTGCCATCCTCGTCGACCAGGATGTTCGCCGGTTTGATGTCTCGATGCACCACCTTGAAGCGGTGAGCGTAAGCCAGAGCCGAGCCGACATGGTAGAGAATGGACCGGGCGGTGGCCAGCGGCAGCCTGCCGGCATCCTTGAGGACCTGCTCCAGCGAGCGCCCCTGGATGCAGCGCATGACGAAGAAGTGGAGGCCTTCGGCTGCCCGCACCGAATAGACCGAGACGATGTTGGGATGGTTGAGATGCGCGATGGTGATCGCTTCACGGCGGAAGCGGTCGATCATACCGTCGCCCATCAGCAGCCCGGGCGACATCACCTTGATCGCCACATCGCGATGCAGCGACAGCTCATGGGCCAGGAATACCGCGGCCATGCCGCCCCGTCCCAGCTCGTGGCCGATCTCGAACTCGCCCAGGGTAGCCCGCCGGAGCCGGGCTATCACCTCAGCCCAGGGGGAATCGTCTTCGGTCAGCGCGCCTGAAATGGAGTGAGAGTCGGGCCGGGGAATGCCCGGAGTGCCGCATTTGGGGCAGATCTCGTCGCTCTGAAGCAGGAACTCGCCGCAGCTCGCGCACCACAAGAGCTCCGCTCCGCACTGCGCGCAGAAGCGGTCGTCCGGCCCGAGCGGGCCACTGCACTGCAGACAGGCGATGGGCGCGGTCATGCTGCCGGGAGACATCCGTTAGGGGGGAATCGCTCAATATTGAAGGCCGGTCGAGAAGAGCGCAAACTGGCTCCTAGTCTAGGTCGAGCGCAGACGCCGGGCAGCGGGGTCTCCCGCCGCCCAAATCCCAGTCGAACGCCGCCAGATACGATTCTCAAAGCTAATGGTCCTGCCCGAACAGGTCTACGTAACTCTATGCCTGGCATTTAGATCTGTGAGGAGGATCACGCACCTACCGTACCCTGCCCCGGGGAGCCAAATTGGTGACGTCCGACCAGGAGGAATATGACGACTATGGCCACCAAGCCTGCAGCCCGGCAGCAGCCGGAGTCGCTCCGACTCCGCTCGATCACGCCCAGCTTTACCGTCAACGACATCGACCGCAGCGTGCAGTGGTATTGCCAGGGACTCGGTTTCTATCTGGCCGAGCGCTGGGAGGACGCCGGGAAGCTCAAGGGAGCCATGCTCAAGGCAGGGGCCTGCGAGCTCGGGCTTACCCAGGACGATTTCAGCCGGGGACGCGACCGGCCCAAGGGCGTCGGCTTCCGGATCTGGTGCGAGACCACCCAGGACGTCGACGCGATCGCCAAACGGCTGCGAGATTTTGGCGGGACCATTACGGAGGAGCCGGGTAATCACTGGGACAACTACAGCTTCACGGCCCAGGATCCGGACGGATTCAAGCTGACGATAATTCGGGCGAAAAGCTGAGCTTCTGGCGCAGTATCTCCATGGCGGCGTTGCGGCCATTGATCCCGATTACGCTCCCGCCCGGGTAGGTCCCTGCTCCGCAGAGAAAAACGCCGGTCATCGGCGTGCCCGGCGTCAGTCGCCGGTCCCACATGTAGGCCGGCAGACACTCGCCCTGGAAAATGTGCCCTCCAGTAAGACCGGTCCGCCGCTCGATGTCCGGCGGACCCATGACCTCCAGTTGCAACACAGCCTCCGGAATGTTGCTGCAGAACCGGCCGATCGATTCCAGCGCCACCCGAGCAACGTCCTCCCGCCGGCTGTCCCAGCTTCCCGTGCTGAACCGGTAGGGAACCGGCTGGGCAAAGATGCTCATGATGTGTTGGCCGTCGGGGGTCACGCTCGGATCGTGCGAGCTCTGGAAGTACAGCTCGGTCCAGAGCCGGGGAGGCAGCTCGCCGGCCTGGGCGGCCTGATAGTGCGCCCGCCATTCGGCTTTGCTGAGCGGGGTGTTGACCTGGCCGAAATGATGCGGCTCCAGCGTGCCCGGGCCGGGCCGTGAAGTTCGGTAGCTCGCTGGAGGGCCACGGTGATCTTGACCGTGCAGCCGGTCATCGGGATACTGCTCTACCTGCGCCCGCCATCGCCGGATCGGCCGCATCACCCAGCAGCCGGAGCGTGGTGCGGGGGTCCGCGTTGGAGACGACGACCGGAGCCTGCAGGCGCTCTCCACCTTCCAGCTCGACCCCCTCTCCGGGCAGAATCCGGCGCACCGGCGCTCCCGCCGTCACCTGGACACCCAGCCTCCCGGGCAACGTCCGCCAGGATGAACGAGACCCGGCCCATCCCGCCCTTGATATAGCCCCACATGCCGGGCATTCCGCCCATTCGGCCCGAGGCATGGTGGAAGTGGATTGACGCGGTTCCCGGTTCGTGCGGGCTGGCATTGGTGCCGATCACGCCCTGCCCCAGCAGCGACTGCTGCAGCCGCTCATCCTCGAGGTAGCGCTCGACGAACTCCACCATGGACCACTCGAAGAGCAGCCCGATGGCCTCCGGGTCGTGACCGAGGCGGGACTCGATTGCCTCCCGGCTGGGTGCGGGCCCGATCCACAGGTCGGCCGGACCGGGGGGGCGGAGCGCGTCGCGCACCCGCGCTTTCAAGGCGGACATCGCCCGCCACCCGACGAGATCCTTCGGGGCAAAGCGGCGGATCTCCGCCTCCAGCCGATCATCGTCTCCCCAGAGCTGCACGCTGCTGCCGTCCTCGAAGGGCACGAACAGTCCTGGCATGGCCGGATGCCACTCCAGCCCTCGGCGGACCAGCTCCAGCTCCTCGATGACCAGCGGATGGAGCAGCCCACATACATAGGCGCAGGGCGAGACCCGGTAGCCGGGCCAGGTCTCCTCCAGCGTGCAGGCGCCGCCCAATCCGGTTCCGGCTCTCCAGCACCAGCACCCGGCGGCCGGCCCGGGCGAGGTACGCGGCGCAGGTGAGACCGTTATGGCCGGCGCCGACCACGATGGCATCCCAGGTCCTGGCGGCCAGCTGCTTGATCGATGAGGATGGAAGGATGGTCACGTAGTAGAGGATAGCTCAGTTTTACGCCATGAAAAAACCCCGCACGGTTGTGCGGGGTCTCTCAATGCGAAGATGATGCTCAGAACCCGGTGGTAACGGCAACCCGGAAGGAGCGTGGCGAGCCCGGGCTGATGTTGTCGTTGCTGTTCGCGGTCCCGTAGTACTGCTGGTCGAAGACGTTCTCCAGATTCGCCTGGACCCGGAGGTGCCGGCTCATGGTATAGTAAGCCGCCGCGTCGAACCGGGTAAAGCTGGGCAGCGTCACCGCATTGTCGATGGCGGCGTACATGTCATCCTGGTAGACCACGCCCAACCCGAAGCCCAGCGCATGGGTGGCCTGATAGCGGTTCCACAGGGAGACTGTGTTCCGGGGTACCAGGGCAACCCTGGCTCCTTCCGCCGCTGCCACCGTACGGCTGGTGACCTTGGCATCCTGATTGGCATAGCCGCCGATGATCTGCCATTCGGGCGTCATCGTGCCGGTCAGGCTGAATTCGAAACCCCTGGTCCGCTGGCTGCCGGTCTGAACCGTTCGGCTGGGATCGGCTGGATCCGGCGCCGTGGTGTTGGTCCGATCCAGGCGATAGACCGCGCTCGCAAGCGAAAGCCGGTCGAATACGTCCCATTTGGCCCCGATCTCGTAGTTCTTGAACTTCTCGGGCTCCAGGGTCGCGCTGGTCACCGTCATCGAGGAGAACTGATCCCCCGAGCTGGGGAGGGCCGAGACACTGTAGCTGGAGTACAGGCTGACGGTCTCGACCGGCTTGAACAGCAAGGCGGCCCGGGGTGATACCAGATCGTCGGTGCGGCTCAGCGCGTCGTTGGTGCGGTGGTTGTAGAAGTCCACATCGAAGTGCTCATAGCGCGCTCCAACGATCGCCTGCCACTGCTCCGACAGCACGATCTGGCTTTGTCCGTAGAACGACAGCGACGTGGCGCGTGGAATGGTTATCGGCGTCGGTTGCGCTTTGACGGAACGAGACCGGAACCGCGATGGTCGGATTGGATACCGGGGCGATGAACGCCGTCGTCGAATCGTTGAAGTAGCCGGTATTGCGGAAGTTGTCGGTGATCTGCCGGCCGATGGAAAAGCCGCCGAGCAGCGTCTGGCTGATCGACCCGGTCACCAGGCGATAGCTGATTTCCGACTCGTTGAACAGGTTGCGCCGCTCGGTCGCGTTGTTGTAGGCCAGGATATTGACCTCGGTGCCCGCCGGGGTCACCGCGCCGGGATACACGTTCTGGTAGATCTTGTCGTAATCGGCAAAGAGGCTTCGGTTCCGCAGGGTGACCAGGCCTCCGGTGGTGTGCTCGATACTGGCGGTCCCGATGTTGACTAGCGCATCGGCGTAGCTGACCGAGGGATCGCCGAAGAAGGTGCGGGGCGTGGTGGTCGACAGCGGCGCTCCGCCAAAGGACGGAATCCCCCGGTCGGCGGTGCGATAGTCCTTGAAATGCTCGTAGCTCGCCAAGCACCCGGGTCTGGGGCGAGAGCTGGATGGTGGCGGTGGGATTGAGGCCATAGCGCTCGATGTTGACCTCGTTGCGGTAGACATCGGAGTTCTCGTAGACCCCATTGATTCGAAGCGCCACGGCTTCGGAGATCCCCTGCCCCACGTCCACTGCGGTGCGCCGGTTGCCGTAGGAGCCGCCCTGCAGCGACAGCTCGCGAATCGGGGTCCAGTCCGCCACCTTCGTCACCCGGTTGAGCACCCCGCCTCCGACTCCCCGGCCGAAGATCAGCGCGTTGGCGCCCTTCAGCGCCTCGACCCGCTCGACGTTGTACAGATCGCGGAAGTACTGGATGTCGTCCCGCATTCCGTTGACGAAGAACCCGGCCGTGGTGTTGTTGCCGCGGATCGTAGGCTGATCGCGGTTGCCCTCCCCTTGCCCCATGGTGATGCCGGGGATGTACCGGGTCACGTCGCCCATGCTCTGCATCCGCTGGTCGGCGATCACATTCCGAGTAATGGCGGTGACCGACTGAGGTACGTCGCGAAGCGGGGTGTTGGTCTTGGTAGCGGTGGAGCTCCGCCGCGTGAAGTAGGCCGGGCCGGGCCGCGCCCTTCACCTCGATGGTTGGGAGGGACAGTGGCGTGGTGTCCCGCTGACGTCGACTTGGTTGAGTCACCCTGGGCCCGGGCGAGCGATGGCAGGCAGGCCAGCAGGAGGATGGGGGCGAGATGCCGCGGCACGGTGATTCCCTATTGTGAGAATGATTCTCAAGTAGTCTTCGGCGTGCGCTCCATCCTAAAAGCCAAAGGGGACTGCGTCAATAGGAATTTGATCTGTCAGTTGTGCCAGTTGCCGCTGATGCCGGGCGATAGGACCATGAGAGCACGCCCTCATGACGATCAAGCTCGCGGGTCTTTTCCTCCTCCTCGGCGCCGGAACCGCCGAGGCACAAAAAGATTCGGTCTGGATCCGGAATGGAGACCGGATCACCGGAGAGGTGAAGTCGCTTTCGCGCGGATTGCTCAAGTACTCGACCGACGACCTCGGCACCATCTACATCGAGTGGGACAAGGTCGACCGGATCAGCACCTCCACCGTCGTGGAAGTCCGGCTGGCCACGGGCCACAAGTTTTACGGGCGCCTGGGGTTGGCTCCCACCGGCCTGCTGGCCCTCGCGGCCGACACCCTCCGGATCTCAGACATCGTGGGCATGACGCCGATCCAGGGGAAATTCCTGGCTCGGCTGAATGGATATTTCGACCTCGGGTTCTCCTTCCAGAAAGCCCATGGCGCAGTTCAGCTCTCGACCGGCGGCCGAGTGCAGTACCGGGCTCCGAGCGCGGAGACCACGCTCGATCTCACGGGCTACATCGAGGATCGGGATGACGCGTCCAAAAGCTCGCGCCTGTCCACTGCACTGACCGAGCGGCTGTTCCTGAGTAGACGATGGAGCACCGGTTTCGTGGTCGGTTATGACCGAAACGATGAGCTCGATCTGTCGGGGCGGGCACGGCTGGTTGGCTTCGGAACCCGAATACTGGCGCAGTCCAACCATATCGAGTTTCTGACCAGCGTTGGCATGGTGCTGAATCGGGAGCGGTACTTCACCACCGATTCGACGACAACCGGGGTCGAGGGTTTGCTCGGCGTCGCATTCCGCGCGTTCCGCTATGACCAGCCCAAGCTCGATGCCTCGTTGACCAGCCAGGCATACCCCAGCTTCGTGGTGCAGGGCCGGGTAAGACTGCAGAGCGATCTACGAGTATCCTACGAATTATTGAAGGACTTCATGCTGACCGGTACGCTGTTCGATACCTACGACAGCAAACCGCCGGTGGAGGGCGCTCCGAAGAACGACTACGGCACCACGCTCGCGATCACCTGGACCTACTGACTTCCGATCAGGTCAATGATGGTGTTCCGCGGAGTGATGGTGCCCGGATCCGTTCATCGAAGCAGTCATAGCACCATGCGTACGCACGTCCTGCAAGTAGACGGAATCTCCCCGAGCGACTGTGGGCCATGCGTCGCCGTCGTCGGGCAGCACGATTCCGCCCAGAGCACCCATCCCTCCGTCTTCCAGCACCTTCCCCGTCGGATTGTCATACTCGGCGGTGAGCCGATACAGATGATCGGGGCTCAGCCGGACGCCGAGCGGCAGGAAGTAATGAATGGGCATGCCGACGACCTCGCCCTTGTCGTCGAGTTTGGGGCGGGCCTCCCAGAGCACTTTTCCGGCCGAGATGTCCTCGAGCTTCAGGCCGGTGCCGTATTCATGCAGGTGGCTTCCAGCGGCGAGCAGCCGTGCCGCGACCGCCGGGCGGCCTTCCCAGCTCCGGGAGGATCGGCCCGGCGGCAAGTCGAAGGCGTGCCGACCCGCCGGTGGCATCACGTCCAGATACACCGGACGGATCCCGACGGGCCGGAGCCATGACGTGGACGGGGTCAGGCCCAGCCGCACGCGAACTTTCACACCGTGGTGCTCTTTAGCGGTCGGATTGTGCAGCATGGCGGTGACCAGGAGACTGTCACCGCGATGGACCGGATAGCCGAGGAACCAGGGAAGGCCGTAGGGCTTGGTCTCGGATCCCGCCGCACCGATGCGAAGTCTGATCTGGCTGAAGAGCTCCCGCTGCTCCGGCGCAATCAGATTCAGGTGGTGAAGGGCTCCAGGGAGCTTCTCGCCTCGCTCGTCCACCACGTCGAACGCGATGCTGCGGAGCCAGCCTTCGACCGGCAACGCGAGCGTGAGCGGCCGGGGCTGCTCCATCTCGTCGTGGCCGGCAGCGGACGGCAGGTGGAAGGGTCCCAGCTCGATAGTGTACTCCTCGGTGGGCCCAGCGGCCGCCGCACCGAGGATGACCGCCAAAGCAGCGGCCAGGGCGAGCCAGCGCCAGCGCCGGCGAGCAAGGATTTTCCTCACCATCCCTGGGCTCGCTCCCAGGCCCGCACCCGCTGGCGGCGCGTCGAACACCTCTCGTAGTTTCCCTTTCGCACTTCCTCGCTAGCCTCGGGCGTGAGTAAAACCCCACAGCGGACGATACATCTCGAAATATTTTCGCGACCTCGTCCCAGCTTATATCGAAGTACACGTGGCGCAAGGCCGCGCCCAAATGATAATGGTCTTGGGGTGCCGCCGCAGCAGGGCTCCTGCGCGACGGCCTGAGCGTGCCGGCCACCAGCCCGAGAGCTGAAAAAGGTCCGCTACCGTGACGACTGTGCCTGCCATTCAAGCTCCTCAGCCAGAATGGGGATACCGAGATTGCTCGCCTGGATACCCTGGGCGACACAGATCTTGAGCACGTCCATGATCTCCTCTACCGTCGCGCCGAGCTTCAGGGCCGTCTGGATGTGCCGGCGAGTTCCGGGCGCGTACATGTGCGTAATCGACGCATCGACGGCGATGCTCAGGAATTCCGCCAGCTTAGGCGAGAATACGCCGCTGGTGTAAACCGGGAGGCTGACCGCGATGATCGCTTCCGTCCATGCCGGGTCAATCTCGAAGAACGCGTCCCATGCCGGATTCCACTGGCCCCCGGCTTTCATCTTGTCGCAGACCGGCGTGGCCGCCTGGTTCCGAGTCGGCTTCACACCGGCCGCCTTCGCTTCTTCCAACAGAATCGGCGCGCCCAGGCTGCAGGTATGGATCGACAGCAGAGACGCGATCTTGAGGACCATCAGGATCTCGTCGCGGGTCGCGCCGGCCCCGAGTGCGCCGCGAATGTGGCGGCGGGTTCCCTCAGCGCTCAAGTTGGTGCAAGCAGCATTCACCGCAATGCTGATCAGCTCCACGTCTTTGCGTGGCAGTACGCCGCTGGTCCACGGGTCTCTGGACATCTCGAGGCATCGATCGACCCATGCCGGTTCCCATACGCGAAACTGGGCCAGCGCAGAGCTGCCCCAGGGGCCGGTTTCCTCCGTTTGATCGCTTCGTGTTGCCCTCGCGGGAGCCTTCAAGCCGCTCATGCGTCGCTCATCGTTAAGTCGGTTATTTGCGCAGCGCGCCGCAATGAACGGCAACCGTGCGAAGCGACCTCTACGGACCACCCTCGCGATCACCTGGAGCTTTTGACACCTCAGTGCACTAGTACTTCTGCGCCTGCTCCCAGGCCCGCACCCGCTGGCGGGCCGCGTCGAACAGCCGCTCGTAGTTTCCCTTTCGCACCTTCTCGCTAGCCTCGGGCGTGAGCAGGGCCCACAGCGGACGATACATCTCGAACACCGCGTAGTACTGGGTCGTGTCTCGCGGCGCCACCACATCCGAGCCGAACAGGAATCGATCGGGGTAGCGGTCGATCAGTGCGGCTGCGCGGCGTGTGGTCTCTGGCGTCGCCAGGAGATACTTGGCGACCTCGTCCCAGCTTATATCGAAGTACACGTGGCGCAAGGCCGGGTCGGAAAGAATTCCCTCCACGATCACGCCCTGATTGGGATTCCGTTCCGTCGACCGGCGCCGAGGCGGAGGCCTGGATCGGGCGCACCACCCGCCCCAGTCCCATGTGGGCCCAGATGATAGTCGTCTTGGGGTGCCGCCGCAGCAGCGCCTTCATCTGGGTGAGGAAGACCGGCTCGGCCCCCGCTTTGGCGAACGGCATGTCCATGTCGTTGTGGATCAGTACGACCAGTCCCACCTCCCCGGCAAAATCGAGAATCCGGTCCAGGGCTGGATCGGTGAGGCTGGCGACATCGCCCGCGATCTTGGATGAAACGAACTCCTTGTGAATGGTGAATTCGCCGATCCCGGTGAAGACACCGGGAAAGGTCTTGAGCACCCGGCGGATGTGGTCGGCGGCGTACATGTCGGCGGGGTTGAAGCCCGTGATCATCGGATCGAGCCGGGCGCGCTCCTCCGGCTTGAGCGACCGGTACGCCATCGCGATGAAGGCGTCGGTGAAGGAGTAGTAGTAGAGCGGAGCGTCGCTCTGCAGATAGTAGGTCGGAGCGTAGTCGCCCGAATTTTCGTGGGACCAGGTCTGCTGCAAGGGAATGCCGAACAGGGTGGACCGGTGGGCCCGCTTCCCCATGATCCGGAGGAAGTCGCGGACGTCGGTGCCTTCCTGGATGTAGTTGGTCAGGTGGAAGTGGACGTCGTCGAAGTCATCGCTGCTGCCGCCGGCTGCCGCCTGCGCCGCGAGCAGCCGGGGGACCACGCAGGAGAGCGACGAGAGAGGCTCGCTGCCACATAGTCGGCTCTCGCTCACAGCAGGATATCCGTGCCGATGGAGATGGTCGTGCCGCTCTGGCCCGAGGTGTAGAACCCGAAGTTCGATGCCGCCGGGCTCTTCTCCACCTTTATGAGGTGCAGGTTCAGCCGCCAGCTGCGAGTCCGGCTGGGATAAACGCTCGCGCCACCGGAAACCTCCCAGGGCTGACGGTCGAAGTCGTCGAATACGTGGCCGTAGGTGAGGTACACCCCCACCAGGCGCGGCACCACCATGTGCATTCCCTGGACCTGAAATCCCTTATCTACGATAGACTCCAGCGCGAAGGGACCGGTGGTCGCCAGAAAGTCGGAGAGCTTGCGCACGTAGAACTCGCTCTGGAAGGAGAAGCCGCGATACTTGAAGCCGGCATCGAGGGCGAGCTCGTCGTAAGTCAGCTTATCCACCGTTACCCCGAGGGCGAGAGCGTCGGCATCGAACGGATTGATTCCATCGGAGAGCTTGATCTGGGTGGCGTTGGGCGGCGCGGTCTCCGACGCATAACGCGATTCACGGCTGTGAGCGGCCGATGCGCCGAATTGCGTGGCCAGCTTGCTGTGGTACTCGAAGTCGCCCAGTCCATTCCGGGCTCCAAACTCGCCCGTGCTCGGCCTCCAGACGACGCTCGCGCTGTACGCCATGTCGCGGGTGTCGTTGGCGGCGGTGGTACCGAGCTGGCTGATGTTGGTGTTGACCGAGGCCGTGTACCAAAAGCGGTCGATCGGCTGCCCGGTGACGAAAACGCCGGAGGAGAACCCGCCGCGAAAGAAGTCCTCGGCCATCTGCCGGTCGCTGGAGCCCCAGAAAGGCCAGGAGCCCTGCATCGAGCGCGCGGTGAGATTGGGTGCGATCCCGACTCCAATGCCGATGGCCTTGTTGAACCGGTAGTTCAGGTTCCCGAACAGCAGGGTCTGCTGCGTGGTGGGCAGCGACCAGAGCGAGATGTTGTAGCGGAACTTGGGGTCGTAGAAGAACCCGGTGAGCCAGACGAAGGTCCGGTGCCAGTTGAGGTCGTTGCGTGCCTTGACCGCGCGCTCCCGGCCCAGATGGTCCGTGAAGGTCTGACCTTCCGACATCTGATTCATGTAGCGGAACACCGCGTAGAAGCTGACGTTGAGGCTGGCGATCTTGGTCTTGGCGATGTCGAAGCCTTTGGCCGGGGTAAACTCGCCCGCGATGTTGTTGGGAAAGGTTACATCCGATATGGCGGTGGTGTCGTTGGGCTCGCGGCCCGCCTCGTCCTGGGCCAGCGCCCCAGCGGGGAGGATCGCGATCGCAACCAGACCAGCAATGAGTACCGCACCTGCGGTGCACAGCCAGTTGTGCCGTGCCGTGGTCGCTGGGCGCATCCGCGTTCTCCGTTCAGGGTTTTAATAGGTCGGCCGATATACAGCTGCGGGTGTTGCCGGCGCGGTCAGAACTCCATCTGCAGCCGGCTCTGGAAAAACTGGGTGTTGCCCTTCAGGGCAAACCGATCGAGCCTGCCGTAACCGTAGATGAGCTCCAGCCGGAGGAAGTCGGCCAGGTGCCAGTTGACCATGGGAGTCAGCCGCCAGAAGGTTCCGCCCTGCAGGGTCCCGCCATTGAAGTCGCTGTAGGAGAACCGCAGCAGGACCTCCACCGCCCCCGGCCCGCCCTCGAACACCGTTCTCCTCGGTGACACCTGCCTGAAGTAGCCGCCCACCGTGTTGTAGGAGCGGGTCTCGCCCGTGATCAGCCAGTTGGCGAAGATGTCGCCGCCGTGAAAGACGGGGTCGCCGGTTTCCGGTGAGCTGGCCTTCTCCCAGTAATACTCGGTGCCGAACAGCCAGGGACCCGGGCGGTAGTACGCCTCGAATCCCAGAGAGCGTCGCCGACGTCGAGTGGAACTTGCCGGTGTCGATGAAGCTGGGCGCGTCGCTGGCTTCCGGCTTGGCCTTGAGCTGCAGGGTGTCGTTTTCCGGCTTGCCGATATGGAACGACGCCCCGATGTGAATCAGCTTACCGGCGCTGTCGGAGACCATCGGCACCCAGGCGAGACGGCCAGCGACCGCCTGATGGAAGTAGGAGAAGCTCTCGTCTTTGGACAGCCAGTCGGTGAACACGCCGAGGTTCCAGATCAGGTGTCGATTGGGCAGATAACCCAGCCACTTGATGCCGTCGGACAGGAGCGGGATTGCGTCGGAGAAGGTGAACCGCTCGGCGGTCCAGCCGTCGTATCCGGTCATCACCTTATTGAGACTGGGCCCCTCCTTGCTGCGCCCGATCCAGAAGTTTCCCCAGAGCTCCGGGACTCCCAGCATCAATCCCGTCTGGCGGACGAACCACTCGTCGACGTAGCCGTCGTACATGAACCCGGCCTGGTAGGTGAGCCGCCGCTTGGTCTTGATCCGTCCGCTGATGAGCAGGCGTGAGTCGCGGATCTTGAACCCGGGCTCGAGGTCCAACTGTTCCTTGGCGGCGGCGTCCTGGCCGTAGGTGGCGTAGTCCAGCAGGAAGCCGGCGCCGACCCGGAGGGTAAGGAATGGCCCGTCGTATTCGTTCCATTTGACCAGACTACGGCGCGGCGGCTCGGCCTCGGACTCTCCGGCCGAGATCCCGGTTTCGAGGGTGGTATCGCGAGCGGTTGAATCCGTTTGCTGCGCGCACAGCGATGCGCCCCTCGACCAGGTGAGCGCCAGCAGAACCCACGCGAAGGAGGAGCGCATCGAAGGCTGTTCTGCTCAGTACTCGTCGAAGTACCGCTGGATCGTCTTCGGGTCCTTGGTCTTCAGCAGCGCCAGCCGGAGAAGCACCCGCGCCTTCTGGGGGTTCAGCCCCAGCGAGGCGACAGTGCCCAGGCTGTCGTCGTTCACCTCCACGTTCCGCCCTACCTGGCCGGTGGCCACCCGGGTCGAGCGCACGCAGACGATCCCCTTCTTGGCCTGGGCGGCCAGGGCATCGAGCGCGCTCTTGGTCATGTTGCCGTTGCCCACACCCGCGATGACGATGCCCTTGGCGCCGGACGCGGCCGCCGCGTCGATGATCTTCCCGTCCATGTTCTCGTAGGCCATGATGATGTCCACTCGGGGCAGGACCGTGCTCTTGTCCACGCTGAACTCCGAGGTCACGGTGTTCTTCCCGACCGGGCCCCGATACCACTCCGGCGTGCCGTAGGCGATGGTGCCGATCAGCCCCGACTGGGGAGAGAGGAAGGTCTGCACCGCGGTGGTGCTGGTCTTGGTGAGCGAGGCCGCGCCATGGATCCAGTCGTTGACCACCACCAGGACACCGCGTCCAACCGCGTCCTTGTTGGCCGCGACCGCCACCGCGTTGTAGAAGTTGAGTGGGCCGTCGGCCGAGAGCGCGGTGGATGGGCGCATCGATGCGGTCAGCACCACCGGCTTCTTCGACTTGATCACGAGGTTCAGGAAGTACGCCGTCTCCTCGATGGTGTCGGTGCCGTGGGTGATGGCCACGCCGGCGACGTCAGGCTGGGCCAGCAGCTCGTTGATCCGGGTGGCCAGCTTCATCCACACCTGATCGTTCATGTCCTGGGAGCCGATGTTGGAGATCTGCTCGCCCCGCATGTTGGCCAGCTTCTTGGCCTGCGGTACTGCGTTGAGCAGCTGATCGACCCCCACCTGGCCGCTGGAGTAGCCGGCCTGAACGTCGCTCTCGGCTGCACCGGCTATGGTGCCGCCGGTGGCGAGCACTACGACGGTCGGCAGGTTTCCCTTGGGCGCCTCCGCGGTCGCCTGGGCGGCCACCGATGCGGTGCCGCCCGCTGCACTGAGCAGCAGGGTCAGGACGAGGGGAACTGCATTTCGCCGGTACATTGAAGCCTCCTATAGCGTGAACAGAAACGGCTTTGACGTGATGACCAGCTCTACTTCTTGTGGTATTGGCTCCGGTCGAGGTTGGTCAGCTTGACCGGGTCCATGATGTCGGCGAGCTGCTTATCGGTCAGAAGCTTCTGCTCCCGGACGATCTCGAGGATGCCCTTCCCGCTCTTGTAGGCCTCGGCCGCCAGCTCGGTGGTCTTTTCGTAACCCAGCACCGGGTTGAGCGCGGTCACGATGCCCACCGTGGTTTCCATGTAGTGGTCCAGCACCTTCTTGTTGACCGTGATCCCGTCCACGCAACGGGTGCGGAAGGCTATGGAGGTGTTGTAGAGCAGGTGCTGCGACTCGATCATGGCGACACCCTCGACCGGCTCGTAGGCGTTGAGCTGAAGCTGACCGCTGTGGGCGGCGAGGGTCACGGTGTAGTCGTTCCCCATGACCCGGAACGCCACGAGGTTCACCAGCTCGGGAATGACGGGATTCACCTTCCCCGGCATGATCGAGGATCCCGGCTGAAGCGCCGGAAGATTGATTTCGGCGAGGCCCGCGCGGGGGCCCGAGGTGAGCAGGATCAGGTCGCTCGCGATCTTGGACAGCTTGACCGCGACGCTCTTCATCGCCGAGGAGTACACCACGAAGCCCTGCTGGTCCCAGGTGGCCGACAGCATGTCCGGGGCGGCCTTGATCGGCTTGCCGGTGAGCTTGGCGAGGTGCGCCGCGGTGCGCTCGGCATAGCCTTTGGGGGCGTTGAGTCCCGTCCCGATGGCCGTGGCGCCCATGTTCACGGTGTACAGATACTTCTCCGCGTCGCGCAGCAGGGCAATCTCGCCGTCCAGCGAAGACGCAAAGGCGTGAAACTCCTGCCCCACCGTCATGGGCACCGCATCCTGCAGCTCGGTGCGTCCCATCTTGACGATATTCATGAACTCGTTGCCCTTGGCCCGGAATGAGGCGGCCAGCTTCTCCAGCTCGGCGATGAGTTTCCCGTTCCGCAGAATCAACGCGATCTTGATGGCGGTCGGATACGAGTCGTTGGTGGACTGAGACTGGTTCAGGTCGTCATGCGGCTCGAGAACCTCGTAGTCGCCCTTCTTGTGCCCGGTCAGCTCCAGCCCGACGTTGGCCATCACCTCGTTGGCGTTCATGTTCGTCGAAGTGCCGGCGCCACCCTGGTACCAGTCCACCGTGAACTGGTCGTGGTACTTGCCCTGCAGCAGCGCATTGGCCGCCTTCTCGATGGCCGCCAGCTTGTCCTTCTTCATGGCGCCCACGTCGGTGTTGCCCTGTGCCGCGGCCAGCTTCACGATGGCCCACGCCTCGATGAACCCCGGATAGTGGTTGATCGGCACTCCCGAGATCTGGAAGTTCTCCAGCGCCCGGGCGGTCTGGACGCCATAGTAGGCGTCGGCCGGGATCTGCCTTCTCTCCCAGGAGGTCCTTCTCCGTGCGGGTGGCTCCGCCCTGGCTGGCGGGCTGAGCGGTGGGCTGCTGTGGACCCTGTGAGCCCTCGGTCGTTTGCGCAACAGCCGGCGGGGCTTCCCGGGATTTGCACCCCCAGGTGAGCCCTAATGCCAGGATCGGAGCCAGCAGCGCGCCCTGTTGTGTTCTATTCACAGTGACACTCCTTCTTCTTCCGCGGCTAGCTCTTGGGCTCGACCGCGTAAGGATTGGCGTGCAGGCGGTTCACGATCTCGATGATCGCTTTCTGCGCCCGTACGCTGTTGCCCGCATCGTCGAGTGGCGGTGAAATGACGGCGATGCCGAACTTGCCCGGCGCGACGGCGATGATCCCGCCGCCTACGCCGCTCTTGCCCGGCAGTCCGGTGTGGTAGAGCCATTTGCCGGTGTCGTCGTACAGTCCGGCCGTCGCCATGACCGCCAGCACATAGGGCACGTTCTTCGAGCTCATCACCGTCTTGCCGCTCACCGGGTTCTTGCCCCCGTCGGCCAGGGTGGCGGCCATGGTGGCCAGGTCCTTGGCGTTCACGTTGATGGAGCACTGCTCGGTGTAGACGTCGGTGGCCTGGTCCGGCTTCTCCTTGATGTAGCCGTAGGCGTACATCAGGGCGCCGATGGCCTGGTTGCGCTGGTTGGTGGCGGCTTCGGACTTGAAGACTTCCTCATTCACGGCGAGCGGCCTGCCGGCAAAGGCCGAGTGCCAGTCGAGGATGCTCTTCCACACCTCGTCGCGGGTGCCGCCCTTGACCATGGAGGTGGTAGCGATGGCGCCCGGATTGACCAGGGAGTTCATCTCCGGCCCGCCCAGCGCTTTCTGGGAGAACTCGACCGATACGATGGAGTTGAAGCGCATGCCGGTGGCGTCCACGCCGACCGTCTTCTCGATCTTCTCCGGCCCGTCCTCCTCGATCACCTTGGCCAGGGTGAAGACCTTGGAGATGGACTGGATCGAGACCTCGGTCTTGATGTCGCCCGCGGTGTAGACCTTCCCGTCGGTCGTGACCAGCGCAATGCCGAAGACCTTGGGATCCACTTTGGCCAGCGCCGGGATGTAGTCGGCGTTCTTTCCCTCCTGCAGATTCTTGAACTTGGTGTAGGTCTCATTCAGGACCGTCGCGATCGACTGGTTCTGGCCCTGAGCCGTGAGAGCCGGCGGAACGCTGGCCCCGGCGGCCGCCAGGGCCAGGGTGAGTATTGCGCGAGAAGTCCTGATCATGGAGATCACCCTTAGAAGGTCTTGGAGAAATTGTATTTGAAGGAGAACTGGACCTTGAAGATGTCCGAGCTGAATCCGTCCTCGAAGTTCGTGCGGTCGGCCCACTGGAGCTCGGCAACCGTCATGACGCCCGGGACGGGGTAGTACGCCACGTTGCCGACGACATAGTTACCGTGGCTGAAGGCGTCAGCCGTCTGAAGCTCGCTGTTGTCGATATCCACCATCGAATAGCCGATCGAGGAGCTGAACCTCTCGTTCCACGTATGGTCCAGGAACGCCACGACACCGAGGACAGGAAGCGCGACGCCCTGGATCGGCGCGACCGGGTCGCCGGCATTTGTCTCGATTCCCACGTCGGCCGGGGCGTCGTTCATGTAGTTCTGGATGCCCTCGCCGTACACCACCGAGCCACGGACGATATTCTGCTCACCGATCTTCACGTTGGTACTCCCGTGGATGCCCCAGCCGAGCGCGTCGCCGCTCAGGTCGAACGCGTCGGTGCCCTGGTCCTCCCACTTGATATACCGGGCAATCCCGGAGATCTCGATGTAGCCCCACTTCGTGGCGCGGCGGTATTCGGCGGAGAGGTCAGGCAGCGGGAATCTCGGTTTGACGTCCGCGATCTCGATCCGGCCTGCCACATCTCCCTGGTCAGCGCTGGCACCCGGCCGCTCCAGCGCGATGGTCATCCGGGTGTCCCCCTGGATCGGCATGTAGCGCAGCTGCACGTTGCGGAAGAAGACCATTCCGTTCGGCCCCCAGTATTCGACCGTGTTGGGGAACACGTCGATGTCCATGAACGGGCTCCAGGTCTGACCGGCACCCCACTTGCCCAGCTCGCCATAGGCATGCCGAAGCCGCAACGTGGTCTGCCCGGCGTCCACGCCGGTGCCGAAGAGCTCGAACTCGAACTGGGTCTTGAGGGTGCCCACCTTGGTCGGCGTGCTGGAGCGCACGCCGAAGCGGGTCTGCCGAGCGCTGAAGAAGGCTTGGCCGTCGGGGGCGAACTGATTCTCGAAAGCGGGGAGCTTGGTGGGCCGGACGACGTCGAACCAGGCGGGGTCGATCTGATTGACATTGTACCCGGCATCCATCATCGCGAAACCGTACACCTCGAACGTGGATGAATCTGCGGTGCCTTGTGCCGCCATGGCCGAGGGAAGGCTGCAGAGCAGCAGGGCGGCGAAAAGACGTGCTTTCAAGGGATGGTCCTCGCAGCTGACGTGAGCACACAGACGCGTGATTCGCCTGATGGGACGACGAAGCCGGGGTAGGTCTTCTCCTGGATGGGGCTATGATAAGGCGGGAGAAACGGATGGAGGAACTAGACCTTCGTGCAGGAATTGCCTTGAGTTATGCCATCGAGCCCAGCGTTCGGGCGGAAGAGAAGAATGGCCCGCGATGAGTGCGCAGCCTTCCCTGTCCCAATCTGATACACGTAGTGCGCCCGGACCGAACCCACCGCTTCAGGCTCAACCCCGAATCAGACTGGATCCCAGCTACCTGATCCACGCTCTCATTGGAGCGCCATACAGACTGCCAGCGCGGCCGCGATCGCAATCGCGTCCTCGATGAAGGCGGCGGGGTGATCGTTTCCTAGAGCAGCCGCGAGCCAACCGCGGAAGAAGTGTCCGCCCAGCGTCCCAACCACGGCGCCGGCAACGCCCGCGACCGCTCCGCCCAGCATGGTGCCGCCGGCAGTTCCTACCGCTGCGCCCGAGAGCGCACCCGTGACGATGCGAGCGCCGAAGCCCAGGGGCGCCGTGCGGCTGGGTGTGGACGGGAGCTGATCGACCACCAGCTCGCCCAGCGCGAGCAGGGTCAGGACCCAGGGCGTCCACCGGTAGCCGAGAAAGGCGAGCCCGGTGCCACCCAAGTGGAGTCTTCCCAGATAGGATGCCCAGCTCACCGCGGCCGGCGCAGTCATACTGCGGAGCCCGGCGACCACGCCGATGAGAAAGGCCAGCAGGTAGGCCATCAATGTCGGTCTCGCGCATGATTCCCCCGAGTAGAAGGATTGGGCGATCGGGGAGCTCGCGCGACTGGCAGAAGAGTTACTTGACGGGTCCCGAACGGCTTCATACCGTCGTGTGACACCTGGAAAACAAAACGGGCGCACAATCGCAGCGGCTGCGTGGGCAACACCCGGCACCTCCACCAAGTTGCGGGGCGTAGCCGGAGCTGCTCGGCGCGGGATTCAGGTCACTTCCAACATTAAGGAGGCGGAGCGAAATGAGGACGAAGGGCATGCTGACGGATTGCGATGATTGCGGGTGCGCTCGGCTGCGCGAAGCCGGATCAGTCGCCCGAGACCGGCAAATATGCCCTGAAAGTGCCGAATGGCCTCGCCTTCTCCGAGTTCAAGGGCTACGAGAACTGGCAGCTTGTCTCCGTCAGTCAGGACGGACCCGCAATGGCTGCCATTCTGGGGAATCCGGAGATGATCAAGGCCTACGAGGCCGGTATTCCCGGCAATGGCAAGCCGCTCCCGGATGGCGCCAAGTTCGCGAAGATCCACTGGGTCCCCACGAAGATGGCGACCTTCCCCGCGGCGACCGTGCCAGGCAGGCAACACGACGTCGACTTCATGGTGAAAGACAGCAAGAGATTCGCGGACAGTGGCGGATGGGGATGGGGCGCATTCGAGTACGACTCCGCGTCCGGGAAGTTCGCGCCCGCCACCACGGCGGCCAACCCTCCGCAGGGGAACGATGCCAAGTGCGGATTCGCCTGCCACACGATTGTGAAGAACCGGGACTACGTCTTCACCGACTACGCGCAGCGCTAGACCCGTTTCGGCGAGCGTACGCACGGTCGTCGTACAGCGAGTTACTTGACGGGTCTTGTACGGCCCGAGGCTATGAGCAAATGATGAGCGGAAGGCGGAGTTCCGTGCGGTTCTGACGATGTAAGCCTGGACCTACTTAGCTGCTATGAACCTGGGAGGGGGATTCGATGGCGCAACACAAAGGGGATGAACCCGCAATTTCGCGTGACCGGCTGGCGGAACTACTCAACGAGGACCTGTCGCGCGAGTACCAGGCGATCATCAGCTACGTGGTGTATTCCCAGGTACTGAGCGGCGCGCAGTACATGGACATCGCCGCCCAGCTCGAAATCCATGCCCGGCAGGAACTCGATCACGCGCTGATCCTGTCGCGACAGATCGACTACCTCGGCAAAATGCCGGCCGTCACCTCGAAACCGGTGCGCACGTCAAAGAAGGCCGAAGATATGCTGCGTTTCGATCTCGAGAATGAAAACGAGACGATCCGGAATTACCGCGATCGCGTCCGGCAATGCGAGGCGCTGGGCGAATATGCGATGGCGGAACAGATCCGCCAAATCCTGGTGCAGGAGCAGGACCATCAAATCGATCTGGCCACAGCTCTTGGCGAAGACGTCCCAGACCTGTCGGCGCCGAAACGTCCCGGGAAAGCTGGGGACTGAGGTGCCCGTGTGATGGCCAGTGACTGGACTCAGAACCGGCTCACCGCGAGACTCGGGATCGAGTATCCCATCATCCAAGGTCCGCTCGGCGGGCTGTCGTCACAGCGATTGACCGCCGCGGTGTCCAACTTTGGTGGACTGGGATCGTTCGGTGCCCACTCCAGGACGCCGCCAGAGATCAGAGACGTGATCGCGGAGATTCGCTCCCTGACCTCCCGGCCGTTCGCCATGAACCTGTGGGTGTCCATGGAAGACGAGGGCGCCCGGAGCTCGGATGAGACCGCATTCAACCGGTCGCTGGCACCGCTCGCGGATCACCTGGTCGAATTGGGAGTCCCCCGCCCTACCTTCCGTCCGTATTCTCCCATCCGCTTTGAAGACCAGGCGCGGGTGCTGTTGGAGTCGAAGGTCCCGGTCTTCAGCTTCATCTTCGGCATCCCTCCTCGGGAGATCCTCGAAGAATGCCGCGCCAAAGGCATCGTCACGGTTGGGACCGCGACGACACCGGAGGAGGCGGCAGCACTGGAGCAGGCCGGGGTGGATGCCATCGTCGCGTCGGGATTCGAGGCCGGAGGACACCGCGGCTCGTTTCTCCGTACGGCCGAGGACTCACTAACCGGGACCATCTCGCTCGTGCCCCGGGTCGTGGACCTGGTAAATGTCCCGGTGATCGCGGCCGGCGGCATCGCCGATGCGCGGGGAGTGGTCGCCGCGCTGGCTCTCGGCGCCGAGGCAGTCCAGATGGGAACTGCCTTCCTGGCCTGCGAAGAATCCGGCGCCAGCCCGCTGCATCGCGACGCTCTGATGCGACCCGAGGCCGGGCACACCGCTCTGACCCAGGGGTTCAGCGGAAGACTCGCGCGGGGCATTCACAATCAATTGCTCGAGGAGCTGAATCGTTCGGAAACCGAGATCCTGCCCTATCCGCTGCAACGAGCCCTGGTCAGGAGTCTCTCGGTGGCGGCCGAGGCTCAGGGCCGATCGGATCTTCTACCGCTCTGGGCCGGCCAAAGCGCGACGCTCTCCCGGTGGACCGACGTATCTGCATTCCTAAGGTCACTGGTAGAGGAGCTTTCCGAAATCGCCGGACCAGTGGTTCAGTGGAGCGGGAACCGCCGTCACCAGCATGCGGTTCCTCGATGATCCCGAAGAGTTCCCTCAAGGAGGTGCCGTATGCCGCTGCGTCTGTCACCCGTCATGGCCGGGGCAATGCTGCTTTGCGCGACAGCCGGCCTGCTGGGGTGCAACCGCTCGAGCCCGGGGGCCGAGCAGACCCGGGCACCGGCGGTAACGGCTGACTCGAGCTCCGCCTCGACTGCGAGCCTGCCGCAGCAGATTGCGGATCAAATGGTCCTGCTCAACGGCGGGATCCATACCGGATTCCGGTTCAATCACGCCAAAGGGATCGTCGTGAGCGGGAACTTCACGCCGACCGCTCAAGCCAAATCGCTGAGCCAGGCCGCACAGTTCACCGGGCCTGCGGTGCCGGTGATTGTCCGATTCTCCAATGCTCCCGGAGTCCCCATCAACGCGGACAACGACCCCGGATCGGGTCCCCGCGGCATGGCTATCCGCTTCACCCTGCCAGGCGGGGCGTTCACCGACATCGTCAGCATTTCGCACAACGGCTTCGTGGTGGGCACCGGCGATGACTTCCTGGCATTCTTCAAGGCGATCGCGGCGAGCGGCCCCGACGCTCCGCACCCGAACCCGGTTGAGTCTTTCCTGGGGAGCCATCCGCGAGCCGCCAAGTTCGTCACCGAGGTCCAGCTGCGGCCCAGGAGCTACGCCACCGTCGCTTACTTCGGGAACAACGCCTTTGTCTTCGTGGACGGAAACGGCAAGAGACAGGCGCTGCGATACCAGACCGTTCCGGTTGCCGGCGTGGCGAATCTGGACTCCGCGTCGGCGGCGCGGGCCGACAGTAACTACCTGCAGGAGGAGCTTCGGCGGAGACTCGCGCGGGGCCCCGCCCAGTTCCGTCTGTACGCCCAGATCCCGAATCCCGGCGACCCTACCAACGACGGCTCGATCGTGTGGCCCGACGACCGGAAACGGGTTCTGCTGGGCACAATTAGCCTGACCAAGGTCGAAGCCAACCAGGAGGAGCTGCAGCGCTCGCTCACGTTCAATCCCACGTTCCTGACCAAAGGGATCGAGCTGTCCGACGACCCGCTCGTCCAGCTTCGATCGGCGGTGTACGCGCTGTCGGTGGCGCATCGGCATTAAAGAAGACGGAGAGACGGAGAGACGCAGAAGTGACATGAAGGCCTGAGTCATTCAGTCATGGAGGAATTACCATGTCGACCATCACCACCATCGATGGAACCGAGATCTACTACAAGGATTGGGGAAAGGGGCAGCCGATTGTGTTCAGCCACGGCTGGCCGCTCTCGGCCGATGACTGGGACACGCAGATGATGTTCTTCGTGCAGCAGGGGTATCGCGTCATCGCCCACGACCGGCGGGGGCACGGCCGCTCCACTCAGACCGCCGATGGCCATGACATGGACCATTACGCCGACGATCTGGCTGCGGTGGTGAACACGCTCAACCTGAAGGACGCGATCCACGTGGGTCACTCGACCGGCGGCGGCGAGGTCGTGCACTACATTGCCCGGCACGGCGAGCGCCGGGTGGCGAAGGCGGTAATCATGAGCGCCGTGCCGCCGCTGATGGTCAAGACGCCGGCCAATCCAGGCGGACTCCCCAAAGAGGTGTTCGACGGGCTCCAGACTCAGCTCGCCACCAACCGGGCCCAGTTTTATCACGATTTGCCCGCCGGACCGTTCTATGGATTCAACCGCCCTGGAGCGAAAGTCTCTGAGGCTGTGATCGGGAATTGGTGGCGGCAGGGCATGATGGGAGGGGCAAAGGCGCACTACGACGGGATCGTCGCCTTCTCCCAGACGGACTTCACCGAGGACTTGAAGAAGATCACTGTTCCCGTTCTGGTGATGCATGGCGACGACGACCAGATCGTGCCCTACGCCGATTCGGCGCCGCTCTCGGCAAAGTTGCTGCGAAACAGCACATTGCGAACCTACAAAGGCTTTCCTCACGGCATGCCCACGACCGAAGCCGAGACCATTAACCGCGACCTCCTCGCGTTCATCAAGCAACCTTCGGCCAGTCCGGAACGAGAGCCGGCCCAGGTATGAGAACAGCCCCGAAGGAGGTTTGCTGAGGCAGTGATCGCCGGGCAACCGCCACCGAAATCATGGTGGCGGTTCAGCGTTTAAGACGGGCGGGATACTCCAGACCGGAGCCTCGATCTACCGAGTCGAAGGCGCGATTGCAGACTGAATGAGGCGGCTGCAGACTTGAAGTTGCGGCCTACACTCGCGTCATTGCTATGGCCGTTGCGATACGTCGCTGACAGTATTCATTGCGCGACTGGCGTGGGCTTCTCCGGGCGCTGTAGCACTCGACGGTCGGAGCCCGGGCGCCGCCGTACCTGCAGAACTCCTGACTCGCACGCCCGGTCTCCTCCCCTCGTGCTAACGCGCCCTCCGAAACCCACCGCCAGTCGCGGGCCACCTTCTTCAACTAATACCTACGTCGCGTTCCCCCAGCAGTGGAGACCGGCGCTGGTGACTGCTCCGCAAGGGCGCGTTAGCACGAGGGGAGGAGACCGCCCGAGGAGCCAGCGGAGCTCTGCAGGGTCACTAGAACCGGCGGGCTCCGACCGTCGAGTGCTACAGCGCCCCGAAGGAGCAGCACCAGCGCCGCACACCTGTCGAGCATTTCAGCCGCGTCTGAACCCGTGAGAGTGCGCCTCTACGGCCGCGCCGACAGCTCGGCCACCGCGGCGCGCCAGACCGCGGGAAGGCGTAGCGGAAGGCCACGACTGGCCAGTCTTCGCGCCGGTAGTTGGCGCCATCCGGTGCCCGTCCACCACCACGTCGTACGTCGCATGAGGGAGAAGCCCCCGGAGCCGCAACGTCGTAGCGGCTGAGCTCCGGGCCAGACGATAGGCCAGGACCACCGCGCGACGTCCATCCGGCTGGACGTACTGCAGCGCCGTCCATCCGGTAGGAGCATTCCGCCGAGGCGCCGGCGTGAGATGGTAGACATCGGCACCCGCGATGGTCCCGCGAATCCGCCGGTACAGCGCGACGTTGTCCGCCACGCGTTTTCGCACCGCGGCGCTCCACTCCGGAATCCGTCCCGAGATCCCGAATTGCCCGTTCATCGGGACCCGCAGCATGAAGTCCCACCACCCCGCCGGCTTGGCCGGATTGACCACCCCGCTGTCCGCATCGCCGACCATCCAGTGGTTGCAGAGCTCAGGCGCGAACTGCACGGTGCAGCCGTAGCCCAGTGCGACCGACGCAATCGGGTCCACCACGTCGGACAGCCAGGCGGTATGGGTGTGCGCCATGACGCCGAGGTCGAGCCTGAGTCCGCCGCTGGCGCAGTTCTCCAGCACCAGGTCGGGGTGCGCCGCGCGGATGCTGTCGAGCCAGGCGTAGTAGCCCATCAGATGATCGTAGAGTCGGCGGCCGGATTGTCCGCTCCGCGCCGGATCGAACCGGTCGCCCACGTCGATGTTGTAGTCGATCTTGATCCAGTCGAGCCGATACCGGCTCACCAGACGCTCTATAGTAGCAGTCGCCCACTGCCGCACGGCCGCCTTGGCGAAGTCGAGCTGGCAGCGATTCGCGGTAATCCAGGGCTTGCCGCCGTACGGCAGGCACCACTCGGGATGTTCGTGGAAGAGACGGGACTCGATTCCGGCGTTCTCGATCTCCACCCAGAGCCCGAACTTCATGCCCTTCCGGTGAACGTGATCGGCCAGCTCCTCCAGGCCCCGGGGGAACTTCCGGGGATCGGGCTCGTAGTCGCCCAGGGTCCGCTCCCAGTCGCCGCTCCCGTACCAGCCCGAGTCCAGCACGTAGACCTCGGCGCCGGCCACAGCTGCTGCATCGGCCGCCTGGATCGTGTTGGTGATATCGACCTTGGGCCCGAGCGGAAACCAGGTATTGAACTGCACCAGCGGCGGTTGATTGGTTCTTACCCGGGGTACCAGGTAGGTCCGCTGATAGCGATGCATCTGGTTCGCCGCGTCGTCCAGGTCGCCCGCGGTTGCGGTGAAGACGGCGCGCGGAAGGGTGATGATATCGCCCGGGGCCAGGGTCAGCGGCCCGCCGAAGTCGTTGTGCATGCCGAGCGAGACCCGGACCGACTGGTCCCGGAGGGGGGCCGCGCCGGTGCCGGGCTGGCGCTCGACCTCCATCCACCAGTTCCCCGACCAGGCCAGCTCGGCGATGTACTCGACTCCCTGTGTCTGATTGCGAAGTGACAGCCAGGGCACGTAGCCGTTGCTCGAGCGGCCCCGGGTCTGCTCGAAGCGCCGAGCTCCGGCGGCCAGCGTCTCGGTCGCCAGCTGCCGCTCCTGTCCCCAGCTGCCCCAGAGATAGCGCAGGGTGTAGTCGCCGCCGGGAAGCTCCCAGCTGATGCTGGGCGACCGCGCGACCGGGAGGGGACTGCCGCCTCGATTGGTGAGCCGGATCTCGCGGGAGAACACTCCGGTTTCTCCCCAGGCCGCGTAGCGCACGTCCAGCTGGAGGGGAAGGCTCGCGTGCATGAAGCGGAGCCGGAGCTCCGTCACGCCCGGCGCCAGCAAGACGATGGAGTCGGAGAGAAGCCGGAGAGATGTGGCCTCGAGCGACTGATCGGCCGCGACACCGGTCAGGTCATAGCGCGGCTGCTGCGCCGTGTCGGGCGCTCCGCCCATCTGCGATGTCGGGCCGAAGTAGTCCAACGCGACCTGCTGACCCCGGCGAACCAGGCGATAGGAGACCGGGCCGGACGTCAGGGTCCAGGTTCGGGCCGTCGAGTCGTAGGCGATGCGCTGCGCGGCAGCTGGAGTCGAGCAGACCGTTGTAGCGAGCAGCCCCGCCAGGAGCCGGTGAAGAGGCATCCGCCAATCTAGTCGTCACTAGCGAGCGCCTTCGAGCGCCGCGGGCTGACCTTCCCGCGAGTTGACCCGCTGCAACAACGGCCTCTAGTTTTTCAGAACCCTGCCCCGGACCTGACGTGCCTCTGCTCAGTCGCTGGTTCATCCGCACCGGCCTGCTCTATTTACTGATTTCCTTCACCGTCAATCTGGCGCAGGCACTCATTCCCTCCGGCATAGGAATAGCCTGGCCGACGTACCTCCATCTGCTGGTGGTGGGGTGGCTCACCCAGCTGATTTTCGGCGTGGCCTACTGGATGTTCCCCCGCTACCAATCCGGACCGTCCGTATGGTTCGAGCGCCTGGGCTGGATCTGTTATGGCTGCCTGAACTTGGGGTTACTCCTGCGGGTCGTGGCCGAGTCGGGGCCGGGAGGCTCCTTGCGGGCGGAGTCGTTCGTCGGGTCCGCCCTGCTGCAACTGATCGCAGGATGGGCGTTCGTCGTGACCACCTGGCCCCGGGTGAGAGGACGTTAGCAGCGTGCCGGCGCTGACGGTCTACGCTCTCCGCATCGCACTTTCCTATCTCGGCATAGGCTTCACTATCGGCGCACTCATGCTCGGGGTCCGCGGCGTGAGCGCCTCCTCGGAGGTGCTGCGGCTTCGGCCGCTGCATCTCGAATTGCTACTGATAGGCTGGACGGTCCAGCTTGCGTTCGGGGTGGCCTTCTGGATTCTCCCCCGCCGGTCCGGTCTGGGCCGCGGCAACGAGCGGCTTGCCTGGGGCTCGCTGCTGCTGCTGAACCTGGGGGTATTAACCGTCGGGGTGGGCGCCGTTCTCCATGCATCTCCAGGCGTACTCATCGTTGGCCGCTTGGCCGAGCTGCTGGCGGGACTCGCCTTTGCCGCCCACGTCTGGCCCAGAGCGAGGCGGTATTCTCTCAGAAATCCTTCGTCCTAGCTCTCCGGTTCCACCGAGCAGTTAATGCCCTGCCGCGGGTGGCCCACCGGCCTTCTGGCCCGGAGCCAGCGCTCGCAGGACGCCTACCGCACCCTTGGTGGCATCGGCGAAGGCGTGGGTCACGAACGGGTAGTCGCCTGGTTCGCGCAGCCGCAGCTCGAAGATGCTGCCGCCCCCGACCGGGACGTTCACGGTCTGCACTCCCGCCAATGGGCTCGTTTGTGATCCGTCCTGGAATACCCGGTCGAAGATGCCGCCGACCACGTGGAAGGAGCTGATCCGGTTCGGTCCCGCGTTCACCAGGTAGAACCGCAGGAGCTCCCCAGGGCGAACGTCGATCGGGTGGGCGGCATACTGACTGGCGCGCCCGTTGAACACCACATGATCCGGCGCCAGTGAGAGAAGACGTTGCCAATCCAGACTGTGGGTGCCATCGGCCCCCGCTTTGGGCGTCAGGTAGAACTCACTCTGGACGAGCACGAACTCCCGGGCTCTGGGACGGGGTCTCGCTGGGTCGACCACGATGGCGCCATACATTCCGTTGGCGATGTGCATCGCGGCCGGGGCCGTGCCGCAGTGATACATGAAGGCGCCGGGAACCCGGGCAACGAAGCGGTAATGCAGGGAGTCGTTGGGCAGCACGTTGACGTAGTACTTGCTGGGAGCGATCTCCGCCGCATGAAAGTCCATGCTGTGCGGAATGTTCGCCCGATTGATCAGGGTAAAATCCACCGTGTCGCCCTGATGAATGTGGATGGGTGGCCCGGGAACCCGGCCGCCGAAGGTCCACGCCGCGTAACGGACGCCGGGCGCAATGACGACTGGCGCGTGGCTCATCTCCAGACGGATTCGATGCAGTCTGCCGGGCTCGGTCGGCGCCAGTGCAGCGGCCACCGTTGCCGGCTCGGCCTCGGGACCACCGATCTTCGCCTCACCGTGCGACACGTCGGCCGGAGGCACCGTATCGGGCTGTTCCGACGGGCTCGTGGTCGCTTGTTCCTGCTGCGTGGAATCCCCTCCGCCAGGGGTACTCGCAGCCGGCGGGACGGGAGTCGAGTCGCGGCATCCGCTCAGAGCCAGACTGAGGCTGCTCGCGATTAACCAGAAACTCCGAGACATAAAGACTCCCCAGTGATAAAAGAGGACCGCCAGCGCTCACAGCGGTATTGTGAGCACCGCGCAGGGTGCAGCGTGCCCCAGGTGCTGCGCCGTGCTGCTGCTCTGGACCAGCCAGGACGGGCCGCCCCGATGCTGGCCGATGACCAGCACATCGTAACTCCCGGATTCGATCTCCTCCAGGATCTCGGCGGAAACGGCACCCCGGCGAATCCTCACTTCGACCTCGCCACACCCGGCGGCGGCCACCGTGCTCCTGACCCGGGACTCCAGTGCGACACTGCGAGTGAGCGGAAGCGGGCTCGAGCTCGCATCATCCGGCATCCGCGGTTCCACGCTCACCACGACGAGGGATGCGCCGAGCACCCTGGCAAAGGAGCAGGCCGGACCGAGGACCTGCATGCCCCGATCCGACCCGTCCAGCGCCACGAGCGCCCTGCTGAGCCCAGTCCCCCGGATGGGAACCAGCAGCGTCGGCACCCTGCTCCTCCGGGTCACCGCGTCTCCGGTATCGCCCAGCAACAGCCTGGCCCGTTCAGAATGCTCTTTGCGGCCCACCACGATCAGATCGGCCGCCCATTCTTCGGCAAATCGGCAGATCTCGATACCGGGAACACCGTAGGCCAAGCTCAGCTCGATCGGAGCATCGATCAGCGCCGGAGAATCATCGCCCAGGAGCCAGCGGCGCACTCGGAGCTCCGACGACTCCTGCTCAGCCGGAACGCCACCGCTCTCGCTGAGGTAGCCTCCTGCGATGGTTCGCAGCGGAGCGGCGACCACGTGGAGCAGCGAGAGGGTGGCGGAGGAGCGGGCCGCGAGGCTGAAAGCGGCCCTGACTGCTTCTCGTCCCGCGGCCGAGTCATCGGCCGCCGCGAGGATGCGGTTAAGCTTCACGATCTCTCCATTCAGCGTGCTCGTCGGACACAACGATCATCGAAGGACTCAACGCTACCCATCGCCCGATGAAGAAATCGTGAAGGAGCCAGGAACCTTTTCAGGGTCTCCCGGAGAAGAACTCCGACTAGTATTGGAGTCATGACCAGCAGCCAATCCGGAGCAGTACCACCATCATCTGGATCCAGTGCCGGCCAGGCCGCCATGGGAGCCCGGCTCGAGCAACTGGTGCTCGCGACCTCGGCGCTGACCACGGAGGTGTCGCTGGAGCGGGTGCTGGAGCGGGTGGTCGAGGTGGCCGCACAGGTGATCGGGGCGCACTACGCCGCAATAGGGGTCCTGGCACCAGACGGGCGGCTGCTCGAGAGCTTCACCACCTATGGCGTAAGCGATGAGCAGCGGGCGCTCATCGGACCGCCGCCGCGGGGGCACGGCATCCTGGGACTGGTGATCCGTGAAGCCCGGCCCATCCGGCTGCCTGATCTTACCCGACATCCCGACTCCTACGGATTTCCGCCCCACCACCCGCCCATGCACTCGTTCCTCGGCGTTCCCATCGTCGGGAAGCGAGGGGTTTTCGGGAATCTCTACCTGACGGAGAAGTTCGGCGGCGAGCTCTTCAGCAGCGACGACGAGCACATCGCCGTGCTGCTGGCCGCCAACACGGCGGCCGCGGTGGAGAACGCCCGGCTGCACGAGGAGAGCGCTCGACTGCTCGAGGAAGTCCAGCAGTTGCATCGGGCGCGGGAGCGCTTCTTCGCCATGGTGAACCACGAGCTGAGGAATGCGCTAGCCGCGGTGCAGGGCTGGGCGGAGATGATGGTTCGGAAGAAGGATCCCGCCACCGTGCCCCGGGCGGCGTTCGAGGTTCTCGACTCGGCCCAGCAGGCGGTCGGCTTGATCAACGACCTGCTCGACTTGAGCCGGCTGGACGAGGATCGTCTCAAGCCGGTCATCCGCGCCACCGAGCCCAGCTCGATGGCCCGGCGGGCGATGGCGCGGGTGACGCCGGCAGCCGAAGCAAAGCGAGTCTTGCTCCAGATAGACGTGGAGTCCAGCCTGCCCAGCTGCGAGACCGACGGGAGCAGAGTGGAGCAGATCCTGATCAATCTGCTGGGCAACGCCATACAGCACAGTCCGGAGGGGAGCACGGTCCGGCTGTATGTCTCCGTCCGGGAGTCGCGGGTGGTCTACACGGTCGAGGACGCCGGCGGCGGAATACCGGAAAGTGAGCTGGAGCGGATCTTCGATATCTATTTCACCAAGGCCGCGGGCGAGAGCCGCGGGACCGGCCTGGGGCTGCCGCTATCTCGCCGGCTCGCCCGACTCCTGGGTGGCGAGCTTCGAGCGTTCGCCCGGCCCGGCCAGGGTGGCTACTTCGTGCTGGAGCTGCCGGCCTCCCCGGAGATGAAGGAATCTTCAGAGATCCTTTCTCCTACGTTCAGCCGTCATCCATAGATTTCCAATCATGAAAATTCTGGTGGTGGAAGACGACCGGAAGGTCGCGGGCTTCATCGAGCAGGGATTGAAGGAAGAGGGTCACGTGGTCGACGTCGCGCCCGACGGCGAGGAGGCGACCATGCTGGCGCACGTGTATGACTACGACATCATTCTCCTCGACGTGGTCCTGCCCAAGAAGAACGGCTTCCAGGTGGCAACGGAGCTCCGGCGCGAGGGCCGGACCACCCCGATCCTCATGCTTACGTCGAGGGATGCCACGGAAGATGTGGTGCGGGGCCTGGACGCCGGGGCCGACGACTATCTGTCGAAACCGTTTCCCTTCGACGAGCTGCTCGCCCGGATTCGCGCCCTGCACCGCCGGGGCGGGGCCGAGCGGCTGGACGTGCTGCGATATCCCCCGGTCGCACTCGACCGTCTGCGGCACATCGCCACCGTGAACGACAGGCGCCTGGATCTGACTCCCAAGGAGTTCCAGCTGCTGGAGTACTTCATGCTCCATCCGGAGGAGGTCGTCAGGCGGACTACGCTCCTGGAGAAGGTCTGGGACATGCACTTCGACCCGGAGAGCAACGTGGTGGACGTGCACGTCGGCAATCTGCGCCGGAAGTTGAGTGAGGCAGCCGGCGAGCAACTCCTGGCCACCATCCGCGGGGTAGGCTTCAGCCTCCGTCGTAACGGCGAGGTCGCAGAAATTCGCTCCTGAAGAAAGCTTCACACTTTCTCCACCTCCGGTTTACCCCCCGCTTCCTAGGTTCCTCCCGTGATGAATAGCTCCCTTCTCCAGGAGGTTTCGTGGGTTCAGATCTGATCGCGACTCCAGCGGGCTCACGCCGGGAGTTCATAAAGCGCGGGACAACCGTCGCAATCGGCCTGCCCGCAGTGCTCTCGACCCTGGGCGCGTGCAGCGACAAGGCGCCCGAAGCCGCGCAGGCGACGACGCCTGCGGCGCCGGCCGCTCCACCGTCCCCGCGGCAGCGGGCCGACGAGATGGACGCGATGCACGAGAAAGGCGTGAAGGCGTTCCCGGCCAAGACGGAGGGCAAGGGGAACCAGCTGCTGAAGCCGCGGATCGAGAAGGGCGTCAAGGTATTCGATCTCACCGCCGAAGAGGTTCAATGGGAGGTCGAGCCGGGGCGGAAGGTGAAGGCCTGGGCCTACAACGGGCAGGTTCCCGGTCCCCAGATCCGGGTGCGGCAGGGCGACCGGGTGCGGGTGAATCTGCTCAACCAGCTCCCCGAATCCACCGTGATCCATTTTCACGGACTCGAGGTGCCCAATGACCAGGACGGCGTGCCATTCATCACCCAGCCGCCGGTCAAGCCGGGCGACCGCTACACCTACGAGTTCACCGTCCCCAATGCCGGTTCCCATATGTACCACTCGCATCACAATGCCGCTCTGCAAGTGGGCCAGGGTCTCCTGGGAGCCTTCATCGTCGAGCCTCGGAGGCCGGTCGCTTCGCACCGGGCCGACGTGGACTACGTCATGGTGCTGAACGACGGGTCTCACGGATTCACGCTCAATGGCAAGAGTTTCCCGGCCACCGAGCCGATCGTCTGCCAGCAAGGCCAGACGGTCAGGATCCGGTACATGAATGAAGGGATGATGATCCATCCGATGCACCTGCATGGCATGCACATGACGGTGATCGCGAAGGACGGCTGGGACCAGCCGGCGCCGTGGAAGTGCGACACGCTCAACATCGCGCCGGGGGAGCGCTGGGACGTGCTGGTCAAAGCGAACAATCCCGGCACCTGGGCGTTCCACTGCCACATCCTGCCCCACGCCGAATCGGAGCACGGAATGATTGGCATGGTCACGGCCCTCATCGTGAAGCCGGCGACGGTCTAGTCGCTTCCCGATTCGGCACCGAGCCCTTGACTCGCCAGCGCTGCCTCCCAGGCTTACTGTTATTAAGCGGTGGTTTCAATTTTGACTTGAGGTCGCCCGATGCCGTCCGGGCAAGGTGTCTCCCGTCTGTTCCTGGTGGTCCTTACCACAGTGGCAGTCGCCGCCTGTGATGGTGATGCTGTAGCCGGATTCGCTGGACCGAGCCTCGAAATCATCGTGTCCATTACCGGCGCCGAGCCGGATCTGGATGGTTATACCATTCAGGTCGATGCCGAGCGGGCCCGAGCCGTTCGGACTCCCACCCCCCTACAAGTCCACAACCTCCAGCCGGGTGATCACACCGTCTTTGTCGCCGGAATTGCCGACAACTGCATGGTGGACGGCGCCAATCCCCGAAGCGTCATGGTCGAAACCGAGGGGACGACGACTGTCACGATTCCAGTGGTCTGCGCCGCCCGGACCGGGCAGGTCCTAGTTACCACGTCGACCCGAGGACGGCTGCCATACGCTACTCCACCCACTGTCCTGATCGATGGAGCTGAGCGAGCAAACATCGATACCGGGATAGTCTTGATTCGCGATGTGGCTCCGGGTCAACACGTGATCGCGCTCCGGGGGATGGCCCCGCATTGCATGGCGCAGGGCAACCCTCGCACAGTGAGCATCGAGGCCGTCGAGATCACCGCGGTGGATTTTGTCGTCACCTGTGTGGGGCTTCGCGGGATCCTCGAGATTGAAATCGTAACGTTTGGTACCCAGAGGGTACCGAATTACCTCTTTTCCATAGACGGTGGCCGGGTCCTCCGTATGAGCGGCTTCAGCTTCCTCGCCATCTCCAACATTGCCGCCGGCCCACACATGGTGCTGCTCTTGGACATCCCCCAGTGCACCGTGCGGGGACGGAACCCTCATAGGGTTTTAGTGCCGCCCGAGGGTAGCGGTCGAGCTCGCTTCGAGATTTTTTGCGGGCCTTCCGCCCCATAGCGACCGACCTCACGCTCTTGAACTTTTTGGTACGTGAGGTCAGCTTCCGGCCCCCCCATCCACGATGGTAGGCGATGAACCGGGTCGGGAGTAACATCGGCCCTGTGGTTCACGACTACGCTTCCCACTTCACTACATGCCCACTCCTGGCCATCCATGCACCCTGGTCTACACCTTTGTCCGTCTTCGGCCCAAGCTGGCGGCACAGCACCCCAGCATTCCTTCTGACACCTGGCACCCAGTTCGAACCTGGAATCCCGGGGCCCTTTGCCCTCAGGCGGAGCCCGGTCTCGTCTGGGTCGATGTCGAGGGACGGCTCCGGAAACTCCCGACCCACTACTTTGAGTTCACAACGTCGAATACGTGGGAGCGGCGGCGCGGGTACGCCCGCCGAGATCCGCAGAGCGGCGGCTAGCTCCCCCTCATTGACCATCGCGCTTTCGCGTAGTTTTCGCCCCTAGCACCCATGCGTCTGCCCAACGGCAGGGAAGGCACATCTATGTCGCCAATCCGGTCCAGGATGGAAGCCGAGGACTGGCTCGTGAGACGACTGGCATTGGAAGGACCCGGCTTGTGGACCGTGCAGCAGTACAAGGAGCTGGGGAAGAAACTGGCGCAGGAGTACCGGCCCAAGGGGTCGAAATGGCGGGTGAAGGAATGGACCCAGCAGCCGGAAGGAATTCCGGTCTATGTCGTCACCCGCGGAGATGGTGTAGGGATTCACCGGGTGGATGACTCCGAGAGAGCGCACGAAAAAGCCGATGCCGTGATGCAAGCGCTGAACGCACTAGATGCCGAGATGAGCATCCTGACGCGCGGAACCCGGGAGGCCCAGAGAGCGCCGGCGTGATGCTCTAGGCGGTGCGGGGTCGCCACGGCTCTTGCTCGTGCGCGAGCCAGACCAGCTCGGGGTCGAGCGCGCGCACCAGCAGCTGGCCTTCGGTGTGCGGCTCGTCGAGCTCGCCGAACCAAACCGCCACGTCGCCGCCAACGACGACCGGGCGCCCGCCAGTCTCGACGACGACGACCTGCATGCCGGGTGTGTGGCCCGGCGCCGGGACGAGCCGGAGCCCGGGAAGCAGCTCGAGTTCGCCGTCGACCGGCACGTACCGCACGCCGGGCGCATCGACCCACTCGCGAATGGTGTAGTCGTCCTCGTTGCGCGCGTCGTCGAGCTCCCGACGCTGGACGTAGATCGGCTTGCCGGCGAAGAGGTGGTTGCCGCCGCAGTGATCGAAGTGCAGGTGTGTGTTGACGACGATGTCGATGCCGGCGAGGTCGAAGTCCTGCTGGCTCAGCGGAAGTAGGCGGGGATCGAGGTCGGCCACCGCCGGGTGCAGCTCCGTCATGCCGGTGTCGACCAGCACGCGCGCATCGGGATGGTCGATGACGTGCACGTAGACCGGCATCCGCTCGCCCTCGGCGAGCAGGTCGGCAACGCGGACTGGCGTGATGGTGATCGAGGTAGGGGCGTTCATTTCTCCCTCCGTCCCACGCTCGCGCCCAGGGTGACGAGAAGCTCGTCCAGTTGCTCGAACGTCTCTCCCATCGCATCCGCCGCCCCGGTGCCGGCGGCGTCGAGAGCTTCCTTCGAGGGATAAAGCTCGTGCATGACCAGCAACGTCTTGCCGCCTTTTTCCGCGAAGGTCACCGTCGTGACGGAACCCTCGTCACTTTCCTCATTGGTCCAGACGAGGCGCGAGTGCGGTGTTACTTCCTTGTACGTGCCGAAGAACGCCGACTGTGAGTCCCCGTGTGCGAACTCCAAACGGTACCTGCCCCCGACACGAACATCCATTTCGCAGGAAAGCAGGGACATTCCCATCGACTTCGGCACCCACCACTGCCTGAACAGCTCGGGCTTGGTCCACGCCTCGAACACGAGGCGCGCCGGGCCGTTGATGGTTCGCGTGACGACGAGCTCACGCTCGGACTTCCGTTCCACCGTCGTGCGGTTCTTCATGAGGGTAGGCTCACTCTCTCTCGGTGCGTCCATCGGTTTTCTCCTTCCGTTTCAGTTCGTCGACAACCTTGTCCAACTCGTCGAAGCGTGCGTCCCAGAGCTGGCGGTACCTCTCGAGCCACGCCGTCTCTTCCTCCAATCGGCGCGGGCCGAGCTTGCAGGTCCGCACCCGCCCGACCTTCTCGGTGGTGACGAGCCCGGCCTCCTCCAAGACGCCGACGTGCTTCTTCATGCCCGTGAGGGTCATGTGGAACTTCTCGGCAAGGTCCGTGATCGAAGCGTCGGAACGTCCGAGCTGCTCCAGAACGCCGCGTCGGGTGGCATCCGAGAGCGCGGCGAACGAGTCATCGAGGCGGGCTTGCGTATACTGAACCATACGGTTCAGTATACGGACACAGGGGGCCGCATGCAAGGGGAGGCCGAGCCCGGGCTGCGAATCGACACTCCGACCCCGGTTCGCCCATGAAGAAGCCCCGGCCGGTGTGAGATCACCGAAGCGGGGCAACAGGTTCAGAATATGGGCCTGGGTAGAGTTGAACTACTGACCTCACGCTTATCAGACCGAAACCGAGCGTTGGCACCCGCCGACCAGCGTTCATTTTCTTGCATTTAAGGGCGGCCGGCGCTTACTAGCGCTGGCCGTCGCTGACCGGGTTTGTTACCAGCAGTGTTACCACGGCTTTCTCCGCGCGAGGTGCGACTGCTTCATCGAGCCGCTCCTGGAGCGACCA